>JACCQI010000036.1 GCA_015709315.1 Desulfovibrionaceae bacterium
TGAATTGTTTGTGTTCAACTCAGATTACCTCAGATCTGGCCAGCATGGTATTTGGATTGTGGTCGGCAGTCAGGAGTTGGACGATGCTGAAGAGGTCGATAACCTCAACGCCGAAATGACGGCAGATGTCGAGGTGCATCTCCCGGACGGGGAAGGAGTCTCTGCTGAGATATTTCTGGTTGAAAAAAAGAAGGGCTACCGGCTCGACCCCGGATTCGCAAACCCGTTTGACCAGATTATAGTAGTACGACTCAACCTCGCCGTATTGAAGGACCCCGGCATCACAGAAGCTTTGATCGTTCAGCGTGAAATCAATGACCAGAGAGTCCACTTTATCAAGGATCTCGAAGTGGTCCAACGCAAAGAGGCCATAAGCCGAGCAATTCGCGCCACACGAATAATTGAGAACGGTATCCTCGGGCGCGGAAATTGACTCCAAGGTGGGAACCCACCCATTTTTCAAAATGGAGTTGGACGTTCCCAGAACACCTATCTTCAAAACACCCTCCCTTTATTCGCTGCAAAAGTACTTGCGCATACCGCAAATCTTCCGCAGGGCAAAGACGAGCGTTGAACGGCACCATCTGCCCAAAATCGACTCCCCGCGCAGCTTTACTTGTCGTATTTTTCCCGGCACCTTCAAGGCGTACCGGAAGGCGCTGCGGAAATCGCCCTTCGCCAGGCGGCCGTAAAATTCGCCGTTCACGGGATCTTCCGTTTCGTTGAAGAACGAAGCCACCATAGGCATAAGCCGGGCCTTGTCGTAGACATTGTCTTTGGGGTCGCGCAAATCGTCCGGCCGCCCGCCGATCAACGTCTGGCGAACAACAGCCAAATCCGTGACCACTGGCACCTTTCGGATCAGGCAATCCTCGATCTCGAAGGCCGGATGCGTCCGAATAACGGTCGTGCCCAGATGCATCCCAAGGCAGATGCTCAGTTGCTGACGATGCCAGACCATGGGATCGGGGTGATGCACGTTCAGAATAGTCAAGTGGCGGCACCGTCCGGCAAGCAGTGAATTATGGATCGCCGAGCCTTCCACCCCGGCGATGGCCCGAACACGGCCATAGAGGCCGATTTGCTCTGCGAATCCCAATTCCTGGGGATGGATGATCTCGTAGCCGTGGTCGGTGAAGATCTTCTCCACCTCGCCTTCGTTAATCAGGTAACGCTGTGTTTTCCCAAGCTTTCTCCGCGAGAGGTAAATCTTGTCCGCCTTGATCGTGTGCTCGGCCAGGGGAGCGAGCAACCGCTGGAGCACCCCGGCGTATGCGGGATGGCAGTAGCCGCCGACCTCCACGAACATGGGGGTCGGCACCACGAGCCTGGAGAAGTGGAAGCAGGGGCAACCCATGGGCAACATGTGCACGGGAGCGATCTCCTTCATCAGCTTCAGCACCGCGTCCACGGCGTTCCGGCGCTTGGCCGAGGTCAGAAACACAAGTTCCACCCGCGTCCCCCGCACCTTTCGGACATAATTCAAAATCCATGTTCTTGCGCAACTTTCCAAGAGCATGTGTCCATAATGCATGAGCATTTCGCCCAAAAAAACATAGGTGACGCCAGGTTCTTCCAGCCTGTGGCAGGGATGCAGATTCTCGTCGTAGCCGTCGGCAACGGTAATCAGGCTGTTCTCGACCAGCCGCCTGTCGCCGCCGAAGATACAAAACCTCTTACGGACGTGCTCCGCAAGCGGCCTCGACCGGAACTGAATGCGTGCGTTTTCAAGCAGCTCGGCCTTGATGGGAGGGATATCTTTGGCAGGGTATTCAAGCCGCTGCGTCTTTCCTCCGAGGGTCACGTCCTCAACGCTCAAAGGCTGTGAGAGCTGGGCCTCGAAGGCCACGGCCGAATCCCCGTCCCGTCCCTCAAGCAGCAACCGGAACTCATCGAAGAAGGTTGATCTTCGCCTGTAACCGCAGGCGCTTTCAAGATCGAACCCATTGAATTGTCTTGGCTTCCCGATCGACAGCCACTCGTTGACCTGCTTCTTTACAGCCGCTTTGTCCATGACCTCGAAATCCATGTGCTCGACTTCCACCGGCGGAGAGAACAGGTCGTCGGTCTTGCCGAAGTACCGCTCGGCCAGCTTCCTGTTGGGCTCCTGAAAATCGGCGTGAATTCGCGACAAAAGCGAATATGGGAAAAGGCCGCGCTTCCCTTCCACGGTCAGGGACTTGTCCCAGCCCATAAGCGCCACAGTCATGTTGAAATAGTCCGGTCGGGTGACCTTGTGGGCCTTCAGTGCCTCGTTAACCACCCTCTGGTAGCGCAGGACCTCCCAACTAAAGCTTTCGTTGGCGGACTCCAGCGGGGAGAACTCCACGTCGCCATGGTTTATCGTTTCCAGAAAATCGGCAAACAACGGGTCTTTGAGCTCCTTCCGTTCAAACACCCGGGGCCTCACGTTCTCCTGGCCGAAGGTTTCCGCGAGTTGTGTCAGCAAGCGCTCGTAGTCCAGCCAATTGGGATCCAGATTCCGGTACCACTCGTCAAAGGGCGCGAAATTGCCGCCCCTCATGTTCCACTTGTACCAGGATTCCGTCCAACTGTGCTGCGAACGGAGATAGATTACCGGGACGATGGTGAAACCGTCGAACAACCGCTTCAGTTCCGCAAGGGCCTCAGGGAACGCCACCTGGCCGCAGAACGGTTCGCAGATCACCTCGGACGACAGAATCATCTCATGCAGGCCGCGCGACTCCAACTCGGCGATGGCCGCTTTGGCAGCATCCTCAAGCAGGGTTTTCCGGCCCCTTTCGCGGATGCGCCGGTCGAGTTCCTCGGGCATGCGTCCGGGGTCGAAGCCTATCAGCGCGAACCCAAAATTGTGGTGATTGAAGCGATGGGATTCGCTGATGTCCTGCAAGATGGACGGATACAGGACGCCAGCCTTGGCGAGAATCTCCGCATTGGCGTGCAAATGTTGCTGAATGGTGGTGGACCCTGTTTTGTGCGTCCCTAAATGCAAATAGAGCGTCCTGCTCATACCCTGTCTCCCGTCCCCGGCCAAATACGGCGCGTTCCCCCGACTGTCCGTCTACACATCCGTCTCATCACTTGCCTTTCAGAAGCCGGCGATACAACAACACAAACAGATACCGAATCTGCTGCCCCGTGTACCCCAGGTGCTCGATGATGGACTCCCCGCGCTTGCCCCCCAAGAACCCCATGGCCGCGCAGTGCTCCCTGTATTTCCCGGAATAGGGATCGGGAAAATCCTTCCGCGCATTGTCGTTGTCGCGGTAGTGGCGGCGGCACTCGGGCGTGATCTTGTGCCCGTCGGCGAACCAATCGTACTTCCAGTGCTTGAGCTTCTCGTCGTTCTGGCCGTTTTCCTCAAGGGCCAGAGCATACTCGTCCCACAATTCCTTGGCCGCAGGGTACCGCTCGGCATGCTTGAGCAGGAGGTGCCGGTAGTTCCACCGGGCGTCGTAGCCGGTGAAATGATAGAACCGGAGCGGCACGTCGCCCACGCGGTACCTGCCATCCTCCCCGCGCGTGACCGGCCGCTTGTCGATGTTCCAGGTGGCCACGTTGTAGCCCGGATCGCGGACGATCTTGTATCCCGGGAAGAAGGACGGCACCAGGTCGCACCACCGCTGGTCGGTGAACAGGCCGTTCGGGACGTCGTCGTAGCAGAATTCCAGGAGCCTGCGGTTCCACCAGCGGGCGAACGCCTTGCCCTCCTCGCACGCGCTCACGCCCACGAAGCCGAGGTTGAAGGTGCCGTGCGCCAGCGTGGCCCGGACCTCGTTGCCCTCGATCAGCCGGCTCTCCTCTTCCGGTTCGAGCATGTGCGGGGTGAGCAGGATCGACGCCCCCTCGAACATGTCCACCAGCGGTTCCATGCTGTTCAGGATCATGATGTCGGGGTCGATGTAGAAGACGCAGTCGGTGTCCGGCAGAGACAGAAGATGCCGCAGCGCCGCGCCCTTGACCGCCGTGCACAGCTCCACCACCGTATGTCTGAAGGCCCAGCACTCGGCGTCCTCGATGCCGATGTCGGTCATGCCGAGCATCTCGTCGAAGGGCTCCGCGTCCAGATCGAAGTCTTCGGGCAGGGAGTCGGAGAACACCGCGTGAAAAACCCAGTCGGGGTGCAGCGCCTTGAGGGATTTCGCCAAGGTCCGGGCCTTGGGAAGATATGCCTTGGTAAACGAGGAATAGACTCTAATCATCAGTATCCACCGAGGAGACAACCTTCTCCATGAGTGCTTTTGCAGTATCTTCAGAGAAATACTGCTTCATGTATTGCCGAAGCCCCGCCTGCACGGAGCGGTATCCGGCGTCATCCATATCCAGGTAATGGGACACGCGGTCGGCGAACTGCTCGGGGGAATCCACCGGGACGATCATTTCGCCCGCCGGTATGCCCTCGAATGCGATGGTCGTGCCGACCACGGGGCAGTTCATGGCCATGCTCTCGATGACCTTGCCCTTGACGCCCGCGCCGAAAAGTAGGGGGGCGATGGCCACCCTGCTCTTCCTGTACGCCTGTTCGAGTTCCTCCTCGGACACGCGGCCCAACAGCCTCACATGCTCACCGAGGCCCCAATGTTCCGGGGGCTTGCTGCCGATGATGCTCAGGATCGCGTCGCCATGCCGCTCGACGATCAGCGGGAGCACCTTTTCCACAAACCAGACCAGCGCCGCCCTGTTGGGCGCGTGCTCGAAAGAACCCACGAACAACAGACTGCCGGACTCTTTCTCGCCTTCATGTCCGGCAAGCATCTCATCATCGTAGAAGAAGACCGGGATGGCCGTGGCTTCCTGCTTGCCGAAATGTTCGGCCACGTACTCCACTTCAAAGGTGCTGGGGGTGAGCATATGGCTGCACCTGCGGATGAGCTTGTCCTCGGCGGTCCGGCACCGGGAGATCTCGCCTTCGCAGACGTCGCCGGTCTGCTCCTGCTGGCGGCCCAGACGCAGGAAATGCAGGTCGTGAGCGAAATAGATCAGCGGAACGCGCATGAGGTCCCGAATCAGGCCGACGTACTTGACCGAAGGGAACGGACGGCTTGCGACCACGAAATTGATCTCCTCGCGGCACATGTACAGCCAGTTGCCCCAGGACGCGCCCATGAAGAAGGAGCGGTCCGGGACGTGGACCCCGATGGACTCCAGGTGTTTGATGTAGAGTTTCCCCTCGTCCCCCTGGGCCAGGAAGGTCACGGCGAACCCGAGGTCCGCCAGGAGCTTGACGTAGAGCCAGGAGTGCCTTCCCCCGGCATGGGCGTCGAACTCCGGAAAATCATAGTCCATGAAGACCACATGCCGTCCGCGCCGCGATTGCTCGCGCAGCGCTTCTACGGCCCGGATCTCCTCGCGTCCGGCCGCATCCACGGCGGCGCTCAGGGCATGGGCGGCCTTGGCCCGCTTGTAGGCCCGCATCTGCTCCACCCGCTCCATGCCCTTGCGCAAATTCCTTCCGCTCTTGCCCACAACCCCGGCTCGCGCACCGAACTTGGCCATGAACCGCAGAAAGCGCCATGCCTTGGACCGCTTGATCTCCGCCAACTGTTGCTGCTCCAGACGGATGGTCGCATCACGCTCTGCGATGACCAAGTGCGCGTCCTGCAGGGCGTCCTGGCTGTCGAATAAGGCCTGCCGGCTCTCTTCGAGGGCCTGGGCCGCGTCCTCGTATCGCCTCTGGAGCTTCGCGTAGTTCTCTTTGCAAACTTCATGCGCCTTGACGTTTTCCGCCAGGGCGCCGGAGCAGTCTTCCAGGGCGTTCACGTACTTTTTGAGCGTCAGGCTGTTCTCGTGCATCTCCGCACGCAGGTAGTCGGGTGCGCTGCCCGCAATGGAGGATGCCAGGGAGGCGAAGGCTTCGCGGTGCCGCCCGAGGAGTTCGCGGATGGCTTCAGGCCCAACGGTCCCATCGGCGCAGAACCCCATCAACGAGGCGAAAAAATCCGGGATGGATTCCATCCCCCGACAGTTGGCCTCAAGCTGCGCGTCGTCGTCGCGGTTGCGATAGAGCCCGGCGTCGAGAAACTCGCCCTCAAAGGCGTCGAGGGCCTCGCCGTGCGCCAGGCAGTCCTCGCCGAGGAACCGGCCCACGCGCTCCATGACCCCCCGCACGTCGCCGAAGAGGTCCTTGAACGCGACGAAACAGGACGGAGCCGCAGCCGCGTATTCGAGGGCGGAAAACATGTACAGGAACCAGGTGGTCAGCCCGAACCCGATGGGCCATCCTTCCCGTTTCTGCAAGGACTGGGCGACCTCCAGGGGGTTGCGCACCGGGACGAGGAAGGAATGGGACACGCCGAGATCCCGCAGGACGTCCCTCCAACTGCGGAAGGTCAGGCAGAGCCGGGGGTCCTTGAATCCCCACAGGGAACACCCCGCATAGGCGGACTCCAAATAGGCCCTGAGCTCCGTGCGGAAGGTCTCTTCGTCATGGAACTCGGCCCCGAGGGACAGCAGCCCGTAGCGGCCGTTTTCCGCCACCGAACCCAACAGCCCGGAATTCAGATCCAACAGCGCGCGGTCCTCGAAGAACCCCTTGGGGTTGTCCTCCTGGGGCTCGATGAGATTGTCCCCCAGGTAAACACCGAAAGCGGCCAGCAGACGCATGAAGGCGCTCGTGCCGGACCGATGCATCCCGAGGACGAAAACGGCCCTCGACATCTTATTGTCTTCCTGTGAGATCGACAAAATGGGACATTATAGAGGCAATCGGATCTCGTCCGGTTTCAGGTGCGCGCGTACGGAATGACCGGACGCAGGGAATACCGTTCTCGACACAACGTTTCCGCCTTCGGGAACCGAAGGGGGCGCGGTGCGTCGTGATGCTCGTTACGGAAGTGTTTGCCCTTGGGGACCGGGGATGACCAGTGAATCGTCACAACCATGAAGCAGAGGCACTTCCTCCCAGGAGTCCTCGCCTACCCGGCGAAAAACGAGTTCAAAGGAGCACGAGCCCTGGGTGACCAGGAGCATCCTGCACCATTCACCGGCTGCCGAGTAATAATAATTTCCAGCAATCACGGTAAGTTCACCGTACTTTTCGTCCTTGATCACATCGCTGGCGTTGACCTTCGCGGTGGCCGCAAACTGGGCCAGAGGGCGCACCGATTTCGGCGCCTGCACCTGTTCCTCGGTCAACGCGGAATCGCTGGAAAGCGAAGAGCACGCGGGCAAAACGAAGCACAAAAGTATCAAGAAAAGACCGCGATACACCAACTCACTCCAACGTACTGAATAAGCTAATCATTTTTTGAACAACAACGCAACATCTTCTACGCAGTTTCCCCTGGCGGGGTTCCCCGCCGGCGGCAAGCCGCATGAGCACCGTTTCCGGGCCGCAAAACAACTCCGTTCTCCAATCGTAATAAGATGGATACAGGATCAGCGCTCCCGCCACAAGTTTTTCTATGGTCAACGACCGTCCCCGTCTCGGAAACCGGTGTCTGTCCGTGGTCAGCCCCCACCCCGCATAGAACGGGCCGCCGTAGGTATGGACCGGAACGTCCCGCATCAGGGCCTCGAAACCGGACAGCGAAGTCAGGGTGTGCAGTTCGTCGATCACGCCGAACAAAGCCGACAGGGAAACGGACGACTCCATGCGGTCGTACAGCTTTGCGTCCTGCTCCGAGAGGGCGCCGCCCCGTCTGTTGCCGCTGACCACGTCCGGGTGCGGCTTGTAGACGATGAATGCGTCGGGACGGTTGCGCCGGACCTCGGCCAAAAGCTCCCTGTCCGAATGGATGCCCATGCCTCCGGCCAGGACGGACTTATCGTCCTCCACCTGGCCCACGACGAGGACCACGGTCCGCCCTCCGGCGTCCATGGCGGGCAGGGCTTCCCTGCGCCCGACATTGTACTTGGTGACCCCCTTGGCGACAATGGCCTCACGCAGGGCCCTGGCGCGCGCCAGCAACCTGTCGTCGAACTCAGTGCGGGCCAGCAGGGTCTCCAGGTCGTTGGGACCGTTGGGATCGAAGTACGGCCCGCCGCCGTCCAGGCACAGGGAATACGGGTAGTGGAAATCGGACCCCAGACCGGTGGAGCGAAGGAAGCCGTCCTCGACAAAAAGCACCGAGACACCCTGATCCCGCGCCGCCTCGTGCGTGCCTTCGGGGGTCTTGGCCGCCCAGGTCACGACCCGGCCGCCCCCTTTTCTGGCCCGCGCGGCCGCTGCAGGACCGGAACGCCTGAATTCGATGCGCCCGCCCAGGGAACGGAAAAGATGTTGCGCGATCCCCTTCCGCCACCAGGAGAACCCCGCGCAAACCAGGTTCCCGTGGTTGCGCTCCTCATGCCGGATCTGGTCAGTCAGGGTGTCGAGGGTGTCGAGGATGGAGCACAGCTCGCCCGTGTAGGGGCTGACGTACCGCGCATAACGGACGTATGCGGCCGCGAACACCTCTTCCAGGGTCCGGGCCGCCGCGCGCCGGGGGACATCCACTGTATCCTCGGTCAGCCCCCAGCCGGAATAGAAGGGAGCACCGAAACAGTGGACCCGCTTGCCGAGGAGCAGCGCCTCGAAGCCGAGCTGCGAACTGACCGTGTAGACGTGGTCCATGTGTTCCAGCACGCACAGCGGGTTCAGGTCGCGCCCCAGGACCTCCGCCCCCGGCACATCGGCCCGGAAGAGGTAGCCCTGCTTCTTTCCCGCCACCACGTCGGGGTGCGTCTTGATGTAGAACCGCGCACCGGGATGGGCTTCGACCGCCTCCCGGCACATTCTCGAAAAGGATTCGGGGCCGGCCAGCCCCAACTCGACCGAGGCGTCGCCCCTGGTCTGGTCCACGAGCAGAATGCGCGGGGTGTCGCCTTCGCCGAACAGTCCCGGCTCCGGTTTCGGCGCGTGGTTGTACTTGCTCAGCCGTTCCCGCCGGATGATCTCCATGGCCTGCCTCGCCAGTGCAAGGTCCTCTTCCGGACACCCTTCGACGATGAGCCGCTCCAGGCGCGACGGCCTGGTGGCGTCGTAATAAATGCCCAGGTCGTCGACCACCACGGACAGCGGCGGGCAGCCGGACACGCCGAGTCCCAGGGACCGCAAGAATCCGTCCTCCACCGCGAGGTAGGGTTTGCCCCACTCCTCTGCCAGCCTGCGGGCCTTGGCCGCGGTGGGTTTGTGGCCCCAACCGGCCACGGCGTCGATCCCCTCGGGAGACGTGGGCCGGGCGAGCACGGCGTCCCCGAGGAACGCCTCAAGATGCGGGATTGCAACCATTCCCGAAGAAAAGACACCGATCATGAATGGCCCCCGGCCAGCCCGGCCATGGTCGCGGAAACGCCCTTCCGAAGCCGTTCGCGCAGGGCCGAATCCCCGGCAAGAGCGCACACCGCGCCGACCCAGCCGTCCTCGCCGCCGGACTCCAGGATGCCGTTCTCGCCGTCCTGCACGATGCGCCGGAAAACCGGGGTATCGGAGTACACGCCCACGCCTCCGGCCCTGGCGACGTCGAAGAACTTCACATGGCTCCGGCAGGCGTTGAACGGAGTGTCCGCCAGGGGCGCAAGGCCGATGTCCAGGCACGAGTCCAGGGCGTAGCGGCGGTACTCCTCCCAGCCCAAGGGGCGGCGCACCGTAGTCCTCGGCAAGTCGGCATACAGCCGCCTGACCCTCTCCGGACCGAAAATCTCGAAGTGGACGTTCGGGTTCCTGTCCAGCACCCGGCGCATGACGTTCCTGAGCCAGGCGATCTCCCGTATGTGGGACATGGTCCCGTGATAGAAGACCCGTACCGGGCCGTCTCCGGCGCAAAGGGACGTTTCGACGCGGAAATCGGAAGGGAGCGGCGGAAGTACGGCGGAGTCATCCAGGCCGTATTTGTCGGCCAGCCCAGAAGTGGAAACCATGAGGAACGCACCGAGCCGGTTGAGCCGCCCGGCGGTCGCGGCGAACCTGCGGGAGGTACGCAGGGCGTAGGCAAGAGGAAGAAAGGGATCGTCCAGGATGGACGGCAGATCGTCGTCCATGAACAGGATCACTGGCCGGGAGTCGTCCCGCAACCCAGCCAGCAGGTCGAGCCAGTCCTTGCGGGCGTGACGAACCACGACCACGGAACTCGCCCCATCAAAGACCGCCGGGTTGGGGTCCATTGCCGAGGTGTCCACGCAGCGCGCGGACGGAAACCGGCTCTGCAGGTAATAGTGCACTGTCGGATGTGCCTTGAAGTGCAGCACGGCGGGATTCCCGCCCAGGGAGCCGGCGGTCCCGCCCCGAGGCACCGTCCGCCCGCCGGTGGGCCAGCAGCGGGCGGCGGCCAGGCGCACGCCTTGAGCCAGCATGCCGCCGGGTTTTGTGTCGCACCCCATCTCCATATCGATAGCGGCCCCGGCAGCTAGAATGCCGTTTGGAGGATCGCCCGTGTGCCCACGGCGATCTGGTAGAATATCTGGGTGAGCGCCTTGGCGAACTCGAGATTCTTGCTGCGGTAGACCGGGAGCGCCATGATGGTGTCGCCCGGCTCGATGGAGGCATCGGCCACCTGCTCGACGAAACCGTTGAGCTTGAAAATGAGGATGTGATTCTCATCGCTGCTCAACTCAAGTCCTCCGGCCAGCTTCAGGTAGTCCTCCAGCTTATAGTCCTTGTTGTAGACGACCGTGTTGGGCGCGAGGACCTGGCCGGTGATGAGCACCACGTCGGTCACGCGCGGGATGACCACGATGTCGCCGTCCTGAAGAAACACGTTCTCCACCTTGCCCTTGTTCGCTATGGCGACGATGCCCTTCTGCTCGGCGTTTGCCGCGCGCTTGACGAAGTCGTCGATCAGCGCCGCTTCCTTGATCCGGATCTCGGCCTCGCCCGCCGTCTGCGAGTTGGCGATCAACGAATTCTGCTGCAAACGGAACAGGGAGTCCGCAAGGGCCGCAGCCTGCTGTTCCGCGACGCTTATCCGCTTAAGATAGATGGAATCGAGTTTTGCGTAGGTCTTATCCACCGCGATGTAATTCAGCAGGGCGTGCAGTCGGGTGCCCCGCTTGACGAAGAACTGGGACCGGCCCGCAAGGGCGCCCTCCACATAGACCACAATCGTTTCCGCGGGACTGTCGGAGAGGAATTCGACGGTGTCTTCATCCATGACCTTGGCGTACTTAAACTCGTCCAGGGTCAGATACTTCTTAAAGGGCTCGCGGTTCCTGTAGCCCTGAAGACTCACATGGGAAACTCCGGCCATGGGCAACGCGCAGTCCATGATGTCCGAACCCATCGCATAGCGGTCGTTGAACTCGAACCAGGCCTGGAAACGCACCTGGCCGTTGACGCCGACCTTGATGCCACGTTCCCTGACCACGATGACGTCGCCCTCCTCCAGCTTGACCGGCGAGAGCTTCCCGTTCCGGATGAAGTCGTAGAGATCGAGGGCGGCCACTTCCTTGCTCTTGCGCATGATGGAGATGTCCCGGTACGAACCACGGAACGGGTCAATGCCGCCCGCCAAATCCAGGAAGTACAGGATCGAATCGGTGGCGCCGCCCGCGTACCGCCCGGGCCTCAACACCTGCCCTGAGACGAACACCGAGAGCGGGTTGGGGGTCAGGAGGTCGATGTAGCTCTTGATGTAATCCTTCTGATAGACGTTTTCCACGGCCTTCATGACCACGCTGGAAAGACTGCCGTTGGGGACGCCCATGACCTTGATGGGGCCTACCGTCGGAATGAAGATGTTGCCAAGCAGGTCGACCATCACCTCCTGCTCGAAATTGAACGCGCCCCAGATGCGCACGCCGATGCGGTCGCCGTACCGGATAAGATAGCTCGGATTTCGTTCGTCATAATAGGTGCTGGAAAAGTGGCCGGAAAACAGGGACTGCCCATAGACCGGGAGTTGGGGGAACGGCACGGTCTCAAAGGGGTGTCCTGCCTCCGGGACCATAGGGGCGACGTCCTGCCCGGTGGGCATCATCACATTGAACCGCTGATGCAGGGTGCGGTGACTTTTCCCTGCCTCAATACTTCCCTTGGTCGTTTTTGTCTCGACCCCGGAAAATGGTTTGGGTGGTGCATACGTCGGATAGTTGACCTCGGCATCGCCCCTTTCCGCATCTCCACTCTGTTGTCCCATGGTCATATTGTTGATCTGGAGGGAGTCGGAATTAGGCAAGAACAGCCCCTGATGCGTATCTTGCGCCAACCCGCTGACGGGGAGAAGCAGGACAAGAAGTAGGGCCAGGAAAGGAAAACAACGCATCAATTATACTCCTATATGCTCTTTAACGGCCGCTATGATGAACAGGATCAAGGCATACCCCAGAGCCACGACGACGACGCTCAAAATAGAAAAGGAAATTCGTTCCGGATACAACGCCTCATCGGGCAATTGCGGATTCTGGATCGCCTCCAGGTAGACGGTCTTGCTCTCACTCATGATTCGGGCGGATTCCAACGCATTCAACGCACTCGTATAGTAATTTCGGGCAAACTCATTTTCAAGGAGTAACGCTTCGTACTCCTCCAACTGCGACAGCATGATGGGGTTGGAGGACCCGGTAAGCCGCTCCCTCTCTTTGGTTAGCTGGGATGACAGCTTGGCGATATTTTCCTTGAGGGAAGACACTTCGAAGCTGTGCGTGCTCATAAACTGTTCTTTCGTTTCCAAGTCCACGCTCAGCATCGAGATCTGGGACTCCAGGCTGGCGATGATGCCGATACGCGAATGGGCGGTGGCAGACGGGTCAAGCTCCAGGTTCCTGGACCGGAACGCCGAAAGTTGCGTCTTGGAAGCGGAATAGCGTTTTTCGGCCAGCTTCACTTCATTCAAGGCCAGCTTCAAACTGTCCTCGCGCACACGATCATTCAGATGGTTCATAAGGTCTTCGCTTTTGCTGAGGACCTCTTCCGTAATGGCTTTCGCCATTTCGGGACTGAACGCTCTCACGTCGACGGTCAGAATGCTGGTCTGCGAATCAAAATCGGCCTGCGCCACCGATAACCAGTAGGCGAGCTGTCTTTCACTGGAGGCGTTGGTCGCCATTCGGGATATGGAATCGACAGAATCCGAGGAATAATGACTCTTGAGGTCGAGTTTGGCGTCAATGGCCTTATACATGTCAAAGGACTGTATATACTCCTGCACAAGATAACAATCCGGCGTATTGGACCCGCCCGCTCCAAGAATGGAGGCAAGGCCGCCCAACGACATGTCCTTTTGCCCTCTCACCGCGAACTTGACCGTGGACACATACATGTCGGAGGCTATGAAGAGAAAGTACACGACAGGCAGAAGCGACAATGAGAGGATCAAAATCTGTACTTTTTTCTTCACGACGTTTCTCTTTTATTTCCCAATAACCAAATCATATTAAAGAGATTCATACAACTCTAGCCCTTTATCCACATCATCGAACTTAACGATCTTCCCTTTGTCGAAAACAAATACCCGATCACAATAACTGCTTATAGTTTGCGGGTTGTGGGAGACGATGATCAGTGTCGCGTATTTCTTCATTTTAGAAAATTCGTACTTGCACTTGTACTTGAACTTGGCATCGCCGACGGCCGTGATCTCGTCAATCAGATAGAAATTGAATTTGATGGCCATACTGAGCCCGAACGCCAGCTTGGCGCGCATACCCGATGAGTAGGAGGATACCGGCATATACAAGTAATCGCCAAGATCGCTGAACTCAAGGACAAAATCCATGACTTCCCGATAGTCCACCGCATAGACGCGACAGACAAAACGCAAGTTCTCAAACCCAGTCATGCTGCCCTGGAAGCTGCCTGCAAAACCGATGGGCCAGGAAACCGTACCGACGCGAGTCACGGTCCCGCTGGTAGGCAACTCCGCTCCACCGAGCATGCGCAGCAAGGTCGACTTTCCCGCGCCATTTCGGCCAAGAAAGCCAACGTTCACACCCGGTTCCAAGACAAAGGAAATATCATCCAGGACAGTGTTGTACCCTTTGTGCGTCTTGTACCGCTTGACGATGTTCCTCCCGATAATCACAACTTATCCGTCTTTGTTCGAGTTATGACTTCCAATGCCATCCCCCCCAGCAACGTAGTGATAACGACAAATGAAACGAAATCGGGACGAAGAAATTCGCCACCCGAGTAAGAATAGGAAAAACTGGTTCTAGAGTATTCCACCAACTGAAGTATCGGATTCCAATCAATCATGAATTTCATGCTGGGAGGCAAGTGCGACAGAGAGAACATCACTCCTGAAATAAACACGCCGATACGCATGATCATTGCAATCAAAACACCGATGCTTTCCGTATACCGCCTGATGGCGCAGCAAATCAACCCTATCCCCATACCGAGCAGCAACAGCATTGCTATGGAATACAAACAGGGCCATAAGGATAGGATCGGATACGTATATCCCAACAAATAGGCTATGGTCATCAACAAGATGAACACCACCAGGTTGGTTGCGGTGATGAGCAACGCCCTCGCCAAGGCAAGGTCGAAATACCGGACCTTGGAGAAATAGAGCAACGCACTGTTGGCCTCCACCGACATCATGACCTTGGTAACGGTTTCCGAAAAAATGCGCCATACGGTGAAACCGCATATCAGGAACACCGGCAACGGAAGACCTGGAATGTTGCCGGAATGCACGACCTCCCGGATAACCCAAATGACCACCACGTTGAACGCGGTCTGTATGACGACCCAGAGATAGCCGAACCTGCTCCGCCCGAACACGGTCTTGGTCTCGCGGAGCATGAGGGCGTAGACGACCCGTATCTGGACCATCAGCGCCTCTTTGAAATTTTGAGCTACTTTGACGTGACTGAACATATCCCTGCAAATTACCTTTTATGCTTACCGCAGACTTCGAGCACCACCTGGCCGATCTTCTCCGCCTCGATGTCCTCCCTCGCGGCTCCGGCCTCGAGGCCGGACCAGACGAGGTAGTCCGTGTCCGGCTCGGGGCATCGGTTCTCCGGGACGCAGCCCACGTGATCGCCGTACATGGCCACCACCCGCGGGCGGCTGTTTTTCGTCCTATCGACCGCAAGGCGGCCCAGCATAAGGTCCGTATTCCTCAAATGCGCCAAATAGGCGGCAAACCCGTCGTCCGCCCAGGACGGGACGCCCAGCGACTTCCGCTCGATTCCGATGCTCTCGAAACGCTCCCTGTCCCAGGGGCCGTGCGCCTCGATGGTCACGGCGAACACGAACACCGGGACCTCGGAGTTGTCAAGCAGGTCGAGAATGTGACCGGCCAGCGCATCATCGCTTATGTAAGGACCAAACCGCCTAATCGAATCGAATACCCTTTCACCATGCAATTCGTCAAATCCGAGATTCGGGATCACCTTGTCCCGCCGGAAAAAACGCAAATCGTAAGGGTGTACGAAAACGCATCGGTATCCTTGACTTTTGAAATGCGAAGCCAGGCTCCAGACCGGCCTTCGGGAGGCCGTCAGATAGGGATTCATGCCGTCGCTGTTCAGGGCCTTGTTGGGGATGCCGGTGAGCACCGAAAACTCCGTGCGCATGGTGTAGGCCCCGTGGGCCGAGACATGCATCCGGCCGGAGATCCCCTCCCCGGCCAGCCGGTCGTAGTTGGCGAACAGGTTTTGATCAATGGCCGGGTCCACCCTGCGGATGTCGAAGAACGACTCGGCCTGAACCAGGACCACATGAGGTCTGGGCTCCGGAATATCGCCGAGGGATTCCTCGGGCCACACGCAATGCGCCGACCGCTCATTCGCGGGGATGGCGCCGCCGTCGCCGTCGCGCCCTTCGCGGTGCACGTAGGCCAAGAAATGGAGAAGCAGGGAGCCGGTCAGGCCGAAGCGCGCGAAATCCGTGTTCGGATCAAAGGACGGATCGCGCCGCGCGACCCACGCCCGGACCAGCCACCGCCCTTCGCCTGAGAAACAGAAGCCCACAAAGCCGGCTGCGGCCAACGACAAAACGAGCAGGGTCTTGGGGAACCACTCCCCCTGCGTCCCAAGCGGCGGCTGCACCCAGTAGAGCAGCCCCATGAGCGCGGCCAGGCCGGACACGGCCAGGACCACGGGAAGCGGAAAGATGTACGGGAAATAGAACCGGGGATGGCGCAGCATCTGGGCGAACAGGCCGAAGTCCACGAAGACCAGCGGCTCCTTGAACTGCGAGAGCTTGAGCCGGTTCACGGCAAAGAGCAGCAGCTCGCCGCCGATAACCAGCAGCCCGGAGAACAGGGACCGGCCGGTCATGAGCAGGAAGGCCGAATAGATCAGGGTTACGAGCAGGAGCGGGGTGCCGTCCACCAGCACGTCGAACCCTTTGCCCCGGCAGCCGGAGGCGTCCAGCCGATTCAGCCACAGGGCCGGCACCGCCACCACAAGGTACGAGAGTATCGCCGTTGCCACGCCCTACTTCCTGCCCAAGGGAGAATCCCCGTCGGGTTTGACGCTGCACTTGAAGAAAGTTCGCAGCACCCGGTTCGCCACCGGTTCGATGAGGAGATTAAGGCTCCACACGCCCACGGCGAGAATGCGCGGAAAGAGGATTTCGCCCTTGTTGCGCTCAAGGCCTCTTCGAATTCTACGGGCCGCCTTCTCCGCGCTGCAACGCAGGGGTTTGCCCCCGTCATACCGTGCGCTCATGGGGGAATCCACGAACCCCATGGTCACAACGCTGACCCTGACCCCGGAATCCGCCAACCACCCCCGCAGGGCCTTGCCGTAGGTACGAACAGCCGCTTTGGACGCGCTATAGGCAGGGGTGTCCGGGAAACCGCGCAGCCCGCTGATGGAACCGATGATCGCCAATTGGCCGTGCCCGCGGGCACGCATGCGCTCGGCCAGCGGACACACTGTCGCCGCCACTCCGAGCGTGTTGACCGAAAAAAGCCGTTCCACGTCCTCGAACGGCTCCCCCGATCCATCTGGCTGGATGGCCGAGGATACGCCTGCGTTGGCCAGGGCCAAATCCACGGGCCGCTCTCGGTCCACGCCCAAGACCCACTCCCGCACGGCGTACGCGTCGCGGATATCCAGACTGTGAGTGCTGACCTCGGCCCCCTTATCCCGACACAAGGCAGCGATGGCATTGAGCCGCTCCCTGGACCGTCCGGTCAGGGTCAGCAGCACGTCCTGCGCGGCGTACTCCAGCGCGAGGGCCTGCCCCACCCCCCCGGTGGCGCCGGTGATGAGCACATGAGTCAGAGTCATGCCAATTCCTTGCACATCTGCAACTTGCCGGTCTTGTAGTGCAGGAGCTTGTGGTCAGGAAAGGGAAATGTCCGAGTCTGGATGAATCCGTGGCGGGAGTAGAAGCGCACGGCCCGCTCGTTCCCCTTCCAGACATGCAGGCTCAGGCGTGTCAACCCTTTGCTGCGCGCCCATTCGGCGGCCACGTCCATGAGTACGTCGGCCAACCCCTCGCCCCGATATTTTTCGGACACCCAGAATGTGTTGATAAAAAGGGAATTTTCTTCGGCCGAATTGAGCAAATCCTCCACTACCCCATATTTCTGCTCGGAAAGGTAACGGCGGGTCAGGTCCGACGCCACCTGTTCGTCCCAGGGGTATGCCAGGATCAGGCCGATAATCTCGCCCTCCTCCTCGCATACGACCATATTCCGGTAGCTGTACAGGGAATCCTCGGTGATTACCTGCGAACGAAGGATCAAATGAGGCTTGGTGAAGGGAATCACCCCGGTCAGGATGTAGTCCACCAGACCGCCGGAGGTCTCCTGAATTATGGAGGTCAGCCGCTGTGATTCCTCAGACTCGGCCGGTCGGAATTCAATACTCATGGTTCCTCTTACGTTGCCGCGGGGTACAAGGCAAGGCGCTTGCAAACGCCTTCGATTACCGCGGCAATGCCTTCGTCGGTATAGTAGTTGCCGCGCACCAATGCGCGGTGGGACAGGACCCTGACGAACAGCTCGAGCAATTCACAGTCCGCTTGGACCGGGTTGTTCCAGAATTCCTCCAAAGGCAACTCGTCAAGGGTAGCGGCCAGACCGGGAAAACCGTACACGGACCGCCCCAGACAATAAACGGGCCGTCCCGCCAGAAGTCCCTCCAACCCCATGGTGGAGTTCACCACGACCATTCCACGGCATCGGTCCATGAGCAGCCCGCCGTCTCCGCCGTCCAGGTAAACCACGCGGTCTCCAAGACCCAGGCGTTCGGCGGCTTCGGCCACCACCTCGCCGTAGGGGATCAACCCGTTGTCCAAAGGATGGTTCTTGACCACCAGCATGGTTCCCGCAGGTGCGTTCCGGGCGAAGGAGGCGAGCACGTTTCGGATAGCGTCCGGTACGTCGGCAAAATCCGAATTAAGCCTGATTTGGAAATCGGAGTTCAACTGCAAGGGATAGAGAAAGAATGGCGCAGGATCGGCTAATAACCGCCGTTGCGTTTCGGCCGCCGCCTCCGCCCGCCGTTTACGGCCCAGGTAGCGGGGCAGCCAGCCCACCAGTTCACGCCCAATGACGTAGGGCCGATGGGTGCGGTAAAAGGGAAATACGCTCCACAAAAGCACGTTGCCCACATGGTGTCTAACGGTATCCATGACCCTGATGCGCAGGGAGTTAGGGATAGCGGGTAGGTCCGGGACCGGCCCCAGCCCAGCGGCGGCCCGCCTGACTGCCTCCGCGTTCCGAGGCAGGGTGGAACGAGTGTTCACGCCGTCCGGCTCAAACGTGATGTAGCCGGGTTGGAGGTACCCTTCCTCAAAAACCCAGACGCGCACGCTGCGCGCGCGGGCCGCGGCGATGGCCGCGCGGTGAATTTCCCGACGGTCCCCAAACAGCAGCAGGTCCGTGACGGAAAGCTCCTCCATAAGACTGCCCGCCCGCTCAACCCAGCGACCTCGCGGACCGTTGAAGATGCGTGTGTTCCTCCCCCGCCAGTGCAGGACGTCACCGCCGCAGAAATTGATCTTGGCGACATGGTGTCCCTGCGCGGCCAGGGTTTCCCCCAGACGCTTGAAAAAACGGCTCTGCGGCCCTTGCAGCAAAAGGAAAGAGCGTTGCCGCGACATCCTGTCTCCATTACTTGGATGCCGATTCATCCGAGAAGGATGTGGCCAGCTTTCGGACCTTGGGCAGTTCCTCGGCCACGATGGACAGCGCCCGGGATATCTGCTCCTTGGAGTGAGAGTAGGAGAGAAAAAAGCGCAGCCGCGCCGCGCTGTCCTCCACCGCCGGGTAGATGATCGGCAAAACATTGACCTTGCGCTTGTGCATAGCTGTGGAAAGAAGTCCGGCAACCAGCGAATTGCCCACAATCAGCGGGGCCACGGCATAGCCCTGCCCATGTCCTGTGTCCAGGCCGAGACGCTTGGCTTCCTGAACAAAGAACCGGCCCAGTTCCTGGACACGCGCCGGACGTTCCGGTTCCTCCACCAGGATGCGGAGAGCCTCGGCCGAGGTGGCGGCCAAAGCCGGGGGCATGCCCACACTATATACAAACCCCGGAGCGGAATACTTGAGGTATTCGGTGAACGCCTTGCGACTCGCAATGTATCCTCCGCAACCGCACATGGACTTGCTCAGGGTGCCCATCCAGATGTCCACGTCGTTGAAATCCACACCGAAATACTCGGCCACGCCGTGCCCGGTCTTGCCGACAATGCCCAAGGCGTGAGCCTCGTCCACCATGAGGAAGGACTTGTAGCGGCTCTTCTGCTCGATGAGGCGCGGCAGGTCCGGCAGGTCGCCGTCCATGCTGAACAATCCCTCGGTGACGATAAGGCACCGCTTGTGTGCGGCCCGGTTCTCGGCAAGCAACCGCTCCAATGCGTCGTAATCATTGTGGGGATAAGCGATGCGAGTCGCCCCGGACATCTTGGCCCCGTGAATGATGGAATTGTGGCTCAGGGCATCGTAGACAATCATATCGTTGCGGTTGAGCAACTGGGAAATAGTCCAGATATTGGTCGCGTGGCCGCTGACGAAAACCAGGCAGTCCTCGGTTCGATAAAAATCGGCCAGCCCACGCTCCAACTCCCGATGAGGTGGCCGCTCGCCGGACACCAGCCTGCTGGCAGAGGCGGAAGTGCCGTACCGCTTTATCGCATCGCAGGCTGCGTTGTTCAACCGCTCGGTGCCGTTGAGGCCCAGATAGTCGTAGGTGGAAAAATTCAGGTACTCTTCGCCTCCGATGCTGGTTGTGCCCTTGGCCAGCCCGTCATGGCACAAAAAATACGGCTCCATGATGCCTGTCTGCATGGCAATGGTCTGGTGAATCTTCAGCTCTTTGTACCCAGGCAACTGATTGAAATCGCACATTGAATCATGGATGCCCGCCACAGGGGAGCGTCTGGAGGGCACGCGTCGAGGATCCCCCCCGCCCGAACCGGACTTGGACATCTTGGCAATCAGGCTATTCTTGGCCTTCGCCGACAGCTTGGAAAATTTCTTGGAATCGCTCACTGTTGCTCCGATTTTTCTAATTCGCTGTTCACCGAGTCCAAAGTCTTGGACACAGTCTCGGACGAGACGTCAATGCCATGCTTGTCACGCATGATGGCTGCGACCTCGGCAGCTTCGTCCCGGTCCACGGCGCCGCCGGAGAGCAACGCCTCGTAGATCCGCTCGGAAAGGGCGGTTAGATCGGAAGACACGTTCATGGAGAAAGAGGAAACCTTCACCCCATAGCGCTCTTCAATAAGCAGACCCAACTCGACGGCCATGAGCGAATCGAGTCCCAGGTCGGCGATGGACAGGGAGGTGTCCATGGATTCAAACGGGATCTTGAGCATGGCCGCCACCTCGATGCCGATTGACTCGACAAGGGCCGCAATGGCCTCGTCGCGTTCCAGCGCCAGGATGGACTTGGCCGAGTCGCCGGACAGGGTGCGCTGAGTCGCGCCCCCCTTGAGCTCCTCTATCCAGTTGAACATGGTCGAGCCGACGAACTTGAGATCCCGGACCCGGTTCCAGTCAAGATTGAAGTAAAAGAGGTTGGTGTAGCTGTCATCAGGCGACAGCTCCATATAGTCGAGAGCCAGCTTGGAGGGCAATTCCGAAACGCCGATAACCCGTTTGAGGGACTCCATGACCTCGGGCGCGGCGGTCAGCATGCCGGTGTCCGAGATGGGGCCCCAGCCGTAGGTGACGGCGGGAAGGCCGATGGACCGGCGATGCTGGGCCAGGGCCTCCAGGACCATGTTGGCGGCCACGTAGTTCACCTGGCCAGGGTTGCCGAGCAACGTCGTGGCCGAGGAGTACATGATGAAAAGGTCAAGGTCCATGTCCCGGGTGTATTCATGGAGGCACCAGGCACCGAGCGCCTTCGCGTGCAACGAGGTCTCCACCTGTTCACGGGTGATGTTGGCCACCATGCTGTCGCGCAGTACGGCTGCGGAATGGACCACGCCTTTGAGGGGCGGCATTTTTTTGAGCACCTCGTCCATAACCGCCTTGAGGGAAGCCATGTCCGCAACATCCACCTTGGGCGTGACCACCACGGCTCCCGCCTGCTCCAACTCCCTGACGCCGGCCTTGGCCGCTTCGGTAACGGCTCCGCTGCGGCTGAGAAGGATGATGTTCCGCGCCCCGTTGGAAACCAAACGCTTGGCCGTGGCCAGACCCAGGCCGCCCAGGCCGCCGGAAACGAGATAGCTGCCGGGGCTGTCCAGGCTGTCTTTGTAGCGGTGTTTGGGCAGGGTACGGACCCCGTGGTTGAGTTCATCGAAAGAAACAACCATCTTGCCGATATGCTTGCCGCGCTGCATGGTTTTGAAGGCGTTCACCGCCTCGGCCCTGCTGAACACGCTGTACACCAACGGCTTGAAATCTCCTTTCTCGAACAGCTCGATCAATTCGGTGAAGATGGCCCGGGCCTCCTTGGGCTTGCAGGCCATGTACTCATCGAGATCGATGCCGAAGAAAGAAATATTTTTCCGAAGCATGCGCATGCGCAAGGGCGTGTTGCCGTAGAAATCACGTTTGCCGAGTTCGAGGAACCGGCCGAACGGCTTGAGCAGCTTGAGGCTCTTGAAAAGCGCCTCGCCCGCCAGGGAGTTCAGGACCACGTCCACTCCCTCGCCGCCGGTCAGCTCCCGGCATTTGTCGTAAAAGTCCAGGGAACGCGAATCCATGACGTGCTTGACACCGAGAAGCTTCAAAAACTCCCGCTTCTCCTCGGAGCCTGAGGTGGCATACACTTCCGCGCCCAGCCAGTTGGCCACCTGGAGAGCGGCCAGGCCGACGCCGCCTGCGGCGCTGTGGATCAACACCCGGTCCCCTTTCTTCACATTGCCGAGAACCTTGAGGGCGTAGTAGGCGGTGGAAAAGGCCACCGGAATGGTCGCAGCCTCCTCGAAGGAAAGGTTGTCGGGCTTGGCAAAGACGTAATTGGCGTCCACGGTGGTATGGGAGTCGAAACAGGGACCGGCCATGCATATGACTTCATCGCCCACCTGGAACTCGGTCACGCCGGAACCGACGCCCATGACCTCACCGGAGCATTCGAGTCCCAGCACCGGACCGGACAGGCCGTCCTCCAAAGCCTCCACCGGCAGCATACCCATGGAGAACATCACGTCACGAAAATTAAGCCCAGTGGCCCTGACCTTGATAAGCACCTGTCCGGCCTCGGGCGCAAGGTCCATCTCCTGCTTCCAATAAAGGTTGTCCAGCTTGCCCGGCTGGTCGAACATGAGCGAGATGCGCGATATATCGTCCGCGTGGGGGTCGTTCTCGAAAAGCAGCCGGTCCAGAGGCACCAAACGAGGGATCAGGCGTTCCTTGCCGGTCAGCACGATTTCCATGGCCACGGCGGGCTCCAGCAGCTCGAAGGCAAGGTCGTCCAGGATGCCCTCGTCGGGCAAGCCGCAATGCAGGTCAATGAGCTTGAGGTCCATGTCCGGCATCTCGTTGACCAACACGCGGGCCGCGCCCCAGGCAGCCGCTTGGGCGGGAACGGCGTTCACCCCCCTGGACTCGCAACCCAGCGCTCCGCCGCAGACGACCCATAAATCGGGAACGGCCTTGCCGTCGCGGCACGCCTTGCCGAACATGATCACTCCCATGGCCCGGATGGTCATACAGCGCTTGAATTCCTCGCTGCCTCCGATCCGGGTATCCATGCCCGCCAGGTTGACGACCTTCAGGGGCCTGCGGCCCTTGCGCAAAGGACGAAGCATCCGTCGCCAGGCATTGGAATCGGTCAGATCGAAGACATCGCCCCCGGCCTCTCCCAGATCGCCCCGAAGAATGACGGTCTCCTGTCCGGCGGCTTCAAACCGCTTCAACAGCCCTTCACGGACGGCGCAAGCCGCTTCCGAAGGCTCGGCGTCCTCGACCACGACCCACAGACACTTCCTGTCTTGAATCGGCCGGGATTCTTCGACCTCCCTCTCCGCAAAAACGTTCCTGGCCAGCAGGATGTAACTTTCCGGGTAATCGGTGTTCTTCTCGCTCACCACACGAAAATCGGCGAATCCGGCGCGCTCGAACAGTTCCCGCCAAGAATCCATGGGCAGCAGCCTTGAAACAGGCTCATTCGGGCTGGGCGAATGCTTCCACCAGTTCGGATCCGCACCGAGAAAAACATCGATGAGCGGGTCGGGATTGCGCTCCACCACAATGATCAGGCCGCCTGGGGCAAGAAGATTCCGGCAGTTGTCAAGCGCGGTTCCCAGGTCATCCAATTCATGCAGCACATGGCTGACCAAGACCACGTCATAGCCTCCCGGCGAAAGGCTCTCCGGCAGTTCGGTCTCAATGTCCGCCTCCACAAAGCTCAAATGCTGGCTGTCGGCGTTGGCGGCCTTGAGCCGCTGGAGCACGTCATCGTTCTTGTCCAGGCAAGTGTATTTGAGCTGCTCGCTGGGCATGGATGACAGGATATCCTGGAACGGACCGCCAAAACCTGTGCCCACGTCCAGGATGCGCAGCGACCTGCCGGCAGGCAGCCTTCTGAGCAGCCGCTCGACGAGCATGACAACCTGGGAGTTCTGGAACCGCGCCGAGGGGCTGCGGGTATAGAACGTCTCCAGCAGGCCGCCCGGCTCGTAGGACAAGATCTCATCCACGTTCCGTCTGCCGCGCAGCAGGTTGACAAGATGCATGCCCAGCCGCCCGAGAACCACGGCTTCCGACAGGTACCCCGGGTAGTCATCAACAATGGACCGCCAGATAGCCTCGGCATCGGGAAGTTCAAAATCGGCGGACAAAGACCAGCAACCGTCCTCGCAGCAGGCCGCGCCCATGTTCTCCAGGAAACGGAGCAGATAGACAACGTAATGGAACAGGCTCTCGTCCAGTACCCCGAAGCGTCGCAGATCTTCGATGGTGAAGGAAAAACCGGGCGGGAGAGCGCCCTTGAGCAGCATGTACAGATGGGAGAGAACCGCCGCCTTGCACAGCGGACGCAGCTCCTCATAATATTGAAACCGCCGGTACTTGGCAGCGAGATCGTCCAGATCATTCTCCACTTCGTGGAAAAGGTCTCCGGTGGACGGGAAATTCAGGGCGGACAGGCGAGCTGGGTGCTGGATGGGTACCAGGTCCACGGAGAACGCCCGCTGGCCGCGCAACCCGCCGCGTCCGCGCAGCCGAACAAACCGGCACTCCTGGAGGCATCCAAGAACCTCTCCCTGGTCGTCGAAAAGCTTGAATTCCGCCATGGCCGAATAGTCGGTCAGCCGGGTCAGGGTGGCGAGAGCGTACCGGATGGCGCCCGGTTTATACATGGACACCCGTCCGAACCAGGCGGGGAGAAACGCATCGTGCAATTCGCTTCCGGCCACGGACGGAATCAGAACCAACAAGGTGTGGAAGCAACCGTCCAGCAGGCATGGGTCGAAGACCACGCCATCGTGATTGATGCGCGGCTTGCCGTCGAGCATTGCCAAGGCCTGGTTGCCGTTGATCCAGACGTTTTCCAGAGGCTTGAAGAGCGGACCGAACTCCAGCCCGACCTCACGAGCCTCGGCGTAGAGCCGCTTCACGTCCACCTTTTCGCCGAAGGATCCGGTTTTCTCCACGTCCACGCGGGCAAGGGGCTGGGGCACATCAACCTTGAGGGCGAGCCGTCCTGATGCGTTCAGGGTCCACTGTTCCTCGCTGAGTAGCGGCTTGCTCTCCAGACGGAAGGAGCCGTCTTCGGGCGAAACCGTGCAACGCACGTCCATGGCCGGAGAAACGGGAACCGGCAACGGGCGCAACAGGGCCAGGTCGAGGACCTCCTGCCCTGTCTGGTCAAAAACGTCGGCGGCGGCGGCCAGAGCCATTTCGACAATCGCCGCACCGGGAAGGATCACGTCCCCATAAATGACGTGATCGCCCAGTGTGGGGATGAGTACCGAATCAAAGGTGTTTTCCCAGGCATAGAGATCGCCGTCCTTTCGGAAGCCAAGCAACGGATGGGTGACGGCACGCTTGAGCAGCCCAGTGGCCTTGATTGTGGGCGACAAAGACACGTCCACCTTGTCCCAACTGTAAAGCGGCAGACGGACCGAGACCATTTTCCCGGCCACATGCCGGGAAAAATCGACCGCTGCGCCCTGCACGAACGCCTGCTTCCAAACTGCATTGAAGGAATCTTCGCCATCCCTGTTGGCCCGCATGGCCGGAAGCACCGTGGCAGAGCGGTTCGCCCCCTTGACGGTGCCCGCCAGGAAACGGCCGAGGACCGCATTCGGACCGATCTCAAGGAACAGGCCTGCCCCCATGTCCAGGGCACGAAGCGTGGCTTCATGGAAATGCACCCGGTCGCGGATATTCCTCCACCAGTAGTGCGCGTCCAGGGCGTTGCCCTCGGCGACTTCGCCGTTGAAGGCGGATATGAACGGGATATTCCCTTTGGATGGAGCCAGTCCTTCGAGACGGGAAAGCAGATCTTCCTTGAATGCTTCCATATGTCGGCTATGGAACGGATAGTCGAGCTTGAGCATGCGGAACACGCCGCCCTCGCGCTTGATCCGTTCCTGGACGGCCAACAGACCTTCCTCGGAGCCGGACAGGGTCACGAACTCCGGCCCGTTGGACGCGGCCACCTCGACATCGCCCGCCACGACCTCCGGCAGGGCCAAAGCGACCTTGAGGGAGAGTTTGACAACGGCCATGCGCCCCGTTCCCCGGCTCTGCGCCTGAACGATGCTGCGATGGCAAATAACCTCGCACGCCTGCCGCAGATCAAGGGCTCCCGCGACGTAGGCAGCGGTGACCTCGCCCACGGAATGGCCGTACACCATATCGGGGACTATGCCCTTGGACTCCAAGACCTTGACCATGCCTACCTGATAAGCGAACAACATGGGCTGGGAAATTTCGGTGAGATTGACCTCCTGCCCCTTTTCGCGTTGCATTCGCTCAACAAGGGACCACCCCAACAGGGGCAAAAGGATGGCGTCCATCTCGTCAACGGCCTGCCTGAAAACTTCATTGGCGGCGTAGAAGGCACCCCCCATGCCGTCCCACTGTGCGCCGTTGCCGGAGAAGGCGAAGGCCAACTTCGAACTCTCAACGGAGGCCGCCCCGGACACGATCCCCGCGACCGTTCCGCCCTCGGCGAATTCCCCGAGTATCCCGGCCAGGGCGGCAGCGTCCGCCCCTTCGGCCACCAGCCGATGGGGCATGAGTTCACGCGCCTGTACCGCGCCCGCGGCCAGGGCGGCGCAATCTCCGCCCTCGGCGATGGCGTTCGCATAGGCCGCAGCCAGACCGCGAAGACTGCCTTTACTCTTGGCCGAAAGGAACAGGGGGGGGCACGCTTCCCCTTCCTGAACCGGCTCGGCCTCCTTCTCGACGAACTCCCTAAGCAGGGCGTGGGCGTTGGTGCCGCCGAAGCCGAAGGAGTTGACGCCGACCAGGACGGGGCCGCCCGTATCGGGCAACGGGGTCTCATCCACGACGGGTGCGACGTTAAGTCCCTTGAAATCAATGGCCTCCAGCGGCTTTTTGAGATGGATGTTGGGCGGGATGACCTTGTTCTTGATGATCATGATGCTGCGCAGCATGCCGGTCACGCCGGAAGCGGGCTCCAAGTGGCCCACGGAACTCTTGGCTGACCCGATAAGCAACGGCGTGGCGCGGTGCCGGCCTATGACCGCCCCGATGGAGCCGACCTCCGTGGGGTCCCCCGCGGCCGTGCCGGTCCCGTGGGCCTCCATATACGCCAGGGAATCGGGATCGACCTTGTCCACGCCATATATCTCGCCCAAAAGATTCTTCTGTCCCTCGATGTTGGGAAAGGACATGCCCGGAACAGTCCTGCCGTCGGAATTGCTGCCCGACGCGCCGATGACCGCGTGGATGACGTTGCCGTCACGCAGGGCGTCATCGAGTCGCTTGAGCAGGTAAAGCACGCCGCCCTCCGAGCGGACGTAGCCGTTGCCGTCCTGATCGAAGACCTTGCACCTGCCATGCTCGGCGAGCATCTGCGCCTTGGAAAAACCGATGTACGGAAACGGGCTGTACAAGCTGTTCACACCGCCCGCGATAGCCGTTTCGCCGCCGTCCTGCTCCAAAAACTTGCAGGCCTCATACACCGCCACCAGCGAGGACGAGCAGGCCGTATCCAGAGTCAGGCTGGGGCCATGCAGATCGTAAACGAAAGAAAGCCGGCTGGAGACGATGGACAGGGAGTTGCCGGTCATGGAAAACGGGCCGAGGTTCCAGGGATCGTCTGACGCTGACAGTGCGGCGTCCATGGAACTCGCGCCCATGAACACGCCGGTGTTGGAACCTGCCATGGCGGAAGGCTTGATATTGCCGTTCTCGAACATCTCCCAGGCGAGTTCCAGGGCAAGCCGCTGCTGCGGATCCATGGACTGGGCCTCGCGTTCGGAAATGCCGAA
Source organism: Desulfovibrionaceae bacterium (assembly GCA_015709315.1). Lineage (GTDB taxonomy): Bacteria > Desulfobacterota > Desulfovibrionia > Desulfovibrionales > Desulfovibrionaceae > Pseudodesulfovibrio. Next base: position 27,683 of record JACCQI010000036.1, read on the forward strand.
AAATTTGCAGTCGAAGAAATCGATGTCGTCCACGACACCGGCGGAGAAGGTGATGCTCCTGCCGGGAGCGGACCTCAAGCCGTGAAGAAATCTGTCCTTGCACCACCGGTTGGCCGGGATTTCGGTCACCCCGTCCACGCCGTTGATCAAAAGATTCCAGAAATCATCACAATTTCGAACTCCACCAGGAAGACGGACACCAATCCCGACAATGGCAACGTTGCATGCAATGGAAGACATAACCCTGCGTTCTGGATGTTATTTATTTTGGAAACGATTATATATCATTACCACAATGAAAATCGAACTGTGACATACAACTTATCGTACTGTCCAACAAGTGTTTTTTGGTTCCCCATACTTTGCCCCCGATGACCATCCAGGGCCGAGCAACAACCGATATCGCGGAATTTTTTACATCAAAAAGTGCACATTCAGGTTATGAACCAAACGTCAATCGACTTATAATCGGCATGAAAACGTCACCCTTGCGTCGAACCGCCGCAAGGCCGAATCCCATTCGCGCGGAAACCCGCCGGCTATCTCTGCTCATCCGCGCCCTTTAAATGCCGGAAAGCTCGCGCAGTTTAATTGACGACAAATACCAAGGCTGGGGCAGCTTCCTCCGGGAGGACCGGATTACCCCCCCCCCCCCCGCGCTGGACCGGACACCCACGAGACCATGTTCTCCCACCGGATTCGCAGGGGGGCCAAACACATTCTGGAATATTCGAGCGAGGTCCAACATCAAGAAAATCATTGCCGCCGCAGTGTAACCAAAAAGTAACGAGTGTTCAGGTTACTTTTTTGGTTACATGCAGAGGTGTTCAGTTTGGTTTGACAATTTGCAATTCCACGAAAAAAGGCTTAGAAGAAAAATCTTCTAAGCCTTTAAAATTCTTGGTGGAGCTGGAGGGAATCGAACCCACGACCTCTTGAATGCCATTCAAGCGCTC
>JACCQI010000037.1 GCA_015709315.1 Desulfovibrionaceae bacterium
AAGTGTTACCTATGTTCCCGGGCAGAAGTGTTACCCATGTTGCCGGTTGCACAAAGCCCTTTACAAAGGGTTTTCCTCTCCCCTTCCCCCGGCCGCCGGAGGCTCTTCCCCGACGGCCTGCGGCACGTTCAGGCCGAACATCTTGAAGTCGTCGAGGAACCGTTGCCGACGGCGGGCCACTGCGGCCTTGTCGGTCATTATCATGTCCAACTGGCGGGTATGGGTAATCAGGTAGCCCAGCATCTTGAGGCGCTTGCCCATGGATTCGCGGGCCAGTCCTTCCACGCGGGCGAACAGGTTGTCCTCGCGCACCCGGACCCGGAAATCGAACTCCTCCAGCAGATCGCCCACGAACCGGGCGCGCAGGATGCGGCGCTCGGCATTGGCGGCCCCGCCCTTGAACTGGAAGCTGGCGTAGTTCTCGCTGACCCGTTCCGAAACCAGGGACTCGACCCCGCAGAAGTGGAAGCCGAACCGGGACTGGAGCGAGCAGTAGTTCTTGGAGACCATGAAATAGTTCTTCTGGGTGTAATGCGTTCCCGCGGCCGTGACCAGGTTCGGATTGGTGGTGGCCTCGAACATGACCGACATGAGTCCCCTGGCGTGGACCGGCGGCGGTCCCTCCCAGGGCACGGCCTGCATGCCTTCCCAGAGTGCCCGCATGGGGAAGGACGCGACCTGCTCCAGGAGCACGCACCGATCCCCCCGCTCGCGGACATCCGGCTCGAACCCGTCGTCCAGGTTGAGGACCCAGAACTGCTTGGGCACGCCGCAGATGAGCTGACGCGACGCGGCCTCGATATAGTCCTCGTTGGTGCCGAACTCGAACATCTCCACCACGGCCTTCTCGTGGCAGTAGCGCATGACGTCGTGCAGGGTCCGGCACTTTTCCGGCCGGAAGTCCGGGGACTCGGGGTCGGTCAGGTTGAGCCGGACGATGTGGCGGGCCGCCTGCCTGAGCGCCGCATGGACGGGACTGCCGCGCATGATGCGCTGCCGGGGCCGCTCCACCAGCAGGGGTTCCACCGCGCCCTGGTAGATGCTCCGGCCGTCGGCGTCCACGGTCAGGATGGCGCCGTTCTCGAAACGGTCCACCGCGCCCTTGAGTCCGAACAGGGCGGGAACGCCGAACTCGCGGGCCACGTTGGCCAGGTGCCCGGCCATGCCTCCCTGCTCGGCAACGACCGCGCTGCATCGGTCAAGGAGCGCGGCCCGGCTGGGCAGGGCCTGCTTGAGGATCATCACCCCGCCGTCCGGGAAGGAAAGCGCGTCCACATCCTTTCTCACGGTAAAGGCCGGTCCCACGCCCACGCCCGGACTGGCCACCCGGCCGCCGGACATGACCGGCGCAGGCAGCCCTCCCACCGCCTTGGCGGAGTTCCCCTCCGGGGTGACCTGCATGAGCGGGCGGCATTGGAGCAGGTGAAATTCATTGTTCCGGGTCATGGCCCACTCGATGTCCTGGGGCGTGCCGAAAAGCTCCTCGATGCGGATGGCCTCGCGGGCCACGGCCAGTATCTGCTCCTCGGTCAGCGAGGGGGCCTTCTGCCGCTCATCGCTCAGGTCTTCGCGGCAGACGCCCGTGTCGTCGCCGCAGACGTAGCGCACCGTCTTGTCGGCCACCGCGCTCCGGTCCACGGCCAGCGGGTCGCGGGACACGTCGAACTCGTCGATCTCGGTGGTGCCGTCCACCACGGGCTTGGGCAGCCCCCAGACCGAATGGATGGACACGTGCTCGTCGCGCACGTTGACCGGGCTGCGGGAGTAGGCCACGCCCCCGGCCACCGCGTCCACCATGGTCATGCAGCCCACGCTCATGGCCACGTCCGTGTCCGGAATGCCGTGATTCATGCGGTAGGCCATGGCCTGCCGGGAATACTTGGACGCCACCACCTCCCGGTAGGCGTCGAGCAGCGCCGCCCGGTCCACGTTGAGCACGGACCGGTACTGCCCGGCAAAGGAAGAACCTTCCACGTCCTCGCCCAAGGCGCTGGAACGCACGGCCAGCTCCGGCTCGAAGCCCAACTCCACGGCCAGGGAGTCGTAGGCCCCGAGGATGGCGTCGGCCAATTCACGGGGCAGGGGGGTGTCCATGATCATCTGCATGATGTCCGAGGAGGTCTTGAACACGGCGGCCCGGTCCTTCTCGTCCGTGGCCGTGATCAACCGATTGATCTCCACCCCCATGTCGCGGGACTGCGCGAACCGGTGGTAGGCGGCCACGGTGACCACGAACCCGGACGGGATGGACAGGTCGAGCGCGCGCCCGGCCTCGCCCAGCATGGCCATCTTTGGCCCGCACAGGTCCACATGGTCGCGCCCGATGCGCGCCAGGTCGATGACCAGCGCCCCGGACTCCAGATGCTCCTCGGGCGTGAGCACGGCCATGATCTTCTCGTTGATGGCCTGCATGGCCCGCATCAGCTCGGCCTGGCCCCGGGGATGCAAATCGCCCAGGTGGCGGACCATCTGGTAGATGGAGGTGGAAATGCGCGTACACAGGGTCTGGACGTACTGCATGCCGAAGGGCGTGAAGCCCCTCAGGGCCTCCTCCAGCTCGCCGATCAGCTCGTGGGCGCGGGTGTTGGCCTGGATGAGCAGGCGAAAATGGTCGTAGCGGATGGCGAACATCCGGCGAATCTCGGCGATTTCCTCCGGGGTCCGCTTCCGCTTCTTCCATGGCAGCCAATCAAGCCAGCCCATCACGCCACCCTTTCGCCACCATCATGTCCATCAACTCCCGTTCCAAGAGAAACGGCGGCGGGCGAAACAGCCTGCCGCCGGAAAATACGCCGCATGCGGACCCGTCACCGGAACTGGGTCCTCGCCTCTATCCGGCTTTCCTGGTGACGCTTGCGCTTGGCCGCGTCCTCCAGCTTGTACAACAATTCCTCGAACTCCACGGGCTTCATCAGGTAGTCGAACGCGCCGAGCTCCATGCCCCGGATGGCGATCTCCATGGAGGCGTGGCCGGTGAGCATGACGACCTCCACCAGCGGCTCCTTCTGCTTGATCTTGTTCAGGGCGGTCAGTCCGTCCATGCCCGGCATCTTGACGTCGAGCAGGATGACGTCGGGCACGTGGGCGGCAAGCTTTTCAAGGGCCTCCTCCCCGGTCCCGGCCTCTTCCACGACGATGCCCCGCTTGCCCAGCCGCTTGCCGAGCGTCTTTCGGAAAGACTCCTCGTCGTCCACGAGCAGCACGTTGATACCGACCATATGTTTCTCCGTTTGGTCTTGCGGCCCGGACTAGCGTCCCACGGCCTTATGCACCTTGTCCAGCAGGTCCTCCAGTTCGCACGGCTTGAGCAGGTAGTCGAAGGCCCCCGACTGCATCCCTTCCCTGGCCGCCTGTTCCGAGCCGTGTCCGGTCAGCATGATGACCGGCATGTCGGGCACCATCTTCTTGAATATGTGCAATATCTCGATGCCGTCCATGTCCTCGAGCTTGAGGTCGAGGATGGCCGCTTCAAAGTCGCTGCTCCTGAGCACCTGGATGGCCTCCGTGCCGCTGGCCACGGGCGTGACGTCCACGCCGCGGCGTCCCAGGCGCTTGCTCATGACCTCCAGGAAACCGACCTCGTCATCCACCAGAAGGACGCGAATTGGCTCGCTCATGGTCTGCCATCCCCCTGCGCATTCACCTAATCCCCCCGGCGCAGGACGATGTGCCTTGCCCGCGCCTCGAGAATCTTGGTTTCGTGCGCCTGTTTCTTATCATACGCCTCATTGACCTTGGACAGCAACTCGTCCAGCTCGCACGGCTTCATCAGGTAGTCGAACGCGCCGGACTTCATGCCCTCGATGGCCGACTCCACCGTGGCGTGCCCGGTGAGCATGACGATCTCCACCAGCGGATGGGCCGCCTTGACCCGCTTGAGGGCCTCGATGCCGTCGATGCCGGGCATCTTGACGTCCATGACCACCACGTCCACGGAATTGTCCTTGTCCAGGAAGTCGAGGGCTTCCTGGCCGCTCAAGGCGGTGTTCACGGTCAGCCCCCGGTTGGCCACCCGCTTGGCAAGGGTTTCCACGAAACCCTGTTCATCGTCCACGAGAAGAACATTCGCAGGCATCCGATACCTCCTGGTTTGCCTGTCACGCGATGCGGCCTCAGGCCGCATCGCCGCCGCCCACTTCGCAGGCCGCGCTGTCGGCCACCTCGCCCACCGGAAGCCGGAGGGTGAAGGTGGTCCCCTGGTCCACTGCGGAATTCACGGAGATGGTTCCGCCCATCTTGTTGATGATTCCGTATATGATGGACAGGCCCAAGCCTGTCCCCTTGCCCACCGGCTTGGTGGTGAAGAACGGGTCGAAAATGCGCGACAGGTTGGCTCTGGGGATGCCGCAGCCCGTATCGGTGATGGCGACCACAACCTGGTTCCCGTCCAGCCTGGAGGCTATGTCCAGATTGCCCCCGCCGGGGTCCATGGCGTCGATGGCGTTGTTGACCAGGTTGAGGAAGACCTGCTGCATCTCGGACGGACTCGCCTCCAGCGGCGGGATGTTGTCGGCCAGGCTGGTCTCGATGACCACGTTGGCGTACTTGGCCCGCTGCTCGGACAGGGCCACGATTTCGTGGACCAGTTCGTTGAGACAGAAATGCTTGACCGTGGGGTCGATCTTGCGGGCAAAGGACAGAAGCTTGTGGGTGATCTCCTTGCACCGCCCGCCCTGGGTGCGGATCTGGTTCAGCGCACGCTGCACCTCGCGGTCGTTGTCGCCCTCGGCAAGGCCCTCTTCGAGCAGGTCCTGGATCCAGCCCGCCTCCTCCACCATGATGGCCACCGGGTTGTTGATCTCGTGGGCGATGCCCGCGGCCAGCTCGCCCACGCTGGCCAGCTTGCCCGCCTCGATGACCTGCTCGTTCATGGACTCCTTGTCCAGGTCCGCGCGCTCGATCCTGCGGGCCATGCGGCGACTCATGAGATAGGCCATGACGATGATGGCCACGCCGCCCAGCAGCAGGACCACCACGGCCAGGTCGCGGGAACGGTTGAGGTCCGCGTAGGCGTCGGCGGTCTCCTGCTGGTAGACCAGAATCCAGTCCCCGTCCTTGATGGCGCTGGTCACGAAAATGGTCTCGCGCCCGGTGGCCGGGTTGGTCTGGATGGTCATGGACGCCCGGCCCTTGGCGATGGCGGAGTTGGAATCGCTGACCAACTCGCGCAAAAAGGGTATTTCGCCGGTCATGTCGCGGCGCGGCGTGGTCTGGAACTCGGCCTGCCGGTTGATGATATAGGCCATGCCGGTCTCGCCGATGTGGATATCCTCCACCAGCCGGTTGAAGGCGATGAAATCGAGGGTGGTGCGCAAAAACCACTCGCGGCCCTTGCTTTCGAGCCTGAGGGAGATGGTGAAGTGCGGCACGCCGCGGCGGCCCAGGCCCACGTCGGACACGTGGACGTTTCGCTCCCGGACCTCCCTGAGCCACGCCTCGTCCGCGTAGTCCACGCCCTGGAGGTTGTACGGCCCGGAATAGGCCACCTGGATGCCCCGGCCGTCGATCAGCCCGAGGTCCACGAAGGCGGTGCCGTGCCACCGCACGAGCGCGTCGTGCAGCTCCTTGAGCCGGGACTGGTCGGCCAGGGATTCGATGTCGATGACCTCGGACAGGACCTGGATTTCCGCGACCTTTTCCTCAAGGTAGGAGTCCACGGACTGGTCGTGCTTGAGCACCAGCTCGCGCAGGTGGGCTTCCACCTTTTCCTCGTACACGATGCTGTACTGGTATCCGGCGATGAGAACGATGATCACCAGGGGAGCAAAGGAAACGAGAATGATGATGAACATCATGCTCTTGACCAGCCCCTGGTAGTAAATGGCATCCGACATCGCTCTGCTCCGTTTGGCCGTTCGGCCGGGATCCTTCAGGACATTCCACGGGGCGGGGCGCCCGCGCGGCCGCGCAGGGAACCTTCGCTTCCGGCCAACATACATGAATTGTACACACAATGGCAATAAAACACGAGAAACGGTACAAATTGCCCCAAAGCCATGCCTCGCGCCGGGTCTCGGCCCGTTCAGAAGGCAAACGGAGCCATCTCGGCGAAATAAATTGCATTGTAATAATGGAAGGCCGGCTCTTTTTTGGGTAGGCTTAGACGGTATCAACTGCAACCTCCCTCTGGAGGGATTGAAGATGTTGGCTTTTCTCGACAAAATCCCCTACGGGACCGCCCGGCTCCGGCGATGGGTCTTCTGGCTGCTGACCGCCTTTGTCTGCTACGTGCTGTTCGGATTCCTGGCGGTGCCCCCGATCCTCAAAAACGTGCTCGTCACGCAATTGAGCGAAAACCTGAACCGGCCCGCGCGCATCGAAAAGGTCTACTTCAACCCGCTCCTGCTCCACCTGGAAATCGACGGCCTGGCGGTCGCAAAGCTCAAGGGCGAAGGCGACCTCGTCGCCGCCGGGCAGATCGTGGCCGCGCCGTCCATCTCCACCCTGTGGCGCTTCGCGCCCGTCATATCCTACCTCATGCTGAAGGACCTGACCGTGGACGTCGCCTTCTTCGGCCATGGACGCTACTCCGTGTCCGACCTCATGGACGACGGGCAGGCCGAGGACGAAGCACCGGACCAGGAGGGCGCGATCTTTCCCTTTGCCCTGTATGATTTCGAGTTGGCCAACGCCACCCTGATCTTCGACGACCAGCCCCGGGAAAAGCGCCACGTCATCTCGAAAATCAACCTGCGGGTGCCGTACACCTCCAGCTTCGCGGGGAAGGAAAAGGAATTCACCCAGCCCGAGTTCACGGCCGTGGTCAACGGCGACCCCGTGGAACTCGAAGGCCGCACCCTGCCGTTCGACCAGACCCGGCTCACGGAATTCGAGCTCGGGGCCGTGGACATCGACCTGAAACAGTACTGGCGCTACCTGCCGGTTGAAACTTCGCTCACGCTCAAGGGCGGGCGGTTCACCTCGGACATCTCCCTGTTCTTTGAACGGCCCGATTCCCACTCCCTGAGCCTGTTCGTGGGCGGCGGCGGCAAGATCACCGGCCTGGACCTGGAAGACCCGGCCGAGGGGTCCGTGGTCCGGCTCGGGGAACTGGCCTTCGAGATCGAGCGGTTCTCCCTGCACGACCAGTTCCTGGCCCTCAGGCGCGTCGCCCTGCGGGACCCGTATTTCCGCGTCATCCGCGCCCCCGGAGGGGCGATCAACTGGGCCGGGTATTTCATCCCCGAACAAAAAACGGACAAGACGGACGCCGACCGGGAAAACGGCGAGCCGTTCCGCGTGGACTGCCACCGGCTGGAGGTCCGCAACGGTTCCATCGAGTGGATCGACCGGGCCGTGCGGAACGGATTCGCGCGCACCTTCGCCAACCTCGAAATCACCGGCTCGGCCCTGGCCTCGCACGGCGGCACCCCCGGCTCCTTCGAGGCGGCCATCGGCGCGGTCGAACGCTTCGCCGTCAAGGGCACCGCCACCATCGACCCGCTCGACATCAAGGCGTCGGTCACGGCGGAAAACGTGTCCCTGCCCGACTTCGCCCCGTACATCAATGAACATCAGCCCCTGCTGGTGGACTCCGGCACGGCGGGCCTGGGCGCGGACGTTTCCTTCGCCCTGGCCGACGGCAAGCCGGTCGTGACCGTCGAGAACGGCTCCGCGACCCTCGCCGACCTGTCCGTGCGCCAGCCGGACGCCAAGGAGCCGAGCCTGGGGCTGGCGTCCCTGGCCGTGACCGGCGCGGCCCTCGACCTCGACGGCCAAAGCGCGGTTGTGGACGAAATCGCCCTCACCGGCCCCACGGCCACCGTGGTCCGGCAAAAAAACGGAACAATCGACCTTGTCGCCCTGTTCGCCTCCGAGGACGGCGAACAAGCGGCTTTGCCCTCCGATGAGAAAAAGCCCGCCGCGACGGACAACTGGTCCGCGCTGGTCCGGCACGTGACCGTGACGGACGGCGCCTTCACCTTCGTGGACCGGCAACCCGCCAACCGGGCCAGCCTGGGCGTGCGCAAGTTCGCCCTGGACGCCAAGGACCTCGGCACCGAAAAGGGCGCGGTCATCCCCTACACGGCATCCGGCGGCTGGACCGGAGGCGGTTCCTTCTCCACCGAGGGCAGCGCCACTCTGGAACCGCTCGCCGCCAAGGGCCGCCTCAAGGTGACCGACTTCGGCCTGCGGCCCTTTGACGCCTACCTGGCCGAATCCACGGAGCTGCTCTTTGCCAAGGGCAGAGCCTACGCCAATCTCGCCTATTCCTTCACCCAGGGCGAAACGCCCGAAATCACCGCCAGGGGCGACACGGCCCTTATCGGGCTGGGCATAAAGACAACCTTTGCGGACTCGGAATTCGTCGGCATCGACCGGCTGGACGTCAAGTCCATCGACTTCAGGAACGGCCCCAACGAGCTGTCCGTGGGCGAAATCGCCCTGGACGGCCCGCGCGCCCTGGTGGAATACGCCGCGGACGGGCGGCTGAACATCCGCCGCGCCCTGCGCCTGCCCGAGCCGGAACCCGCGCCCGAAGAGGACGGCAAGAAGGCCGAAACAAAGAGCAAGGCCACGCCCAAGACCGATACACCCAAGGCCGACGCGGACGAAGCCGTGGAAGCCGAAGCGGAACCGCCCCTGTTCGCCCGGCTGGACATCGGCAAGGTGTCCATGAAAAACGGCATGCTCCGCTTCCGGGACGCCGGCGTCCAGCCCGCGTTCGCCACGGACGTGACCAAAATGACCCTCAGCCTGACCGACATCGGCATGACCCCCGAGTCGCGGCCCAAGATCGACTTCTCGGCCGAGGTCGGACCCACGCCCATGTCCGTCACCGGGGTGCTCAACCCGGTCATAACGCCCATCTATTCCGATCTCGCCGTCTCGATGAACGGCATGGAACTGGTGCCGCTCACGCCCTATACCATAAAAAACCTGGCCTACCCCGTGGAAAAGGGGCGGCTCTACGCGGACGTGACCTTCAAGACCGAGGACTGGAAACTCGACGCGCAGAACAAGTTCTTCATCGAGCAGTTGGTGCTCGGCCCCAAGGACAAGCGGCCCGACGCGCCCAACGTGCCGGTCAAGTTCGGCCTGGCCCTGCTCCAGGACGGCAACGGCGACCTGGAACTGAACCTGCCCATCACCGGGCGGCTGGACGACCCCAACTTCCGCATCGGCGGCATCGTGTTCCGGGCCATCGTCAGCCTGCTGTTCAAGGCCCTGGCCTCCCCGTTCACCCTCATCGGCTCCATCTTCGGCGGCGGCGGCGAAAACATGGACTTCGTGGTCTTCGAGCCGGGCCGTGCCCGCATCGACCAGAACGGCGAGGCCAAGCTGGCCACCGTCATCAAGGCGCTGACCGAGCGAACCAAGCTCAAGCTCGACGTGGACGGCGTCACCGACCCGGTGGCCGACGCCGGCGGCCTGACCCAGGTCATCTTCGAGCGCAAGATCAAGGAACAGAAGTACCTTGACCAGCCCCGGTCCGTACGCGCCGAGACCACGGTGGACGACATGGTCGTCCAACCCGAGGAATACGAAAAATACCTGTTCGAGGCGTACGCCGAGGAACCCGACGAGGAAGGCGTGCGGCCCACCACCCTGTTCATGGTGGACAAGCAGCCCGTGGACGTCATGGAAAAATTCATCCGCGACCGCATCGTCATCACCGACGAACTGCTGCACGAGTTGGCCATGCGCCGCGCCAACGCCATCAAGACCTACATCATCGAACGCAACCCGGAGCTGGCCGAACGGGTGTTCCTGATCGATCGGAAGGGCACCGGAGGCAAGACCGGCGTCCCCGCCCACCGCGCCGATTTGGGGATCAATTAGCCTCCAGCGGCCAGAGGGGGAACCTCTTGGAAGAGGTTCCCCCTCTGGACTCCCCTTCCAGAACTTTTTGGCGCGCCTTCGGCGGGTCCCTGCGCCCGCACAAGCCGAAAGGATAGAGACAGATTCGATGCCATAAAAAAAGGAGCGCAACACCTGCTCCCAAAACGGATACAGATGTTGCGCTCCCAATTCTTACTGCTTCATCTCAGCGCCAAGGGCATTGTTCCAACAATGCCCCCCCATCTGGGGGTAGGTGCCGGAGATGCAAGACGCAAGGACGAAGCTGTGGCCTTCCACAGCGAGTCCGCAGCACACCTGAGGCGTAAGATCTTGTACGGCTCGAAGACTCGCCGACAATTCACTTAGCGCGGCAGATTCGGTGCCTACCCCCCGATGGAGGCCATGCGGGTTCGGCAGACGCCGTGTTCGTCCGCGGCCATGTGCTCAAGCAGTTCGTGGCCGATGGGCTTGTTCCGCCCGGCGGCCCGGATGATCCGCTCCACGGTCTCGGTCCCGAGCCGGGGATGGCGCAGGGCCGGACGCAGCCGGAAGACCTTGTCCGAAAAGAGGCAGGTGCGGAGCAGCCCGTCGGAGGTGATTCTCAGCCGGTTGCAGGTGGCGCAAAAATGGTTGGTGTAGGGGGAGATCAGGCCGATGCGCCCCTTGCCGCCCCCGATGTCGTACATGCGGGCCGGGCCGCGCCGCCGCTTCCCTTCCCCGATGACGGGGGTGAGGTCCGCATATTTCCGGGCCTCGGCCAGGATGTCCTTGGCGCTCCAGACACGGGAATCGTCCCAGCCCGTTTCCAGGCCCACGGGCATGAACTCGATGAAGCGGAAATCCAGATCCCTGTCCCTGGCGAAGTCGATGAAGCCGGGCATCTCGTCGTCGTTGACGCCCCGCATGGCCACGGCATTGACCTTGACCGTCATACCCGCGTCCAAACAGCGGTCGATGTTCTCGCGCACGGTCAGATACTCGTCGCGCCCGGTGATGCGCTCGTATTTCTCGCGGTCCATGGTATCCAACGAGATGTTCACCCGCCGGACGCCCGCCCGGGCCAGCCCCTCCACGTGCTTGCCGATGAGCGTGGCGTTGGTGGTCACGCACAGGTCCATTTCCGGGAAGCGCCCGGCAGCGGCCACCATGAAGTCGGCAAAACCCTTGCGGACAAAGGGTTCCCCGCCGGTGAAGCGGATCTTTTCCACGCCCAGGTTCCTGGACATGCCTATCAGTTCAAGAATTTCCTCGTAGCGGAGGATATCCGGGTGGGGGATGAACTCCATGCCCTCCCCGGCACAATAGGTGCAACGCAGGTTGCAACGGTCGGTCACGCTGATGCGCATATAGCTGACCGAACGGCCATGGACATCTTCTAGGGGAGCTATCATGCGACCTTCTAGGCTGGAATTTCTTTCTTTGATATGGCCTCGGACTTGACCCTGTCGAGAAAATCGGACAGGGCGGACTTCACGTTTTCGCGGATATCTCCGGCAACGATCAGGAACAGCACGTCGTCGCCGGGCACCATGCGGCCCGAAAAGGCGTGGGCCTTGGCCCGGAAGATTCCCTCGCGGGCCTCGATCTCCTTGCGGATCTCCTCGATCTTGTCCAAATCGGACGAAACCTCGACGGCGGCCACCTCGCTGTGGTCGCCCCGCGACCAGGCACGCACCACGCCGTTGTGAACCAGCATCATGCCCACGTTGTCGGCAAACCCGGGTTCCTTCTTCAACTCTTGAATAGCCTTGTTGATATCCATATTCTTGCTCCGTTCCATTTACATTACGGGCGTTTTGCAAAACGGTACGCCGCCCGACGTACGGCCACAAGCCGGTTATATTTCCCCCCGGTCAGGCACTTCCGCCATGTGCCGTCTCCGTCCGGAAAAAATAATACCATGAGCCGATGTTTCAGGTATCATCGCCCAAACGGTGCTTAAACACCGCATCCACGACAACCTCCTCACTGGTGACGGTTGCCGACGCATCACGCAGGGACGAAGGCCGCCCCCTTCGATCAACGCCCTCCACTGCCCGGATCGGCGGGGACGCACGGCGGCCGGGGATGCAGACACCCGTCGTATATGGGGCCAGGGTCAGCTTCCGAACACTCTCCGGGACCGCCTGGCCCCTGCTCTTTTGGGCGGGACGATGACCGCCCCTTTCGGATCAAAGAACAAATCGCCGCGCGGTTACAGCGACTCCAGCCCGGCCAGGACCTCGTCGATGAGCCGCCTGGGGGTCGAAGCCCCGGCGGTGACGCCGATGCGGGAGTATCCCTTGAGCGCGGCCAGGTCGAGATCGGACAGGGTTTCGATGTGGCGGCAGGGGGTGCCCGCATCGCCGACCACCTGGGCCAGACGCCGGGTATTGCCCGAATTGTAGCCGCCCACCACGACCATGAACTCCACGGAGGCCGCCAATTCCTTGGCCTCGGCCTGGCGGAGCTTGGTGGCGTCGCAAATGGTGTGCAGCACAGTCACGTTCAGGTTCGGGTCGTCCATGAGCCGGGAGGCGATGCGGTCGAACAGCACCCGGTCCTGGGTGGTCTGGGCCGCCAGGACGTACTGCGTGCCCGGGGACAGCTTTTCGGGTTCAAGCTCCTCCTCGGAGCCGAAGACCGTGTGGCCGCAGGATGCGTAGCTGACCAGGCCCGCCACCTCGGGATGTTTCGCCTCGCCGTACAGCAGCAGGTAGCCGCCGTCTTCGGTATGGCGGGCGATGAGCAATTGCGCCTTCTTGACCTTGGGACAGGTGGCGTCCTTGATCTTCACGTCGCGCGCGCGCAGGGAGTCCTCCACCTGCCGGGTGATGCCGTGGGCGCGGATGACCACGAACACGCCGGCCGGCACCTCGTCCGGGGTATCGACCATGACCACGCCCTTTTCCGCGTACCGCTTCAGGACCTGGGGGTTGTGGATGATGGGACCGAGTATGTAGATGGGACGGTCCCCGGCGTTCTCGATCAGCCGATCAAGGCGTTTCAGGGCGAGGTCCACGCCCATGCAGAATCCGGCCGTTTCGGCCAATACGACTTCCACGCTCAATGCTCCTTGTTCCGCGCCCCGCGCGGGCATCCCGGCTGAAAAAACTTGACTAAACCGGGTAAGTTTAGAATATGCTTGAAACATTCGTTTCAAGCATATTGATGCGTAAACCGACCAAGGTCAAGTTATGAACGATTCCCCCGACGTCAATACCAAAAGTGCGCTTTTGGCTGCCGCCATCCAGGTTTTTGCCGACAAGGGCTTTGATTCGGCCACCGTCCGCGACATCTGCGGCCGGGCCAAGGCCAATGTGGCCGCCGTCAACTACCATTACGGCAGCAAGGACGGCCTTTACGCCGCCGTGTTGGCGGAAATCTTTCCCACGGGCGAGGAACGGCATGCCCAGATCACGCCCGATCTGTCGCCCGAGGAGAGGCTGCGCGAGTTCATCCGGGGGCTGGCGAGCGACATCTTCGAGCGGGGCAGCGACACCATTGCCCAGCGCTGGGCCATCTTCCTGCGGGAAATGGCCAAGCCCAGCGGCAACCTGGACTATATCGTCCAGCACCACGTCCAGCCCAGGGCCGATGAACTGCGCTGCATCCTGTCGGAAATCCTTGGCCCGAACGCGCCCGACACCACCCTGGCCTATTGCAGCGCCAACATCTGGGCGCTTATGCTCGATCACCTGCTGATCCAGCCGATCCTGGACCGGCTCACCCCGGACCGCCCGGCCGCGGACAACGGACTCGACCTGTTCGTGGACCACGTGTTCCGCTTTTCCCTGGGCGGGCTCAAGGCCATGAAAGGGTAGCGGGCGGCCGCGGCCTCCCTCTTGACCGCATCCCGGTTTCCTGCGAACCTCCCCAGCGCCGCCAAAGCTCAAGGAGAAACCGCATGCGCCGGTACGCCGCATTCATCCCGCTCGCTCTCATGCTCGTCCTGGCCGCGCTTCCGGCGCGGGCGCAGGCCCCGGTCATCGCCTGCGCCGTCATCCGGGAACTTCCCCACGACTCCGGCACCTCGACCCAGGGCTTCTTCATCCGCGACGGCGTGTTCTACGAGTCCTCGGGCGGGTACAACAAATCCTTTCTGATCAAGTCGGACCCGGACACCGGCCGCGCCCTGCTCACCCACCCGGTGGACACGAACTACTTCGCCGAGGGCATCGCCCCGTTCAAGGACGGCCTGCGCCTGCTCACCTGGCAGTCGGGCACCGGGTTCGTCCACTCCCTGGACTCCCTGCGCCCGTCCAGCCACTTCCCCTACAGGGGCCGGGGCCTCTACCATGAGGGCTGGGGGC
Source organism: Desulfovibrionaceae bacterium (assembly GCA_015709315.1). GTDB lineage: Bacteria > Desulfobacterota > Desulfovibrionia > Desulfovibrionales > Desulfovibrionaceae > Pseudodesulfovibrio. The sequence goes on from JACCQI010000037.1 coordinate 14,076, forward strand.
TTGCCTGCGACGAGCGGTTCTTCATCATGTCCTCGGGCACGGCCACCCTGCGGTTCCACTCCCCGGAGAGCTTCACCCTCGTCAAGACGCTCACGGTCACGGACAACGGCAGGCCGGTCGCCATGCTCAACGAGCTGGAATGTGTGGACGGCCTCATCTACGCCAACGTGTGGAAGTCCGACGCCGTCAAGATCATCGACCCGGCGACCGGCCGGGTCCTCGCCACCCTGGACCTCTCCGCCCTGCGCGGCCGACTGTCGCCGGACAGCGGCGTGGCCAACGGCATCGCCTACGACGCTAAGGCCAAGCGCCTCTACCTCACCGGCAAGCACTGGGACAAGGTCTTCCAAATCGCGGTTCCCTCGCTCCCCGGCTTGCGATAGCGGCGCATCCGCACATTTTCCGGGCTACGCCGCTGTCCTCGCCGTACGGGTGTACGGCTGCGGTACGGCTGCGCCCGGAAAATGCACATCTGCACCACTCTCGCAAGCCTCACGGGGTCTGAGGCGCGGGACGGAGTGCGGATTGGGGAGGGGAGGTTTGCGCCGGGCGGAGGCGGGGGGACCCGCTGTCGGGTGCCGGTGGCGCCCGAGTCGCTTTGGGCGGCGTTTTTTGGGGGAGTCCGTTAGTTAGGCTTTCTTGCGGTACGCTATCAGGAGCCAGCCTGCCCCAAACAGGATCATGGGGATGCAGAGAATCTGCCCCATGGTCATCCAGTGGAGGGCCACGAAGCCCAATTGCGCGTCGGGCTGGCGGGCGAATTCCACCATGAAGCGGAACACGCCGTAGCCCAGGAGGAAGAGCGCGCCCACGCAGCCCGTCGGGCGGGGCTTGGACGAGTACCACCAGACCAGGATGAACAGGACCACGCCTTCGAGCGCGGCCTCGTAGAGCTGCGACGGATGGCGGGGCTGGGTGCCCGCGCCCGGAAAGATCATGCCGAACGGATGGTCGGTGTAGCGGCCCCACAGCTCGCCGTTGATGAAGTTGCCGATGCGGCCGAAAAAGAGGCCCGGCGGGATGAGCGGAGACACGAAGTCGCCCATCTCCGGGAAGCTCAGGGAGTGGGCGCGGCCGAAGAGCCAGATGACCAGGAGCACGCCGATGAGCCCGCCGTGAAAGGACATGCCCCCTTCCCAGATGGCGAATATGCCGAGCGGGTGCTCAAGGTAATGGCCGAGATTGTAGAAAAGCACGTACCCGATGCGGCCGCCCAGCACCACGCCGAGAATGGCCCAGGTCACGAAGTCGTCCACCATGGCCGGAGTGAGCCTGTTCCACGGCTTGGCGGCGCGGTACCGGCCGAGAAGCCAGCCGGACACGATGCCGAAGACGTACATCATGCCGTACCAGCGCAGGGCCAGCGGGCCAATTTGGAACATGACCGGGTCGAATTGCGGATATTCGAGCATTCGAGGGACTCCAGGTACGGGTGCAGCTTTGTTTTCTTTGAAAGAATCGGTTACGGTGCGTCCAGTGGACAAGGTGTCTTTTTTTTCCTCGCCCCGTCAACCCCAAAGAGCTTGATGCCATGGAAACGCCGCAGGAACTCGACATACTCGAAATGCCCGAGGAGGGACTGGCCGCCTACTGGCTGTCCATCAAGAAAATCATGGATTCCAGAAAGGGACGCTCCATCCTCGACGAGGAGATAGCGGGCACGGACGAGCCGTTCATCCTCCACCTGCTGGAAACGGTCTTCAGCCAGCTCGACGTTGAGCGCGTGCGGCGGCTGGCCAAGGCCAAGCAGTCCATCCTCCTGGACGACTACCGGACCAAGATCGACCTCATGCGGCTGGCCGTGTTCGCCATCGCGTCCAGCGAAAACCCGCGCGTAACCCTGGTGCGGATGGATTCCAAGTTCGCGCACCCGCTCATGACCGAGGACCGCGCCTTCGACATGGCCACGGCCATGTTCGACGCCATCAGGCCCGCCGGGGTGGACCTGGGCATCCTGCTCTCCGTGGACCACAAGCTCCAGGCGGACCGGCTGCTGGTCAAGCTGTTGTTCTTCGTCATGTTCGCCCGGCGCGAGGGCAAGCAGGAGCTGCAGCGGTTCATTCCCCACATGGGGTCGCGCTTCTTCTCCGAAGGCGTGTCCCTGGCCATGGACAATTTCGAGGCGGACTTCCTGGCCCACCACCTGGAAGGCATCCGCGACCGGGTGGTCGCGCGCACCCGGCGCAAGATGGAAATGGCGCTCGAGATGGCCCTCGGCATCCGGGAAAAACTCGAATACGACGACATCTTCCGCATAGGCAGGACGTACCTGCCCTGAACCGGGAAACCATGAACAGACAAATTCTCATCATACCGGCCCTGATCGCCGTCCTCCTGCTCGCTGCCTGCAACACGCCCCCCATCAAAACGGCGGACAAGCATTTCGAGCGCGCCTGGCTCGCCTACACCACCCTGCGCACCGACGCGGCCATGGGGTACTTTGCCGAAGCGGCCGACTACTACGCCGAGGCGCTGGAAAAGGAGAGCCGGGTGGCCCGGTATCCGTCCAACCGCATCAAGGCGGGCATGTCCTTCTATTTCGCCGGGGAATACGAGCGGTGCATCGAATCCATGCTGGACTCCCGCCGCACCGGGGAGCGTATCTGGGAGGCGGACCTGTTCACCAGCCTGGCCCACGCCCGAAAGGGCGAGCGGGACAACGCCGTGGGCAACCTGGCCCTGTTCCTGGAGGGAATGCCCCCGGTCCGCATGCTGTTCGACGTGGTCCGCACGCAGGTGACGGCCATGGAGACCGGCGCGGACCTCGGCCGGAGCGCGGACCTGCTCGAAGAGACGCTCCAGAAGCAGGTCGTCGACGACATCCGCCGGACCCTTTCCCCCAACACGGTCATGCCGCTCACGGAACGGTGCAACGGGACATTTTGGTGGCGGCGCAACAAGCAGCCGTGCAGCGCGTCCAGGGACACGGGCAAGTAGCCGGTGCCGCGGGACTTGACGAACGTCGCGGAATGTACAACCATCGCCCAACTCAAACTTGAACCGCAACGATTTGATGACCACGGACACCATCGACATACCCGACAACTACCGGCGTTCCTTCAGCAAGGAGGAAATCAACGCCATGCCCTTGCGCCGCTATGAAGGCGACATCAAGGTCATCCGCACCGAGGAACAGTGCGTCCTCGCCCTGGAAGAAATGGAAGGGGAGGCGCTGCTCGGCTTCGACACCGAGACCCGCCCCGTATTCAAGAAGGGCAAGAAGCCCGGCCCGCCGTCGCTCCTGCAACTGGCCACGGCCCGGTGCGCCTACGTATTCCAGTTGAACGTCCTGCCCCTGCACCAAGGGCTGTGCCGCATCCTGGCCAACAAGCGCGTTACCAAGACCGGCGTGGCCGTGCGCGACGACATCATCGGCCTGCAAAGGCACGCCCGGTTCAAGCCCAGCGGGTTCATCGACCTCTCTGACGTCACGGCCAAGGCCGGCATGCAGACGCACGGCCTGCGCAACATGGCGGCCAACCTGCTGGGATTCCGCATCTCCAAGTCCGCCCAATGCTCCAACTGGGCCAAGGACCAGCTCTCCCCGCAGCAGGTCAACTACGCGGCCACCGACGCCTGGATCAGCCGCGAACTCTACCTGGCCCTGGACGAACTCGGCCTGATCTAGCCCGCTCCCTTTCCGTTCCCGTCCCGGACCGCCTTTCTGGCATGCTACCTGCAAACTTGGCCGCAGAGGCAAAAAAAGCCCGGTCCACGCCAGTGTTTTGACATTCGGCGGGCGCGGGTGCGCCCGTGCCGTGCGAACCATTTTTCCTGGAGCGATCCATGACCGAATACCGTCACAGCCCGAAAGTCATCCTCATCACCGGCCCCAGGGCGGGCGGGAAAACCACTGTCGCCAAACGGCTGGCAAAGGAACTGGGATACCACCACGTGTGGCTGGACGGAATCAACGGACGGGCCGGCAAGACCCTCGGCTGCGGAGTCCCGGAGATGTACCGCTACTCCCCGGAAAAGGCCGCGGCCATCGAGACGGAGCTGCGCGACGAGATCAAGTCGATGCGGTACACGAACCTCGTCATCGAGGGCGACGCGCTCCGGATTCCGCACATTCTCGGCACGGCCGTCAACATGTCGCTCAACTACTACGGCGAATACGCGGTCTTCAAGGCGTTCTCCCTGACTCCCGATACCGAGGAACGGCACAAGCAGTACATGCTGCGCGAAATCCGGCGGGTGAAGAAATACATCAAGGACAATGCGGGCAAACCGCCCGAGGAGCATACCGGGGACAAGCGGATTCGTGATTTCGATCCCGACGCCATGCCGGACCCGCAGGGCTTCGAAACGGTGACGTCGCCGGAGGCCATCCTCCAGTGGGCCAGGGCCAATGAGCACACCCGGCATCCCGACCTGCCGCCCGAACATGCGGACCTGATCGCCTGCATCGCCAATTCCGACACCTACACTCCCTTCTACCAGACCGTCGAGGTGGGCGGACGCATCATCATCAAGGGCATTTTCAATTCCTTCCTCTCCTGGGAAAACATTCTGCGGCTCACCCCGGACTTCGCGGGCAAATCCGTGGCCGACCTCGGGGCCATGCACGGCTATTTCTGCTTCAAGGTCGAGGAGATGGGCGGCCTCGACGTCGTCGGCCTGGAACTCAACCCGAGTTCGGTGGAAGCCGCCCGTGCCGTGGCGGTCAGCCGAGGGTCCGCATGCACCTTCGAGGTCTGCAACGTGGAAACCGCCGAATTGCCCAAGCGCGACATCTACCTGGCCATGAACATGCTTCACTGGGTCAAGGACCTGGACGGATTTCTGGACAGACTGTCCGGCGCGGCCAACGAACTGATCATGGAAATCGGCGACACCCAGATACGGCGGGTCATGCGCAGGCTGATACCCGCAGGCTTCAAGCCCGTGGCCGTCCAGCAGTCGCACAGGCCGGACCAGCTCATCGGCCAGCGGCAGGTTTTCCGCCTGGTTCGCAACGACGCCGCGAAACAGGTCTTTATTCCCCGACCCGGACAACAGCCCGCGGCCCGGCCCGGCGGAGCCGCCGGATGAGAGGAAACGGACCGGCAACGCCCGATTGCGCCCAGCCCGAAGCGAGGCATAGGCAGTGAAGCGCATAGCCTGGATCGGCGGCTATTATTTCTCGACGCAACTGCCCCCGGACCTCGGATTCGAGGCGGTCAACATCCCTCTCGCCAAGCCCGCGGTCCTGACCTGGGACGACGTCGTCACGCACTGCGGGGGCGAACCGGACGCGGTCCTGTACGCGGACCGCTCCCTCCCGCCGCCGCTCATCGGCATCGAGGAATATCCCTGCCCCACGGCCTTCTACGCCATCGATTCGCACATCCACTCCTGGTATCCCATGTACGCCCAGGCGTTCGACCTGGCGGCCGTGTCCCTGCGCGACCACATGCCCCGGTTCCGCCGGCGGCTCACCCACGATCAGGTCGTCTGGCTGCCGCCCTACCCCCTGCGCGACGAACGCCCGCCCAAGACGGTCCCGGCCAAGCAATGGGACGTGCTCTTCGCGGGCAACGTGGACCCCGAGACCACGCCCGTGCGCCATGGATTCCTCAGGGAGCTGAAGGCCCGGATGCCCGGCCTGGAGGTGCGCAAGGGCGAATTCGGCGAGTTGTTCCCGCGTGCCCGGATCGTGCTCAACTTCGCGGAAAAGGGCGACCTCAACTTCCGCGTGTTCGAGGCGTTGGCCACGGGCGCCTGCCTGGTCACGCCCGAGGTGGGCCACGGCCAGTCCCTGCTCTTTCAGGACGGCGTCCACTTCGCCACCTATCCGCTGGACGACATGGACCGGCTGGTGGACGTGCTCTGCGAACTGCTGGCCGACGACGGCCGCCGGGCCGAACTGGCCGCCAACGGCCTGGCCGAGATCGACGCCCGTCACAGGGCGCGCCACCGCGCCGCCGCCCTGCTCGACGCCCTGGCCGGGATCGACCCGGCCGCCACGCGGGCGCGCCGGGAACGGGCGGCCGCCATCCACGCCCGGTACCTGAAGGTGATCTACCTGCACCTGGCCGAGGCGTACCAGGGCACGGAGCTGGGGGAGAGCTACCTGCGGGCGGCGCTCAAGAAATAGGCTAGTACTCGCCGGAGAAGTCCGGCAGCTTGCGGTCCCGCTTGCGCCCAGCCGTGCGCTTCTTGCGCTCGAGCCGCCTGCGCTTGGCCGACAGGGGGACGCGGGTGGCCTTGCGCCGGGTCACGGGCGCGAGCGCCCATTGCATCAGCTCCACGAACCGGCCGATGGCCGCGTCCTTGTTGATCTTCTGGCTGCGGGATTTCTGGCTGGTCACCCGGAGCACGCCCCGCTTGTCCATGCGGCGCGCGAGCTTGCCTTTGACCGCCGCCTTCTGCAACTGCGTCAGGCTGGGCGAATTGTCCACGTCGAACAGGAGCGTGACCCGCGTGTCCGTGGTGTTCACATGCTGGCCACCCGGCCCGGAGCTGCGGCTGGTGAGGAAGCGCAGCTCGCCGTAGGGGATGACGGTCTGGTCGTTGACGCGGATCATGGACGCACCCTGCCACGCCCGGCGGGCGCGCGCAACCACATACCCGTTGACAGGACGGCCGTTTTCCTTACAATCCGCCGCACCACAACAAGCGAGGTGTCCCATGTCCAACGAGTGTCCCTGCGGTTCCGGCCTGGAAGCCGCCCAGTGCTGCAAGCAATACCTGTCCGGCCAGGCCGAGGCGCCCACTGCCGAGGCGCTCATGCGCGCCCGCTACTCGGCCTATGTGTTCAAGGAAATCGGCTACCTGCACGACACCCTGGCCCCCGAGGCCAGAGAGAACCACGACGAAGAGTCCGTGCGCGAATGGGCCGAAACCGCTCAGTGGCTCGGGCTTGAGATCCACGACACCTGGGCAGGCCGGCCCGGCGACGAGGAGGGCATCGTCGAATTTTCGGCCAAGTACGCCGTGGACGGCGAGAACCTGACCCACCGCGAGCGCAGCCGGTTCCGTTTCGAGGACGGCAAATGGCTCTACGTGGACGGCCAGATGGTTTCCGGCCCGCCCGTGCGGAAGGAACGCAAGATCGGCCGCAACGAGCCCTGCCCCTGCGGGTCCGGCAAGAAATACAAGAAGTGCTGCGGCCGGTAGGGCGGGCATAGGGGAAACACCGGCTTCCCCGTCCGCAGAGCATCTGTCTCCGACCCCGCCGCGCCTGCGATGGGGTCATAGGCCGCCGCCGGGCCGGTTGCGGTTCGCGCAAGAACAACGAAAAACGCCGCGCCATGTTCAACATGGCGCGGCGTTTCATTGTCGAAGTCGCGGTATCGCCGGGGATGCGCCCCGCTATCGGGACTCGGGCCTGGCGCAGAGCTTCCGCATGGCCTTCTTGATGCCGTTCTTGTCGATGCCGAGCATGGCGCGGAGTTCCTTTTGGGTGCCGTGCTCGATGAATTCGTCCGGGATGGCCAGTTGGCGGATGTGCTTGTCCCGAATGGCCTCGTTTTCGGTGAGGAATTCCAGCACGGCCGAGCCGAAGCCCCCGGCCTGGACGTTTTCCTCAAGAAGCAGGATGCGGTCGAAGCGGTCGGTCAGCTCCAGAATCTGCTTTCCGGGCAGGGGCTTGATGAAGCGGGAATTGAAGACCGCCACGGAAAGGCCGTCCTTTTCCAGCTCCATGGCCGCCTCCATGGCCGGGTAGACCCGGGAACCCAGCGTGATGATCACCGCGTCCTTGCCGTCATGCACCAGCTCTCCCCTGCCGATGGCGATGCGGCGCGGGGAGTCGGACACGTGCGCGCCCACGCCCGTGCCGCGCGGATACCGTATGGCGCACGGGCCGTCATGGGCAAAGGCCGTAGCCATCATCTGGGCCAGTTCGGCCTCGTCCTTGGGGGCCATGACCACCAGGTTGGGGATGTGGCGCAGGTAGCTCATGTCGAACACGCCGTGGTGGGTCGCGCCGTCCTCGCCCACCAGGCCGCCGCGATCCAGAAAGAAATTCACGTTCAGGTTCTGCAGGCAGACGTCATGCACGATCTGGTCGTAGGCGCGTTGCAAAAACGTCGAATAGATGGCCACGGCGGGCTTGAAGCCCTGGGTGGCCAACCCGGCCGCGAACGTCACGGCGTGCTGCTCGCAGATGCCCACGTCCACGAACCGCTCCGGGAACCGCTTGTGAAAGCATTCGGTGCCCGTGCCCTCGGGCATGGCCGCGGTGATGGCCACGATGGTCTCATCCTTTTCCGCCAGCGCGCAGAGCGTGGACCCGAAGATGGAGGTGTAGGACGGCAGGCCGGAGCCGGAAAACTTGCGCGCCAGGCCGGTCTCGGGGATGAACTTGCCCACCCCGTGGTAGTGCGACGGGTCGGACTCGGCGGGCTGGTAGCCCTTGCCCTTCTTGGTCATCACATGCACGAGCACCGGCTTTTTGAGCTTCTTGATTTCCTCGAAGACCTTGACCATCTGGGCCGTGTCGTGGCCGTCTATGGGGCCGACGTAGGTGAAGTGGAACGCCTCGAACAGAATGCCCGGCGTGAAGAACGACTTGACGGAGTCGCCGTACCGCTTGGCGTAACCGGCCAGGTCGTCGCCGATCTTGGGGATGGTGCTGAGCAAATCCTCCACGTCGGACTTGAGCCGCTGCAGGAACGGAGTGGTCATCTTGCGCGACAGGAACTGGGACAGCGCGCCCACGTTGCGCGAGATGGACATCTCGTTGTCGTTCAGAACCACCACCATCTTGCGTCCCAGGTCGCCCGCCTGGTTCAGGCCCTCGAAGGCCAGTCCGGCGGTCAGGGAGCCGTCGCCGATGACGGCCACCACCTCGTGGTCCTCGCCCTTGAGGTCGCGGGCCATGGCCATGCCCAGCGCGGCGGAGATGGAGGTGGAGGAATGGCCCACGCCGAAATGGTCGTACTCGGACTCGGCCATGCGCGGAAACCCGCTGATGCCGTCCTTCTCGCGCAGGGTGGAGAACCTGTCGGCCCGACCGGTCAGCAGTTTGTGGGCATACGCTTGGTGGCCCACGTCCCAGACCAGCTTGTCGCGCTCCAGGTCAAAAGAACGAAACAGGGCGAGCGTCAGCTCGATCACGCCCAAGGACGGCGCGAGATGGCCGCCATGGTCGGAGACCTGGCTGATAATCAATTCGCGCAGTTCGTTGGCAAGGATGTCCATCTGGTCCGTCTCAAGGTCACGGACATCGCCGGGTCGGCGTATCGTGGACAGGACGGCTGTTTTGCTCGGGTCCTTTATCATAACGTCTTACAAGGTTAGTGCAATCAGCAAACCCTGTCCACTATGTATCGGGCCAATTGCCACAGAAATTCCTGCTCCGGCCCGAAGTAGCCGGAAAGCCGCTCGTGCGCCGCGTCCACGTAGTCCACGGCCAGAGCCTTGCTCTTCTCAAGCCCCATGAACGCCGGATAGGTGGATTTGCCCATGGCCTCGTCGCTGCCCGCGGGCTTGCCCAGGGTCGCGGTGTCGCCCACCACGTCCAGCACGTCGTCCACGATCTGGAAGGCCACGCCGATGTTGCGCCCGAACTCGCGGGCGTTCTCCGCGTCGGCCTTATCCGCGCCGGACAGGATGGCCCCGCACTCGCAGGCGGCGGTTATCAGCGCCCCGGTCTTCATGGCGTGCATCCGGCGCAGTTCGTCGAGCGTCACGCCTTCGCGGCCGGTGAACTCCATGTCCACGGCTTGGCCGCCGACCATGCCGCCCGCGCCCGCCGCCCGGGCCAGGACGAGGATGGCCCGCAGCACGCGGTCGGCGGGCAGCCCCTTGACGATGGAGGCGGCGCTCATTAGGCCGAACGCCTCGGTGAGCAGGCCGTCGCCCGCCAGGATGGCCGTGGCCTCGTCGAACTGCTTGTGGTTGGACGGCTTGCCGCGCCTGAGATCGTCGTCGTCCATGGCGGGCAGGTCGTCGTGAATCAGGGAATAGGTATGGATGCATTCCAGGCTGGCGGCAAAGGGCATGACCTTGTCCGCAATGCCCTCCTCGCCGAACATCCCGGCCCAGGACAGGACCAGCACGGGCCGAAGCCGTTTGCCGCCCGCCAACAGCGAATATTCCATGGACGCGAGCAGCCTGTCGGGAATGCCTTTGTCGCGCATGCACCGGACCAGGAAACCTTCCACCTCCGCCGCGCGGGCGGCCAGTTGTTCCTTGACGGGCGCGCTCATTGCCGGTCGTCCCCGAGCGCTTCGAGCGCCTCGAATTCCTTGACCAGCCCCTCGGACACGATCTTGACCTCGTGCCGGGCCGATTCCAGTTGCCTGCCGCACGCCTTGACCAGTTCCAGCCCCTCCTTGTACAGGGCCACACCCTCTTCCAGGGGCAGGTCGCCGCGTTCCAGCTTCTCCACCACGTCCTTCAGCCGCTCCAGGCGGCTTTCGAATGTATCTTTTGCCATGGGCATCACTCCGGGGGCAGACTCCCGCCGTGGCGCATCGCGCTCCGGTTTCAAGGGCCTGATCCCTATTCGATTATTTTTACCAATTCGTTATTGTCTGATTTTACTGACTTTCCATTGAAATTGCTCTCAAGCTCGCCGTCGAAAAACAGCTCCGGGTCCACCACCTGTCCCTGGACGAACACCCCCAGGTGCAGGTGCGCGCCGGTCACCCGGCCCGTGGCCCCGGACAGGCCGACGGTCTGCCCGGCCTCGACCATGTCCCCTTCCTTGACCAGGAATTCGGACAGATGGGCGGTCAGGGAAAACAGCCCGTTTCCGTGATCGATGAGCACGCTGTTGCCAGCATAGTAAAAGCTGCCCGTCAGGACAACCCGCCCCTTGGCTATGGCGAAAAGCGGGGTGCCGAGCCAGGCCCGGAAATCCAGGCCGGTGTGGCGGCTTTTGGTTTTGCCGTTGAACACGCGGTGCAGGCCGAACCGGCTGAGCATCTTTCCCTTGGCCGGACGAATAAAGGGCAGCGTCCAATGGCGCGTGGCGGAAACCCTGCTCACGGCCGCCCTGAACACCTCCCGCTCCCGCTTGATGCGGGCCAGGGCCTCGGGCGGCGGCACGGCCATCTTCGGGGCCACCCGCAGGGTCTCGCGGCCCCAGGTGGATTTCCGGATGGTCATATCCGCGATGAACGTACGCTCATGCCCCCAAATGGAGGCCGCGACCTCCACGGGATACACGCCCGGCTCGCCGAACAGGCCGATGCCGAGCAGCACCGGGGCCACGGACTTCCCGCCCTCCTGCGAAACCATGGGCCGCACCTCGGCCCCGTTGAAACGCAGGCGGACATTCTCCAGAGGATACCAGGACTCGACCACGGCCAGGAACGGCTTGCCCACCCCGGCGGCCTCCGGGAGGCGGATGTCCACCATGGGCCGGGCCTGGGCGCGGGCCATGGCGGGCAGGAGCAGACAGGCCGCCACAAGCGGCAGCCACAACGATCTGAAAAAAGGGATGCGCGACATAGTTATGAAAGGGAGGTTACTGGATCATCTGGTCCACGGTGTTGGCGAACAGGGGCTGGGGGTCCACCAGCTTGCCCATGACGGACACGGAAAAGTGCAGGTGCGGCCCGGTGGCCCGGCCCGACATGCCGGACAGGCCGATGGACTGGCCCCGCTGCACCCGGTCCCCTTCCTTCACCATGGGCTTGGAGAGGTGGAAATACATGGTCACCAGGCCGTTGCCGTGGTCGATGTACACGGAATTGCCCGCGTAATAGTGGTCGCCCACCAGGATGACCACGCCGTCGGCCGCGGCCTTGACCGGATTGCCCATGGGCGAACGGAAATCATTGCCCCGGTGCGGGTTCTTGGGCGTGCCGTTGAGGATGCGCCGAAGCCCGTAGGCGCTGGACATCTCCCCGTCCACCGGGCGCAGCAGCGGCAGCCGCCACAGGCGCTGGGCCGAAACCGTGTTCTTGGCCGCCGTGGTCTGCTCGCGCTCGGCCGCGATACGGTCGTACACGGACTGGGGCGGCGTGACCATGGACGGCGGCAGGGTCAGCTCCTGCTTGGGGTAGTCTTTGACGCGCAGCCGGACGCTACGGCGAAGCGTGTTCTCCTTGCCGTCCACCGAGGCGATGACGGTCAAATCCTGTTTGCCCGGCTTGGCGTCCAGGACGTCGGAACCGAGCATGACCAGCGCCACGTGGCGGTTGTTCCAGACCGAGATGGACGGCACCACCTCCTTGCCCAGCCAATGCACGGACACGGATTCGAGCGGCAGGTCCGAGGTCAGGCGGACCAGAAACGCCTGGCCGATGTCCGCGTTGCCCGGCGCGGCCAGGACCAGGGCGGGGCCGGACTCCACAGGCCCGGCACCCTCGGCCGCACGGGCGTCCTTGGGCAGGATCAGGGCGGGACCGTCGCCCTCCTCCAGGCCGAAGTCCTGCGCCGTGCCCGAGCAGGGCACCAGCGGCAATGTCAGTGAAAAAATCAGGAACAACAGGAATGCGAACCGTTTCATCAAAACCCCTATGCGTCGTTTTTCGTGCCGGAGACCGTGGCCGCAACCCGGCCGCTTTTCACCCTGATATCAAGAGTGTCGCCCTTCGTCACCTCATTCGGGTCGCGCAAAAATCCGCCGGTCCGGTCCACGCGCACCAGAGCGTAGCCGCGTTCGAGCGGTCCTTCCGGGTCCAGCCCGCGCAGGGAGGCCGAGAGCAGGTCGAGTTCGCGCGCCCCGGCCTCGCCGAACAGTTCGCCCGCCCGCTCCAACCGGCGGCCCAGCCCGGTCAGGTCGGCGGACAGCCCGTCCAGCCGATCCGGCCCGAAGGCCCGGTCAAGCAGCTCCGCAGTCCGCACCGTCTGGTCCGCAAAATCGTGATAATGGTCCAGGCCCGCGCCTTCCAGCCGGGACATGAGCGCGATGAACCGATCCTCCATGCGCTCCAGCCGCCGCTGGGGCGACAGCCAGACCAGGGCCTTGCGAAGCTGCTCAAAGGACGCGCCCTTGCCCAGCAGCCAGCCCGCGTAGGCGCGGTTCAGGCTCATTTCCAACGCATCCACCCGCTGAGCCAGGGTCTCGCGCCGGGGCCACAGGTCCTGGGCCGCGTGGCTCGGCGTGGCCGCGCGCCGGTCGGCCACGAAATCCGCTATGGTCACGTCCGGCTCGTGCCCCACGCCGCTGACCACGGGCAGCCGCGCCCGGAAAATGGCGTCCGCCACCGGCTCGGTGTTGAAGGCCCACAGATCCTCCAGCGACCCGCCGCCCCGGATGAGCACGGCCACTTCGGCCCAATCGTCCGCGTCCGCCGCGTCGAGCGCCGCCGCGATCTGCTCCGGGGCGCGCTCGCCCTGCACTAGGGTCGGGTAGATGTGGATTTCCGCGCCCGTGCCGCGCGTGTCCGCAATACGCAGAAAATCCCGGATGGCCGCGCCCGACGGCGAGGTGATCACCGCCACCCGCCGGGGATCGCGCGGCACCGCGATCTTGCGTTCCTCGTCGAAATATCCCTTTTCCGAAAGCTTTTTCTTGAGCGCCTCGAAGGCCACGGCCAAGTCGCCCACGCCCTGGTCCTGGACCAGTTCGGCCACCAGTTGGTACTGGCCGCGCGGCTCGTACACGTTGAGCCGCCCGGCGCACAGGACCTCCATGCCGTCCTCCAGGCCGGAGCCGGTCAGGGCCGTGGCGCCGCGCTCCTCCTCGATCTCGCCGGTCAGCGGATTGACCCGCTCCCCGCCCCGGTCCACCGCCTTGGCCGATGCCTGCGACGACTTGAACCAGACCACGGACAGGGCCGCGTCCCCGTCGGTGAGCGAAAAATACACATGCCCGGAGCCGGGCCGCGCCAGATTGGTCACCTGCCCGCGCACCCAGACGAACGGGAACTCCGCCTCCAGCAGGGCCTTGACGGACTTGGTCAGCTCGGAAACGGTGAGGATATTGGACAAAAGATGCCTCCGGCGGCCGGGGGAAGGGGAGAGGGAAACCCTTTGGAAAGGGCTGTCCCTCTCCCCTTCCCCCGG
>JACCQI010000038.1 GCA_015709315.1 Desulfovibrionaceae bacterium
GGGATTCCAAAGGCCCTCGGCCTTTGGCGGGTCCAGGGCAGCGCCCTGGTCTCCCTGAAGGGGCCGCCGGAGGCTTCCCTCGCCTCGTCCTGCCCGCTGGCTACGCGGGGATTTCGAACTCGAAGGGCTTTGCCTCGCCCCGGATGTAGCCCCATTGGACGAGGCGTGTGTAGGCGTGCTGGGCCGCGTCGCCTTCGCGCACCTTTTGCAGAAACTTGTAGTATTCCTGGGCCGCGTCCTCGCGGTTGCCCAGCTGTTCCTGCGAATATCCCTTGTAGAAGCCCACGGTGGGGTTGCCGGGCAGGGCCTTGTCGTAGGCGGTGAAGCTGTCGTAGGCCTTGGAGTATTTCTTGACGTTGAGGCAGAGCAGGCCGGTCAAGGCGCTGGCCTGGGCCTCCTGCGGATAGACCTGGTGGGCCTGTTCGGCATAGGCCAGGGCCTCGTCGTATTTCTCTTGGGTGGCCAGGAGCTTGGACATGATGAGCAGGCCCGCGTAGTCGTCCGGGACCTGCTTGAGCGCGGCCTGCATGGATTCCTCGGCCTCGCCGTATTCCTTTTTCCCGGCGAGCTTTTCCGCTTCCTGCATTTTTTTGATGGCCGGTCCGATGGCGCGCAGCTTGGCGGTGTTGTCCATGTACCGCTCGCGGTAGTAGGCGTACTGCCGCGCTCCGAGATATTGGGTGTTGGCCCGGTTTCGGGCCGTGGCCAGTCGTTCGGAACTCATGGGGTGGGTGGCGAACATGACTTCCAGGGCGCTCGGCTGGGCCGTGTGCTGTTCGTTGAGCATGTCCATGAGTCCGATCATGCCGTCCGGGTTGTAGCCCGCGTTGGTCATGTATTCCATGCCCAGGGCGTCGGCCTGGCGCTCGTCGTCGCGGGAGTAGGAGGCGAGAAGCAGGCTGGCCCCGATGCCGCCCAGTCCGCCCGCCACCGATCCCCAGGTGCCGCCGTACTTGGCCCCGACGAGCGCGCCGCCCAGCCCGGCGGCCCCGCTGATGAGGATCTGCGAACTCATGCGCGAGGCCGTGTGCCGGGCGTTGACGTGGCCGATCTCGTGGCCGAGCAGGGCGGCCAGTTCGGCCTCGTTGTCGATCTCCAGCATGATGCCGCGCGTGCAGGCGATGGTCCCGCCGGGAAAGGCGTAGGCATTGACGTAGTTGGCGTTGACCACGTTGTAGTTGTAGGGCATCTGCGGCCGGTGCGAGGTGTCGGACAGGGATTTGCCCACCTTGCCCACGTAGTCGTCCAGGTTCATGCTCTGGACCACGCCGTAGTCGTTGGACAACTGGCTGGGCGACGCCTGCCTGTCCAGTTGGATTTCCTGCTGCTCGCTGATCAGCATGAGCTGGCTCTCGCCCGTGACCGGGTTTTTGGCGCATCCGAAGAGCGCCGCGCCCGCCACGGTCAGGGAACCGGCCCGGATAAACTCGCGACGGCTCCATTTTCTGACGGTGTTCAAGTTGTTCATGGTTCTCTCCGGGGTCTTGCCGCACAGTACCGCAAACAGGGCCGGGAGTTCAAGCCCGGTCGGTTGTTGACAGCCTCGGGCGTTTGACGCATTATCTATATAACAGCTTAACTTAACTACACTTTTGTAGGACAAAAATGAAAAAAATTCTGATCGTCAGGACCGGCGGGACCTTCCCGGAGTACAGGGAAAAGCACAAGGATTTCGAGCATTGGACCGCCGAGGGCATGGGTCTGTCCGACGCCATGTGGCACTGCGTGAACGTGCAGGCGGGCGAAACCCTGCCCGAACCCGAGGAGTTTGCGGGCGCGGCCGTGACCGGCTCCCACGACATGGTCACGGACGACGCGGACTGGATTCGGCACGCCGGGGACTGGGTCGCCCGGGCCGTGGACGCGGGCCTGCCCCTGCTCGGCATCTGCTTCGGGCACCAGCTCATGGCCGACGCGCTCGGCGGGCGCGCGGGCTACCACCCGGACGGCGTGGAGATGGGCACCGCGGACGTCGTCCTGACGGAAGAGGGCCGAAAGGACGTCCTTCTGAGCGGCCTGCCCCCGGTGTTCAAGGGACACGTGACCCATTCCCAGACCGCCCTGGAGCTGCCGCCCGGCGCGGTCCTGCTGGCCACGGGCAGCCATGACCCGCACCAGTGCTTCCGGGTGGGGAGACACGCCTGGGGCGTGCAGTTCCACCCGGAGTTCGACGCGGCGGCCATCCGGTATTACCTTGACAGGCGCGAGGACATCCTGCGGGAAGCGGGGCGCGACGTGGCCGCCATCCGGGCGGCGGTGTGCGACACCCCGGAGTCGGCCTCCCTGCTCGAGCGGTTCGCGGTGTACTGCCGGGATCGGTGACGGCCTAGTCGGCGCCGGGAACACAGGGGCCATCGCCGCCCCAGTGGTCTTCGGCCCAGAGTTCCCGCAGGGCCTGTTCCAGCAGCGGGATGATGTCCGCGTGCTTCTCGTTCACGTAATGGTAGAGGGGCGCGCAGTAGACGAGCGGGGTCAGCTTGCGGATGCGCCGGTTGCGGATTCCTTCCTTGTTTAGGACGGCTTCCGTGCTGAGGGTGCTTCCCAGCACCATGTCCACCCGGTTTTCGACCAGCATGCCGAACAGCCGGGTGTAGTCGCTGACCATTTCCGCAGGCCGCCCGTCCAACTCCCGCAAGGCCCACTGCACACCGTTGACCGCGCCCACCCGGACCGTGTCCAGCAGCTTCCTGTCATAGTGTTGGATGGCGGACCCCTCGATCACGTAGGCCGCCCCGGTCAGGTCGATCAGCTTGACGTCCACGCGCCGCAGTCCGGGATGCCGTTTTTCCAGGCCCTTGATGCGGCCCACCTCGCCGTCCACGGTGCCTTCGGCCGCCGACTGGATGGACCGCTTGTGCGGCATGGGCACGAATTCCACGGCCATCCCGGCCCGCTGGTACATGTCCCTGACCCGCTCCCGGGCCAGGATGTGGATTTCCGCGCCGGGCGAAAAGCTGATGTGGTAGGTCTCATGCGCCGGGCAGGGCGCGGCCGTGCACAGCAGAAGAACCAGCGCCGCAAGCGGGGCGAGGAGCAGTCCCCGCCAAGCGGCGCGCCGGTTTGCCCGTCCGTCCGGGAACGGCGGGCGGTTAGTGGAAGATGGCTGTCTCATTATCGCTTTGATACGCCAAATGGCGAATCCTGACAAAGCCGTTATAAATCGGTCCGGCCTTTTACTGCTTGAAGATCGGGGGACGGGAAGCGGCTTCGCCGTCAGCCTTCAAGGCCGTCTTCGGCCTGGCGCAGAGCGACGCAGAGCTGGGCCGCGCAGGAGGTGTCCTTGCGGCCGCAGGTGATGTCGCTCAATTTCTCCAGGATGTCCTCGACGCGCATGCCCGTGACCAGGGTGGACAGGGCCTTGAGGTTGCCGTCGCACCCGCCCGTGAAGCGGACGTACGTCAGGCGGCCGTTTTCGACCGCGAAGCGGATCATTTTGGCGCAGACGTTTTCCGGAATGAATATCTCCGTGTCTTCGGCCGCTTCGGCCTGGAAAAGGGTGCCTGCTTCGGTAGGTTGTGGGAACGTTTTCATGCGATGCTTCTTCGTTTGGTTGAGGGTCAATAGTTCTTGGGCAGCCCCAAGGAGCCTCCGGCGACGCTGAAGGTGTTTTCCACGACGATGATCGCCTCCGGGTCGAGGGCGAAGACGTCCTGTTCGAGCGAACGCAGCCGCAACCTGTCGGTGATCGACAGGACCATGTCCACCTCCACGCCGGAGAAGCCGCCCTTGCCGGGGAAAACCGTGGCGGACTGCCTGCGCACCTGCGTGATGTTTTGGGCGATCTCTTTCCCCCTCCTGGTCAGGATGCGGACGGCCTTTCGCTGGTTGAACAGGGAAAGGACGTATTCCGTGACCACGGAGCTGATGAACAGCATCACCATCGAGGCGATGATGGTGTCCGGGCTGAACCGCCTGAGGGCGGAGAGCATGACCACGGCGTTGAACAGGAAAAAGAAAACGCCGAACCGCAGGCCGTACTTTCTGTTCAGGATGACGGCCAGCACGTCCAGGCCTCCCCCGCCGCCGTAGGTGCGAAGGATCATCCCCGCTCCGGCCCCCATGAAGGCACCGGCGGCGATGGCCGAGTATACGTCCGCCTTGATGCCGAAGTCGCAGCGCACGAAAGCGGTCAGCAAGGCTATGGCCAGCATGGCGTAGAGATTCAGGAAAAAGAATCTCCGTCCCACACTCTTCCAGGCCACGACGAAGAGCGGTACGTTCAGGAGCACGTACCACCGGGCCAGCGATATCTCGGGCACTATGTTGTTGCCCACCACGGCAAGGCCGTAGAGGGCGCCGGGGACGAAGTCGTGGTGAGCGGCGATGCCGCTGTAGCCGATGACGTAGACCACCGACCCCAGCGTCAACAGAAAAACGTTCCAGACAAGTGAGTCAGTTAGCGACCGCAGTTGCAGGTTCATGTTTCATTCCTCCCTTACCGGCTGATTTGGGAGGGCCACCATAAAGAGCTACGAGTATGCCCGCAAGGATTAAAGCGCCGCTCAGGATTTGGGTCCGGTTGACCGGCTCGTCGATGACGAACCAGGCGACCAGCGCGCTGACCGGCGGCAGAGTGTAATAAAACAGCATGGCCTTGGGCGCTCCGAGGATTTGAACCGCAGCGTTCCAGAACAGGAAGCAGAAAATCGAGGCGAACACCGCCAGATACAGCAGGGACATCGTCACCTCGCCGGAGATCGGCGGCAGGATGAAGCGGCCGCCTGTTTCCCACAGGTACAGGGGGACGAGATAGAACGTGCCGAACAGGCTGATGGCAAAAAACAGCGTGGTCTGGCTGAATATGCCCGTCACTTTGTTTACGGCCGTGTTGTATACGGCGGACATGCAGGCGGTGGACAGGATGAGCAGGTCCCCGGTGGAGAAGCGCAGGGTCAGCAGTCGTTCGAGTTCGCCGCCGGTGACGAGGTAGGCCACGCCGAAGCTGCTCAGGGCGATGCCGAGGTACATGCTGCGGCCGATGCGCTCCTTGTACATGAATTGGGCCACCAGGGCGGTCAGCAGCGGCGAAAGCGTCGCGATCAGCGACATGTTCAGGGTTTCCGTGGTGTGTCCGGCCAGAAAGACGACCGTGTCGTAAAGCGAGATGCCGGTCAGCGCCAGCAGGCTCAGGATCTTCCAGTGGCGCAACACCGCCTTCCGCTCGCGCCACAGCGCCCGGCAGCCGAAGGGTAGAAAGATCAGGGACGTCAATATCCACCGCAGCAGGTTGAGGGTGGCCGGTTCCAGGTCATGGGCCAGGCCTCGGGCGGCCACGAAATTGCCGCTCCAGAACGAGATGCCCAATGTGATGAATATATAACCTGCTACTTGCGTCTTGCGGAAATCTTTAAAAGTCATGGAATAAAACTCCTTATAATATTGGCCCGACAGGCTGAACAGCCTGTCGGGCCGACCTTTTTCCGGGAAAAACGAAGACTGCGTTTCCAGGCAAAGGATGTCGGTTCAGCAGCGCCCTTTAAACGGACGGGCCTTTGGGAGGGGGAGTGCGCCCGGGAGAGGGGTGCCGGTCTCGTGCTTCCGGGAGGTGGAAGCTGACGGGCAAGCTGGTTGATGATCTTGCCCGCCATCGGCAAATCCCGTGCGCCGGTCTCGGAGGAGGCTGTCGGACCGCCCCCCTGTTCCCAAAGACCTGGCCGATGCGGACGGTTACGCCGTGCGCTCGGCTTCGTAAGCACAATCGACTCTCCTAGAGCACAGGGCATGCCATATTGTTATCATGCCGTAATTTAAGGATAAATTTAAAATATGGCCGCTAAAAAACGTGGGAAACGCGACTGGAATGTCGTGTTTCGCCCGATATGGGCCAGGAGATCGCGTAGATTATGGGTTTGCGGGGGTGTGACACGGCTGTCGCCATGCGTCGGAAATGTCGCCGAATGCGACGCCGGGAGATGGGAGGATTGTCTACAAACCGTGCTTTTTGAGTTTTCTCTGCATGGTTCGCATGTTCATGCTGAGGGCCTTGGCGGTCAGGCCCTTTTTCCAGTGATTGTGTTCCAGGGCCTTGAGAATGATGTGGCGCTCCACGGTATCCATGCATTCTTCAAGGGACGCATACTCATTGGCCAGGCCGAGCAGTTCCTTTATGCACCCGCCGGTTTCGGCCTGGATGCCGAAATCGCTGAGCACCACCTCGCCGAAGGTGAGGTAGCGTTCCAGGACGTTTTGCAGTTCGCGGACGTTGCCGGGCCAATCGTGGGCCTCGAAGGCGGTCCGGACCTTGGCCGGGATGCTGGACGCGTTGGCGGGCTTGCCGAGGTAGCGGGACATGAATTCGGTGACGAGCAGCGGCAGGTCTTCCTTCCGCTCCCTGAGCGGCGGCACGTGCAGGGGCAGGACATGCAGCCGGAAATAGAAGTCCGAGCGCATGCGGCCTTCCCGGACCATTTCGCTCAGGTCGCGGTTGGTGGCCGCCACCAGCCGGAAATTGGAGGACTGGGATTCGCAACTGCCCACGGGCTGGAAACGCTTGCTCTCCAGGGCGCGGAGCAGCTTGACCTGCAGGGAAAGGTCGATTTCGCCCACCTCGTCCAGAAACAGCGTACCGCCGTCGGCCTGGGTCAGATATCCCTTGCGGTCGGAGGTGGCCCCGGAGAACGCGCCCTTCTTGTGGCCGAAGAACTCGCTTTCCATGAGGTTGGCGGGGATGGCTCCGCAGTTGACCGGCACGTAGGGGCCGCCCAGCTCGCTCAATTCGTGGATGGTCTGGGCCACCAGGTCCTTGCCGGTCCCGGTCTCGCCGAGGATGATGACGTTGGCGTCGCTCTTGGCCGCCATGGAGATCAGCTTGACCACAGCCTGCATCTTCTGGCTTTTGCCGATGATCCTGCCGAAGTGGTGGTGGGTCTCCTCGGTATTCTGCAACCGCTGGTTTTCCTGGATCAACTCGTATTCGCGGAGCTTATGGGCGCTGATGTCGATCATTATCCCATCCAGGTACACGGGTACGTCATTTTCGTCGTACACGCATTCGCCCTGGTCCCAGATCCATTTGACCGTGTCGTCGTCCAGTTGGACGCGGTAGTGCATCTTGTAAGGGCGGTGGCCCCAAATGGCGCCGTCCTGCTCCTTGCGCATCCCGGCCAGGTCGTCGGGATGCGCAAGCGTTTCCATGACGTTGTTCCGTTGGTCCGTGAAGAACCCGGGGGCGACCCCGAAGAGATCGACGCACCCCTGGCTGACGAAGATCAGCGTGGGGTGCAGTTTCTCATCCAGTGAACAGCGATAGGCCATGCCTGGGAGATTGTTGAACATCCGGGTCAGCTGCCGCTCGCTCGCCACCAACAGTTCCTTGGTCTCCTTGAAGGAGGTCAACTGCGCTTTGAGCAGTCGGCATTGCTGCTTCAATTCTTCGTAGGTCGGTTCGCCCATCGTTGCCTCTCGAAAGCGCGCAGGTTGCGGCGCAGGCCTGTCAGTTATGTCGTCTCAGATTTCTCCGCAAGCATTTTTCGGCATCCCCGTTCACGGGTCAGCGGGCCTTGTGCAGCCGGTTCAATCCGTATTCCGAGATGCGGTATACGGAGACCAGATCACCGTTGTCGTCCACGTAAGAGCTTTCGTCGTTGAGAATTCCCACGGCCTTGAGGGACATGAGATGCTCATGCACGGACCGGACTGAACAATAGCGTTCTGTGGGGTATTGGTCGCAGATGATGTCGTGAACGGCCCTTGCGTTCAGGGCCTCGCCCTGGCCGAAGCAGTCGGCCACCCGCATTTTCATCGGTATGTTGGTCATGAAATTCCTTCCTTGGCTATTGGATGCTGCGCAGGCAGGCCATCTCTTTGGGATTGCCCACGACCATGATCATCCCGGTGGTGATGATCAGCGCGCCGGTGATGATGGCGGCGGTGATCTCCACTTCGGTGAACACGGCGGAGAAGAGGAGGCCCCACAGGGAATAGGTGATGTTGATGGCCATGGCCCGGCTCACCCCGGTCATGTTCATGGCCCGGTACCAGCAGAGATAGGACAGGGCTCCGGTCATGGCGGCCACCGGGAAGACCCAGCCGATGGAGCCGGTCAGGGCCGGGACGAAGAGCGCGTAGCCTCCGGCCAGGGGCAGCACCACCAGCAGGTAGACCGAGGAAGAGGTCAGTTGGCGGACGTTCAGGGCCACGGCGGGGTCCAGGAGGTCCATGCCCGAGGTGGCGAGCACGCCCTCGATGCCCCAGCCGAAGGTGGCCACCAGGGCGAAGGCTATGCCGAGGTAAAATTCGTTCCCGAGGGAGCCTTCGGGCGGGGTGTAGCCGATGATCACGCCGCCCACCACGCACAGCAGCAGGCCGAACCAGGCGCGCACGGCCACCTTTTCCTTGAGGAAGACGGCTGCGAACACGGAGGCCACGGCCGGGTACAGCGCCGTGATGGGCATGACGTAGGCCGGTCCCGCGAATTTGAGGCCGAGCATGTACGAGGACATGGCCACGGGTCCGCCGAAGAGCGCGCCGAGGATGACCGGCCGCGCGGCTTTGGAACGCAGTGTCCGGCCCAGCTCCCTGAGCCGCCCGGTGGCGCCGTTGAAGCACAGCAGCCAGAAGGCGCTGAAGGAGTCGTGCAGGGCGCCCACGGTCAGGGGGGCCAGCAGCCAGTACTCTTCGCCGAGCAAGAGGGGCGAGGCGAAGGCCAGGCTCAGGATGACGCCGTCAAGCCCCCAGGTGATGCCGGAGATCAGGGCGAAGACGAGTCCCCTTTTGGCAAAGGAAAGGTTCTGCTTCATTTTGAGATCCTGGACGTTCGAGGCCGTCCATGCGGTCGTGTGGGTCATTTCGGTTCGTTTCTCCGGCGTGTCGGTTCGTTGTGGGGTGAATGAGGGGCCGGCCGCGCGGCCGGCCCCTCCCATGCATCACTTCAGGACTGGGATCGGCTCCATCGGACTAGGCGCAGTCGTGCTTGTCCCAGGGCTCGCGGGTGTCGCGCTGCAGGGCGGCTTCCATGCGGCCGATGGCTTCCTTGAGCTTGGCGATTTCCTTGAGCTTCATGTTCGGGTCCTTGAGGGCCTGGTAGATGATCGCGCCGGTGCAGTCGGCGGGCACATTCAGGTCGGCCACGTAGCAGATGGTGGCCACGATGTCGGCGGCCCGGACGCTGCGCTCGACGTTGTCGGCCTTTTTGTTCATGCCCAGGCCGCCCAGGTACAGGGCCTTGCCGGTGGCCAGCGCGATCAGGGTCCGGCGGTCGGCGGCGTCGGAGATCTGCGTCATGGCGCTCTCCAGGCCGGCCGGGTCCACTGCGCCCAGGTCAACGATGGCGAAGGCGCCGTCATCCTCGAAGGCCTTGGCCACGCCGTCGGCGGCCACGGTGGCGGCGCCTTCGATCTTGGCGGCCTCGGCAACGGCGCCGGCCGGGTCGAAGTTGGTGAAGGGCACGCTCTTCTTGAGGAACTTCTGCATCACGGAACCGGCGGCGTTGACGTCGACGTCACCGCAAACGATAAGAACTACTTTCTTGTCAGCCATGGTATTTCTCCTTTCAGTATGGGCAATGCGCCCATGTGGGTGTCTTAGAGGTTGCGAAACGATGCGGCCCTACACCGCTTTCATCTCGATGTTGTAGTCCACTTCCATGCCCTCCTCGAGGGAGTAGGTCAGAAGCGAACCATTGAGCATATTGTCCTTTACGGTCTCGAAGACTTCGCGGTCCTTTTCCTCCAGGCCGACCTCGACGTGGATTTCGAGTTCGACGTAGCGGGTCCGGTTGACTTCGTCCTTGTCCTTCTTGGCCTCGGCCGAGGCGGTCAGGGACTTGACCTCGACGTCGTTGCGCTTGAAGGCGTTGACCAGGGTGTTGCAGTAGCAGGACAGGGCCGCCACGCAGAGCATGCGCGAACCCATGGATTCCTGGTTGCGTTCTTCCGGGGTGATGGAAGAGAAATCCATGATGATCTCGGGGACAGCTTTTGCGCCGACGTTGAACTTGTCGCGGTTCTCGTCCAGGCGCTCGAAATAGACGGTTGCCATATGTTCTTCCCTCTTGGTTATCGGTGTTAAAAGTAATTGACGGTTTCCACGTCTTCGCAGATTTCGGCCACTTCCGAGGCCGGGATGACCTGCACGCCTTCAAAGACGCTCTCGGGCGCGATGCCGCGCCTTTCCAGGTCTTCACGGACCACGCAGACCTCGCCGTCCTCGTCCAGCAGATCCTTGAGCAGCGAGGTGTGGTAGCCGGGGTTGCCGATGGCGCACCACACGCCCTCCTCGGCGTAGACGAGCTTGGTCTCGAAGCCGTTCTGGTGGCAGGCCCAGGCGGAACGGATTCCCAGGGTTCCCTGCTCCACGCCCAGAGGCTTGGCCACGACGCAACAAACTGAATTCAGCATGGTGTGGCTCCTTTAGTGGCCCACGGACAGCAGCACGTCCGAGGTCATGAGGTATTTGGTGAAGGAACCGCCCACGTCGCCCCACTTGACGCCTTCGACGTACTCCCGGAATTCGATGCCCCGGGCGTGCTCGTTGGTGTGGCAGGTGGAAACGTCGCCGCCGCGGCTGATGATCTCGGCCAGACGGTCGAAGCTCTTGGTCGGCTCGATGTGATCCACGAGGCGCTGCTGGATGTGCAGGTCGCCCTCGATGGGAGTCTCCTTCTTGGAGATGTTCACGGCATTGCCGAAGAGGTACATCTGGACCTTGTGGCCCTTGTCCTGGGCGGCCAGGGCGAGCCTGGTCGCGAATTCCGCGTCCTCGTTCTCGGCAGCGCCGGAGAGAAGCATGATGGTCAGTGTCTTGGACATGTCGATATCCTCCTACAAAGAGACGATCTTCTCGTCGCCGCCCAGCAGCAGGTCGGCGATTTCGTCGTAATCGACAACCTCGCAACCGTCGCTGAGTTCGATGTTTCTGGCTTCCAGCGAAGACTTGTTCACGTAGATGTCCTCCACGCCCAGGTCTTCGAGTCTGTCCTCCCAGAAGGAGGTGCCGAAGGTGACGGCATCTCCCACCAGGAGCAGGGCCTTGTCCTCGTCGCCACCGATAAGAGCGATTCGGTCAAGAATCCCTTCTTCCGGCTTGTTTACGAAAAAGAGCATGTGTCTTTCCCTTCGTTTTCTTCCCGCCGTCAGCCCTGTCGCCTCGGGCCTGCGGGAGTTGTTCCTGGTTCGGCGACGCCTTCCTTGCCGGATTGGCCTAACGGGCCGAAGTTCCGTAGACCTGGATCCGGAGGCGGACCGAACCGGGCGACATGCCCGGCCCGACCCGCCCCGGGGGAAGGCGGTTTATTTGTTGCCGTTATCGAATATCTGGTAGCAGACGGCCCCTTCGGTATCCGCCGGGACCGGGTTGCCGGTGGCGTAGCAGAAGGTGGGGACCACGTCGGCCAGCCAACGGGGCCGGTCGTAGACGTAGTTCTGCTTGACGCCGGGACCACGCCACATCATGACGTTCTTCAGCGAACCGCATCCGGACTCGCCGGTGGGGAAGCCGTAGCCGTGCTCGGCCATGTATTCGGGCTTGAGCACGTAGACCACGTCGCCCGCCTGCTCGCCGCCCATGCCGAAGACCTTGGCGTCTTCCTTGGGGATGGCGCACATGACCGGACGCTCGCCCGTTTCGGGGTGCTTGTAGTCGTAGAGGGCGTCGATGATCTCCTTGCGGACCTTCTCGTAATCCTCGTCCTCGACGATGCCTCCGGGGTACTTGGACTTCAGGTTGACGTAGACGAACATGTAGCGCTGGGGAACGGCCTTGGACTTCTCGGGGATGAGCTCGTAGTTGAAGCCTTCGGACTCCTCCCACACGGAACCGACCTCGCCCGTGGTGCGGGCTTCGTAGGCGGTCAGTCCGGCCTGGGACAGGGCCTCGGCGGTGTTCAGGATGGGTCCGATGGGGGTGGCGCCGTGGTCGGAGATGACGCAGGTCAGCGTGTCTTCGCCCAGGGCTTCCATCAGCTTGCCGAGCAGACGGTCCTCGATCTGGTAGACGGCGCGCTCCATGTCCAGGGCGGGTTTGCTCACGGCCGGATCGTCGCTGTCCATGGCGTGCAGGTAGCCATGGTAGAACCAGTCAACCAGGTGGGAGTGCATGTAAAGCAGATCCCAATCCGGGTTGTCCTTGATCAGGGTGGTCATGACCTCGCACAGCCAGTCGGAGTGGAACTGGCCGAGTTCGAGCACGGTCTCGGCATCGATGACGCCGTTGGCCATGCTGACGTAGCCCATGTCGTTGGCCAGGATGTTGCGGGTGAAGTCAACGTTCTTCAGGGCGTTGTCCGGCGCGCAGTAGCCGTGGGTGCCGGTGATGCCGGAGATGTAGAGCTTGAACTCCTCGGCGTCGTCGGAAAGCTCCATCAGCTTGCAGCGGAAGTAGCCTTTTTCGAGGCGGCCGTCGGCAGCCATGGGGAAGTCGGCCTCGACAACGTCGGACCATTGGTGCAGGCGAATCTTGAAGAAGGCCTTGGAGAAGTCCTTTTCCGGGCACAGGGCGAAGATGTCGTAGCCGTCATCCTCGGATTCCCAGGTCAGGCCGTACCAGGTCTGGGGCTTGAGGGCCTCCATGGCGTGGGGGAATTCCATGGGAATCGTTATGTCCAGGGGATCCTGGTCGGCGATTTCCTCGGGCAGGTTCTTCCAGCCCTCGGCTTCCTCGAAATGGGCCTGGACGCCGATGGGGTAGAAGTCGGAAGCCACGCAGGATTCGGAGCACAGGCATTCGCGGTGTTCGTAGCCTTCCATCTGCCAGCGGGATTCGGCCGCGGACAGGCCCTCACCCTGCACCATGATGCCGTTCTCCATCTTGGAGGGCCAGGAGGTGGGGTAGTTGACCACTATGGATTTCTTGCCGGCCTTGTCCCACGCGTCCCAGATGGTCTCGGCGGTGAGCATCTGGGAGCCGAATGCCTGCACGCACTTGGAGAAGTGCAGGGATTCGCCTTCGTTGTAATAGTAGTAGTCCTCAACGCCGTGGGTGCGGGGGAACGCGCCCGTGCAGATGGTGGCCCAGGATGGCGGGGTCACCGTGGGCATGTTGAAGCCTTCGGTCATGTAGGTGCCTTCTTCCTTGAACCGCTTGAAGTTCGGCAGGGCGCCTTCGGCGATCAATGCCTCAAGACGCTTGGGAATGGCGCAGTCAAATCCGAGCAGTGCAGCTTTCTTAGCTTGCTTTGTCATCATTTTCTCCTTTAATTACAGTATGTTGTATTTCCGCTTCGCCGGGAGGGAAGACTCCGGCAACACGCGTTGCCGGTCGGCCGGAGCTTCCCTTGTAAGGCGAGGTCAGGCTTTGGTTGTTAGTCCTTGCCGCCGCAGTATCGGACCAGGGCGTTGTCTTCCTTGGTCATCTTGAACCATGCGGCCACTGCGAACGCGATGGGGATGAGCATCAGCGCTCCCGAGAAGTTGGCGAAGATCTTGACCGGCCCGATGCCGCCCAGGGTGAGGGCGGCCAGGGCGAGTCCGGCCTGGATCGTGGCCCAGTAGAAGCGATGGCCCCGTGTGGGCTCGGAGCCGGGTTTCAGCCTGGTGGTCGCCGCGCAGGAGATGACGTAGGCGCAGGAGTCCACGGACGTGGCCAGGAAGATGGTGGAGAACAGGCAGTAGCCGATGAGCACTATATAGCCCATGGGCAGGGACTGCAGCACCGCCACCAGTGCGGCCGGGCCGCCGCTGGCGTTGAGCACGCCGACCGCATCGACGATGTGGTTCAGCTGGGCGTACATGGTGTAGCCGCCGAACACGGCGTGGATCAGGTAGGAACCGGCGATGCCCCCGAACAGGCCCATGCCCACGACCTGGCGGACCGTGCGGCCCTTGGAGATGCGGGCGATGAACAGGCCCATGAACGGACCGTAGGAGGCCATCCACAGGGCGTAGAATATGGTCCAGTCCTGCGGAAAGGTGCCCGGGGTGTAGGGGTCGGTCCAGAAGATCATGTTCCAGAAGTTGCCCAGCATCATGCCGAAGGAGTTGGTGAAGTTGTCCACGATGAAGGCCGTGGGGCCGGCCACCAGGCAAAAGAAGACCATGCTCAGGGCGAGGATCACGTTGGCGTTGGACAGGACCCTGATGCCCTTTTTGAGCCCCAGGGAGACCGAGGCGGTGAAGATGCATGCGGAAACGGCCAGGATAATCAGCTCCAGGGTGAAGCTGGGCTCGATGTTCAGCACTGCGGCCAGCGCGTGGTTGACGATGGGCACGGACACGCCCATGACGGCCGCGTTGGAGAACATCAGGCCGATGATGAAGAAGACCTCGATGCCCTTGCCGATGCCGCCGTTGGCCTTCTTGCCCAGCACGGGCTCGGCCGTAGTGCTGATCCGCAGGACGGGCTTCTTGCGCTTGTAGTACATGTAGCAGATGGGCAGTGCGGTAACCAGGTACCAGGGCCAGGTTACCGGACCCCAGTGCAACAGCACGTAGGCCATGGCCCACTCGAAGGACTGCCTGCTCAGCGGCTCGGCGAACTGGGGCGGGTACGCCAGGTTGTAGAGGGGTTCCACGATGGACCAGAACATGACCGCTCCGGCCACGCCGGAACAGAACATCATGGCAATCCACGAATAGGTGCTGAACTCGGGCTTATCCTCGGCCTCGCCGAACTTGAGCGAGCCGTAACGGGAAATCAGGAAGAATCCCGAAAGCAGGATCATCGCCACGGAGACCCAGAGGTACCACGTTCCCGTGGTGCGGGTGAACACGCCGTAAACCGTTTTGAGTACTTTTTCACTCTCTGCCGTGAATAGGATCGAACAGGCAATGATGAGGATCAGCACCACCGTTGCCGGGATCAGAATCAGTTTATCTGGACGAAGGTCAACGCCTTCTCTATCTTCTTTGTCAGCCATGTTTTCTCCAATGTGCAGCTCTGTGCTTCTTCCGTAGGGCAGAACCAGATGATTGTGCTAAACTTCAACAGCCTCAAAATCATTCTTTCTTCACGTGATCGCATGCATACGAGTTTCAGTAGCCGCATGAGCAAGACACGGGCCAAAACCGCAATACCGGCCAAAGCCCCCGGTGTCATTGTGAAATCCGGCGCAAGCCGGAATGCAACCTGATCGGACGCAAAGGCGACACATCTGACGCTTTTCTTCTTCGGCTTTTTTCGCATGTGACGGAATTCACGGGTTCCGGGGTGGTGCGACGTATTTGTCGTGAATAGGCGATGTTTGTCGTATGTAGGAGGGGCTGCGCTGACGACGATGGAAGTAGGGCAACTGGGCTGTCCGCCATTCAGGGCGTCCGGCGTGTCCTCGGCCCTGTCGGGACGGCGGGCAGGCCCGGGCGTCTAGCCGCCGGACCACGGGAGGAGCGGGCCTTGGCTAGCAAAATGCGCGGCTGTCCGCAAGCCTCGCGGCTTTGACGGTCACGGCCTGCAACGCCACCCACGCTCAGACTGACGCCATTCCGCACCGAAGTCCATATCGAGGGCCTTGGCGGTCCTTACGTGGTCACGGACAAGATGAACCGGCGTTTTAAGCGCCGCATCGACGTCAATTCCGGCACGGATGTGCGCGCGGCGGATCGTTGCGGCGGCGATAAACAAAACGAAGATTGCGCTTTGCGCGCCCTCCCGGCGGGGTCCATTTCTTTTGTTGGGGCAAAAGAAATGGACGAAAGAAAAGCCCCTTGGAGGGGCGCGGCCGCCCGGATTTCGGCGGCGGGAAGCTGATCCGCTCGGAGGCGGCTCCGGCCCTGGTTTGGGGTGAGAGGTCGTGTCTCCCCGCAAGAAGGTGCGCCCTGGTCACCCATGCGGGCCACGGAGGAAAAGCCGCCGCCCCCTCGCGGTCGGCTTCCAAGCCGTCGAAATAGGGCTTATTGGGGATGGGTTGAACGACTGTTGTGAATTACACCAGTTATTTTAGTCAGATAAAAGAAGGATCAATGAGTAGAGGATGTAGAAAGAGCGAGAACCGATTGTGTTGAAATGATACCGTCCCATGAACGCACGAGCGCGGGCCATCCCGAAGGGTGGCCCGCGCTCGTGCGTTCATGGGACACCCGCCGAAGGCGGGCGATGGGGGTCCAGGGGGCCTTGCTCCCTGGCGGGTGCAGGGCAGCGCCCTGCCGCCCCCGCGGGGCCGCCGGAGGCCTCCCCTACAGCCTACAGGAACAGGCCGGTGGCCGAGTCCGGGTCGGCCATGATCTCTTCGGGCGTGCCCGAGGCCACGACGCGGCCGCCGTGCTCGCCGCCGCCGGGGCCGAGGTCGATGACGTGGTCCGACGCCTTGATGACGTCGGTGTTGTGCTCGATGACGATGACCGTGGCGTTTTTTTCCACGAGCTGGTGCAGCACCTGGATGAGCTTGCCCACCTCGTGCATGTGCAGGCCGGTGGTGGGTTCGTCCAGGATGTACAGCGCGCCGGGCAGGCTGCGCTTGCCCAGCTCGCGGGATATCTTGATGCGCTGCGCCTCGCCGCCGGACAGGGTGGTGGCGGGCTGGCCCAGGCGCAGGTATTCCAGGCCCACCTGGGCCAGCACGTCGAGCTTGCGCATGAGCGCCGGGTGGTTGGCGAAGAACTCGCGCGCCTGGCGCACGGTCATGTCCAGCACGTCGGCGATGGTCTTGCCCTTGTATTCCACTTCGAGCGTCTGGGAGTTGTACCGCTTGCCCTTGCAGGTCTCGCAGGTGACGTACACGTCGGGCAGGAAGTGCATCTCCACGCGGATCTGGCCGTCGCCCCGGCACGCCTCGCAGCGGCCGCCCTTGACGTTGAAGGAGAACCGGCCGGGCTTGTAGCCGCGCTTCTTCGACTCCTTGGCCCCGGCGAATATCTTGCGGATCTCGTCGAATATCTTGGTGTAGGTGGCCGGGTTGGAGCGCGGGGTGCGGCCGATGGGCGTCTGGTCGATGGAGATGACCTTTTCGATCCTGTCCAACCCCTCGACGCCGCCGATCTTGCCGGGGTTGTCCGCCTTGTGGCCCATGTGCAGGAGCAGGTGCTTGTACAGGGAGTCCACCACCAGGGAGGACTTGCCCGAGCCGGACACGCCGGTCACGCAGGTCATCACGCCGAGGGGGATGGACACGTCCAGGTTTTTGAGGTTGTTGGTCTGGACGCCCTTGAGGGTGATGTGCTCACCGGCCTTGCGCCGGGTCTCGGGCGGGGTGACGAACAGGTCGCCGCGCAGGTACTTGCCGGTCAGGGTGTCGGCCGTGAGCAGGCCGGGCACATCGCCCTGGTACACGACCTCGCCGCCGAGCCAGCCCGAGGACGGGCCGATCTCGATGACGTGGTCCGCCTCGCGGATGGTGGGTTCGTCGTGTTCGACCACGAGCACGGTGTTGCCGCGCCTTTGCAGCGAGCGCAGGGTGTCGAGCAGCCGCTGGTTGTCGCGCGGGTGCAGGCCGATGGACGGCTCGTCCAGCACGTAGGTCACGCCCACCAGGCCGCTGCCCAGTTGGGAGGCGAGCCGGATGCGCTGGGCCTCTCCGCCGGACAGGGTGGCCATGTTGCGGCCCAGGGACAGGTATTCCAACCCCACGTTGACCATGAACCCGAGGCGGTGGGTGAGTTCCTTGAGGAGCGGCTCGGAAATAAGGGTGTCGTGGCCGGAGAATTCGAGGTCCTCAAGCCACTGAAGCGCCCGCTGGATGGACATGGACACGAATTCGAACAGGTTCTTGTCGGCCACGCGCACGGCCAGGGCCTCGGGCTTGAGGCGCGCGCCATGGCAGTCCGGGCAGGGGCGGGACTGCTGGAACCGGGCGGTCCAGTGGTCCCATATGCCGGACATCTGCTGGCCGTATTCCAGGATGTGGACCACGCCCTGCCAGTTGGCCTGGGGGTTGCCGTAAAACAGGTCGTCCCACGCCTGGGGGGAGAACTCGGACAGCGGAGTGTCGAGGGTGAAGCCGTGCAGCCTGCCCAGCGTCTTGAGCTTGGGAGCGTACTGCTCCTGGCGGTAGGCCGACTTCCACGGGATGACCCCGCCCTCGTTGAGGGACAGCCCTTTGTTGGGCGCGATCAGGTCCGGCTCGAAGTACTCCACGGAGCCGATGCCGTTGCAGGTGGGGCAGGCCCCCTGGGGCGAGTTGAAGGAAAAGAGCTGCGGGGTCAGGCGCGGCATGGATATCTTGCACGACGGGCAGGTGGACAGGGTGGACATGTGGATGTCGCCGCCGTCGATCACGGACACGATCAGCCGTTCGTCGCCTTTTTCGAGGGCCAGCTCCACGGAGTCGGCCAACCGCTTCTTGATGCCGTCCTTGAGCACCAGGCGGTCCACCACCAGGTCCACGGTGTGCTTCTTGTTCTTTTCCAGGTCCGGCACGTCGTCGAGGGTGTACGGCCCGCCGTCCACGCGCACGCGCACGAACCCTTCTTTCTTGAGCTTCTTGAACAGGTCCTTGTGCGTGCCCTTCTGGTGCTCGACCAGCGGGGCGAGCAGCATGAATTTGGTGCCCGGCTCCATGGCCAGGACCGTGTCCACGATCTCGTCCGTGGTCTGGGCCTCGATGGGCCGCCCGCACTCCGGGCAGTGGAACTTGCCCAGGCGGGCGAAGAACACGCGCAGGAAGTCGTAGACCTCGGTGACCGTGCCCACGGTGGAGCGCGGGTTGCGGGTGGCGGTCTGCTGCTCCAGCGAGATGGCCGGGGAAAGGCCCTCCACCTTGTCCACATCCGGCTTGTCCATCTGGGGCAGGAACTGGCGGGCGTAGGCGGAAAGCGATTCCACGTAGCGGCGCTGCCCCTCGGCGTAGACGATGTCGAAGGCGAGCGTGGATTTGCCGGACCCGGAAGGGCCGCACACGACCACCAGTTCGTCGCGGGGGATGTCGAGGGTCAGGTTTTTGAGATTGTGGTGCCGGGCACCTTCTATATGAATGGATTTGTGGTTGGCGGTTTTTGTCATTCCCGGAGAGTAACCATTCCTGAGATGAAGGCAAGCGGAAGCGGTGGGGAGATCGCGGCCCGCTTTACAGCCGTGAATCCAGCGCGTATATTCCCCTATGCGGAGTAAAAGCCGAACCCGTTGCGAGGCGGGGACGGAAAGCCGAGGGCCCCACGCGGGCGGCCGGGCTGCCGAAGCAACGCCGAAAGGGTTCCCGCCCTTCAAGGAGAATACATGGGTAGCGACGCGACCGCCGGAAAGGGCGGCAACGAGCCGAAACAGACGGTCTCCATGATCAAGATCTCCCCCTACATGGTCATCCCGTCCAGGGTGGGCGGGTTTTCGCTGTTCCTCAAGCAGGACGACAAGCTGGTGCTGTACGCGGAAAAGGGCGAGTTGTTCACGGACGAGCACAAGGAGCGGCTGAGCCTGCTCGGGGTGGAGAATCTGTACGTCCGCACCCGGGATTATGCCCAGTACTTGGCCTACCTCCAGGACAATCTTCTGGAATTGTTGGACGACGAGACCATTCCGGTGCGCGAGCGGGCCAGGGCGTGGAACGACGCCACCGTGGCCATCGCCAGGGAGTGTTTCGACCGCTCCCTGCCCAAGCCGGTGGACGCCCGCCAGTTCAAGCGCATCCGAACGCTTATCGCCAACTCGCTCAAGTTTTTGTGCCGGGACGACGCGCTCAGGGAGCTGTCTCGGTTCATCAAGGAAGGGGACGAGCTGTTCCGCCACGGCATCTCGGTCATGGTCCTGACCATCACCGTGCTGGCCACCTTCATGAAGGAGGACACCGACGCGCTGGTCGGCGTGGGCGTGGGCACCATCCTGCACGACATCGGCAAGCTCGAGCTGCCGCAGGAGCTGTTTCGGAAGCGGTTCGACAATCTGAGCCGGTCGGACAAGGACCTGGTCAAGTCCCATCCCGCCCTGGGCGTGGGGCTGTGCTCGGCCCTGCCCCTGCCCCAGGAGGCATTGCAGTGCATGCTTTTCCACCACGAGCGGGAGGACGGCCTGGGCTACCCGTCCGGGTGTACGGGCGAGATGCTGCCCGCCTACGTCAAGGTGGTGATAGTGTGCAACGTCTACGACAACCTGACCCGCAAGGGCCGGGACGGGCGCACCCTGACGCCGTTCGAGGCCCTGACCCAGATCAAGTCCATGCGGAACGCTTTTGACAAGGACATGCTCAAGAGGCTGATCGCGGTGCTGGCCAAGGCGGACCTCACCTAGTCTCCGCGCACGGCGGACAGCCCAAGGCCCGGCCAAGAAAATATCAAGGCCCCCGGTTCCCGGAAATTATCCGGGAACCGGGGGCCGTCTTGTTTTCATGGACGGCTTCGGGACATGGTCCCGCCGCCGGGCCGGTTCGCTATGCCTTCCTGAAGCGCTTGCGGTTGGCGGCCGCAAACCCGATCAGGCCGGTGCCGAACAGGAGCAGGGAGGGCGGCACCGGAGTGGCGGTGAGCTTCCAGTCTTCGGTTTCGCCCTGGTACAG
Source organism: Desulfovibrionaceae bacterium (assembly GCA_015709315.1). Lineage (GTDB taxonomy): Bacteria > Desulfobacterota > Desulfovibrionia > Desulfovibrionales > Desulfovibrionaceae > Pseudodesulfovibrio. The sequence continues at coordinate 20,288 of JACCQI010000038.1, forward strand.
GTGGCCGGAAGCAAGGAAGTTGCTTTCGTAATCAAACCCCGGACTTTGCGATCCCAGGGATTCACTGCACGTTACCCTCGCCCGCAGGAAAAGGTCCCCGTAGATCGAGTCGGTGAGTTTGATGGCGTCGGAGGTGAACGAAAAGTAGGGGTTCCAGGGGGTATTGTCGCTTCCCCTGTTGTCGCCCCACCACCAGTGCGTCTCATTGTCTTCGAGCTTCTCAAAGTCAAAGAGCACCACATCGCCGCCGACGTCGTAGCGCCCTTCGTCGAACGAGCCGTCCTGGCCCCAGTCCACCCAGAGCTTCGCGAAATCGGCGTAGTGCGTACCCACGCTGCTTTTGTGCATATTGACCTTGAATTGGACGGTGCTGCCGGCGGTCAGGACAACGTTGGTGTCCTGCGTCCAACCGGTGCCGTTGACGTTCCACCAGACGCCGTAATCACTCGTCTTCGTATATTGAGTCCTCCCCCAATAGGTGGGCTCCGCCTTATACGTTGCCAGGTCCTGCCATTTCGGCGTGTCGTGCGTCGCGGTGCCGTAATCTCCCCAGGTATAGGAACTGGCAAGGCCCGGACCGGCCCCCAGCAGGAGCAACACCAGTGCAAGGGCTGCATATTTCATGGTGCGTTTCATCGGTTCCCCCCATCCTGTAGCCGTTATCCATCCACAGGATCAATTGAGATTGCTTGTTGTCGGTTGTCACCAAATCGTAATCTGCAACAAGCAGGCCAGCGGCGGCGGTTTGGACGGTGTCGCCACGGAAAAAGCGGCCATGCCGCCGGGAAGGGGGGCTCTGGCCTGCCGCGAACCGATAGAATTATATGCATATAATTGCTTTGCCGGTTTTTGCGGAAAAAGTGCTTTTTCGGAAAGGCCGGAGGTCGGGCCATGGGCGATTTTTTTGCAGGGTGAAGCGAAAACAGGGAATTCCGGAATTCCCGGACAACAACCCGGAAGCGGGCCGCCGAGGGAGCGGGCGTTCGGAAGCGGGGGAGGCTCAAGCCGTCGGCTGCATGACGGCAAGGAGCGTCAGTCCGGAGGGCCTTCCGGGATGGAACCCCGCTTGTCCAGGTAGTCCAAGAACTGCCTGGCGGAATCGAGGTCGGGGTTCAGCTCAAGGGCCTTTTCCAGGTTTTCCCGGCACTCGTCCAGGTCGCCGCGCTCGAAGTGGGCGCGGGCCAGATTGTAATAGAGATTTTCGTCGTCGTCGGTGATTTCCAGGGCGCGGCCGTAGTATTCCACGGCCTGGTCGAAGAGCTTGGACTTTCGCAGGCTGATGCCGAACTCGTTGAACAGGTGCTTGTGCTCCGGGCTGAACGCGGCGTCCAGCCCGACCACGCTGCGGAACACGTCCACGGCCTTGTCCGTGTCGCCGCGCGCCATGTACGTAAGCCCCAGCCCGAAGTTGGCGCGCACGTTGCGCTCGTCGAACTCCAGGGCCTCCTCGAACCCGAACTGGGCCGAGTAGAACGCGCCCTTGTCCCGCTGCTTTTCGGCGCGGGTGAGCATCTCGTCCAGCTCCTTCATCTTCGGATAGACCACGGACTGGTAGTATTCGAGTTCCGGGCTGTATTCGTGCAGGAAGTCGCCGAGCGCCACGGCCTTGCCGTCCCCGGTGGGCACATTGTTGTTGTTCAGGGGCCGGACCCGGAGCGTCCGCTCGCCGTCCTCGGGGTCGATTTCCTCCGCGAACCACAAGGCGCGCTTGGTCTCTTTCCGCTTGGTGGACCCGGCACCCACCGTGGAAACGATTTCCGTGGAAAAGACGCCGTATATGCTTTCGCCCTCTCCGTCCGAAGCGGAGCCGGGTTTTTGGGACGGGGCGGGGCCGCGGCCCCTGCCTCCTGTCGGCTTGTCGAAGGTCAGGCTGATGTCGTTGTCCATTGTTCCGTTTTCCCTGCCGGTTGCGGCCCGCCGCCTCGCGGGGGCGAATTGTCGTCTGCAAGACATGAAGATACTATGCCGAAAAGGGCATGGCAACCAGTCTAATGCGCCGGGCCGAATGTTTCGCGCAATGGTGACAATCGGGTCCTTTTCCGATACAGCCAAAGGCGGCCGTTGTCCGTCCGGGGCCGTTGCGCGCGCTGGCGGAAACGTACATTTGAAACTCATATTGCAGCAGACACGGAGGGTTACATGAGCACCATCGGAAAACGAATCCGATCCTACCGCGAGAAGCAGGAACTGACCATCGAGGACCTCGCCAACCGCACCGCCCTGGACGAGGACTTCATCCGGGCCATCGAAGAGGAGGACATGTACCCCTCCCTACAGCCCCTGGTGAAGCTGGCTCGCGCATTGGGCGTGCGGCTCGGAACCTTCCTGGACGACAACGTGTCCAGCGATCCCCTGGTGGTCCGCCTGGGCGGCCGCAAGGAGGAGCTGACCATGCATCCCGGCGGCAATGGACGCAAGGAACCCGGACTGGTTTTCCATTCCCTGGGCAAGGGCAAGACCGACCGCCACATGGAGCCCTTTTTCATCGAGCTGCTGCCCCGGTCCGCCGAGGACAAGTCCCTGTCCTCCCACGAGGGCGAGGAGTTCATCATCTGCCAGAGCGGCAAGGTCCGCGTCACCTACGGCCAGGAAGAGACCCTGCTCGAGCCGGGCGACTCCATCTATTTCAATTCCATCGTCCCGCACAACGTGGCCTGCGGCAGCAGCGAGAAGGCTGAAATCTACGCCGTTCTCTATTTCCCCGTGTAGGTGGTCCGTATGTCCGCACTCAGAGAAAAGACTCTCGGCCAATTGCTGGACGAGACGGTGGAGAAGTATCCCGACAACGAGGCCGTCGTCTACGTGGACCGGGATTTCCGCCTGACCTACAGGGAATTCGGCGAACTGGTGGACACCCTGGCCAAGGGCCTCATGGGCCTGGGCGTCAAACGGGGCGAGAAGGTGGCCGTGTGGGCCAACAACGTGCCCTACTGGGTGGCGCTTCAGTTCGCCACGGCCAAGATCGGGGCCATCCTGCTCACGGTCAACACCCACTACCAGTCCCATGAGCTGAAATACCTGCTCAAGCACTCCGAAACCGAGAACCTGTTCATCATCGGCGAGTACCGGAACCACGACTACCTGAGCACCATCTACGACCTGATCCCGGAACTCAAGATCCAGGAGCGGGGGCACCTCAAGACCAACAGGTTCCCCAAGCTCAGGCGCGTGTTCTACCTCGGCCACGAAAAGCACCGGGGCATGTATTCCGTGCCCGAGCTTCAGGCCATGTCCGCCATGGTCTCCGACTCCGAGTACAAGGCCCGCCAGGACAAGCTCGACCCGTACGACGTGGTCAACATGCAGTACACCTCGGGCACCACCGGGTTCCCCAAGGGCGTGCAGCTGACCCACTACAACATCGGCAACAACGGCTACTGGATCGGCAAGAACCAGGACTTGAGGGCCGGGGACCGGCTGGCGCTGACCGTGCCCCTGTTCCACTGCTTCGGCTGCGTGCTCGCCGTGCTGGCCTGCATCAACCACGGCGTGACCATGGTCATCCTGGAGGACTTCGTGCCGCTCGACGTCATGCTGGCCATCGACCAGGAACGGTGTACGGCCTGCTACGGCGTGCCCACCATGTACATCGCCATGCTCGACCACCCCATGTTTCCGCGCTTCGACTTCTCCTCCCTGCGCACCGGCATCATGGCCGGGTCGCCCTGCCCGGTGGAGGTCATGAAGCGGGTCATGGACAAAATGAACATGAAGGACATCACCATCTGCTACGGGCTGACCGAGACCAGCCCGGTCATGGCCCAGACCGTCATCGGCGACACCCTCAAGCACATGACCGAGACCGTGGGCAAGGCCATGCCCGAGATCGAGATCAAGATCGTCGATCCCGAGACCTGCGAGGACTGCCCGCCGCACGTCCAGGGCGAAATCTGCTGCCGGGGCTACAACGTGATGAAGGGGTACTACAACAACCCCGAGGCCACGGCCCAGGCCATCGACAAGGACGGCTGGTGCCATTCCGGCGATCTCGGCCACCTGGACGAGGACGGCTACCTGACCATCTCCGGCCGCCTCAAGGACATGATCATCCGGGGCGGCGAGAACGTCTACCCGCGCGAGATCGAGGAGTTCCTCTACACCATGGACGGCATCCTCGACGTGCAGGTGGCGGGCGTTCCCTCGGCCAAGTTCGGCGAGCAGGTGGGCGCGTTCGTCATCCTCAAGGAAGGGGCCGTCATGGAACCCGAGGACGTCACCGACTTCTGCCGGGGCAAGATATCCCATTACAAGATCCCCCGCTACGTGACGTTCGTGACCGAGTACCCCATGACCGCGTCGGGCAAGATACAGAAATACAAGCTCCGCGACATGGCCGTCGAACTCTGGCCGGACGCGTAGGACAATGGAAAAATCCGGGGGAAATCTCTTGATGAGGATTTCCCCCGAGTTTTCTCCGGGGCCTTCTGGAGCACCGCCCGAAAGCCTCGGTGGGAGTGAGATAGAGAGAGCCGACGGCGGAGTTCGCCGTCACAGAGGGTAACCAACAGCCCCTCCGAGTCCACGATGCCGCTTTGCAATGCGGAAAGGGAGGGGAGGACGTTTCGGGAGAAGACGGAAAAACACCCCTTAGCCGGTGTTTTCCCCTTTGACCGGCCGTCCCAGTCGTTTCTCAAGGAGTTGTCATGGAACAGTACAAGGAAATCGCGCCCCGGTTGGTGGGCGTGCGCGAGGGCGTCGGCTGGACGCCCGAGGAAATGGCCGACCTGCTCGGCGTGCCCGAGGAAAAGGTCGTCACGTACGAGTCCGGGACCGTGGAGATTCCGGTGGGCTACCTGCTGGACGTGTCGAGGCTGTGCCGCGTGGACCTGACCACGCTCATTTCCGGCCGCGAGCCGCACCTGAAGTCCTACTCCCTAGTCCGCAAGGACGAGGGTTTTTCCGTGGACCGGCGCAAGGACTACGACTACAAGGCGCTCGGCTACAAGTTCGCGGGCCGCGAGATGGAACCCTTCCTCATCACCGTGCCGCCCAAGTCCGGCGACGACATGGTGGAAACGGCCCATCGCGGCCAGGAGTTCATCTATGTGCTCGAAGGCCGCCTCGAGGTCCGTCTGGGCGGCGAGCCGATCATCGTCGAACCCGGCGACTCGCTGTATTTCAACTCGGAAACGCCCCATGCCCTGCGCGGCCTGGACGGCAAGGACGTCAAGTTCATCGATGTGATTCTCTAGGGTCGGCCGGCGATCAACCGGCCCGCCCGGAAAAGTTTTGACGATTATCGGAGCGGCATAATCACTGGAATTTTTTAGAGAATCATGGAGAAAATACAGATGTTCACCAAGGAAGAATACACCGATTACAAGGACTTTTGCGCCCGGTACAAACCGCAGAGTCCGGACAAGTTCAACTTCGCCTACGACGTCCTGGACAACCTGGACCCGGACAAGCGCCTCATGGTCCACGTGGACGACGGGGGAACGCGCCGCGAATTCACCGCCGGTTTCTTTCAGGAGACGTCCGCCCGGCTGGCGAACGCCCTGACGGAACAGGGCGTCAAGAAAGGCGACCGCATCATGCTGGTGCTGTACCGCCGCTACGAATACTGGACCGTCATGCTCGCCCTGCACCGCATCGGCGCGCTGCCCATCCCGTCCCCGTCCCTGCTGACCAAGAAAGACATCGCCGAGCGCGTCAACTACGCGCACGTTTCGGCCATCATCTGCGAGGACACCATCTGCGAGCGCGTGGACAGGGCCAGGCCCGAGTGCCCCGGCCTGAAACTGCACGTGCAGGTCGGCGGCGCGGCCAATGACGGCTGGATCGGCTACGAGGAGTTCGTGGCCTCGGGCGCGGCCGCCTTCCCGCGGCCGGACGACGCCGCGTGCGGGGACGACCCCATGGTCATCTTCTTTTCCTCCGGCACCACCGGGATGCCCAAGATGGTCACGCACACCTTCAACTACCCCGCATCGCACTTCACCACCGCGGCGCACTGGCACGACCTGGAAGAGGGCGACCTGCACCTGACCCTGTCCGAGACCGGCTGGGCCAAGTCCGTGTGGGGCAAGTTCTACGGCCAGTGGATGGCCGGGGCCGCCGTGTTCGTCTGGGATTTCCGGGGCAAGTTCCATCCCGCCGAACTGCTGCGCGTCATGGCCGAGAACAACATCACCACCTTTTGCGCGCCGCCCACGGTCTATCGGTTCCTGGTGCGCGAGGACCTGTCGCAATACGACCTGTCCAGCCTGCGCCACTGCACCACGGCGGGCGAGCTTTTGAACGACTCGGTGTTCCACGCCTGGGAAAAGGCTTTCGGCATGCCCATCTACGAGGGCTACGGCCAGACCGAGACCACGCTCCAGGTGGCCACCTTCAAGTTCATGACCCCCAAGCCCGGCTCCATCGGCAAGCCCGTGCCCGGCTGGGACATCGCCCTGCTCGACGAGGGCGGCAACAAGGTGCCCCAAGGCGAGGAGGGCGAAATCTGCATCCGCATCGACAAGCCCGTGCTCGGCCTGTTCGACTCCTACATGGACGAGCCGGAAAAGACCGCCTCGGTCAAGTTCGACGGCTGGTACCACACCGGGGACAAGGCATGGGCCGACGAGGACGGCTACTTCTGGTTCATGGGCCGCACCGACGACCTCATCAAGTCGTCCGGCTACCGCATCGGACCCTTTGAGGTCGAGTCCGCCCTGGTGGCCCATGAAGCGGTCATCGAGGCCGCCGTTACGGGCGTGCCCGACGACGTGCGCGGCCAGTTGGTCAAGGCCACCGTGGTGCTCGCGTCCGGGTACGAGCCGTCCGAAGAGCTGACCAAGACCCTCCAGACCTTTGTCCGCGAACTGACCGCGCCCTACAAGTACCCGCGCGTCATCGAGTACGTGGACGACCTGCCCAAGACCATCTCCGGCAAGATCAAGCGCAAGGAGATCCGGGAAGCGGACCTGGCCAAGATGGGCAAGAAGTAAGGAAAAGCCCCGACTGCCCGCCGGGAGCCTGCGCGCTGCCGGGTGGGCCATACAGGCGAAAACAACAGAAACGCCGCGCCATGATGCAATCATGGCGCGGCGTTTTTTTTGCTCAATTGACGGAGCGGCTGTTTAAAAATAGCCTTACGTAACAATTTGTCTTTTTTGTTTTTTCATTATTTTAAACACTGCCAACCCGCGCTCGCACGCCCCTCGCCGAAGGCGACCCAAATACCATGCTGGCCAGATCTGAGGTAATCTGAGTTGAACGCAAA
>JACCQI010000039.1 GCA_015709315.1 Desulfovibrionaceae bacterium
AAGGATGGTTTAAGAATTGTGGGTATGAGTTATTTCAATCGTGAAATGCTCTAGCCCGGACCGAACCTTCCCGTCCCGGCGTCCCGGCCGCACCCCTCCTTGTTCGGCCGGGACGCGCTCCGGGCTTTCGCCCACCGCGAAAAAAGCCCCGGCCGTGCGGCCGGGGCTTTTTCGTTTGCGGGGAGGGGACTCAGCCCGCGTATTCGAAGCCGATCTTTTCGATGGCCTCCTTGACGGCGTCCTTGTCGATGGGCGTGTCTTCGCCGTAGGTGACGACGCCGGTGAGCAAGTCCACGGACACGTCCTTTGCGGACAGTTTCTCCATGGCCTCGGTGACCGATTTCACGCAGTGCCGGCAGCTCATGCCTTTGACCTTGATTTCCGCCATATGGTCCTCCTTGTTGTTTCAGGGGGTGAAAAATCGCAACCTGAGCGCGTTGGACACCACGGTCACGGAACTCATGGCCATGGCCGTGCCCGCGATCATGGGGTTGAGCGTGGGGCCGCCGAATACGTGGAGCAGCCCGGCGGCCACCGGGATGCCGATGACGTTGAAGGCGAACGCCCAGAACAGGTTTTCCTTGATGTTCCGCATGGCGGCCCTGGACAGGGAAAGCCCGGTGAGCAGCCCGTGCAGGTCGGACTGCATGAGCACCATGTCGCCGGAGTCCACGGCCACGTCGATGCCCGATCCCATGGCGATGCCGATGTCCGCGCGGGCCAGGGCGGGCGCGTCGTTGATGCCGTCGCCCACCATGGCCACCTTGCGCCCTTCGGCCTGAAGGCGTTCCACCTCCTCGGCCTTGCGGTCGGGCAGCACGCCCGCGACCACGGTGTCGATGCCCGCCTTGTCCGCCACCACGCGGGCGTTGGCCTCCCCGTCGCCGGTGAGCATGACCGGGGTCAGCCCCGCCTTCTTGAGCCGGGCCACGACCTCCGGGGCCTCGGGACGCATCTCGTCGGCGATGGCGAACAGCGCGTTGAGCTTGTTGTCCGAGGCGAAATACACCACGGTGGCGCCCTGGCTTTCGTAGTGAGCCACGGCCTGCGGACTCAGGCCGTCCTCGCCGAAGTCGAATCCGTTCTCCCGCATGAGCGCCCAGTTGCCCATGACGATCTCGCGCCCGTTCACGGTGGCCTTGACGCCCCTGCCGGGCACGGCCTCGAAGTGTTCCGGCGCGGGCAGTTCCAGGCCCTTTTGCTCGGCCATGCGGACCACGGCGCGGGCCAGGGGGTGTTCGGACACGCTTTCGGCGGCCGCCGCCAGGAACACGGCCTCGGTCCGGGCCATGGTGCCCCGGACCATGGTGACGTCGGCCACTTCGGGCCGCCCGTAGGTCAGGGTGCCGGTCTTGTCCAGGACCACGGTGTCGATGTCGCCCGCCTCCTGCAGGGTGCGGCCGGACTTGATGAGCACGCCGAGCTGCGCGCCGCGTCCGGTGGCGACCATGATGGACACCGGGGTGGCCAGCCCCATGGCGCAGGGGCAGGCGATGACCATGACGGCCACGAATATCCGCAGGGAGAACGGGAAGCCCGCGCTGCCGATGAAGTACCAGGCCAGCCCGGCCGCGAGCGCGATGGTCATGACCGAGGGCACGAAATAGAAGCTGATGCGGTCGGCCAGGTTGGCGATGGGGGCCTTGGACCCCTGGGCCTCCTGGACCAGCTTGACGATGCGCGCCAGCATGGTGTCCGCGCCCACGCGTTCGGCCTTGACGGTCAGCGCGCCGTGGGTGTTCAGCGTGCCTCCGGCCACAGGGTCGCCCGGCTCCTTGCCCACGGGCATGGGTTCGCCCGTGAGCATGGATTCGTCCACCGAGGAGCGGCCTTCGGCCACCGAGCCGTCCACCGGGATGCGTTCGCCCGGCCGGACCAGCAGCAGGTCGCCCGGCTCCACCTCGTCCACCGGGATGGATACCTGTTCGCCGTCCCTGAGCAGGATGGCCGTGTCCGGGGCCAGCCGCATGAGCGAGCGGATGGCGTCCGAGGTCTTGAGCCTGCTCCTGGCCTCGAAATACTTGCCCAGCGAGATCATGGCGATGAGCACGGCGGCGGACTCGTAGTAGAGGTCCATGGCCAGGCCGTGCGCGTCGCCGCCAAAGAGCATGAGCGCCGTGTTCCACAGGGAATAGAGGAAGGCCGCGCCCGTGCCCATGGCCACCAGGGAGTCCATGTTCGGGCCGCCCCGCAGCAGCGCCGGGATGCCTTGGAGATAGAAGTGCCGCCCGGACCAGATCACGGGCAGGGTCAGGGCAAGCTGGGCCAGGGCAAAGGCCAGGGGCGAATGGGCCGGGTCCAGAAAGGCGGGCAGGGGCATGCCCCACATGTGGCCCATGGACAGGACGAGCAGGGGCAGGGCGAACAGGAAGGCCGGGATCAGCGCCCGCTTCTGGGCCGTAAGCTTGTCCTCGGCCTCCTGGCGGCGCTTCTCGAACAGGTTGCCCGCGTCGGACTGCACCTCGGAAGTGAACCCGGCGTCGGCAATGGCCTGGCGGATGGCCCGCCGCGATATCTGCGACGGGTCAAAGGAAAAGGCCCCGGTTTCGGCGGCCAGGTTCACGGCGGCGGAATCCACGCCTGACATGTTGCCCACCACGCGTTCGATGCGGGCCGAGCAGGCCGCGCAGTGCATGCCGCCCAGCGACAGGTTCAGTTTTTCGATGCCGCCCGGCGTCTCGAATACGGCCTCGAAGCCCAGCTCCTTGATGCGGTCCGCCACCGCGTCCGTGGTCACGGTGTCCGGGTCGTAGGTCAGCCGCATGGTCTCGGCGGCCAGGTTCACGGTCGCCTCGTCCACGCCGTCCATGCCTCCGATCACGCGCTCGATGCGCCCGGAGCAGGCCGCGCAGTGCATGCCTTTTATCTGAGCCTGTATGGTTTCGCTCATTGAAAATCCTTCTCAATTAGGGTTGGACACATAGTGCGCATGAAAGCCGCGCTTGGCAAGCCCGGAATGAATTTTTAGTGGCCCGGTCCTTGCTAGACACCTCTGCTTACGGGAAAAAGCGCCGTTTTCGCGGGAAAGGGGCGTCGATTCCCGTTGTTCGGGAAAATGTTTCCGGGTTCTCCCCGTCTGGGGAGCGGCCCGAGGGAAAAGACGGAACAGGTCCATGGCGCTGATCATCAACCACAACCTGATGGCGGACAACGCCGCCCGCAACCTGGAGGATCACTACCAGGGGCTGGGGATGCGCGTGCGCCGCCTTTCGTCCGGCCTGCGCGTGGGCACGGCGGCGGACGACGCGGCCGGTCTGGCCATCCGGGAGCTGATGCGCTCGGAGATACGCGCCCTGCACCAGGGCGTCCGCAACGCCACGGACGCGGTGTCCATGGTCCAGACGGCGGACGGCGCGCTCGAAGTCATCGACGAGAAGCTCATCCGCATGAAGGAGCTGGCGCTCCAGGCGTCCACCGGCACCTACAACTCGGACCAGCGGGCCATGCTCAACAACGAGTTTCAGGCCATGGCCATGGAGATCCAGCGCATTTCCCGGGCCGCCGAGTTCAACGGGGTCAAGTTGCTGGACGGGTCCCTGGACCGGGCCTTGTTCTGCGGCGACGACAAACCCACGGGCGGGTCCCTGATCCATTTCGGCACCTCCAATTTCGAGGAGGAGGACTACTACCACCTGGACATTCCCCAGGCCGGGCTGGAGGGGCTGCAACTGGGCACCACCATCCCCGGCCACATCCGGCGGCTGGACGAGGTCATGGAAAACGGCGTCACCCAATCGCTCGGCTCCGGCGTGATCCCGGTGGCCTACATCCCGCGCGGGGCGGTCAACGTGGCCATATCCATCACCACGGGCGGCATGGACGACGATCTACAGCTCTTCTCGCGCACCGGCCGCCACCTGGCCGGGACCCTGATCGCGGACGACCCGGTCACGCCCGCGCCCGGCAGCAACGAGTTCGTCTGGAACGCCAACGGCATCGACGCGGGCAACGTGGACGACCAGTTCATCACCGAGCGCAACGGGTTCTATGCCTATGCCCAATACAATGCGTCCGGGCTGAACGACAATCTGGCCGGGTACGATCCCGCCGGGGGCGCGACCACCGAGTGCAACGACATGGAGATCACCTATTCCGGCGACGGCGACCGGTTCGACGGCTCGGTCAACAACGGCACGGTGGCGGGCGGCATGCAGGTCGAGCGCATCCATATCGACGAGGCCCCGGACGACCTGCTGCTCTTTTCCATCGGCACGGGGTCGTTCTGGGTGACCGCCACCTGGGATTCGGTGCCCGAGGTCTCCTATTCCACCGTCAACGGCATGCAGGTGGCGGACATCTCCACCCAGGAGTCGGCGCAGAAGGCCGTGGAGCAGCTCGACGCCTCCATCACCATCAAGGACACCATCCGGGCCGGGCTGGGGGCCATGCAGAACCGGCTGGAGAACACGGCCACCAACCTTCAGATACAGGCCGAGAACATGCAGGCCGCCGAGTCCCGCATCTCGGACGCGGACGTGGCCCTGGAGATGACCGAGTTCGTGCGCGGGCAGATCCTCACCCAGTCGGCCACGGCCATGCTCGCCCAGGCCAACTCCCTGCCGCGCATGGCCATGCAGCTCATCGGCGGCTAACCGGGAAGCTCCCTGAGGATGGCCTCGATGTCGCCCATGGCGGCCAGCAGCCGACGCCGTTTTTCGGCGTCCAGCCCGGACAGGATGGCGGCCGCCTGGTCCGCGGCCCGGTCGTGCAGGTCGGCCATGAGCCTGGCGCCCTCCCCGGTCAGGAAAAGCTCCTTTACCCGCGCGTCCTGCTGCGAAGGGCGCGTTTCCACAAACCCCTTGGCCGCGAACCGCTTCACGATCCGGCTCACATACCCCTTGTCCAGCCCCAGCCGCTCCCGCAGCTCGCGGGCTGGGGTGCCGGGCCGGGCATCCAGTTCGTAAAGGATGCGGGCCTCGGTCAGGCCGACGGGGCGGCCGTAAAGGGTGTCGGCCAGCAGGCCGAGATAGTTGGTGTAGAATCGGTTGAAGTGCCGGAAACGGTCGATCTGGGTACGTTGCGCCATGCGGTGAGGATGGCAAAACAAGTTGACAAAGTCAACCAAATGGACCAAGGGGAAAACCATGCCCGAGATCGTCGTCAAGCCCTACGAACCCGGCCTGGACCGGGAGGTGGTCCGTCATCATGCGGACTACTACGCCCGGCATTGGGCCTTTGACGCCCGCTTCGAGGCCCAGGTGTCGCGCGAATTTTCGGCGTTCATCGAGGGGTTCGACGCCGCCCGCGACGGATTCTGGTGGGCGTCGGCCGATGGCGCGTTCGCCGGGTGCGTGGCCGTGGACGGGTCGCGGTCGGGGCCGGGCGAGGCCCGCCTGCGCTGGTTCATCGTGCCCGAGCCGTTCCAGGGCGCGGGGATCGGCGGCCGGCTGCTGGAATCGGCTTTGGCATTCTGCCGCCGCCGGTCGTTTCAGTCGGTGTATCTCTGGACGTTTACCGGGCTGGACGCGGCCCGCGCCCTGTACGAGCGGGCCGGGTTCCGGCTGGCCGGGGAGGCCGTGGGCGACGGCTGGGGGCCGGAGATCACGGAGCAGAAGTTTGTCCTGCCCCTTGCGCCGCCGTCCTGAGGAAGCGGAGCAGGTCGTAGGAATACCGCTTGTTCAGGGTCTCGAAGACCGGGTTCATGGCGTAGATGCCCCTGGCCTGAAACGCCTTGATGGTGTTCAGGATCAGGTCGATCTCGCCGTCCGGCAGGTCCACCACGGAGCGGGGCTTGATTTTGCCCAGGGCCGCCGCCCTGGTCAGGTGCTTCCAGATGGAAGGGGATTTGAGGCCCCGCAGCTCGGCCACACGGTCCACGTCGCCGTGCCGCTGAAACAGCTCCAGCGTCTTTTCCTCGGTGGCCGTCAACTCCTGCTTTTCGGTCTTTTCCCTTTCCAGCCGCTCGCGCAGCTCCGCCGGTATCTCCGGCACGTTCAGGGGCCTGCCGTGCTCCGCCTCGTGCGCGGCCAGGCATTCCAGGAACCGCTCCCCGTAATGGGTGCGCTTGTTTTGGCCCACGCCGGGGATGCAGCCGAACTCGTCGAGGTCGCGCGGCCGGTACCGGACCAATTCCAGCAGGGTCTTGTCCGGGAAGATGGCGTAGGGCGGCACCTCCTGCTCTCCGGCCACTGCGAGCCGCAGCTCGCGCAGGGCCTCGAACAGGGCCTCGGCCTCCCAGCTCGTGAGCACGTCGTCGGCCAGGGCCGGGGTGCGTTTTTTCCGCTTGGCCTTTTTGGGCAGCACCGGGTCCGTGCGCAGGCGGACCTGCCGTTCGCCCCGGAGCACGGGCCAGGACCGCTCGTTCAGGGTCAGGGCGTTGAATCGGTCGAGGTCCACGGAGCACAGGCCCGCGGCCAAAAGCTGCCGGTAGATCGACTTCCACTGCTCCTGGCTCATGTCCGCGCCGATGCCGAAGGTGGACACCCGATGGTGGCCGAATTTCCTGACGCGGTCCGTGTCCTTGCCCGCCAGCACCTGGGCCAGGTAGTTGACCCCGAACCGCTGTTCGGTGCGGAAGATGTTGGACAGCGCCTTTTGCGCGGCCACGGTGCCGTCGAAGGTCTCCACCGGATTCAGGCAGTTGTCGCAGTTGCCGCACGGCTCGATGGTCTCCCCGAAATAGCCGAGCAGGGCCTGGCGGCGGCAGGACGGGGTCTCCAGAAAGGCGAACAGGGCCGCCAGCTTGGCGTGCTCCACCCGCTTGCGCGTCTCGTCGGCCTCGCCCGCGTCGATCATGGAGCGCATGACCGCGATGTCCTGCATGCCGAAACACATCCAGGCCGAGGCGGGCAACCCGTCGCGGCCCGCGCGCCCGGTCTCCTGGTGGTACGCCTCCAGCGACTTGGGCGGGTCCAGGTGGCAGACGAAACGCACGTTGGGCTTGTCCACGCCCATGCCGAAGGCGATGGTGGCCACCATGATGACCCCTTCCTCGCGCATGAACCTGTCCTGGTTGCGGGCGCGGTCACCGGCCGACATGCCCGCGTGGTACGGCAGGGCGTTGAACCCTTCCTTGCATAAAAACTCGGCTGTCTTCTCCACCTTTTTGCGGCTCAGCCGGTAGACGATGCCCGCGTCGTTCGGGTGGTTCTGGGTGATGAACCGCTTGAGCATGGCGGTGGCGTTCTTCTTGGGCACCACGGTGTAGGAGATGTTGGGCCGGTCGAACCCGGTGGCGAAGACCTCGGCGTTTTCCAGCCGCAGGTTGCGGATGATGTCCGCCTGGGTGGGCTTGTCCGCCGTGGCCGTGAGCGCCAGGCGCGGCACGTCCGGGAACCGCTCCTTCAGAATGGAAAGCTGCGTGTACTCGGGCCGGAAGTCGTGCCCCCACTGGGACACGCAATGCGCCTCGTCGATGGCGAACAGGGCCGGGCGGCACCGGGCCAGGAAATCGAGGAACCCCGGCCTGCACAGCCGCTCCGGGGACACGTAGAGCAGGTCGACGAGCCCGTTTTCCAGCATGCGCTCGATGTCGTAGGCCGTGGCCGGGTCCAGCGCGGAATTGAGGCAGGCCGCGCGCACGCCCATCTGGGTCAGCCCCTGCACCTGGTCCTGCATGAGCGCGATGAGCGGGGACACGCATACGCCCACCCCCGGCCGCAGCATGGACGGAATCTGGTAGCACAGCGACTTGCCGCCGCCTGTGGGCATGAGCACCAGGGCGTCGCCCCCGCGCATGACCTGTTCAATGATCGGCTCCTGAAGCCCGATGAAGTCGGGATACCCGAACACGGTGGAGAGGATTTCGCGTGGCGAGCAAGCGGGATGGGACATGGGGACCGAGGGTAGGGGAATCCCCGCCGGATGGCAATGGGGCGGGGACAGTCGGGGCCACGGAGATGGGCAGGGCGGTTGTCCAGAAAAATCGGAATCCGTCCGGTGTGTTAACAAAAAAGATGGGAGCAAATTACAACTGATTCAAATTGTGGAGTTAACCATTTCTGGCACGAATATTTCATTGGTTATATGGAAGTCGGGATAATTGAGCGAGGGAGAATGTCATGACCAAAGATATTACCATGCGCAGAATGGTTAAAATCCTGTGTCTGGCCGGCTTGCTTGTGGCCGCCATGGCCACCCGGTCCATGGCCGTGGAATATGATTTTTATTCACTGACCGGGGATTCTCAGGCCGACTACCTTTTCATGGACGTTACCGATTCGGGTAACGGGACAGCCTCCTTTGAATTTACGAGCTCCGTGCCCGACGCTTCGGTCGTCACGACCATTTATTGGGACTTCGGCGATCAGAACGGCAACCTGACCAATTCCACGTGGACCAGCCATCCGAATACGAGTTTCGTAGAAGGCGCGGCCTCGGCGAACCTGCCGGGCGGGCAAGCGCCGGAGGTCGGGTTTTACTCGGATTACAGCCTCGAGCGGGAAGCGAAGGGCGGCGTAGCCAATGGTCTCAATGCCGGTGAATGGCTGAAGGTAGTCTGGACCCTGTCCGGCATTGATTTCGATGGTCTCCTCGCAGCTCTCAATTCCGGGGAAATGCGGATCGGCATGCATGTTCAGTCCGTTGGCGATGACGGCGAGGACAGCTTCTCCGCCGTGAGCCCGACGCCCATCCCCGGTGCCGCCTGGCTCCTCGGCTCCGGCCTTCTTGGCCTTGTCGGCTTGCGCCGGAAAATGAAGTTGTAATTTGATTGATACTTCCTTCCAAAAGGCGGACACCCCGACTCATTGTCAAGGTGTTCGCTTTTTTATGCTCTCGGCTTATTCCCAGCCCCTTGCACCTGATCCTGCTTGAGCGCAACCAGCGGGGGCACGCCCACCCCCGGCCGCAGCATGGACGGAATCTGGCGGCACAGCGACTTGCCGCCGCCGGAGGGCATGAGCACCAGGGCGTCGCCCCCGCGCATGACCTGTTCAATGATCGGCTCCTGAAGTCCGATGAAGTCGGGATACCCGAACACGGTGGAGAGGATTTCGCGCGGCGAGCAAGCGGGATGGGACATGGGGACCGAGGGTAGGGGAAAGGGAAGGGGAAGGCAATGGAAAGGGCAGGGAGTCGAACAGTGTCTTTATGTGCCAGGAGAACACTCAAAGCGGCCTGTGGCGTTGCTGATCCGGGGCGTGCTTTAGATAGGTAAGTGATTCATGAAGACAATGAGTTGTACCCAGATGTCCAATTTGCCTCTAGCCCCATCTCTCCCACCGTCAAAGAACAGACATATATACTCTAATTGGGACAAAAGTTATATGACTTTGAAATGTCCAGTTGAAGTATACCCTATTAGGAGTTGTGCTAGAAACCTTGGGGGGGTAGACTGGCTGTTGGTTGTGGTATATCTAACTACCTATAGCAAGAAGGTCTAACATGTTTAAGACTATCATGTTGATGAGCCTGATGTTCTTTGGGGCTTCCACTCAATCCTTTGCGTGGGAAGGATATGACAATGATACGGGAAACTACATAGAGATTGAATCCTATGATCATGGCGGCCAAGGGGAAGGAGAGGTTGAGTACTACGACTATGAATCAGGCGAATACAAGAGCGGCTATCTCGATATGGAATCAGGAGGATCAGGTACTCTGTACGACTACGAATCGGGCGAATACCATGATGTTGATATGGAGTGATATGACTTCCTCATTCTAGGCATTTCTTCACCCATGGGGGAAGCCAGCCTGAACCGGATACGTACATACCTTCTCAGACATTTCTTTCAGATTTTCATGGATGTTAGACGGGCCAAAGGACATGCCTAGAGTGGCCGTGGATCGCTTGAGAATCGCTTCTAACACATCCTAAATGGAATCTGAATGTACGGCCAGGGCGATAAGTGAGTGTAAAGATTTTGGGTCTTAAGATTTTTACACACTGGTCATGGTGATGTATATGGAGGTAAATCAACCAACAGGAAATGCCATGGCTACGGGTGGGTACTTCCTCAGCAAACTCGTTGGAAGTTGAAGCAAGAGTGGCGTCAGTCCAGATCGTAACTTCCTTCCTTCACAATCTCCTTTAAGAGCATCCGGGCAAGAGCCTCAGGTGCCATGTTCCCTCTTTGGGTTGTCCTTTCTGCCCATCCATATCGAACTGTGACGCAACCACTTTCAGAAAACCATCGGCCAGTATGGGGCTGACCATCAATCTCAATTGAAACATCGAAACTGCGAGGAGGGTGTTTGCTAGCCATACCAGAACTCCTAGTTCAGAGTTTTAGGGACATGATTTACTACCATAATAGCCCTGTCGCTGAAACCTATTAAAACTGAGTATCAGGCACAGCCTTTCGATTCATTCATTTCCTTGCCCGATTGGTACGGAAGGTGGTACGGGAACTGGTACGGGACCTCGGTGCCAAAATCTTGATTGATAGGCATTGCAGGGTGTTAGACAAGCAGTCAGGTAGCAAACCCTCCTCCCACCCTCTCCGCCTAGTTATTCAAAACCCCTCAACCGAGGGGTCTTTCATTTCTGCACCCTCTTTGTTTTCGACATCACCTGCCAGCCCTTACCAGACCTCGAAAAACTGCACCTTGATTTTGGTCCATTTTGACTAAAATCCGACGTTTTCCGGCATCGCAAACACCGGATCATTTCGTTGATAACACGTTGGAATATCTGGTTAATCAAAACCAATGTGTGGCAGTGATGTCACGGGCAGGTTCGACTCCTGTAAGCGTCCGCCGGCTCGTCTAATGTAGGGCGGTAAGGGGGGGCGTTGCAGGCTGGTGGTGGGTGGTTTTGCCGTAGATCCCTACACCACGCCCGCCAGCATGCTTCCGGCCGGGGGCGGGGTTTCCTCGGCGGAACGGGCGTAGGCCGTGAGCGCGGCGCGGACGAGATTGACCGAAGGGGATGCCGGGGCGGCGTCGGCGTCGAGGTCGCGGTAGTCGGCGCCTTCGCGGCCGACCCGGGCGCGCAGGGAGCCGACTTCGGCCTCGGACCGGAAGGCCCGGGCCTTTGCCTCCCGCTCCCGCACGTCGCGGGACAGGGAGGGATCGAGAACCGTCCGCTCCTGCCGGTAGTCCAGGCCGAACTTGCCCAGGCGCACGCCGAACGACGTGGTGGTCGTCCTGGCCTGGGGGCGCACCGAAGCCTTCTCGACTCCGGCTTCCGCCGGCGCCGAGGTCCTGCGGTATTGTTCCGATGCCTGGGAGGCAATCCTCACGGCAGTCTCCTGCAATCCCGTTGCACGGCCCTTTTCCCATAAAAAAAGGCCGTGGCGCATACCATTGCAGCCCGGCCGTCCCTGGGGCGTTCGCCCCGATCTCTCCTGAGGGACCCGTGGTTTTCCGCTTCCCTTCCGTGGGAATTGGCAAATCCGAATCAATGAAGTCGGCCTTAACCATACTCCGCGGCACTTTTTTTGACAAGTCCCGGTGTTTGACGCTACTGACAAAAACCTTCCGCAGAATCTTTTTTTCGGGATTCCACGAGGGGAGAGAGAGTTTTTTCATATCAACCAGGGTTGACGAGAGGGGTTCGCGCGTGCCGCAGACCGTTGCCTCCCGAGGTGCGTCGCGTGGCGCGCCGGGAGGCCGTGTTGCGCCGCGCGGCCGTGATGCCGCTGTCGCCGACCGGAGGTCCGAGATGGGTTACACGATTCTAGTCAAAGAGGAACTGATCCCCGGGCAGACCACCATGATGGTCATCGATGCGCCCCAGATCGCCAAAAAGGCCAAGCCCGGCAATTTCGTCATGCTCCGCGTCGGCGAAAAGGGCGAACGCATCCCCCTGACCATCGCCGACTGCGACCCGGACAAGGGCACCATCACCATCGTCTATCTGGTGGTCGGCAAGACCACCGCCGAGATGAACAAGCTCAAGCAGGGCGAAGAACTCATGGACGTGTGCGGCCCCCTGGGCAGGCCCACCCATATCGAGAAGTCCGGCACCGTGGTCTGCGTGGGCGGCGGCACGGGCATCGCGGCCATGCACCACATCGCCAAGGGCCATGCGGCCGCAGGCAACCGGGTCGTCGCCATCATCGGCGCGCGCAGCAAGAACCTGCTCCTGTTCTGTTCCGAGCTGTCCTCCTTCTGCCCCGAGGTCCGCATCGCCACCGACGACGGCAGCGAGGGCCACAAGGGATTCGTCACCGAGGTGCTTCAGGACATCCTGGAAACCGAGGACGACATCGCCGAAGTGGTCGCCATCGGCCCGGTGCCCATGATGGAGGCCGTGTGCCGCGTGACCCTGCCCTTCGGCGTCAAGACCACCGTGTCGCTCAACTCCATTATGGTCGACGGCATCGGCATGTGCGGCGCGTGCCGCTGCACCGTGGGCGGCAAGACCCTGTTCGCCTGCGTGGACGGCCCGGAATTCGACGGCCATCAGGTGGACTTCACGGAGCTGAAGACCCGGCTGTGGCAATTCAAGAAGCAGGAAGAGGAATCCATGGAACTGTTCAGCAAGGAGTGTCGGTGCAATGGCTAGCAAGCAGAAGAAAGTCCGCGCCCGGACTCCCATGCCCCTTCAGGACCCCGTCGCGCGCGGGAGCAATTTCAATGAAGTCGCCCTGGGCTACACCCGTGAACAGGCCATCCTCGAGGCCGAGCGCTGCCTGCAGTGCAAGAAGCCGCTCTGCCGGGACGGGTGCCCGGTCAACATCGACATCAAGGGCTTCATCGGCCGGTTGGTGGACGACGACCTCAAGGGGGCCTACGACATCATCCGCAAGACCAATTCCCTGCCCGCGGTCTGCGGCCGGGTCTGCCCCCAGGAAAACCAGTGCGAAGGCGTGTGCGTGCTCGGCAAGAAGTACGAACCCGTGGCCATCGGCCGTCTGGAACGGTACGTGGCCGACGCGTATGCCGCCGAATCCGCGTGTGAGGAAGTGACCGACCTGTCCACCTGCGCGCTGGAAAACGAACATATCAAGGTGGCCTGCATCGGTGCGGGGCCGTCCTCGCTCACCGTGGCCGGATACCTGGCCGGGCGCGGCATCAAGGTGGACGTGTACGAGGCCCTGCACGAGCCGGGCGGCGTGCTCATCTACGGCATCCCGGAATTCCGGCTGCCCAAGTCCGTGGTCGCCCGCGAACTGGACGGCCTCAAGGCGCTCGGCGTGACCTTCTACACCAACTGGGTGGGCGGCAAGACCATCACCATCAAGGACATGCTCGACCAGGGCTACAACGCCGTGTTCATCGGCGTGGGCGCGGGCCTGCCCCGCTTTCTGGGCGTGCCGGGCGAAAACCTGGTGGGCGTGTTTTCGGCCAACGAGTACCTGACCCGCGTCAACCTCGGCCGGGCCTACGACTTCCCCGAGCACGACACCCCGGCCTACAAGGCGCGCCGCGTGGTCGTGATCGGCGCGGGCAACGTGGCCATGGACGCCGCCCGCACCGCCCTGCGCATGGGCGCAAGCGAGGTGTCCGTCGTCTACCGCCGCTCCGAGGACGAAATGCCCGCCCGCAAGGAGGAGATCGAGCACGCCGTCGAGGAAGGCGTCAAGCTCCGCTGCCTGTGCGGCCCGCTCTCCTTTCACGGCGACAACCAGGGCCGCCTCAAGGCCATGACCGTGCAGAAGATGGAACTCGGCGAACCCGACGAGTCCGGTCGTTGTTCCCCGGTCTGCCTTGACGGCGAGACCGAGCAGATCCAGTGCGGCATGGCCGTCATCGCCGTGGGCACCCGGCCCAACCCGGTTCTCCTGGAAGCCTCCCCGGAACTGGAACTCACCCAGTGGGGCTACATCCGGGCCGACCCGGAAACCGGCGAGACCTCCATCCCCAATGTGTTCGCGGGCGGCGATATCGTCACCGGCGCGGCCACCGTCATCTCCGCCATGGGCGCGGGCAGGCGGGCAGCCGGGGAAATCGCCTCGCGGCTTCTGTAAACAAGGACAAGCACCATGCGCAGGCCGTCGGACCGGAATCCCGGTTCGGCGGCCTTTTGCGTCGGGGACGCCTCCGGCCGGAGGGCGTGCGGGCGCGGGCAGGTGGAGGGTGGTGGGGGGAATCCCCGGAAGTGTTTGCGCCGCAAGGGTTGATCCGGGGACATGGCACGGCGCGCAGACGTTCCTCGTCAATGCAGGGATCTGATCATGCGCCGCAACCGTTGGTGGGCGAACAGGAAGAATAAAGTGCCGATGGCGGCCATGGTCAGCAGGGAGGGCCAGATGATCGAAAAATCGGCTCCGCGGAAGAGAATGGCCTGGGCCAGGGAGACGTAATGGGTGGTCGGAGCCATGGACATGATCCATTGGATGACCTCGGGCATGCTTTCGCGCGGGGTGACGCCGCCGGACAGGATCACCAGGGGAAGGAGGACCAGGATGGCCAGCAGGCCGAATTGGGGCATGGTTCGGGCCAGGGTGGCCATGTAGATGCCGGCCGAGGCCGCCGCGAACAGGTAGAGAATGGTGCAGCAGGCGAACAGCAGGAGCGATCCGTTGAGGTTCACGCCGAGCACTCCCTGGACCATGAAGTGGAGGGACAGGGACGAGGTCAGCAGGACCACGAGTCCCATGGACCAGATCTTGGAGAGCATGATTTCAAAGGGCGTGACGGGCATGACCAGGAGATGCTCGATGGTTCCGTGTTCGTTTTCGCGGATGAGCGCCGCTCCGGTCAGAAGGATGGCGAGCAGGGTGATGTTGTTGATGATGGAGTTGATGGCCGCGAACCAGGATTGGATGACGTTGGGATTGAAGAAGACCCGGATGTTCAGGTTCACGGGCATGGCGGGCGAGGCTTGGCGGCGCTGGACATGGGCCCGGATTTCCCCGTCCACGATGTTTTCCAGGTAGCTGGTGCCGGTCTGGGCCTGCAACATCCGGGTGGCGTCCACGTTGAGCTGGAGGTCCGGGTTGCGTCCGGCGATGACGTCCCGCTGGAAGTCGGGCGGGATGTTCAGGACGAAGGTGTAGCGCCCGGAGTCCAGGCCCTTGTCCATTTCGTTCAGGCTGATCAGCTCCGGCGGCATGAACTGGGGCGGATGCAGGGCGGAGATGATTCGGCCGGAGAGTTGGGACCGATCCTCGTCCACCACGGCCACGGTGGCCCGGTTGAGGGACTCGGGTTTGGCCTTGGCGTCGGCATATACCGTGGCCGAGAACATGAACAGGATCAGAAAGAGCATGGCCTTGTCATGGCACAGGCTGCGGAATTCCTTGCCCCCCAGGGTAAGGATGTTGGACAGGCTGCCGAAAAACGAGCTTCGCATGTTATTTGCCCTGTTCCCTGAGGATGATCACGCTCAGGACCGTGGTTGCCGGGATGAAGACCAGCAGCGGCCAGAAAAAAACGGCCAGGTCGGTCAGGCCCAGTCCCTTGGAAAAGGTCCCGCCGCTGATGAGCAGGCAGTAGGTGGTCGGGTACATGGACCCGATCACCCGTCCGGCCCCTTCCAGGGTGGAGACCGGGTCGATGAGCCCGGAGAACTGGATGGCCGGGATCAGGGTGAAGATGGCGGTTCCCGCCATGGCCGCCACCTGGCTGGAGGTGATGGTGGAGGCGAGCAGGCCCATGCCCGTGGTGCACGCTATATAGACCAGCGCGCCCGCCGTCAGGGTGGCCAGGTCGCCGGTGAAGGGCACGCGGAACAGGGTCACGGCCAGGACGAACATGAAGGCGAAGTTGACCATCGAGAGGGCGATGTAGGGCAGTTGTTTGCCCATAAGGAATTCGAACTTGGTCACCGGCGTGGTGTAGACGTTGAGGATGGACCCCATCTCCTTCTCGCGGACCACGCCGAGCGCCGTGAGCATGGACGGGATGAAGACCAGGAGCAGGGGAATGACGTTGGGGACCATGGCGATGAGGCTCTTCATCTCGGGGTTGTAGCGATAGCGCGTCTGCATGTTGTACAGGCTGCCCGATTTCCCCGACAGGGCGGCCTGCCCGGCCAGATACCCGCTGTGAACGCCCTGGACGTATCCCCGGGCGACCTCGGCCCGGCTCGGCATGGCCCCGTCGATCCACGCTCCCGCCTCGGGCACGGCGCCCCGGTCCAGGTCCCGGCCGAAATTCGGCGGCGTCTGGATGACCACGGACACCTCCCCGGCGACCATGCGCCTGTCCAACTCGGCCGGGCTCGACACCGGAGCCTTGGGCGTGAAGTACCGGGATCCCTCGTACTCCAGGAGGTATCTTTGGCTGGCCAGGGTCTGGTCCTGGTCCATGACGGCGAGGGACAGGTCCTCCACGTCCAGGCTGATGCCGTAGCCCATGACCAGCATGAGGATGAGCGTGCCGAACAGGGCCATGCTCAGCCGGATGGGGTCGCGCTTGAGTTCCATGGATTCGCGGATGGAGAAGCTGAGCAGCCGGGACAGGCTGAACCGGGGGTGGGCCACGCCCCGGCTTGCGTCCGCTTCGGCCGCGAAGGAGCCTTCTTCCTTTTCGGGCTTCCCGGCCGTGTCCTCGGCCTCCTCCAGGTAGGCGATGAAGGCGTCTTCCAGGGTTTCGGCCCCGCGCCTTTCCTGCAGGACGAGCGGGGAGTCGGTGTCCAGTATCCTGCCCGCGTGCATCAGGGATATCCGGTCGCAGCGCAGGGCCTCGTTCATGAAGTGGGTGGAGATGAAGATGGACACCCCGTCCCTGCGCGACAGGTCGATGATCATCTCCCAGAACCGATCGCGGGCCACGGGGTCCACGCCCGAGGTGGGCTCGTCCAGGATGAGCACGTCGGGCCGGTGGAGCACGGCCACGGCCAGTTGCAGCCGCTGCCGGATGCCCAGGGGCAGGTCTTCGGGCCGGTCATTGCTGAAGCGCGACAGGTCGAAGCGTTTCTCCAGTTCGTCGATGCGCCGGGCCGCCTCGTCCGGCGGCAGGTGGAAGAGCCTGGCGTGGAGTTCCAGGTTGCTGCGCACCGACAGCTCGCCGTACAGTGAAAAGGACTGGGACATGTAGCCCACCCGCCGCCGGGTATCGATGTTGCGGGCGTCCAGCTTGCGGCCCAGGAGCAGGGCTTCGCCCCTGGTCGGTTCGAGCAGGCCGGTGAGCATCTTCATGGTCGTGGACTTGCCGCACCCGTTGGAGCCGATGAAGCCGAATATTTCGCCCTTGCTCACCGACAGGCTTACGTCGTTCACCGCCGTGAACTCCCCGAAACGCATGGTCAGGCCGTGGGCCTCGATGACGGTTTCGCCCTTGCTCAGAGGCGGAATCCGCAGTTCGTGGTGGCCGCGCCGCCGTTCTTCGGGAAGCAGGGCCAGGAAGGCCCTTTCCAGGCTGTCGGTTCCGGTGCGCTCGAGCAGGTCCGTCGGGGTGCCCTCGGCGAGCTTTTTGCCGTCGTCCACGGCCACCAGCCAGTCGAACCGTTCGGCCTCCTCCATGTAGGCCGTGGCGATGAGCACGCTCATGCCCCGCCGTCCGGCCCGGATGCGTGCGATGAGGTCCCAGAATTGCCGCCGCGAAAGCGGGTCCACGCCGGTGGTGGGTTCGTCCAGGATGAGCAGGTCCGGGTCGTGGACCAGGGCGCAGCACAGGCTGAGCTTCTGCTTCATGCCGCCGGAGAGCTTCTGGGCGGGACGGTCCGCGAAGTCGCTCATGCCGGTGCTCTTCAGCAGGTCCCTGATGCGGCGGTCGCGTTCGGGTTTGGACTGGCCGAAGAGGCGGCCGAAAAAATCGATGTTTTCCCGCACGGACAGGGTGGGGTAGAGATTCCTGCCCAGCCCCTGCGGCATGTAGGCGATGCGCGGAAACAGGATCTCGCGGTGGCGCTTGCGGCCGATGTCGCCGCCCAGGACCATGATCTCGCCGGATTGGATTTTGCGCGCCCCGGCCATGAGTCCCAGCCAGGTGGACTTGCCTACCCCGTCCGGGCCGATGAAGCCGATCATTCTGCCCGCGGGCAGGTCCAGGGAAACGTCGTCGGCGGCCAGGGTGTCGCCGTAGCGGTGGGTGACGGCCGAGAACCGGACCACCGGGGATTGTCCCGAATTCGTTCGTCCCGGGTCCGGGGTCACTTGATTTCCTCCGGCAGGTTCACGGCCAGCCGGTCGGGCCATGCCTTGTCCCCGTCGACGCACACGTAGGCCACTCCGGGCAGCCCGGTCTTGATGTACCTGGCGTAGCGCCTGAGCAGATCGGCATCGATGCGGGCCTTGATGCGGAACATGAGCTTCTGGCGCTCGTTGCTGGTCTCCACCGTCTTGGGCGTGAACTGGGCCACGCTGGCCACGAAGGATATCTTTGCGGGGATCACATACCGCGGCGCGGCGTCCAGGATGACGCGCACCTCCCCGCCCATGGCCGTCCGTCCGGCCTGGACCTCGGGCAGGAAGAAGGTCATGTACACGTCGGTCAGGTCCACCAGGCTGACCACCTTGCCGCCCGCGGCGACCACTTCGCCGGGTTCGACCACGCGGTACTGGACCCGGCCGGGCTTGGGCGCGCGGAGCACGGCGTCGTCGAGGACCTGTTCCAGCCGCTCCACCACGGCCTGGGCCGCGTTGATGTTCGCCTCGGCCTGGGCAACCTGGGCCTGAGCCGCCTCGGCGGCGGCCTGGGCCGCCGTGATCCGGGCCTGGGCCGCCCGATAGGCCGCGTAGGCGGTTTGCAGGTCGCCCTGACTGTTGTCCGCGTCCTGCTGGGAGACCACCCCGTCCTTGACCAGGGCCTGGATGCGCCTGTCGCTCTTGCGGGCCACGTTCAACAGGCTTTGCTGCCGGGCCAGGTCCGCCTTGGCCGTGGCCACCTCGGCCTTGCGCTGGTAGACTTGGGCCTTGGCCGTTTCCAGGGCGCTTTCGGCCTTGGCCTTGTTGGCCTTGGCCTCGGCCACCTGGGCCTTCTCGGTCTGCATGTCCATGCGCGCCACCACGTCGCCGCTTTCCAGGTAGTCGCCTTCGGCCACCAGAATCTCGGCCACCCTGCCGCCCCACTTGGCGGCCACGTCGATCTCCGTGGCCTCGATGCGGCCGTTGCCCTCGGCAAATCCTTCCTCGATCTTGTCCCGGTCGAACCAGTAAACGGTGCCGAGACCGCCCAGGATAATCAGGATGGCAATGCCCGTCAGCCACGGGCCGAAAGAGCGTTTCATGGGACCACCTCGCAGTTGTCGCAGATTGAACCCGTCTGTCCCGGACGGGCGTTTTCAGTGGTGACGCATCCCGAAAAGGATCGGGGACGACGTTCGCGATTGGCGGCGGGCATGGGTGGTTTTGCGCGGAATTCGTGCAATTCCCGCATTCCCGCCAAGCCATCCGACGTGTTTCCACCTTATGCTGTGCGTTCTTTCGAGACAAGAATCATTTCACCCGTCGCGTGGTGCGCCCGCTTGAGGGCCATGACGGCGCGGAGCGTTTTGCGCAGGGGGGTGCGATTTTTAGGCGATGGAGTCCTGGTCCGCGTCCTCTTCGCCGACCATTTTCCGCATGCGTTGCTGGATCATGCGGATGTGCAGGCGCAGGGAGTAGATGTAGTCGGTGTAGGAGAGCGGCACCGAGGTGTCGAGCACCATCCTGTCCATGACTTCGAGCTGGTGGAGCATGCGCCGGGCCTCGTCCTTGTCGGTCAGGTCGTATGCCTTGAGGTCCAGGGCCTTGAGCTGCTTGTACCATTTGAAGATGCGCCGCCGGATCTGCCAGCGATAGGCGGGCGGGGTGATCTTGAACAGCGGGAAGAGCAGCGTGAGCAGCGGGATGAGCAGTATCTTGAGCCGTTCCACGGTGATGGCGATCTGAAAGGGCAGGTAGCGCATGAGCAGCGGCGGGCCGTTCGCGTAGAAGCTTTCGGCCTCGTCGCCCAGGGGGAAGAGGGTGGCCCGGCCGTTGGGGAACTGGCCGGGGCCGTCGAACATGTCGCCCTTGCCGTGCGCCTCGGTGGCGGCGAGCAGGAACAGGTATTTGATGGCCGCGTGCAGGTCCTCCTTGACCACCAGGTTGGCGGTGGGCGCGAGCAGGGTGATCTCTTTGGCGGGCTGGTCCCGGACCAGGTCCAGGCCGCCGACCGGCAGGGTGAGCTTGGTCAGGTAATGGTGCTTGCGGACGTAGGTGTCGGCCCGTTTGAAGGAGTAGATGGCGACCTTGCCGGTTTCTCCGGCCAGACGGCGCACGGCGGCGGAGTCCAGGCCCGCGATGGTGAACAGGGCGTCGATCTCGCCGCGCACGAGCTTGTCGGCGGCGGTGCCCGAGCCTTCGGGCAGCAGGGTGGCGGTCTCGTCGGTGACGCCGTTCTCGGCGAGCAGGGTCCGCACCAGATAGGCGGTGCCGCTGCCGTCGGGACCCACGGCTATTGTGCGCCCCTTGAGGTTGGTCAACCCTTTGAGCTTCAATCCTTTTTTATGGAACAGCCAGACCGGCTCGTAATAGACGCTGCCCAGGCTTTCCAGGCCCTCGAGGTCCCCCGGCTCGGCGATGCCGCCCTGCATGAGCGCGGCCGAGGCCGTGGATTCGGGGTCGGCCAGGCGGGAGAGGTTGTCCATGGACCCCTTGGTCTGGATCACTTCCAGCTCGTACCCCTGCCCGGCGAAGTAGTCGGCGTACCGATTGGCGAACCCGTAGTAGGCCCCGTCCGGGCCGCCCGACAGGATGGACACCTTGCCCGGCGGCAGCGGGTCCACATACTGGAAGGCGACCCACAGGGCGCCGCCCAGCACGCCCGCGGCCAGGCCGTATATGACAAACTGCATCAACTGATGCGACTTGAGGAACCGGGCCAGCAGGGTGGAGAAAGGATTTTTCATAGTGGTGCGAACGTACTGGATTTGTCCCCCTGCGGCAAGGGGACGGGGCGGTTTTTCGGGCCGGTCCGGGGCCGGGGGCGGATCAGTGGCCGGGGCTTTTCGGGACTGGACATTTTCCGTGAAATAACGGGATACTCGAAAAGGAGGCGCAAGCGGGTTTCCGGGCCGCGTGCCGGAAGGCCGGTGGGTCATGGACAACGGAGGCACGGGCGAGCCCGGCTATGAAATCTGGACAAGGAAATAGCGCATGAAGACCAAGGAAACGTATCGGTGCTCGGCCTGCGGCGCGCAGTCGCCGCGCTGGCAGGGGCAATGCCCGTCGTGTCGGGAGTGGAACACCCTCGAAGCGGTGACCGTGGCCAAAAAGACGGCCCGGCCCGTGGGCGCGGCCGCGTCCGACGCCGCGCCCAGGCCCCTGGAGGACCTGGCGGGCGAGCGGTTCGATTCCCGCACCTCCGGCATGCGCGAGCTGGACGACCTGCTCGGTTCCGGGCTGGTGCCGGGGGCGGCCATCCTGCTCGGCGGCGAGCCGGGCATCGGCAAGTCCACGCTGCTTTTGCAACTGGCGGGCAGCCAGGCGCGGCTGGGGCGCAGTTCGGTCTATCTTTCCGGCGAGGAATCCCTGCCGCAGCTTCGGTCGAGGGCCGAGCGGCTGGGCCAGCTCGGGCCGGGACTCCTGGCCCTGGCCACCAACCGGGTGGAGGACGCCCTGGCCGTGCTGGATGCCCCGGAGCCGCCGGAACTGCTCATCGTGGACTCGGTGCAGACGTTGGCCTCGAACATGATCGAGGGCATTCCCGGCTCGGTCAGCCAGGTGCGCGCCGTGGCCTCGGAGCTGGTGGAGAAGACCAAGCGGACCGGCACCACCCTGATCCTGGTTGGGCACGTGACCAAGGACGGCCAGATCGCCGGACCCAAGCTGCTGGAGCACATGGTGGACACGGTCCTCTACCTGGAAGGGGACCGGAAGCATTTTTCCCGCATCCTGCGTGTGCTCAAGAACAGGTTCGGCCCCAGCGACGAACTGGTGGTCTTCACCATGAAGGACCGGGGGCTTGAGGTCGTGGAGGACCCGGCCACGTTTTTCCTGGGCGCGCGGGACGCCTCCCTGTCCGGCACGGCCATGGGGCTGGCAGTGGACGGGCAGCGGCCCTTTGCCGTGGAGGTCCAGGCCCTGGTCACCAAGTCGTTTCTGACCATCCCCCGGCGCACGGCGCTCGGCTTCGACACCAACCGGCTGAACCTGCTTCTGGCCGTGCTGGAGAAGCGTCTCAAGCTGAACCTGAGCGGCTACGACATCTACGCCAAGATCACGGGCGGCCTGGCCTCCAGGGACCCCGGCCTGGACCTGGCCGTGGTGGCCGCGGTCATGTCGTCCTTCTACGACCAGCCGCTCCCGGAGTCCTCGGTGTTCTGGGGCGAGATCGACCTCAACGGCCAGGTGCGCCCGGTGGCGGCCCACGACGTGCGCCTCAAGCAGGCGGGACGCCTCGGCCACGACCCGGTCTGCCACTCCGGGACCAGCGCCACCCTGGCCGACCTTCAGCGCATTCTTTTCGGCAAGGGGCGGTAAGAACCCTTACTTTTGCGGGAAATAGTGGTACGCTTCGCAAAACCGCGCGGACGGGCCGGGCGGGACTGGACGAGGACGTGACGCGCCCCGGCGCGGCGATCCCATACTTGTCTTTCGGAGGACACCATGGCTGACATCCTTGACTGGACCAACGCGCATCTCGATACCCTCGACATGGCCCGTTACGAGAACCGGGCCGATGAAATGGCCGTCCGGCTGCGCGAGGAGACCGGCGCGGGCAGGCTGCCCTTTCTGTCCATGCCCTACGCCGTGAGGCTGGGCAAGGATCTGAACGAACTCAAGGACTATTTCAAGCGGTTCGACCACATGCTCCTGCTCGGCATCGGCGGTTCCGCCCTGGGCGCGCGAGCCCTGCAAAAGGCGTTCTACCCGCGGCAGGACCAGCCGGGGCATCGCGGCCCCAGCCTGTGGATCGCGGACAACGTGGACGCCTACGCCCTGGAGGCGTACCTGGCCAAACTGCCCGCCGAAAAAACCGTGGTGGTCACGGTGTCCAAGTCCGGCGGCACCATCGAGACCGTGGGCCAGTATTTCATTCTCAAGGAATGGATGCGGCAGCGGCTCGGTCCGTCCTGGACGGACAACATGCTGCTGGTCACGGACGAGGAAAAGGGATTTTTGCGCGGCGAGGCGGAGAAGCACTCCATCCGCGCCCTGCCGGTGCCGGACAACCTCGGCGGCCGCTATTCGGTGCTTTCGGCCGTGGGCCTGATTCCGGCCCTGTTCCTGGGCATGGACGTGGACGCGCTCATGGCCGGGGCCAAGGAGGTGGCCGGCCCCCTGGCCGACCCCGGGCTGACCGGCGACACCCTGGCGGCCCATGCCGCCTTCCGGCTGGCCTGCTGGTGCGCGGCCCTGCAGGACAAGGGGTTTGCCGAGCTGATCTTTTTCGCCTATATCCCCTTGTGGGCGAGTTTCGGCGACTGGTTCGCCCAGCTATGGGCGGAATCGCTCGGCAAGGAGGGCAGGGGCAGCCAGCCCGTTCCCGCCGTGGGCGTTACGGACCAGCACTCGGTGAACCAGATGTTCATGGACGGCGTGCGCAACAAGGCGTGCCTGTTCCTGACCTGCCCCAACCTGCCCGCCGGTCCGAAGTTTCCGGCCGACCTGCCCGACCAGTTCGCCTATGTCCGGGGCAAGAATTTCGGCGAGCTGATCCAGGCCGAGGGCCTGGGCACGCGCATGGCCCTGTCCCGGTCCGGCGTGCCCCTGGTGGAGATCCGGCTCGGGGCCGATTCGCCCCGGCAGGCGGGCAAGCTCATCGGCCTGCTCGGCGCGGCCACCATCCTGTGCGGCTGGCTCATGGGCATCAACCCCCTGGACCAGCCCGCCGTGGAGCTGGGCAAGCGGCTGGCCAAGGCCCGCATGGACGCCGACGGCCTGGACGCGGAAAAGGCCGACTTGCAGGAATTCCTGAACATGAACAGGGACCTCGGGGAGTTTTAATTCATTGCAGAACCATAGCGACGACGGCAGCAGGCCGCTTCAGTTCGTCCGGGTCATATCCTGGACCCTGCTGGTCATCATCCTGAGCTTCAGCCTCCTGCTGTCGCTGTTCATTTCCAAATACGCAGAGCAGACGCTGCTCGAAAAACAGGAGCAGTTCGCTCTGCTGCTGGCCGAGAACGTCAGCCACCAGCTGTTCACCCGGTTCGTGGTGCCCACCCTGGTCAAGTACCGGGTCATCCAATTGCGCTCGGAGGAGCAGGCCAAGGTCATGGACCAGGTCATCCGGTCCACCGTCCACGGGTTCAACGTGTCCGAGGTCCGCATCTACGACGAACGCGGCACGGTCATCTACTCCTTCGACAAGAGCGAGGTGGGCAAGCACGGCAATGCCGACCGCATGGTCCAGAAAACCTGGGAGACCGAGGACTTCAGCTCCGAGATACTGGCCCGCATATCCAAGGTCGCGGCCCTGTTCCGCCTGGAGCTCGACCCCGGCGACATGACCCTGAGGGCCTACTCGCCGCTTCGGGCCGAGCGCAGCCTGACAGACGCGGCCCGCAATCCGATCATGGGCATCCTCGAATTCAAGCAGGACATCACCGAGGACTACATGGCCATGGTCAACTTCGAGCGGCTGATCATCGCCTTTTCACTGCTCACCTCCCTGATCCTTTTCTTCCTGGTCCTGACCGTGCTTCGGCGCGCCGAGCGGCTGTCCAACAAGCAGCTTCGGGAGAAGGAGAAGCTCATCTTCGAGCTGCAGCAGCAGGAGAAGCTGGCGGGCATGGGCCGCATGGTGGCGGGCGTGGCCCACGAGATCCGCAACCCGCTGGGCATCATCTGCTCCAGCTCCGAGCTGGTGCTGAAGAAGGCGCGCAAGGAAGGCAGCTCCAACATCCGCATCCTGGAGGCCCTGTACGAGGAGGCCAGGCGGCTCTCCCGCACGGTGACCGAGTTTCTGGACTACGCCCGGCCCAAGAAGCCGGCCATGACGGACCTGGACGTGGGGGCCATCCTCGATCAGGTGGCGGTTTTCATGGAGCCGGAGTGCGAGAAGCTCGGCGTGGTCATCGACAAGGAATTCACGGGCGACATGGCCGCCAGGGGGGACAAGGACCTCCTGTACCGCGCCTTCTACAACCTGGTGGCCAATGCGCTCCAGGCCATGGGCGGCGAGGGCGAGCTGACCATCCGCGCGGCCAGGGGCGAGGAAGGGCTGCACGTGACCATAGTGGATACCGGGCCGGGATTTTCGCCCGAGCACCTGGACCGGGTGCGCGACCCGTTCTTCACCACCAAGGACTCGGGCACGGGCCTGGGGCTTGCCCTGGTCAACACCATTTTCGAATCCCACGGGATCGTGATGCACCTCTCCAACGCCGAGGGCGGCGGCGCGCGGGTGGACGTCATCTTTCCCGGCTGAGGACGGAGCCGAGTTATGTCGAAAGCATGGATACAGGCCAAGCATCCCGAGTTCGTCCGGGATCTGTTCAAATTCTTCTGCCAGGCGTGCGAGCTGCTGGAAGAGCAGTTCGCCCGCTTCGACAAGGACGGCACCGTGGAGTTCGGCGTCCTCAAGGAACTGGTCGGCATCGAGACCAACAAGGGGCTGCTGTGGCGCATGAAGGACACGGCCCACCACGTCTTCCGCAACGACCCCCTCTCCCAGCTCGGCGGCCAGTTCCTGGACTGGGCCATGGGCTACATCTTCCACGAGGCGCTCAAGCTCAAGGAGGACTCCTACCAGAAGCAGAATTACGCGCCCTGGTTCCACCGGCTCTACGAGGGCGAGCTGTCGGCCTCGGAAAAGGACATCACCGAGCAGCTCTTCCTGATCCTGAACCAGACCGAGGAGTCCATGCGCCGCGAGATCGACCGCATCCGGTTCATCATCGCCAAGTGCCGCCAATTGTTGCCGTACTACCTCAACCGCTACAGCGACAACGTGTTGCTCGCCCGCTACATCTTCTCGCAGAACGAGCTGGTCAGGACGGTCTTCGGCCAGGAATACGACGCCCTCGTCAAGGCCATCTACGGGGACGAGCCCGAACGCATGTACATTCTCGCCAGCCAAAGCCTTCGCATGGGCGGCTGGGTGGATGAGGCCACCGAGGCCGTGCGCCGTGCGGTCCAGATGAATCCGGCGAGTAAAATGGTGTTGCAAGAAAAGAAAATAATTGATAATTGGGCTAAGAGAATGCGGAATTAATCCGGCTGGCTGCTGGAAACGTCTATTTATGAGCTCGCTTGAGGAGGCAGCAATGAAAAAGCTAATTTTACTCGCAATCGCCATGAGCTTGGTCCTGGCTTGGGGCTGCTCCAAGAAAGTCCAGACCGAACCCGAAGTCGTTGTCGTGGAAGAAAAGGAAGTTGTCGTGGCCGAGGAACCGGCCCCGGTCGTTGATCCCATGGCCGTGTACAAGGCCGAGTACGACGCCCTGCCCGTCACCCACACCGTGACCAAGGGCGAGTGCCTGTGGTGGATTTCCGAGTACAAGCACGTGTACAACGATCCTTTCATGTGGCCCCTGATTTACAAGGCCAACCGCGACAAGATCTCCAACCCCGACCTGATCTACCCCGGACAGCAGTTCGACGTGCCCCGCTACGGTTTCGATCTTGAGGAAGTCAAGGCTTCCCGCAAGGAAGCCGGTGCGCCGTGGAAGGCTCTGGAGCCCGGTCAGGACGCCATGATCCCCGCGGAGATGCGTGCGGCCCTCGGCTACACCTTCTAAGCCTATCCCCTCAGAATATAAAACCGTCTGCACGGCTTTGCCGTGCAGACGGTTTTTTGTTGCCCGCCGGCTTGCGATAGCGGCGCATCTGCACATTTTTCCGGGTGCGATTTGATCCTCACGTACTGGGTGTACGCTGCGGTCAAATCGCACCCGGAGAAAATGCACATCTGCACCACTCTCCCAAGCCTCACTGCGTCAGGGGGCGCTTGCACGGATGGCCGTGCGAGCGCGGGGGGGCGTTGCGCGGGAGGGCGGAGGGTTGCCCCGCTGTCGGGTGCCTTTGGCACCCGAATCGCTTGTGGTGGTTGAGTGGGTGCCTTGTTTGGGGAGTTGGGAGGGATGCGCTTTTTTGAATGTTGGAGGGGAGGTGTTCCGCTGTCGGCCGCCTTTGGCGGCCGAGTCGCTTGCTGCGGTTTTTGGGGGAGTTGGGGGGGGCGAAGGCGGCAGGGTCGCCTTGGCACGCCCTCGAGCGCAGCGAGCGACAAAAAGTTTAGGAAGGGAGAGGGGATGGGGGTCCGGGGGAAGGGGAGAGGGAAAGGGTACAGTCCGGGTACATAGGTAACACATTAGTCCGGGAACATGGGTAACA
>JACCQI010000087.1 GCA_015709315.1 Desulfovibrionaceae bacterium
CCGCGACTTCAACCTTGGCAAGGTTGCACTCTACCACTGAGTTATTCCCGCTCTCGAAAAGCGAAGAACTGTTTACCCACGACCCCGGTTTGGTGTCAAGCGTATTTTTAGATTTTCTTTCAATTTGGAGCCGTGAGAACTAGTTGGAATTTTTCATCTATTGTAATGGCTTTACTTTTGGCACCTTTTTGGTATACCAACGCGCTTTAATTCAGTAAAAGAGGGTTTGCACCCTTGGTTCCTCAACCGTGCCCAAATGAGATGGGGTAAGTAAACATGGACGCAAAAGACCTGCAATTCTTCAAGGAAACCCTGAACGGCATGCTCGACGACATCCTCAGGAAGAGTGAGGCCACCATTGAGGACATGACCGAATCGGGAGAAGTGTACGCCGACCCGGCGGACCGCGCCACCGCGGAATCCGACCGTGCGTTCACGTTGCGTCTCCGCGACCGCGAACGCAAGCTGATCAAGAAAATCCAAAAGGCCATCGACCGCATCGACGATGGCGAATTCGGCCTCTGCCAGGAGTGCGGCGATGAAATCTCCATCCCGCGCCTGAAAGCCAGGCCCATGACCACGCTCTGCATCAACTGCAAGAGCAAACAGGAAGAAGACGAGGCCGTGCGCGGCGACTAGCCGCAGGCCCCCGATTCTCATACGAGACAGCTATGGAAGCCAGCTTCTTCCGCTTCCTGACCGCTGAACTCGCCCCTGCGCTCACGGGCCGACGCATCGACAAGGTGTTCGCCCCTGCGCCCGCCGTCTGGACACTGAAAATCCAGAATACCGGCGAACCCCTCCACCTGCTCTACCGGCCCGCCAAATCGGCGGGCCATTTATTCCTGTCCGCAATCAAGCCGGCCAATCCGGCCGACGCTCCGGCCATGGCCATGTGGTTCCGCAAGCGGCTCAGAAACCGCCGCATCCTCGGCGTCCACGCCGACTGGCCGAACCTGCGCCTGGCCCTGGAACTCACTCCCCGCGACGAACCGGACGCGGGGCGGTTCCTCATCATGGACTGCCGCACCGGCATGGAACTGGCCGACGCGCTCCCGGCGGACTTCGGCGCGCAACCCGAATGGCCCGCCCTGGAAGACGTGCTCGCCGATCCCGACGTATGGCGCAAGTACCCGCACATCTCCCCGCCCCTGCGCCGAGCCGTGCGCTCCCTGCCCGTGGAGAAGGCCCACCGACTCTATTTGGGCATCGCCACCGGCGAAGCGTCCGCCTTCTGCCTCCCCAAGACACAGGACGGCTGGGGCGCGCCCCTGGCGTGGTGCCTCAACGAGGAGGATGAACGGTTCGACTCCGCCCTGGCAGCGGCCAACGCCTATGGCGAGCGCACACTGTTCCCCCTGCTGGACATCGAGGAGGACCGGCCGGAAAGGACGCTCCTCAAACGGGCCAGAAAAAAAGTCCAGCGCAATCTCAAACGGCTGGACGAGGAAAAACAGCGGCTGGACGAACTGGCCGCCGAGCAGATCAAGGCCGAGGCGCTGCAGGCGGAGCTTTACCGCTTCAAGGACGCCGAGGGGCTTACGGAAATCATGGTCACCCACCCGAAAAACGGCGCAATGACCGTGCCGCTGAATCCGCACCTTTCGCCCACGGAAAACATGGAGCGCTACTTCAAGCTCGCGGCCAAGGCCCAGCGGGGCTTCCCCCATATCGAGCGTCGGCGGAGTGAACTGCTGCGCGAGCTGGAACAAATCGAGGACGGCTCCTACGAATTTCATCCCGCCCAGGTCCAACGGACCGACACCCTGCCGGACGGTCCTCCCGCCCTGCCCAAGCGGTATCGCGGTCTGGCCGTGTCCCTGTTCCGCTCCAGCGACGGCTTCACCATCGTCCGGGGCAAAAACAAGAAGGCCAACCACGACATCCTGAGCAAGGCGGCCAGCCCCTTCGACTACTGGTTCCACGTGGCGGACGGCCCCAGCTCCCATGTCATCCTCAAACGCGACCACCCAAGCCAGGAAGTGCCGGAGACCACCCTGGCCGAGGCGGCTGCACTCTGCGGCCTGAAGAGCTACCGGAGCGAGGACGGCAAGGCGGACGTCATGTACGCATTGGTCAAGGACATCCGCAAGGTCAAGGGCTTCAACATCGGCCAGGTGGCGGTGGACAAAAAGCTCGGCACCCTCCGCGTGGACCTCGACCCGGCCCTTGAAAAAAACCTCTCCTGAATCTCCCCCCTTCCCAACACGCACGCCCCTGCCGAAGGCACACAAAAAGTTTAGGAAAAGGGAGGGTTGGGGGTCCGGGGGAAGGGAGGGAAACAAGGTACAGTCCGGGTACATAGGTAACACATTAGTCCGGGAACATGGGTAACACT
>JACCQI010000040.1:0-982 GCA_015709315.1 Desulfovibrionaceae bacterium
TCATGAACAGACAGTAAACAACTGTCTAGACTATTTCAAGAGTTAAATGCTCTAAGTCCTTCGGCACGAAGCGAGCAGTTTCAATCCACGCCCCCGTGTGGGGGGCGACCGTGCCGTCGGCCTGCAAGCATTTGTCGATGTCGAGGTTTCAATCCACGCCCCCGTGTGGGGGGCGACCTGCCTTGTGGAACGGCACGTTGGATATTCCGACTGTTTCAATCCACGCCCCCGTGTGGGGGGCGACTTGTCGAGTACAAGCAAATTGGCGGCATGACTGACGTTTCAATCCACGCCCCCGTGTGGGGGGCGACTGCTAACACCTACCTCAAGCACGTTAAACGGATGTGGTTTCAATCCACGCCCCCGTGTGGGGGGCGACTGACGGTCAGTGCAACGCTCCTGGCTTCTCCTGGTTTCAATCCACGCCCCCGTGTGGGGGGCGACAATTCCAGCGCGTGGCCATCTACAACAAGTTGCTGTTTCAATCCACGCCCCCGTGTGGGGGGCGACGCAATACAGGGCAATTCGGTTCAGTCTTTTAAAGTTTCAATCCACGCCCCCGTGTGGGGGGCGACTCTCTGCCGTGCCGACACCGCAGATCCCTGCGGGGTTTCAATCCACGCCCCCGTGTGGGGGGCGACATGCCCACCGCGCCGAGCCTTGGCGAAATCGTCGAGGTTTCAATCCACGCCCCCGTGTGGGGGGCG
This sequence comes from Desulfovibrionaceae bacterium, assembly GCA_015709315.1. Taxonomy (GTDB): domain Bacteria; phylum Desulfobacterota; class Desulfovibrionia; order Desulfovibrionales; family Desulfovibrionaceae; genus Pseudodesulfovibrio. The sequence continues at coordinate 708 of JACCQI010000040.1, forward strand.
ACCTTCCAGGCGGACGCCGTGGGTCAGGTTCACCACGTTTCAATCCACGCCCCCGTGTGGGGGGCGACCTCGCTTCCTCCGGGCGGGTGGCCGGGCGAGAGGTTTCAATCCACGCCCCCGTGTGGGGGGCGACCGAATCCACGCGAAGGTGAACCTCAAACGCCCGGTTTCAATCCACGCCCCCGTGTGGGGGGCGACTCGCCGGTTTTGGATGGGAATATCAGATGGCCGGGTTTCAATCCACGCCCCCGTGTGGGGGGCGACAAGCAGCTCAA
>JACCQI010000040.1:1082-26426 GCA_015709315.1 Desulfovibrionaceae bacterium
GTCGGATTTGAAAAAGACCCAGAGTTTCAATCCACGCCCCCGTGTGGGGGGCGACAAGCAGCTCAAGTCGGATTTGAAAAAGACCCAGAGTTTCAATCCACGCCCCCGTGTGGGGGGCGACTCAAGCTGTTTTGCCTGGTCGGTGGATACGAGGTTTCAATCCACGCCCCCGTGTGGGGGGCGACAACCGACCCACTACGCCGTTCCCGCCAAGGTGGAGTTTCAATCCACGCCCCCGTGTGGGGGGCGACGATTACAAGTTTTACGCTGAAAAGGTGAAGCCCCTGTTTCAATCCACGCCCCCGTGTGGGGGGCGACTTCAAGCCTGCCGTAGCCACCGACAACGCCAAGGTTTCAATCCACGCCCCCGTGTGGGGGGCGACCGCTACGGCTGGTTCCCGGTCGGTAGGCCGAGGTGTTTCAATCCACGCCCCCGTGTGGGGGGCGACAGTGGTTCTACGACACGGTGCTGACCGAGACGAAGTTTCAATCCACGCCCCCGTGTGGGGGGCGACGGCCAACACCGACGGTATTACCGTGCACTGCCCGTTTCAATCCACGCCCCCGTGTGGGGGGCGACTCGCCGTTACTGCATCTTGTACACCGCGCAACAGGTTTCAATCCACGCCCCCGTGTGGGGGGCGACCATAAGGTGGAGGTATGCTCTCTGTACTTGGTGGGTTTCAATCCACGCCCCCGTGTGGGGGGCGACCACCAACCCGCTCGGATGGAGTGAACGTCCCAAGTTTCAATCCACGCCCCCGTGTGGGGGGCGACCGATTGGTTTACTCATTATTGACCACTTCTTTTGTTTCAATCCACGCCCCCGTGTGGGGGGCGACCCCTCGACCGGCGAGGCTGATATCCTGGCAAGGGTTTCAATCCACGCCCCCGTGTGGGGGGCGACATCATTCGGGAACACTACCCAGAGCAATGGACAGGTTTCAATCCACGCCCCCGTGTGGGGGGCGACTGGAGTCCGTCCTGGGCCTCACCCTCTCCCGGTACGTTTCAATCCACGCCCCCGTGTGGGGGGCGACGAGTTCACGTATCTCACCACGTAAACCACCAACCGTTTCAATCCACGCCCCCGTGTGGGGGGCGACAGGCCCGGATCAAAGAGATCGAGGTGACTTGCAAGTTTCAATCCACGCCCCCGTGTGGGGGGCGACGTTGTCCTACAACCTGGGCGCCCATGGCGGTGTGTTTCAATCCACGCCCCCGTGTGGGGGGCGACGGGGGTCTACACCAATGAGCCCAGGGCCGTCCTTGTTTCAATCCACGCCCCCGTGTGGGGGGCGACTCGTAGGGCTTGGCGTTCATTTTCCTTCTTCCTTGTTTCAATCCACGCCCCCGTGTGGGGGGCGACGACCGAGGAAGCGAGGCTCGACGCCAAGCTCAAAGTTTCAATCCACGCCCCCGTGTGGGGGGCGACCTTTGTTGAGAGCAAGTGCGAGATCGATTCAGAGTTTCAATCCACGCCCCCGTGTGGGGGGCGACTCTTCGGCCTCGCGGATGGTCATGTCGCCAGGGCGTTTCAATCCACGCCCCCGTGTGGGGGGCGACTTCAGACGGCCAATGCGCTCGGCGTGGTGATCGGTTTCAATCCACGCCCCCGTGTGGGGGGCGACATCAAACCACCGTACATCACTTCAACCTCGGATCGTTTCAATCCACGCCCCCGTGTGGGGGGCGACTTTTTCCTCCGTGTCTTATCTTGGCAGTGCGTCTGTTTCAATCCACGCCCCCGTGTGGGGGGCGACGTTCGACACGGGATGGGAGTTCCCCCAGATGTATGTTTCAATCCACGCCCCCGTGTGGGGGGCGACTGTGGGCGCTGTGATGCAGACTCGGCAACAACTCTGACGCGCGTTGCCGCGAACAGGCATCTTTCCGCACCCGACACGGCCCTTGCCGCAATTAGCTTTGCCGACAACAGGCCGTATTCCAAAACAAATCTGTTCGGCGCGAACCTCCCCGGATATCGCCGACAGCTTGGGGTTCGCGGCTCACAAAATCAACGTGTCCTGCTCCGGGTCATAGGACGCACCGGCCCCGTGATGCTCGATGCGGCGCTGCCAGTTGCTCCCGAGGAAGTAAAAACGCAGGCTGTCGCGCTCCTCGTCGTACGCGGCCAGCAGACTATGCCGCAACCGGGTCCATTGGGCCGGATCGACAACACACTCGAACACGGAATACTGGACCCGCTGACCGGAACTCTCGCAGAGCTTGGCTATGCGCCGCAGCCTGCCCGGCCCGGACGCGTCCTCCATGCTTACGTCATACGTCACCAATACCAGCATGATTCACTTCCAGAAGTAGGGTGGATAGCCTTCCATGTCTTGCCGCAAGAATCGTGCGAGCAGTCTCGCCTGGACGTGGAAGGCAAGGCCAAGCGGGATGCGCTCATTCAAGAACGGATGCTCCACCTCGTCCCGCTTGCGCTTCTGCCATGCGCCAAGGACCGTCTTCCGCGTATCGTCGTCCATGAAGACCGCGCCGCTCTCCTTGGCGACGAATCCGCCGGGCGAGACCTCGCCCCTGTTGATGAGCGAAAGCACCAGACGGTCGGCCAGAAACGACCGGAACTCCTCCATCAGGTCCAGGGCGAGGCCGGGGCGGCCGGGCCGGTCGCGGTGCAGGTAGCCCACCTGGGGATCAAGCCCCACCCCCTCGATGGCGGACCGGACGTCATGGGCCAGCAGGGTGTATACGAACGAAAGCAGGCAGTTGACGGCATCCAGCGGCGGACGGCGGTTGCGGCCGTCAAAGCGGAATGCCGGGTCGTCCTTCAGAATCATCTCGTCGAAGACGCCGAAATAGGCGTTTGCCGCCTGGCCTTCGATCCCCCGGGCCACATCAAGCGGCACCGGCCTGTGCAACCGGTCGGCGCTCTCGTCCAGCACGGTCAGAGCAGCCCGGATTCGAGCCCCGTCCACGCGTTCGCCATGGTCCCGCAGGCATCGGCGCAGGACCGCGCGCGAGTTGGCCACCTTGGCCGAAAGCACGGACCGGGCGACCATGGAGGAAGTCTCGTCGTCATCCGCGCCGCGGTACTGGGCGCGCCGCAACAGCACGTTGCCGCTCTGCGGTCCGCCGACCCCGGCCAGGTACCGGCCGTTTTCGGTCAGGAAGGACACGCACAGCCCGTTTTCCGCGCAGTGGCCGAGCAGGAACGGACTGCACAGCACATTGCCGAAGCAGACGACGCCGTCCAGCACGTGGACGGGAAACCGCCGCTTGTCCCCATCTTCCCCGCGCACCACCACGCACTCCCCCTCCTTGGAGAGGTAGGTCCCCTGGGTCGTGACATACAGGGTGTTCAACAGCTTCTTCATGCCTTCAACCCCTTAAGCAGATAGTTTTCGACCCCACGGGCGGTTCCGGGCATGCAGGCGTCCTTGAGCGAACATCCCCGGCATCGCCCGCCGCGCACGGCATCGGGCACAACCCCGCCTTCGACCATGGACCGCATTTCGGAACAGGCCCGGTCCACAAGCCCACGCAGTTTTGCATCAAAAACCACCCGTTCCCTGCGGCGCGGCTTACCGTAAAAGATCGCGCCCTCGGGCACGGGCACGCCGAGCATCTCCTCCAGGCACAGGGCCTGGGCGCAGAGTTGGGCCCGGTCCCAGTCCTCCACCTTGGGGCTGCCCCGCTTGTACTCCACCGGGTACGGGACCTCCCGGCCGTCCGGGCCGGGCCGCATCTCCACCACGTCGGCCACGCCGTACAGGCCCAGCCGCTCGCTCCGCACCGGCACGGCCCGGTCCTCGGCAACGCCTCCGCGCCGACCGGGCGTCCCTGCGTCGGCGCGGAGGTGCATAAGCCGCCCTTCGGCGGTGAACCGGTTTTCGGCCCACACCTTTTCCACATGAATGAGCGCGCACTGCCGGGGGCAGTACAGATAATGCTGCAACGCGGAAAGGGGCAGGGTCGCGTCGTCCATGGCTAGAGCTTCACCTCAAGGGCGACCGAGCCGGGGATGGCGGATTCATCCACGGACACCGCATAGTCGCCAAAGGAGCGGGCCGGGCCGTCCCCGTCCTTGCGGGCGACGGTCACGGCCTCGAAGAGCTTGTGCGCCGGAGCGTTGCCCAGGGCATCCTGGTGCTTGAAGACGTAAAGCCCGCGCGCGCTCATCTTGCCCCGTGCGGCGGAGTGGTCGTGGTCGAACATGTTGGCCAGGGCCTGCCAAAGCAGTTTCAGGTCGTCCTCGGAAAATCCCGTGCCCTTGTCGCCCTGGGCCAGGTGCGCGGAAACGAACCCCTCGGCGCGATACAGGCCGTAGGGCACGATGTGCTTGCGGCCCATGGTGCGGTTGTCGCCCTGCTGCGCCTCGGCCTCCTTCTCGGTTTCCACGGCCATGCGAGTGATGGACACCTCTGCCGGGAGAATGGGCTCCACGCTTTTGGCGAAGGTGAACTGCACGGGCCCGCGCACCTGGCCGCAGTTGTTCTCCTTGGTGGACATGACCGCGCCAAAGGTGCGGACGTCGTAGAAATTGGCGCACATCCACTTCCGGGCGGCAGCCACCTTTTCGTCCTTCTTCTTGAGTCCCTTGATTTCCTCGGTCTGGTAGGCGGGTTCGCGCGTGGTGGAAAGCACGCCCTTTTCGGCCACGTAGATGCCGCAGCCGTCCTTGCCCTGCTTCACGATGTCCACGTAATTGCGGATCTTGCGCTTGAGGCAGACGTCCGTGACCAGCCCGAAGCCGGTTTCCGGGTCGATGCGCGGGGTGTTGCCCGCGTCGGGGTCGCCGTTGGGATTGCCGTTCTCCACGTCGAACAGGTACACGAACTCGTAGCGATTATTGATGGCGGTCATGATCTAATCCTCCGTATTTTTTTCTTTTTTGGTGTAGAAATCCTGCATCTGCTGGTAGTAGCCGATGGTGAACAACCCCTGTCCGTCGAGCGAGAGCGTCTTGGGATAGCCCGCCCGGTCGTCGAGGGAACCCACAATCTCCATGATGATCCCGTCATAGAACCGGGCAAGCCCGCCCTTGTCCTTGGCGATCTTGGACAGCCAGTTCTGCGCGTTGTTGATGAGAATGGGAAAGACCAAGCCGGGCGTGGCCGCTGCGGACGCGAAATACTTGTCGCGCACCGAGGCGTTGACGTTGCCCAGGGCCGTGTGCTGGGTCCTTTCCAGGGTGGCGAAAAGCCTGCCCAGCAGATAGCCGGTCTCCCTGTTTTCCTTGTTCAGTGCCATGGTCATCTCCTCGTAGACATTGTTGCGGACCAGGAATGCCTTGATAACGGCCGTCCGCAGATAGTTGATTTCCTTGTCCGCCCGAATGCGCCCCACAGCGGCGGAGAGCAGGGTCTGCGGATAGGGCAGCCCCTGGACGATGGACCGGACGAACTGGCCGTAAAGCAGCGGCGACAGGTTGTTGGAATCCCGTTGCGGCGCCAGTTCACGGAGCAGTTGCCACGGGCTGGGATGCTCGGGATCGCTGTCGAACCGGCGTTGCAGGGCCAGTGCGCGGTAGTGTTTGCCCAGATTTTCGGCCATGCCTCCCACGGTGCCCACGTGCCAGAAACGCACGGACAGCCGGGCCGCGTTGGGCGAAAGGCCGAGCAGGTAAAACGGGGCCTTTGCATCGCCCAGTTCCTCGGGATATTTCCCCTGGGCCACAGCCGAGAGATAGCCCTCCATGCGCTGGACCAAATCCGTGTCCTCGGCCTGCTTGCCGCCCATGGCGAAGTTGAAGAAGGCTTCGGCCTCGCCGGGCGCGCCGGTCCAGAAGACCACGGTGGTCTCGCCCACGCGCAGCTTGCGTTTGCTCTCCGGGGCCAGCAGATGGTTCAGGGCCGCAGCATAGGCAAAGGCCGCCCGCTCCGAAACCGGGGCGTTCAGGTTCTGCTCCTTGCCGAAGGACTTGGCCGCATCGAAGTTGAAGGAGACCAGGGAGGCCCCGGAAGTCTGCGCCCCGATCACGCCCTTGATCTTGGCATGGGTGAGCGGGATGGGCGCGACCTGGCCGGTGACCAGACACATGCCCTTTTCCCCGCCTTCACAGGCTTCAAGATGGCGCAGCCACGCCTGGCGAAAGGCCGGGCGGTCGTGCAGGAATCCCGGCTCGCCGTCGAGCATGAAGACCAGGTTCAGGCCGAGCATGTCTTCCCAGCCCGGCAGGGCCTCGGCTTCCAGCGGGTCCCAGCCCTCGAGAAAAGCGAGCAGGGCCGAAGCCCCTTCGTCATCCACGCCGCCCAGCACCTCCGTGGCGAGCATCTTGAAGGCCGCATGGGTCTCGGCGGTACGCGCGGGCTTGCCCTTGCCGTCCGCGCCGAGCACGTAGCCGGTGTTGTCCCAGGCGAAATTCGGGACCACGCCCACGGTCCGCACCATCGGTCCCGGCACCTCGATGCGCCGGGCACGGCCCTTTTCGTCGCGCAGGTCCAGGGGACGACCCGCCAGCCCGCCGTCACGATTGAGCGGCAGGGCGAAATGCACACCCTGGCGGCCGAAGCCGAACTCCGGCACATCCGCCTTGGGATCGGCCGACAGCCGTTCATAGTAATCGGTCAACGCTTGCAGGATCATGACGCCGTTCCCTCCCGCTCAAGGGTCTTTTGCACCTCGATCACGCCGCGCTCCAGGGCCGGGCGGAAAAAGACCGGGGCCATGTCGTGCGCGTAGTCGATGTCATAGAGCATCCAGCCCAGGTCGCGCGGGTCCTCGTCGGCCAGCGGCGAGGCCGGGACCTCGCCCGCGACCGGCTCGAAGTGCGCGGCGAACTCGCGGCAGCCGAGATAGGGCCGGTGAAAGCACTGCCCCTTGCCCGCGCGGCGGTTGAACATGTCCAGATGCTTGCCGTCGTTGCGGTCCTCGCCGGACGTGTACTCGAAGTGCGCCTGGATGACGTACTCCACGTCCCGCAGGACCAGGGCCGCGCGCTGCTGGCGACTGTCCTCGATGACGAGCCGCAGCGGTTCCGTGCCGCCCTTCATGGCCTTTGTGATGCCGGTTACCGGCACCTTGGCCGCCACCTCGTTGCGGCGCACGTTGTCGAACCGGATGGGCCGCATGACGTGGATGCGGTCGATCACCCAGCGGATCGACGGCTTCCAATACACGGCTTCGAGAATCCCCCGCGCCGCCGAAGGCGTCATCACGTCATAGCTGACGCGCTCCGCCTTCATCTCCGGCCGGGTGAAGCAGGCGTAATCGCCCCAAACCCTGAGTTTTATGCCTGACACAACGGTCACCTCCTTGTTGTGTTTCCTAAATCTGAAAATCCTCCGCCTTCCATTCACCGGGCATGACCAGGCCGAGGCGGTCGTCATACAGGTCCGCGCGGCAAAGCACCGCGTAGGTGTCCGCCACCCATTCCACGCCGCCGGCATCGTTCAGGGCGCGCAACTGCGGCTCGTACACCTGCACCGTGTACTGTTGCAGCTCGCGGAGCAGCCCGCCCGGATGTTCGGCGAAAGGTAAACGCTCCACCAACGCCGCCGCCCGTTCGTCCCAGGGAACGATCACCGGCACCATGGGACTGTCGATGAGCCGAAACTTGCGCGCGGCTTCGCGGAAACGCCATTCCAGGCCGGGGCTGCCCAACTTCCCCAGCACGTCCTCCTGGTCCAGGGATTCCTGGAGCCAGTAATGCAGGCAGAAATAATCCCGTATCGCCTCCGGCGAGAACGGGTCCTCCCCCTTCGGCCCGCGCAGCACCGACGCCGCGTGCCCCGCCTGGGCCGCAAAGCTTCGCCCCAGCCCCTCGGCCGGGAAAAACACCGACACCGGGGCCAATCCGTCGTTTTCCCCTTCCCGATTGCACCGCCCGGCGGCCTGGACAATGGAATCCAGCCCGGCCATCTCGCGGATCACCTCGGGGAAGGAGATATCCACCCCCGCCTCCACCAACTGGGTGGAGACCACGCGGCACGGCTCCCCGTTTCGCAGCATTTCCCGGATCTCCGCCAACCGGGCCAGGCGGTGGGCCGGGCACATCAACGCGCTCAGATGGCGCGCGCCCGGCTCGTCGCGCACCAGGTCGAACAGTTCGGCGGCGCGGGCGCGCGTATTGACGATGCACAGGACCCGCTCGCGCTCCCGCACCAATTGCGCCACACGCTCCAAGGGCAGCTCCTTCAGGTCGCGCAAGGCGGTGCGCCGGAAGGCATGATGCAGCCGCTCCGGGTCCGGGGCCAGCTCCCGCTCCGCGCCCAGGCCGGGTAGGCCGTGGCCGTCCCCATTGCGCCGGGCGGCGACGAAATCCTCCCGCCGCAGGGCGGGCTGGGTGGCCGTACACAGCACCACGCTGCACCCGTAGTTCCGCGTCAGCTCCTCCAGGGCGCGCAGGCACGGGTCCAGAAACTTCACGGGCAGCATCTGGGCCTCGTCCAGGACGATCACCGATCCCGCCAGGTTGTGCAGCTTGCGGCAGCGCGACGTCCGGGCCGCGAAAAGGGACTCGAAGAACTGGACATTGGTGGTGACCACCACGGGCGCGTCCCAATTCTCGCAGGCCAGCCGGTGACGCCGGGCCTCGGCCGTTTCTCCGGCGTTGTCCGCTTCGCCGAAGACCGTGCGCGCATCAAAGGTGCTGTGGTGCTCGATGACCGCGCCGTCTGGAAAGATGTCCCGAAAGACCCGCGCGTTCTGCTCGATGATGGAGGTGTAGGGTATGACGTAGATCACCCTGCGCATGCCGTGGCGGAGGGCATGGTCCAGGGCGAACGCCATGGACGAAAGCGTCTTGCCGCCGCCGGTGGGCACGGTCAGGGTGAACAGGCCGGGCGGCAGGACGGCCCGCTCGCGGCAGCTCGCAAGGATTTCGGCCCGCAGCCCGTTGATGCGCCCCGGCTTGCCGATGTTGCCGAGGTGACGGTTCAACGCATCGGCCAGTTCGTCAAGGGACGGACCTCCATCGCGCCACGCGCTTTTTTCGGAATCCATGAAGTGTTCGGTATCGAGAAAATCCGCATCCACCAGGGCGGAAAAGAGCATGCGCGTGAAAAAGGCGAGTTGGAACGAATCGTCCGGCTCGAACGGCAGCGCAGGCTCATGAATCCCTTGCAACGGATTCTCGGCGTCATCCGGCAGGACGAACGCCTTGTCGATGACCGTCTTGAGCGACCTGCCGTTTTCCGTATGCGAATAATCCGGCAGTCCCCCATGGTGCCCGGCCACGCAGAAGGCACCCACGCGGCCGAACCCCGTGCCCAGGCCGTGCAGCAGGCGTGCGCCCGTCCCCTTGTGGTCGGCATGGCCGGTATATTCCCCGGTCAGGCGCTGCTGGAACTGTGGGTTGCATTTGCCGACATCGTGCAGCAACCCGATGATCCGGCCCCATTCCTGCGCCCCGAAGGTCCCGGCGAATTGCGCGGCCCGCTCGCTCACGGCCGAAAGATGATCGTCCAGCGATTGCCACCTTGACGGCGGCTCCCCTTCCAGCGTGTGTGCAAAAAGCATGTCCCGCATCTCCTATATCTAATTATATATTCAATTGTGCCTCCAATCCGCCGCGAGGGCAAGCCAATCAGTGAAAAATATGAGGGGGTTGACCGCTGCCGGGCCGCGCGCAAAACAGAAAAAACAAAGGCCCCGCCGGGGTGGCGGGGCCTTGATGAACAGGAGGTGTCGGAAGCGGCGGGGACGGGAGCGCTATGCGCCCTTGCCGAAGCTGCACACCGGGTAGCGGCAGGTTTCGCACCCCTCGCAAAAGCCGCCGTGGCCGAGACGGATGATGTCCTCGCGGGTCACGTCCTTGCCCGCCAGGATGCGTGGGATGATAAGATCGAAGATGGAGGCCCGGTAGTACATGACGCAGCCGGGTAGGCCCACCACGGGCACGTCGCCCAGCCGGGCGAGCATGAACATGGCTCCGGGGAACGTGGGCGCGCCGTAGGCGATCACCTCGGCCCCGGTCATGCGGATGGCCGTGGGGGTCTGGTCGTCAGGATCCACGGACATGCCGCCCGTGACCACCACGAAGTCCGCCCCATCGTCCACGAACCCCTGGATCGCGGCCATGGTCATGTCCGGGTCGTCCGAGACCAGCCGCTGGCCCATGACCGTGGAGCCGTATCCCTTGAACTTCTTGCGGATGACCGGGCCGAACTTGTCCGTGATGCGGCCCTTGTAGACCTCGCTGCCCGTGGTCACGATGCCCACGCGGCTTTGCCGAAGCGGGCGCACCCGGACCAGCGGCGGATTCTCGCGCAGCACGGCCTCGGCCCGGGCCACGGTCTCCTCGGGCACAACCAGCGGGATGACGCGGGTTCCGGCCATGGCGCGGCCCGCCTTCACCAACTGGTTGGTGTGGATGGTGCCGAAGATGACGTCCGGTATGGAATTGAGCTTGAACAGGGTGTCCGTGTCGATGTCCAGGAGGCCGTCGTGGGTGGCCCGCAGGGTGATCTTGCCCTCCACGGGCAGGCTCAGCTCCACGCCCGGCCCGGCCGCGGCCCCGGCTATGCGCCGGGCGGCCTCGTCCTCGTGGACGTACCCGTCGCGCGGGTCGTAGACGTAGAGATGCTCCTTGCCGATATCGAGCAGGGCCGGGATGTCCTCCTCGGTGACCACATGGCCCCGGCGGAAGGCCGGGCCTTTGGATTCGCCCGGCACGATGCGGGTGATGTCCTGGCACAGCACGGTGCCCACGGCGTTTTGAACATGCATGGTTTTCATGGCAACCTCGTATGGCTTGAAATCGGTATTCGGTTACTTGCGCGGGTCGCATGCCGCGCTGTTGTACTCCACCCAGCCGGTCCGCCGGTATTCGCGCAGGAACGCGGCCACGCCCACGCCCACCACGCCCAGCACGGGCAGACCGACCACGATGGACGCGGTCTGGAGCACCGAGAGCGGGCCGTCGATGAGCATGATCCCGGTGGGCACCAGGCCCAGGGACACGGCCCAGAAGAGGCGGTTCCAGCGGGCCGGCTCCTCGTCCGGGGTCAGCTTGAGTGTGGTGGTGGCGGCCAGGGCAAAGGAGACCGCGTCAAAGGTCGTGGCCATGGAGATGGCCGTGACCGTGGCAAAAACGATCTTGTACAGCGAGGCCATGGGGATGAAGTCCGCAACGGCCATGATGGCGGTCGCGCCCTTGACCGACTTGACCATGGAGACCACGTCGAGCTGGCCGGTGAGCTGGAGGTATTGGCCGAAGTTGCCGAACACCAGGTAGAAGCTGCCGCAGCCCAGCGAGGCGATGATGACCGGCCCGAGCACGACCTGGCGCACGGTGCGGCCCCGCGATATCTTGGCGATGAACAGGGACATGAACGGCGCGTAGGCCACGAACCAGGCGTAGTAGAAAATGGTCCAGTCCTGGGTGAATCCCGTGGTGTGCATGGGGTCCATGGACGTGGCCATGCGCACGAACCCGGAGATCATCCGCCCCAGCGAGCTGATGGCCATGTCCGTCAGGAACAGGGTCGGGCCGACGATGAACACGAAGCCCAGCAGGGCCAGGGCGATGAGGACATTGAAGTCCGAGAGCTTGCTCAACCCCTTTTTCAGGCCCAGGCTCGACGACACGCAGAAGATGGCGGTGACGAAGATCAATGTGCCGAACTCCAGCCAGAAGGAGTGCTCCACTCCGGCCACCGAGGCGATGGCCGCGGCCACGATGGGGATGCCCAGGCCGAGCGCCGTGGCGGAACCGGCCACCAGGCCGGTCATGAACAGGATGTCGATGACCTTGCCGGGCCAGCGCTGGGCGTGGGCGCCGAGCAGGCCGGTGCATGCCTGGGAAATATTGAGGATGGGCACGCGCTTGACGTAGTAGCTGTACCCGATGGGCACGGCGAGCACCGCGTAGATGGACCAGCAGATGGGACCCCAGTGGAACATGCCGTAGGCCGTGGCCCATTCGGCGTGCTCGGGCGAGCCGAGCGGCGCGCCGTGCATGGGGTAGGCCGCGTAATAGGCCCAGTCGATGGAGCCGCCGAACATGATGCCGGCCCCCACGCCCGCGCAAAACAGCATACCGATCCAGGAAAAGGTGGAATACTCCACCTTGTCGCCCAGCCGCCGGTCGCCGAAAGGCCCGAAGGCGAACCACATGAGCAGGCCGAAGATGGCCGCGCCCGCCACCATGTAGAGCCAGCCCATCTCCACGGTGACGAAGGAAAACATGGCGTTGATGATGCGCTCGCCCGCCTCCGGGTGCAGGATGAGCGGGATGCAGGCGGCCAGGATGATGGACAATGCGCCGAAGAAGCAGACCTTGCACACGCCCCCCTTGTCGGGCGGACAGGTCGGCAGTGGGATGAACGGCGTCTTGCTTCGTTTTGTCATGCTACCTCCTCATTTTCAGAACTCATGGGAAAACTCAAGCAGGGATGGGTGGTTGGCGGGCATATGGGCGTGGTGCGGCGTGATCTCGCAGGCGTCGCGCTCGCGGGCGCTTCCGGCGAACCACCGCATGCGCGCGGCCGGGGCGTCCAGGGCCGGCATGGTGGCCATGTTGTGGGCCACCCGGCCCCGGCCGGGCCGGTCCGCCTTGTTGAGAAAAACGACCCGGTCAACGTCGGCCGGGCATCCCTTGAAAAGCCCGTCGGGCGCGGTGGCGACGCGTATCATGCTCTCCGGCCGGATGGGTTCCCCCAGCGGGGCCTGGGTAATGCGCGCAAAAATTTCGTGGCGGTGGACGGTGGCCTCGTCCAGCGGCCGATACGCCGCGTCCAGGCCCATGACCGCGACGCACAGGTCGGTGCCGCGGGGGATGACCGGCTCGGTGTCGTTGGGAGCCTTGAGCGGCTTGCGGGCCGCGCCGTCCGCCTCGACCAGAATGACGTCGGCCATGCCCGAATCGTGCAGCGCGGTCACGGTTTCCGGGCGCAGGCCGATGAGCTTTCCGCCGGCATGGTCGAACCGGCAGGCCACGACGACGAGGGGGGAGGCGCTCAGGGCCTCCCCCGCCCGGGCCATGAAGCCCGGTCCGTCTGCTTCAAGTACGAGGCGCTCACCGGAGGGCGGGAATATCTTGGTTGTGGAGGTGACCACGACCCGCCGTTTCGCGGCCAGAGCGATCTCGGCGAACCACTGAATGAGGGTCGTCTTCCCGCCCGCCCCGGTGAACGAGATGAGCCGGTAGGTTGCCGGCATTTCCCGAAGGGATGCGGCCTTTGGTGATGGGTTGGCGTTCATGCCGCCTTCCGGGAAAAAACGGAGGCGAAAATCGCTTCGAGCACGCCGCCGCCGATGGCCAGGGCCTTGTCCGACACCTCGCCGCAATAGGAGAGCGTGCCGCGCGGGTCGATGTCGCCGAGCTTGGTGCGGGCGGCCACCGGAGTGCCGTCCCTGAGCAGCCCGCGAATGACGCCGGAAAGGGCCGCGACCACCGGGGTGTCGCCGACCGTGCCGAGCGTTTCGCCCTCCTCGACCAGGTCGCCGATGTCGTGGGGCGTGTTGAAGATTCCTTCATGATCGGCCCAGTAGACGCGCTTGATGGTGTGCCCGGCGATGTTGCCGGGAATGCCCGTGTTCGGGGCGGCCGGTCCGGTGCGGATGACCCGTCCCAGATGGTGGCCGCGCTTGGTCTCCACGACCACATGCACGTCGTCCCCGGCCGTGAAGCCGGGCCCCAGCCCGATGACCAGCGGGGCCTGCGACGTGTTGGTGCCGATGTTCCTCTTGGCCAGGATGGCGTCGATCAGCACGTCGGGGCACAGTGCTTCCAGGCTTTCGGCGCCGGGGTCCACCAGGACCGGGATGCGGCCGAAAGCCCATGCCGACTCCGCCAGCTTGGGAGAGCCGATCAACTGGGACGTCACGCCCTCCACGGTCATGGTTTCGTGATACACGGCCTCGCAGAAGGACACGGTGCGGCGCACGGCCAGGGGCGCGGCCGTTTCCAGCATGACGATCCGGGTCAGGCCCGCCCGGTACAGACGCAGGGCCACGCCGGTGGCCAGGTCGCCCGCTCCGCGCAGAACGATGGTGGGGGAAAAGGATTGCATAACGGTCTCCTTACGCAGACTTGGCTTCGTATTTGTCCAGAAGCCGTTGATATTGCAGCTCGGTGTCCACGTCGATGAACGGGCCGACCTCATGGATGCGCACCAGGCGCAGGGCCACGCCGGGGGACGCCAGCAGCGGGCGCGCGCCGGTGTCGCCCTCAAGCTCGAAAACCTTCGGGTACCACGACGACGGTATGATGATGGGATTGCCGCGCATGTCCTCCTGGACCGGCGCCACCCAGCATTCGGGCTGCTGGGCAAAGGCCCCGGCGAGCATGTCGATGGTCTTGGCGGTGATCAGCGGCTGGTCGCCGAGCAGGACCATGCAGCCGTCGGAATCGTCCATGACGTAGCGCAGGCCGGACTGCAACGACTCGATCTGGCCGAGTTCCCGGTGCGGAGAACAGACCACGTTGCAACCCTTCAGGTCCACGGCTGCTTCCAGTTCGGTGTCGCGGGGAATGACCACGGTGACGTTTTTCAGGCAGGACTCGCGCGCGGCGTTGACCACGTGCTGCAACATGGGCAGCCCCCGAAAGGGGAGGGACAACTTGTCCCTCCCCATACGGGAGGCTGTGCCCGCGGCGAGAATGACGCCGGAAACGTTGGGGCTAACGTATTGCATGACAGCCTCCGTCCCCTTCCCTATATGCAGTCCATGAGGGTGTCGGACACGATGGTCTTGGCCATCTGGACCTTGAACCCGTTCTGGAGCAGCGGCTTGGCCTCGGCCACGGCCAACCGGCCTGCCTCCTGCGCCAGTTCCTCGGTCAGTTCCCTGCCCTTGAGCAATTCCTCGGAGGCTTCGCACCGGCGGGGATTGTTGTACACGGCGTTGAGGCAGATGCGGGCCGATTCGACCTTGCCGTCCCGGATGACGAGGGCGGCCGCGCAGTTGACCAGGGCGAAGTCGATGGACTTGCGGTAGGCGATCTTGCGGAAGGCGCTGTTCGGCCCGGCCTGCGGGGCCGGGACCACGATTTCCGTGACGATCTCGTCGCGGTCGAGAACCGTGGACTGCGCGCCCATCTCGGCGGTGAAGAACTCGTCGATGGGGATTTCGCGCTTGGTGGTTTTGACCGTCGCGTCGAGGACGACCAGGGCCGGGGCCGTGTCGCTCGGATTGACCGCGATGCACTTGTTCACCGCGCCGAAGATGGAGTGGAAGCGGTGGTCGCCGGGCACGGCCAGGCACCGCTTGCCGCCCTTGCGGACGCAGTCGATGCGGCCGCCGATCTTGTCGGGATAGCGGAAGTACCAGCACCGGTTTTCCTGGCAGATGTTTCCGGCGATGGTGCCCATGTTGCGGAGCAGCGGCGACGCGGTGCGGCGCGCGGCCTCGGCCAGGCCGGGCCATTGCAGCTTGACGGTGTCGGACTCCGCGATTTCGGTCAGGGTGGCGAGCGCGCCGAGGTGCAGGTCGCCGTCTTCCACAAGGATGTACTTGAGGCCGGGGATGGTCTTCAGGTTGACCACCCGTTCCGGGGCCTCGATCCACAGGTTGTCCTTGAGGCAGCCCATCAGGTCGCTGCCGCCCGCAATGACGTATGCCGGGCCTTCGCTTTCATTGAGGAGCGAGACCGCGTTCTCCATGGTGGAGGCGTTGAAGTGATTGAAGCGCCGCATTACTTTTTCCTCCTTTTGTCCTCGATCTTGCCCAGTCCCCTGAGTATCCTTTCGGGTGTGTAGGGCGTCTCGATGATACGGACGCCGATGGCGTTGTAGATGGCGTTGGAAAAGGCCGCCAGGGTCGGGCAGGCCGCGCCTTCGCCGCAGGCGGTGGCCCCGAACGGATGGGTCGGGTCGCCCGGCTTTTCGATGACGATGGGATCGACGTCGCAGTCCATGGCCGTGCAGTGGCGATAGTCCACCCAGTTGGCGGTCATGAGCCAGCCGTTGCGCTTGTCGGCCACGCACTCGTTGCCGAGCATGGCGTTGTCCACGCCGTGACGCGAGGTGCAGAGCTGCCCGGCCACGATCTTCGGGTTGAGCGCCTTGCCCACGTTCTGGGCCATGGTCACCCGCGCGTTCAGGATCATGCCGGTCTCCGTGTCCACGTCGAGGGAGATGAACTGCGCGCCCTTTTCCTTGGGAATGTAGATCTCATCCGGCTTGCCGTTGTGGATGCCATGGGGATGGGGCGAATTGTTCACGTAGTAGCCCGTGACCTCGTGGAGGCCGCCGTAGTGGCCCCGGGTGCCGAAGGCTTCGGCAAAGGTGCATCCCTTGTCCGGGGCGGCGGTCATGAAGATGCCCTTCTCGTTCATGTCCAGCTCCTCGGCCTTCACGCCCATGTGGGCGGCGGCCAGCTTGAGCAGCCGCTGCTTGGCGTCCAGGGCGGCCTCGTAGGTGGCCCAGCCTTGGATCCAGGTGCCGCAGCTATTGGACACCAGCGTGGCGAACGGGGTGGAGTCGGTGTCGTGGCAGACCATGCCGACCTTCTTGTAGGGCAGCCCCAGGACCTCGGCCACGATCTGGCACTGGACGGTGTGCTGTCCCTGGCCGATGTCGGCCACGGCGCAGACCAGGGCCGCGGAACCGTCGGGGTAGATCTTGACCATGGCCTCGGAGGAGTTGCCCGGGCCGGGACGTCCCGCGCCCATGGCGAAGATGGCCACGCCCATGCCGTGGCGGATGCGCCCGGTCTTTTCGGACGGGTGCCGCCACGTGTTCTTCCAGTCCAGGGCCTCGGCGCCCGCGTCCAGGCAGTCCCGGATGCCGGAGGAGGAGATGATCGCGGAGATGTAGCTCAGCGGGTCCCAACCGGCGTCGATGTCGCCGGCGCGCATGCAGTTCATCTTGCGCAGTTCGACCGGGTCGATGCCCAGTTCGTAGGCGGCCATGTCCATGGTGGTCTCCACGGCGAACATACCCTCGGGCGCGCCGTAGCCCTGCCACCCCGCGGCGGGATAGCGGTTGGTGTTGACGTTCTGGATCTTGCCGCGCAGGTGCCGGCAGTTGTGCGAATACAGGACCGCGCCCGTGGCGAGCATGGCGTTCTTGGCTGGGTACTTGTCGCCGCCCGCGCCCGTTTCCTGGCGATGGATCATGTCCATGGTGGTCAGGGTTCCGTCCTTCTTGAAGCCGATCTTCACATACGTATCGGAACCGCGCGACCAGCCGCTGACCATTTCCTCCTCGCGGGAGTACGGGCAGTGGACGGGCTTCCTCAGCTCAAGGCAGGCGAAACCGGCGACGACCAGGTAATGGGACGCGATGTTCGGGTCCAGGGGGAAGGCGTTCTTGCCGCCGAAGCTGGAGCCGGTGTACGGCGCGTTGTAGTTGACCATGGAGGACGGGATGCCGAGCGCCTGGGCCAGGCAGAGCTTCTCGTCGTGCATGCCCTGGGAGTGGGTGTAGACCTGCAGCCGGTTGCCGTCGAAATCGGCGGAGCAGCCGCGCGGCTCCATGGCCGGGGACTTGCAGTAGGCGTACTTGAGGTGGTTCTGCTCGATGATGTAGTCGGCCTCGGCAAATCCCTTCTCGATGTCGCCGAAACCGTTGTAGTCGGAGGGCGTCTTTGTCTTGTACAGCCCGGTCTCCGGGTCCTTGTCGCTCAGGAAGGCATGGAAGGGCCAGTCCTGGATGTTGTCCACGCCGTCGAACACCTGGCGCGCGCCGTCCTTCATGGCGTCGTCCATGTTCAGGATCGGCTTTTTCTTTTCGTACTCCACCTTGATGAGATGCATGGCCTCTTCGGCGATGGTCTCGTCATCGGCCACCACGGCGGCGACCAGGTCGCCCACGTAGTAGAGCTCCTTGCGGAACGCCTTGGGGAAGTTCAAGTGGGTCATGACGAGATGGACGCCCGGATACGCCTCGGCCTCGGCCGTGTCCATGGACAGGATGGTCGCCGCGGGCAGCGGGCTGCGCAGGATACGGATCTGGAGCATGCCCGGCAGGATGAAATCGGCGTAATACTTGGCCTCGCCCGTGACGCGGGCGCGCCCGTCCTTCTGGCGGACGCTTTTTCCGATTGCGGTGAGTTCTGCCATTATGCCTTCTCCCTCATCTTTTTGGCCGCGCTGCGCACGGCGTTGATGATGTGCTCGTAGTTGTTGCAGATGCAGATGTTGCCGCCGAGGGCTTCCTTGATTTCATCTTCGGTGGGGTCGGGATTCTTGGCGAGCAGGGCCTTGGTGGACATGATCATGCCCGGCGAGCAGAATCCGCACTGTGCGCCGTATTCCTCGAGCCAGGCTTCCTGGATGGGATGCAGCACGCCGTTCTTGGACAGGCCCTCGACGGTCTCGATGGACTTGCCTTCCTGCTCCACGGCCAGAACCATGCAGGAGGGCACGGCCACGCCGTCGATGAGCACGGTGCATGCGCCGCATGCGCCCTCGCCGCACGCCTCCTTGAGTCCGGTATGACCGCAGTCGTTGCGCAGAACCCTGGACAGCGTCCAGTGGGATTCCACTGCAACGGACTGAACTTCGCCGTTCACTGTCAGGTGGATGAGTTGTTTGCGATTTTCGTTCATGGTGCGTTCCTTTGTCAGTCTGTCGGCGGTCGTTGCATGGCCGCGAATGCGTTTGAGGTTGCCTGTCGGGAGGGCGCGCGCCTCCCGTTTCCCGCGCCGTGGGCGCGGGGAAAATGTGCGCGGGGACGGGCGGCCCGCCCGCCCCCGCAATGGAGCCGGGGTTGGCGGTTATGCTTCGTTGGGAGCTGCGTGGCCCTCTTGCTGCGGGGCTTTCTTCTTCGCGCCCCGGCTGGCCCAGACGATGCCGCCGATGATCAGCGCGCCGGAGATGAAGTGTACGGAGGTCATGCCCTCGCCCAGGAAGAGGTAGGCGAACACGCCGCCCCACAGGGGCAGGGAGTAGTAGATCATGCCGCACAGCTCGGGACCGGCCTTGGTCAGGCCGATGTTCCAGGTCCACCAGGCGATGATGGAGGAGCAGACGGCCGAGAAGGCGATGGAGAAGAAGACCACGCCGTTCATGTTGAAGACCATGCTCGGCTGGGTGGATTCCCAGATGACGCAGGGGATGAGCATCAAAACCGCGAAGAAGGACATCAGGGTCATGATGGTGATGCTGGACAGCCCCTCGGGGGTCTTCTTGAGGATGATGGAGTACACGGCGAAGCCGACGGCGGCGGCCAGCATGAGCAGGTCGCCGGCGGCGAACTGCATGTTGAGGATCTGGTTGATGTCGCCGTTGCTGACCAGGTAGAACGAGCCGAGCAGTGCCACGAGGCAGCCCGCCCAGGTGTTCAGGGACTGCCTCTGCCCCAGTCCGGCGGAGATCATCACGATGAAGATCGGCGTGGTCACGGAAAGCAGGGAAAGGTTGATGGCCGAGGTGGTCTGCGCGGCGAAGTAGCTGAGCGGAGAGTACGCGGCCACGCCGAAGGCGGCGGCGGCGATGATCTGCGGCAGGAAGGTCTTGGCCACGGGCCATTCCCTTTTGACCCTGGGCAGGGTGAACGTGCAGAGAATGAGCAGGGCCATGCCCCAGCGGGTCGCGCCGAGGGTCATGGGAGATATCTCGCCCACGGCGAGTCGGGCGATGATGAATGCGCCCGCCCAAAGGACCGTGGCAAGCAAGGCGTACAGCGCACCGATCACAACTTGATTCTTGAACATGTGTTTCTCCTCGAAAAGGCTTGTTCACCCTGTGTCCCGCTTTCCCGCCCCATGCGAAATGACATGCCCCTCATGTCCCAACCTGCAACGGCGTCCGTTTCGGGAACCGGTGAGTGTAATGTGTTCTTCCCTCAGCCGGAGCATTCCACGGCAATCCCGGCATCCTGGTTGTGCAAAGCTTCCCGTGTGGCTCTATATCCCTAAAAGCAATGGGCATGCCAACGGCGAAATTTTGCGCTTGACAAAAAAAACATAGATATTCCAAATCGATGTAAAGAAAAATGATTGATCGATCAATTTGCCGCGCATCAGAGGCTGAGTCGGGAGCGACTCATCCGTGTAACAAAAGAGTTAATCAATGAAGCATCGACCGACATGAGTCCGCTTCGACTCGTGAGTCTATTGCGACTCGGACTGCGCGGCGTATTTTCGGATGAGGCGGGTGGCGCGGGACTGGCTAATGCCGAGAGCGGCGGCGACCTTGCGGGAGCTGCCGTACGTCGCCTTGGCATCGAGGATGATTCTCCGCTCCACGGATTCGAGGGACGCGTCCAGCGACCCGAAGGGGACCATGCCGGAAGGCGAGGGCGTGGTCTGGTAGAGAGAGGTGGGCAGGTGGTCCACGGTGATGGTTTCGCTGTCCGTGGTGACGACCAGCCGCTCGATGAAGTGGGCCAGCTCGCGGATGTTGCCGGGCCAGGAATACTGGCACAGGATGTTTTGCGCCTCCGGGGTCATGGCCTTCCCGGCCCCGTGCTTTTTCCCGTAATGGTTCAGGAAATGGAAGATCAGCGGGAGGAGGTCCTCCCGGCGCTCCCTGAGCGGCGGAATGGTGATGTCGAAGACGTTGAGGCGGAAATAGAGGTCCTGCCTGAACGCCCCGCTGCGCGCCATGCTCTTCAGGTTGCGGTTGGAGGCCGCCAGGATGCGGACGTTGGCCTTGACCGTGGCGGAACTGCCCACCGGCCGGTACTCCATCTCCTGGACCGCGTGGAGCAGCTTGGCCTGCATGGGCAGCGGCAGCTCGGAAATCTCGTCCAGGAACAGCGTGCCGCCCTCGGCCTTGGCGAACAGGCCGCCGCGCGTCTTGGTCGCGCCGGAGAACGCGCCCTTCACGTGGCCGAACAGCTCGGACTCGAACAGGTGCTCCGGGATGGCCGCGCAATTGACCACCACGAACGGCCGCGCGCTGCGGTTACTGTTGTTGTGGATGAATTTCGCCAAAAGGCTCTTGCCGCAGCCGGATTCGCCGAGCAGCAGGCAGGGTGCGGTCAGGCTCGCGATCTTCCGCGACGCCTGGACCACCTGCTCCATGGCGGCGCTGTGATAGATCAGGTCTTGCGGCCGCGCCGCCTCGACGCATTCCGGGGCGTAGGAGATTTCGTCCAGGCTCGGTATCTGGTTTTTATGCAGCTCGTCGCGAATGTTGAGCAGCACGTATTCGATCTCGCCGTCATCGTCGAAAACGGGGATGGCGATGGTCAGGACATCCAGCCCGAGAAAGGTTTTCTGCCGCTGCTTGATCGGCCGCTTGTACTTGTACAGCGAAGGCAGGATGGGCCGGGTCCACCCGGCATACCGCCCCACCGCATCCCAGAACGGCAGGCCGACCATCTCTTCCTGGGTAAAGCCGTAATGCCGCTCGCACGCCTTGTTCACATAGAGCAGGCGGTAGTTGTTGTCATAGATGATGATCTCATCGTGCAGTTCGTCGATGAGCCGGGCAAAGGTCTCGAAATCCAGTCCGAAATGTTCAGTCTTGGCCATGGTGTCTTCAAGCGTGCCGCATCGGCCCCGGGATAAAAGGAAAATCCGTTCGCAGATGCTTGTATCAAACGCCGGTGGGATTGACCACTCCCAAGCGGGCGCGGCAAAAGCCCGGACACGGCGCGCCGCACACAAGGCGGACGCCCGCGAACACGGTTCGCGGGCGTCTATCCTTTTGCGGCGCGCCGCCGTTCGGCGCGGTGTCCTCGTTACCGGATTTCGTCCCCCTCCTGAAGCGTCCTGATCTTCCTCACTTCGCGCCACAGGTTGCGCAGGGAGTAGCCGACCATGATCGCCCCGGAGACGGGCATGCAGATGTAGAGACAGGCGCGCGGGATGTTGAAAACCGGGGTCCAGTCCCGGGCCATGGAGGTGAGCCTGAAGCTCTGGTAGAAAAAGACCGCGATGAAAAGCAGGGAGAGGATTTCCACCAGGATGCTCAGGAGATGGCCCCGCAGGGTGCCTTCGAGCTTGTCGCCGACCCAGCTCAGGCGGAAGTGCTCGTCGCGCGCCCACAGAGCGGCCGCGCCGAAGAACACCATCCAGGCAAACGCCCACTCCACCACCTCGTCGAACCAGAAAAAGGCCGCCACCGGCACGTAGCGCACGAACACGTTGCCCGAAAGCAGCAGGAAGAGCACCGCGAAGCAGGTCACGCAGATGACGCGCAGGGACGCAACCACGACGCGGTCCAGGACCGCGAGTCCCCCGGCCTTGCCGTTCTCGGGTATGATGCACCGGGATTCCATGATTACCGTCCCATGAGAAGGTTGGGAAGCCACAGGGATATCTGCGGCACGAAGGCCACGGCCAGAAGCACGCAAAAGATGCCCAGCAGGTAGGGCCACATCTCGCGCGACAGCTCGCCGATGGACAGGTTGGTGATGCTCGACACCGCATACAGGCACATGCCCACCGGCGGGGTGAGCAGGCCGACCATGGACGCCAGCGTCATGACCACGCCGAACTGGACCGGGTCGATGGCGAAATGGACGATGATCTTCTGGAAGATCGGTATGGTGATCAGCAGGACCGCGATGCCCTCCAGGAAGCAGCCGAACAGGAGCAGGATGAAGATGATGATGAGCATCACGATGGAGCCGTGGGCGGAGAGCGAGGCCATGCCGTCGATGACCTGGACCGGGATGCGGT
This sequence comes from Desulfovibrionaceae bacterium, assembly GCA_015709315.1. Classification (GTDB taxonomy): domain Bacteria; phylum Desulfobacterota; class Desulfovibrionia; order Desulfovibrionales; family Desulfovibrionaceae; genus Pseudodesulfovibrio. The sequence continues at coordinate 23,511 of JACCQI010000040.1, forward strand.
TCAGGATCAGGAGCCAGCCGAAGAACCCGGCCGAGGCGATGATGAACATGATCCGTATGGTGTGGATCAGGGTCTCCCAGAAGATGCGGGGAAGGTCGCGCAGCCGGATGGATCGGTAGACCAGCAGGCCGAGAATGAGCGCATACACGCAGGCCACCACCGACGCCTCGGTGGGCGTAAACTGGCCGCTCAGGATGCCGCCCACGATCAGCGTCGGGGTCAATAGCGGCAGGATGGCGCCCTTGCCGCTCTCCAGCACCTCGCTGAAGCGGGCGCGCTTGTCGCGGGGGTACTTGCGGTACTTGGAGACGAAATACACGGCCACCATGAGCGCCAGCCCCATGAGCGCGCCGGGGATGACGCCCGCCAGGAACAACCGCCCCACCGAAACCTCGGTCAGGTAGCCGTAGATGACCAGCGGGATGGACGGCGGGATGACCGGGCCGATGGTGGACGAGGCCGCCGTGATGGCGGCCGAGAACTTCCAGTCGTACCCGTTGTCCTTCATGGCCTTCATCTCGATCATGCCCAGCCCGGCGGCGTCGGCCACGGCCGCCCCGGACATGCCGGAAAAGATCATGCTGGCAATGACGTTGACCTGGCCCAGGCCGCCCCAGATGTGCCCCACCAGGGCGCGGGCGAAACGGAAGATGCGCTCGGTGATTCCCCCGGTGTTCATCAGGCTTCCGGCCAGGATGAAGAACGGAATGGCCAACAGGGTGAACGACGTGGTGGACGCATACATCCGCTGGGCCACCATGGTCAGGATATCAGCCTGGCCCATGGAGATGAACGTGAACACGGCGGTCAGGCCCATGGCGACCGCCACGGGGACCCCCAGGAGGATCAGGCCGATCAGCACGGAAAATATCAGCAGCGTTGTCATCGATATCCCTTTTTCAGCGCGGAAGGGGTGGGCGCGCCCACCCATGAGGGAATGGCTGGACGCGCCCGATTCGAATAGAAGGAGAGGTTACTTCGCTTCTTCGAGAATCTGCAGGAAGTAGGCGAGATTGTCGGCCCCGACAGAGTCTTTCATCCGTTCGTAGGCAGGCCCCATCTTGGCCTTGAACAAAGCCACGTCCGGCCGGGTCACTTCCATGCCCAGCTCTTCGAGCTTCTTGATCTGATCGACTTCGGCCTCGCGCAGGGTCCGGCGCATGTAGTCGCCGGCCTTTTTGCTCTCTTCCTTGACGATCATCCGCTGCTCGGGGGTGAGCTTGTCCCAGGTCTTCTTGCTGATGACGTGGACCATGGAATTGTAGGTGTGCCCGGTCATGGTCAGGTACTTCTGGGTCTCGTAGATCTTGTAGGAGTAGATGACGCTGACCGGGTTTTCCTGGCCGTCCACCACGCCCTGCTTGAGGGCCATGGGCAGCTCGGAGAACTGGATGGTCTGCACGGTGGCGCCCAGGGCCTCCATGGCGGACTGGTTCGACAGTTCCGGCGGCGTGCGGATCTTGAGTCCCTTGACGTCGGCGGGGGTGTTGATGGGACGCACGGAGTTGGTCAGGTTGCGGAACCCCCATTCCCAGTTGGACAGAAAGATCAGGCCCGCTTCCTCCAGGTCCTTGCCCGCCCATTCGATGAAGGGACCGTCCAGGACCCTGTAGGCGTGGTCGTAGCCGGAATAGGCGAACGGCAGCATGACGCAGCCGAATTTCCTGGAATACTTGGCGAGCTGTCCCTGGGTCGGCAGGCTCATGTCGATGACGCCCAGGACGTTCTGCTCGAGCACCTCGGGCGGGTTGCCCAACTCGTTGTTGGGATACAGCTCCACGGTGATTTCGCCGCCCGTCCGCTCGGCCACGCCCTCGGCGAACATGATGGCCGCCTTGTTGCCCGCATGCTCGGCATTGGCGTAATGCCCGAGCTTGAGGACCATTTTTGCCTGCGCGCCCCCAGCGAAGGCCGCCAGGGCCATCACGACGCAAAACGACAACAGAACTTTTTTCATCACTTTCCTCCAAGGACCGTTTTAAGGTTTCGGACAAATCTCCCGCGCATCGCGGAAACGACCGGGAACACCACCTCACTCGATGCATGATTCATTACAGGGATGCCGGTTCAATGCAATCCTTCCGCCCTTCCCGACGAATCGGGCCGCAACAGGCGAAGGCTCCATTGCCCCCATCAGCGCCCTCCCCGCAAAACAGGATGGAGTTCTCGCCGAAGCTTATTCTGCAATTCGCCATTCTTGTCAATTTTTTCTTATTATGTGAATTACGATTCCATATTCCGAGAAAATAAATCCGTATATTAAAACAATCAGGACATTGGGGCACCAACCGCATTCTCCGCGCTGCGGCGGCGTTTGCGGCCGATCCGGGGACCGCCTTCCGGGCCGGGACAGACCATGGGCAGAACGGGCGGCGGCCACGGGCATCGGACCGCAAACGAACAACATTCGGATTCCCGTCCGCGCCTTGGGGGGGGCTGCCCGGTCCGGCCATGCGCCCTCTTTTCCCGACCCGGCGGCCCCAGAAGACCGCCCAGCGGTCAGGCCGCAACAGTTTTTATATAACTATATGATATATTAGACTATTAATTTTACACTTTCTATTTACCCGACCTCCGGCCGGGGATATGAATACGCAACTCCCCCGACGGACGTTTCCCGCGTCCCGAACGGGGCGCATCAAGTTCCGTATGGAGGCTTCCCATGCCCATGTGCGAGACGCCCGACGCCCCACTGCCGCATCCCGTGATCCGGGATGCTTCCCTGGACGACCTGCCGTTTCTGAAATATCTCGAGAGGACGAGCTTCAGCCCCAGGCGGCAAAGCTCGTCCGCCAGCCTGCGCAACAGCATTAAGAGTCCCTCCCAGATGGTGCTGGTCATCGAGGGAAGGGAAAAGAAAAAGGGTTCATCCGGCCAGAGCGTACTTTTGACAAAATGAAAGGACATGGCGTCCAA
>JACCQI010000041.1 GCA_015709315.1 Desulfovibrionaceae bacterium
GCGACAAAAAGTTTAGGAAAGGAGAGGGGATGGGGGTCCGGGGGAAGGGGAGAGGGACAACCCTTCTCAAAGGGTTTCCCTCTCCCCTTCCCCCGGCCGCCGGAGGCATTCCTATGAGTGACGAGACACCCCGCGCCGAGATGGAGACCGATATTGTTTGTGTGGGATTCGGCCCGGCGGCGGGCGGTTTCCTGACCACGTTGACGCGCGGCCTGATGAACGAGGACGGCACCCCGGTGGCCGAATCCAAGGCAATGCCGGGCATGCCGCCGCAGGTCATCTGCTACGAGCGGGCCGACGACATCGGGTTCGGCGTTTCGGGCGTGGTCACCAAGGGCCGCGCCATCCGGGCCAGCTTTCCGGATCTCGACCCGGCCCAGATTCCCATGGCCCACGAGGTGACCGGGGAAAAGCTCCTTTATCTCAGGGACCCGGTGGGCGCGAGCCGCCGCCCCTTCGCCTTTCGTATGGCCGACAAGGCGCTTTCCCGGTGGATGAAGGACGACGCCTTCGAGCTGCCGTACATCCCGCCGTTTCTGGAAAAGCATCCGGGCATGATCTTCTCCATCGGCCAGCTCAACCAGTGGGTGGGCGGCAACCTGATGGGCACGGGCCTGGCCCAGATATGGCCGTCGTCGCCCGTGGCCGCGCCGCTCATGGACGGCACGTCCGTCCGGGGCGTTCGCATGGCCGACCAGGGCGTGGAAAAGGACGGTGCCCCCGGCGCGGGCTACATGCCCGGCATGGACATGAAGGCCGCCCTGACCGTGGTGGCCGACGGTCCTGTCGGCCCGGTGGGCCGGCACCTCGACCGCGAGCTGGGCATGCCCGAGGGCCATCACCAGCGCGAGTGGGCCGTGGGCATGAAGTGCGTGGTGGACCTGCCCGAGGGGTGCGACTGGAAGCCCGGCACCGTGTTGCACACCATCGGCTATCCCGAACCCGAGATTTTCGGCTTTTTGTACGTCTACCCCGGCAACGTGGCCTCGCTGGGCATTTTCGTGCCCTCCTGGTTCGACAACCCGGTCCGCACCGCCTACCGCTACATGCAGCACTGGATGCTCCATCCCTACCTGTGGAAACGGCTCGCGGGCGGGACCATGCGCTCCTGGGGGGCCAAGTCCCTGAACGAGTCCGGCAAGCGCGGCGAGCCGATCCTGTGCGGCGACGGATTCGCCCGCATCGGCGAGGGGTCCGGCTCCACCAACGTGCTCACCGGTTCGGGCGTGGACGAGGCATGGGCCACGGGCGTTCAGCTCGGCGAGGCCGTGCTGGAGCTGCTCAAGGCGGGCAAGGCATTCAGCAAGGAGAATCTGGAGGCTACCTACGTGGCCCGGCGGCGCGCGTCCTGGGTCGAGAAGGAGGCGCGGGTGGCCGCCAAGGCCCGCGAGGGGTTCACCAAATCCGTGGTCAGGGGCTTTTTCGGCATGGGGCTGACCGGCCTGACGGGCGGCGCCCTGAACATGCCCGGCGAGCAGATCAAGCCGCAGAGCCGCGTTCCGTCCATCGAGGAATATTACAAGGACTACATCCATCCCGGCGAGATCGGGGAAATACGCGCCGAATGCGTCCGCAAGGGCACAAGCCTGCACGACGCGTTTATGGACCGCGTGGGTTGGCCCGAGATCCCGCTGGACGGCAAGCTGCTGGTCTCGCACCAGGACGCGCTGCTCATGGGCGGCAAGGTCCAGGCCGCGCCCGGCTACGCCGACCACGTAACCTTTGCCGATCCCGGCCTGTGCGCGGTCTGCCGCGAACAGGTCTGCATCGAGGCGTGTTCCGGCCAGGCCATCTACACCAATCCCGAGGGCGGCACCCCGCTGTTCGACCGCGAGAAATGCGTCCATTGCGGCGCATGCATGTGGAATTGCAGCAAGTCCAACCCCAGGGACAAGGAACGGACCAACGTCAAGTTCCGGGGCGGTTCGGGCGGCTTGCACTCGGCAGAGAATTAGAAAAACAGGATTTGTTGCCGCTTCGCGGCGATTTGACGGGACGAGCAGGGCGCTGCCCTGCACCCGCCAAAGGGGCGGGCCCCCTTTGGAAACCCTGTGTCGCCTTCGACGAGGTTTTGTATTAAGGAGAAATACCTTCGCGAACAGACGCGAAGCGATACAAAAAGTTTTGGAGAGTCCGGAGAACCTTTTTCAAAAGGTTCTCCGGCGGGGTCCGGGGCAGAGCCCCGGTCGCCGAAGGCTCTGAATGGCGGCGTGAGAAATGCGATCGCCGCCGGTCACATCAAGGAGAAACTGAATGGGCAATGAATTCCACATTGTGGTTTGCGGTTCCATCGTACCGGACCCGCTCCAGACGCTCGCACCCCAGGTCGGCCCGAACGGCCCGGTCTTGCAAAACGAAATGATGCTCCCCGCCGTGCTCGACCCGTGGGCCGGGCATGCGCTTTACGAGGCCGCGAACCTGGCCGCCAACACCCCCGGAAGCCGGGTCTGGCTCGTCTGCCTCGGCCCCAAGGCCAAGCTCCAGCAGGTGATGATGGCCGTTTCCCAGAAGGCCCCGTTCCAACTGGTGGTGGCCGACGGCACGGCCTCGGGCTTTGCGGACAGCTATGAGACCGCCAGGGTCCTGTCCGAAACCATCGACGGAATCGAGGGGCTGGACAAGTCCAAGATGCTGCTTTTCGGCGGCTGGCAATCCGCCTCGCGCGGCTCCGGCGCGGTCATGCAGATGGTCGGTGAGATGCAGGGCGTTACCGAGCAGTTCCAGGGCGTGGACAAGCTGACCGTGAACGGTGACGGCTCCATGGACGTGCTGGAGCGCATCGAGGGCGGCGCGTATCTGAAGTCCGTGGTGGACGGCGCGCCCGCCGTGTTCGGCTGGGCCACCGGCGAGCTGCCCGAGCCGCCGAACAATCCGCAGGTGGGCATGCAGAACATGCAGAAGAACATGCCCGCGCTGATGCAGGCCAAGCCCGCCGACCTGTCCGGCACGAGCCTGTCGTTCTCCTCGGTCGAGGTGCCGCAACAGCGCCGCCAGACCCGCGTCGAGAAGGATATGTCCGTGGATGACATGGCGCAGGAAATCGTCGAATGGATCAAGGGCTAGGGGGTTGATATGACTGTTTTATATCTCGCGCATACCGAATGCGACAATACGCTGCACAAGTCCGCCCTTGAGGCGCTGACCGTTGCCAAGGCGCTGGCCGACGACCTGGGCGAAGACCTGGCCGTGGGCGTCATCGGCGGGGACATTCAGGCCGCCGCCGACTCCGTGGCGGGCTGCGGCGCCACGTTCTACGGCGTGGCCGGGGCGGATTTCGCCGAAGGCCGCTATGCCTCTGATCTGGCCGCTGCCGAGGCCATTGCCAAGGCCGTGAATCCGGACCTGGTGATCGCTCCGGCAACTTCCCGTTTTTCTCGCGCCCTGCCCGGACTGGCCGTCCGGTTGGGCGGCCGCGTGGACACCCACCTTTCCGGGTTCGCGGCGGAGGACGGCAAGCCCGTTGCCCGGCGGTGGTTCTACCGCCAGCGCATGGAAGGCACCTTGACCCGAGATGAGCGTCCCTGGATCGTGACCCTGGATTCCGGCTGCGCCGCCGCCTTCTCCGGCGCTGGCACCGCCGACGTGGAAGCCGTTTCCGTGGACGTGTCCGGCGTCCGCACCAAGGTGGCGGGCGTGGAATGCGTGTCCGAGGACGCGCAGACCATTCGCCCCGACGCCGAGCTGCTGTTCGTGGCCGGAGCGGGCTGGACCAAGAAGCAGGCCGACGGCGCGACCCATGTGGACGAGGCCGAAGCGACCATCCAGGCGTTCCTGGGCGGGACCAAGGCTTCGCTCGGCTCGTCCAAGTCCCTGGTGGATATCTCCGGCGAGGGCGGCGCGGTCATCTCCTTCCTGACGCACATGCATCAGGTCGGCCAGACCGGGGCCACCCCGCGCCATGCCAAGGGCTTGTCCACCTGCTGTCACGGCGAGGAGCCGCACGTGGTGGGCTGGCGCTTCATCAACGAGCGCCGGGCCGTCAACACGGACGCGGGCTGCGGCTGGGCGCAGGGCAAGTGCGACGTGCTCTACGTGGGCGACGCGTTCGCCATCATGAAGAAGGTGAACGAGCTGCTCTGATTTCGCGTATATGAATGAAAGCGGGGGGCCGTGCCGGAAGGCGCGGCCCCTTTTTTCGGCCGCAGGGGTCAGTCGGCGACCGTCCGGCAGATGGCCGCGAGCAGTTCCTCGGCCGCGAACGGCTTGGTGACCACGGAGTCCATGCCCGCTTCCAGGCAGCGCCGACTGTCGGCGTCCGTGGCGTAGGCGGTCAGCCCGATGATGGGGATGTCGCGGGGCACGTTTTCCGCCGCGCCCCGGCGGATGATCTCCGTGACCTCAAGCCCGTTGATGACGGGCATCTGCACGTCCATGAGCACCAGGTCGTAGGGGGCTTCGATCAGGGCGTCCACGGCGTGCTGGCCGTTGCCCACCACGGTCACGGTATGGCCCCGTTTCTTGAGCATGCCCGAGGTGACCAGGGCGTTGACCCGTTCGTCCTCGGCAACCAGAATCCTGAGCGGCCGGGTGGGGCCGCAGGGCGGGTCCACGATGGCGCAGGACCCGCCTTTGGCGTCGCGCAGGAGGAAGGGCAGGGTGAGGGTGAAGGCGCTTCCCCGGCCCGGCGTGCTTTTGGCGGTGATGTCCCCGCCCATGATCGTGGCCAGCTCGCGCGAGATGGACAGCCCCAGGCCGGTGCCGCCGTACCGCTTGGTCAGGTAGTCCTCGCCGAGCACGAAGGACTCGAAAATGGAGTCCAGCTTGTCCTCCGGGATGCCGATGCCGGTGTCGGTCACGGTGAAGCGCAGCTCCGCCATGTCGCCGAGCAGCCCGGAGGTGGCGGCGGTCCGGGTCACGGACAGCGCGACCTCGCCCTGTTCCGTGAATTTGATGGCGTTGTAGATCAGGTTGATGAGGATTTGCCTGAGCTTCTTCTCGTCGCCGTTGATCAGAGCGGGCACGTTCGGGGCGATCTCGTGCCCGAGGGTCACGGACTTGCCCGCCGCCTGGAGCGCCAGCGGCTTGATAAGCGATTCCAGGGTGTCCGGGAGGTTGAAGTTGACGGGCGTTACGGTGATGGCCCCGGTCTCGATGGAGGAGAGGTCCAGCAGCGAGGTCATGACCTTGGACAGGTGGAGCGCGGCCTCCATGGACAGGGTCAGGTATTCCTTCTGCTCGTTGTTGATCTCGGTGCCGAGCAGAAGCTGGGTCATGCCCATGATGCCGTTGAGCGGCGTCCGCAGCTCGTGGCTCATGTTCGCCAGGAACTGGCTCTTGGACCGGCTGGCCTTTTTGGCGGACTTCACCGCCTCCACCATCTCCTCCTCCATGCGCTTGCGCTGGATGATCCGCCAGGCGTTCTCCATGGGCAGGGAGAAATGGGCCATGTCCGTCTTGGTGTAGTCCCCTTCCTTGTTGGCCAGTCCGGCGACGAGCACCATCCGCCCGTTGTCGATGATGGGCACGCCCATGTATCGGACCACGGGAATCGGCATGCCGGGGTGATCCGGCCCGGCAGCGTCCTCGGGCACGGAATTGACGATGATCGGGCCGCGCTGCCGGACCGGGGCGCCGAACAGCCCGGATTCGCTCACCAGGCATGTGCCTGGGGGGGGATCATTCTGGTTCAGAGCCGGGTCGGCGGACCATGCGCGCAGGGTCATCCCGGTCTCGGCGGCGTCGAGGAAATAGACGTAGCCCAGTTGGGAGGCGGTCATGTCGCGGACCTGCTCAAGGGCGTATGCGAGGATGGCCTCCTCGGGCTCGTCGAATTTCCGGGATAGGCCGAAGATGGCGGAGAAGCATTTCTCGTCCTGTATCTCGAGCCGGCGGCTGCGGATGCGCCCGCTGATGTCCCGCGCGGCCACCACGTTCATGGCGCGCCCGCCCACGCTGATGACGTGGGACTTGATCTCCACGGGGACCGGGACGCCGCTTCGGGTCGTCAGGGCGTGCTCGATCAGCCTGTCGTCCGTTTCGAACGGGCCGAAGTCGTTGCCCGTCAGGGCCGGGAAGCCAGGGATGATGTCGGCGGGCGAAAGGGCGAGCAGTTCCTCGCGGCTGTAGCCGAGCAGGGAAAACGCGGCATCGTTGGCTTCGGTAATGGTCGTCTCCCGGTCCGGCGGGTCGCACACGGGGTAGGCGAACACGCAGTCCGGCCCGTGCAGGCGAAGGATATCCGGCAGGAGCGACCCGGACGTCATACCGCCGTCCCCCCGACCGTTTCCGCGACACAGCCGAAGATGTCCGCCTTGCGGATGGGCTTGGTCAGAAACCCCGTGCAACCGGCGTCGATGGCCTGCTGCCGGTCCTCTTCGAAGGCGCTGGCCGTGACCGCCACCACCGGGGTGGCGTCCCGGTCGTCCTGCTGCTCGAAGGCGCGGATTTCCCTGGTGGCGTCCAGGCCGTCCATAACCGGCATGAAGATGTCCATGAGAACCATGTCGTATCGATTGGACTTGAATTTTTCCACGGCCTGACTGCCGTTGTCCGCGAAATCGAGGACGCAGGCGGTTTTCCTGAAATACAGGGCGAGCAGGTCCTGATTGCTCAACGAGTCCTCGGCAATCAGGATGGAAATAGGTTTTTTGCTCAGTATTTCAGTAAGTTTCGTGATATTCGCATGTCGCATGGGATCAAACCCTCCACTTCTCACGCTATATAGGCCCTTCGCATATTCAGGAAAAAAAATCCACAATTTGCAGCAACCACTCAGAAGTTGAGGCTCGTCCAGCCTTCCTTGAGCATGTCCGTAACGGCCTGGCCCACGTGGAAGACGTCGATGCCGAGCGCTTCGAGGGGCTCGGAAAGGCCGTAGCCGTCGCTGCATGCGCGGCAGGCCCATACCTCGACGCCGTCGGCCATCATCTCGCGGAGCCGTTGCCGGATTTGCTCGTCGTTCGCGGCCAGCCGGGCGCTCGGCCCCCAGATGATCAGCCGGACGCGGCCCCACCAGAGCTTTTTCAGGGCGCTGTGCGCGTACATGAACGCGAGCTTGTGGGCCGTTTCCGGGTCCGGGGAACTCCAGATGACAAAGAGGGAATCTTTGACGGGAACGTCGGCCATGGTGTCCTCCTGATGGTCGGGTTTTCGGGCATTGGGGATCGGTCGGACGTGCCGTGTCCGCAGGGCGTCTACAAAGGGGATGGCTGCCGGTCCTTCCGGCATCGGCGCTCTCCGTCCCCCAGCATGGACCGGAGGAATCCGCCGAACCGGGCGAGCAGGGCGCGGTCGGCGCGATAGCGCGTTTCCCGGCCCGCGGCCTCGCCCGTCACCAGCCCGGCCGCCTTGAGCACGTTCAAATGCTGGCTGACCGTGGACTGGGCCAGGGGCAGGAGGGCGACGATGTCCCCGCACGTGGATTGTTCCCGGTTCAGGAGATGAATGAGAATGCGTATGCGCGCCGGGTGCGACAGGGCCTTGCAGACCTGCGCGAGAAAGGCCGCTTCCATGGGCTTGACGGGTTGTCGGTCGGGCATGACGGCTCCCTTGGATAATTATCGTTAATCGACGATATACGATAAATAGAGAGCTGTCAAAGCCGCATGTCGATTTTTGCGGCTGCTTTTAGCGGGTTGCGGCCCGGCGGTGGTTGCGGATGGCGCGGACGGAGTCCACCGTGTACACGACCAGCCCGGCCCAGATCAGGGCGAAGGTGACCAGATGGCTGGAGGTGAAGTGTTCCCGGTAGACGAAGACCCCGAGGCAGAAGGCGATGGTCGGGGCGATGTACTGGAGCAGGCCCACCACGGTCAGGCGCAGCCGCCGCGCGCCGTAGGCGAAGCCGATGAGCGGTGAGGCCGTGGCCGCGCCCGCACCGACCAGCAGGAGGTCGATGGAGAGGGATTGGTGGAACAGGGCCGCCGTGCCGTTGATCTCGGCCATGACCAGATAGGCCAGGGCGAACGGACCGAGGACCATGGTTTCCAGGAACAGGCCGGGCAGGGACTCGGCGTGGGCGATCTTGCGGAGCAGCCCGTAGAGCGCGAAGGACACGGCCAGGCAGAGGGATATCCACGGCAGCTCGCCGTGGCTGGCCACCGCGTTGATCACGCCCAGTGCGGCCAGGCCGATGGCGGCCATCTGGGTGGGCTTGAGCCGTTCGCGGAAGAAGAGGCATCCGAACAGTACGTTGACCAAAGGATTGATGTAATAGCCCAGGGCGGTCTCGACCACGTGGCCTGTGTTCACGGCCCAGATGTAGAGCATCCAGTTGCCGCCGATCATCAGGCTGGACAGGGCCAGGACCAGGATGTCCCGTTTGGACCTGACGGCCGCGAAGGTCTCGCCCCAGCCCCGGACCAGGGTGAGGATCACGGAGATGAAGACCAGCGACCAGACGATGCGGTGGCAGAGTATCTCGAACGGGTTCACCGTGATGAGCGATTTCCAGTAGATGGGCAGCAGTCCCCAGGCCGTGAAGGCGGCCAGGGCGGCGGCGAATCCGTAGGTTTTCTGCTTGGGGTCCGTGTGCTGCATAGTCGTTTACCGAATGCGGGACATTACGCCGGTCCGGCGGCCGGGTAAAGCCGGAAATTCCGGCGGGCGCGACCGGCTAGGCCATGCGTCCGGCCAGGTCCCCCAGGGTGCGGACCGCCGCCTCCATATGGGCGGACCAAGGGGAGCCGTAGGTGATGCGGACGTAGTTGGCGAACTTGTCCTGGGTGGAGAAGATGGGACCGGGTGCGATGCCCACGTTTTTGCCGCGCGCCTGGTAGAACAGCTCCACGGCGTCCACCCTTCGGGGCAGTTCCAGCCAGAGCACGGCCCCGCCCGCCGGGTGGGTGACGCGGGTTCCCTCGGGGAAGCGGCGCAACAGGTGGGCCTGCATGGTGTCCATCTGTTTTTCCAGGGCGGCGCGGAGCCGCTTCAGGTGGCGCTCCATCCGTCCCTGGCGCAGGTATTCGGCAATGGCCATCTGGGCCGGGGCCGAGGTGGATACGTTGGTGGTGGCCTTGATCTCCAGCGCCTTTTGCCGGTACCCGCCGGGCAGCATCCAACCCACGCGAAAGCCGGGGCCGATGGTCTTGGAGAACGAGGAGCAGAGCAGGACCAGCCCCTTTTTGTCGAACTGCTTGAAGGTGCCGGGCCGCCGGGGGTCGAAATGCAGGTCCGTGGACACGTCGTCCTCCACCAGGGGGATGCCGCGCCCGGCCAGCATGGCCACGATCTCCTCCTTGGCCCCGTCCGGGGTCAGGCTGGAGTCCGGGTTGTTGAAGTTGGGCGCGAGCACGCAGGCCGAGATGTCGAAGGTCTTGAGCGCCTTGGCGAGCGCCTGGGGCGAAACCCCGCGCTCCGGGTCGGACGGGATCTCGATGGCTCGCAGGCCCAGGGTCTCCAAAAGCAGCAGGAAGCAGTAGTAGGTGGGCGACTGGATGAGCACGGTGTCGCCCCTCCGGCAGACCGACCTGAGCGACAGGTAGAGCGCCTCCATGCATCCGGCGGTGATGATCGGCTCGTCCGGGCCGACGTGGATGCCGTGCTCCATGGAGCGGTAGGCGATCTGGCGGATGAGTTGACCGTCGCCGGGGATGGGCGCGTAGCCCATGGCCCTGGCCGGGTCGTCGCGCACCACCGAGGCGGTGATCTTGCCCAGTTCCCGGAGCGGCAGCAGCTCGGGACCGGGGGCGACCACGTCCAGGGCGGTCCAGTCGGCCGAGCCCACGGATTCGAGCACGGTCTGGATCAGGCCGAGCCGGGTCACGGCGCGCGGCCTTTCCATGGGCGTGGGCGCGGTTTCGGTGCGCGGCAGCCGCGTGGATTTGCGGCGCAGGAAGAACCCGGAGCGGGGACGGGACTCCACGACTCCCTTGCGCTCCAACTCGATGTATGCCTGGTTCACGGTGGTGATGGACACGCCCATGGAGTTGCTCAAGGAGCGCAGGGAGGGCAGGCGGTCGCCCAGGCTGAGCGCGCCCGCGTCGATCATGGACAGGATGTGCCGTTCCACGGCCTGATAACGGTAGCCGGACATGGTGACGCCTATTCTGTTATGGGGTGTTTTTAAATTAATTGTATCTGTACTGGTGACAGATTTTTCGCTTTACTGCAATGGTCATTTGACGGAATAACCGGGCCATGGCCCGACAGACGTTCAGAGAGAGACTCGCCATGACCATCGACGCCGTTGCCGGCGACCATGCCGAATCGCCCATGATATCGGCCGCCAGACTGGTCGCGCCCATCGTCATGGGCTACCTGCCCGTGGGCGTGGCCTATGGCGTCCTGGCCCAGCAGGCCGGGCTGTCCATGCTCAACACCGTGCTCATGTCCGTGCTGGTCTATGCCGGGTCGGCCCAGCTCATCGCCGTGGCCCTGTTCGCGGCCGGGGTAAGCCCGTGGTCCATCATCGCCACCACCTTCGTGGTCAACCTGCGTCACCTCCTGATGAGCGCGTCCCTGGCCCCGAATCTCAAGAGTTGGCGCAAGTGGGAGCTGGCCCTGTTCTCCTACCAGGTGACGGACGAGTCGTTCGCCGTGCATTCGGCCCGGTTCGCGCGCGGCGACCGCAACAAGGCCACCGGGTTCGCCATCAACTATATCGCCCAGGTATCCTGGGTGCTGGCCTCGTTCGTGGGGTTCGTGGCCGGGGCGTCCATCCCCAGGGTCGAGCCGTTGGGCATCGACTACGCCCTGCCCGCCATGTTCATCGCGCTGCTTGTCATGCAGACCAAGAACAGGCTGCACGTGCTGGTGGCCGGGTTCACCGGGCTTGCGGCCATCTGCCTGATCCGGGCGGGCGCGGACCAGTGGAGCGTGATCCTGGCAACGGTCATGGGCGCAACCTTTGGCGCGGGAGTGGAAACATGGACCAAACGGTAGTGTTCCTGACCTTTCTCGGCATGCTGGCCGTGACCTACGTGCCGCGCATGGCCCCCATGGTGGCGCTGGCATCAAAGTCCCTGCCCGAGCCGGTGGTGCGCTGGCTTTCCTATGTCCCGGTGTCCGTGCTCTCGGCCATGCTGTTCCCGTCCCTGCTGCTCGATGACCGGGAGTTCGATTTTTCGCCCGACAACTTTTTTCTGTGGGCCGCCGTTCCCGCCTTTTTGCTGGCCTGGCGCACCCGGTCGTTCTTCGGCACCGTGGCCCTGGGCATGGCCCTGGTGGCGGGCGGACGCTATTTCTTCGAATAAAGGAGCTCTCCATGAAGACCATCGGCCTGCTCGGCGGCATGAGCTGGGAATCCTCCCTCGAATACTACCGCGCCATGAACCGGGAGGTAAGTGCGCGCCTGGGCGGCCTGCATTCCGCGAAGATTCTCATGAACAGCCTGGAATTCGGGGAGCTGCGCGACCTGATGCGGGCCGGGGAGTGGGACGCCATCGGCCACAGGCTGGCCGGGGCCGCCCTGACCCTGGAGCGGGCGGGCGCGGATTTCATGGTCATCGGCACCAACACCATGCACAAGGTGGCCCCGCAGGTGGCTGACGCCTTGTCCATCCCGCTCGTCCACATCGCGGACGCCACGGCCGAGGTCGCCCGCAGCCGGGGATTCGGCTCGGTGGCCCTGCTCGGCACGATATTCACCATGGAGGACGACTTCTACGTGGGGCGGCTTGCGGAGCGCGGTTTTACGGTCCTGGTGCCGGACGAGGCCGACCGCAAATTGGTGGACCGGGTCATCTTCGACGAACTGTGCCGGGGCGAACTGCGCGACGGCTCCCGCGCCGAGTTCGTGCGCATCATCGAGGATCTGGCCGGGCGGGGCGCTCAGGCGGCCATCCTCGGCTGTACCGAGATCGGCCTGCTGGTCCGGCCCGGCGACACGCCGGTCCCCACCTTGGACACCTGCGGCATCCACGCGGCCGCGGCGGTGGAAAAGGCCCTGTCCTGACCGGCCGCCCGTCGCGGCCGCAGCGACGCCCGTCGGCGGGATTCGGCTTTTCCAACAACTGTTTGAATGTATCACGCGCTTGACCCGAGCCGGGAACGTGGTATTTCTTATGGGCGCACCGGGGGTGCGTTCATTTTTTCCTGTGCCATTACCGGGGAGGGCCAGTGAGCGATCAAATCACCACGCTGAAGGAACTGCTGGAAGAATCCGTCCGAAAGTACGCGGACCGCACGGCCCTGGCTTTTGTCGGGGGCGAGCCGATCACCTATGTCCGGCTGGCCGAGCGGGTGCGCGACATGCAGACTCTCCTGGTTGACCTGGGCATTCGGCCCGGCGACAAGGTCGCGCTCATCAGCGAGAACATGCCCAACTGGGCCATCGCCTATTTTTCCGTGACCACCATGGGCGCGATTGCCGTGCCTATCCTCCAGGAATTCCACCCCAGCTCCGTCCATCACATTCTGCGCCACTCCGAGTCCAAGATGGTGGTGGCTTCCCGGCGGTACATCGACAAGGTGGAAGGCGACAACCTGCCCATGCTCGAAACCGTCATGGTCATGGACGACTTTTCCATCGCGGACGAGGAAGGGGAGCCGACCCCGTACAAGGAGGCTCTGGAACAGGCCCGCGAACGCATGGTCAACCTGGGCGAGCGGGCCAGGGAAAAGATGGACAAGTTCAGCGAGGCCGCCAGGGAACGGCTCTCGGATTCGACCAAGGAGAAGATGGAGAAGGTGGAGAAGTTCGGCTCCTCCTACATGGCCAAGGTCGAGAAATTGGGCGACCAGGCCATGGAACGGATGGAGAAGCTGGGCGACCAGGCCATGGAAAAGGTCGAGCGGTTCGGTTCCTATGCCCGCAAGTTCATCGACCGAAAGTCCGGCAAGGAGTTCGTCCTGACCGAGGACGACGTGGCCGCCATCCTCTACACCTCCGGCACCACCGGCCACTCCAAGGGCGTGGTCCTGACCCACCGCAACCTGGTGCAGAACTGTTTTTCCGGCGTGCAGACCATTCCGGTCTTTAAAACCGACCGCTTCCTGTCCGTGTTGCCCATGGCTCACACCTACGAGTTTACCGTGGGCATGGTCGTGCCCCTGTACAGCGGCAGTTCCGTCCACTACCTGCAGAAGCCGCCCACTCCCAAGGCGCTTTTGCCCGCCATGCAGAAGGTGAAGCCCACGGTCATGTGCGTGGTGCCGCTGATTCTCGAGAAGATTTACAAGAACCGGATCAAGCGCAAGCTCACCGGGTCCGGCGTGGCCAGGGGGCTGATGAAGATCGGACCGGCCCGGCGCAAGCTCTCCCAGGTGGCGGGCAAAAAGCTCATCGAAGCCTTCGGCGGCGAACTGCGGTGCATGTGCATCGGCGGCGCGCCCCTGTCGCCGGAGGTGGAACGGTTTTTAACCGACGCGAAGGTGCCCTACGCCGTGGGCTACGGCATGACCGAGGCGTCCCCGCTCCTGGCGGGCATCGAGCCGAGCAAGCAGCGGCTGCGGGCCATCGGGCCCGCCCTGCCGGGCGTGGAACTCATGATCGCCGACCCGGACCCGGAGACCGGCGAGGGCGAGGTCCTGGCCAAGGGACCCAACATCATGCGCGAATACTACAAGGCCCCCGTGGACACCGCCGACACCTTCACCGAGGACGGCTGGCTCAAGACCGGCGACCTCGGCAAGTTCGAGGACGGCTACCTCTATCTCAAGGGACGGCTCAAGAACATGATCCTCGGTCCCAGCGGGGAGAACATCTACCCCGAGGAGATCGAGTCCTTCATCAACGCCTGCGACCACGTCACCGAGTCTCTGGTGTACGACGCCGGGGGCGGCAAGGTGGCGGCGCGCATCCATCTCAATTACGACACCTTGGACGAGGAGTTCGGCGTGACCAAGATGATCGAATCCAAGGTCCGCGCCAAGATCGGGGACCTGCTCGAATCCATCCGCAAGGAAGTGAACGGCAAGGTGTCCTCGTTTGCCCGCCTCAGCCGTGTGGTGGAGCAGGTCGAGCCGTTCGAGAAGACCCCCACCCAGAAGATCAAGCGCTTTCTCTACCTGGACCGCTGAGTCGGCCCGGATGGAAAGGAAAAGGCGCGCCCCGCATGGGACGCGTCTTTTTTCATGTCGTTGGACGGCGGGCTACTTGACGTCGGCCGCCACCTGCATGCGGACGATCGTGTCCGGGTTGCGGACCATGCCGCCCCGGCCTTCGCCGAGCTTGATGTTGTCCACGAATTCCATGCCGGACGTCACCTCGCCCCAGACCGTGTACTGGCCGTTGAGGTGCGGGGCGTTGGCAAAGCAGATGAAGAACTGGCTGTCCCCGCTGTTCGGGTCGGCCGAACGGGCCATGCCCAGGGTGCCGCGCAGGAACGGGGCGTTTGAGAATTCCGCCTTCAGCTTCTGCCCGGAGCCGCCCCGTCCGGTGCCGGTTGGGTCGCCGGTCTGGGCCATGAATCCGTCGATGACCCGGTGGAAGACCAGGCCGTCGTAGAACTTCATGCGCGTCAATTCCTTGATGCGGGCCACGTGGTTGGGCGCCAGGTCCGGGCGCAGCTCAATGGTCACGCGGCCGTCCTTGAGGTCGAGGTAGAGGGTGTTTTCCAGGTCCTCCCCGGCCAGGGCGGGCGTGGCGAGGAGTGCCGTCAGCATGACGGCGAGTGCGGTTTTCAGGATGGCGTTCATGGTTGTCCTTGTTCGGGTTGTCGGCCTGCGGCCGGGGGTTCGGCCCCGGCCAGCCGGGCCAGGAGGTTGAGATGGACGGGCAGGCAGCGGCTCAGGCAGTAGCCGTCCAGGATGGTCTGTCGCGCCCGGTCCCGCAGGGCGGCGTAATCCGCCTGGTTTTCCAGGGCGTCGATGGTGGCCTCGGCGATCTTTTCCGGTGAGTTGAAGTCCGTGAGCAGCCCGTTTTCCCGGTGGCGGATCACCTCGCGCACCGGCTCGGTGTCCGATCCCACGACCAGGCAGCCGCAGGACATGGCTTCGAGCATGGACCAGGAGAGCACGAAGGGCCAGGTCAGGTAGACGTGCGCGGACGACGCCCTGAGGACCTGCCTGTATTGGCCGTAGGGCAGGGCGTTGGTGAAGTGGACCCGGCTTTCGTCCAGCTTGACGAGTCTGCGCGCGTTTTCCTTGTACGTTTCGCCGTCCGGCAGCTTCGGGCTGTAGCAGACCCGGTCGTCGCCCACGATGAGCACGTGGCAGCCGGGCCGCGCGTCCAGTACGGCGGGCAGGGATTTGTAGAAATCGGGGAAGCCCCGGTACGGCTCCAGGCCGCGCGCACAATAGGTGACCAGCTCCTCGGCCCCGGACAGGTCGGCGTCCGGCAGGTCGAGGGTCCCGGCGGGCAGCCGTCCGCCTTCCGCGGGCGAGAAGTACCGGGTGTTGATGCCGTCGTGGACCTGCATCAGCTTGGGCCGGAACTCGGCCGGGAATTGGGCGCGCTGCCAAGCGGTGGGCGTCACCCCGACCCGGCAGGAAGCCAGGTCGTGCAGGATGGGCGTGTTGCGGGTCCGCAGCCGGGCGCGCTCCGTGAGCGTGCGTTCGCGGCCGTCAAAGGCGATTTCCGCGCTGTCGGCGTTGTAGTACCATTCGAAATAGCCGACAAAGGGCGTTTCGGGAAACACATCCCGCAGGAACAGGGTCTGGCCCCAGCCGGAATGGCCGAGGATCACGTCCGGGACGAAGCCGTCCCTTTTCAGCCGTTCGCACAGCCGGACCATGGCCGCGCCGTGGCGCATGGCTGCGTCCTGCTCGTGGGCCGGCGGGTGGATTTCCCCCTTTGCCTCGGCAGGCGTGAACACGGCCTTTTTCACGCCGGGGATGACCCATTCAGCGCGGGGGGTGCGGGTGGCGAAGACCACCTGGTTTTCCTTGGAGCGGCCCAGATATTCGGCGATATGCCTGAATTGCGCCGGGAAATTGGTGTGGGAGATGAGAACGCGCACGGGTTGTCAGGAAAGAGGCTTTTGGGGGGGCAGGCACCGTCCGAGATAGTCCTGAAGCTCGTTGCGGTCCAGGGGCTTGGCCAGGAACAGGGTCGCGCCGAGCTTGAGTAGGTTGGAAATGTCGTTGATGCCCACCACCGCCGACATGATGATGATCGGCAGGTCCGCGAACCGCTGGTCGCCCCGAAGGGTCTGGATGAGCTGCTGCCCGTCCATCTCCGGCATCATGATGTCCGTCAGGAGCAGGTCGAAGTCGTTGCTGGCGTTCAGCGTTTCGTAGGCGTGCCTGCCGTGGGGACTGATGAACGCCTGGTGCCCCATTTCCTCGACGATCTTGAGTGCCAGTTTTTGTGAAATCCTGTCGTCCTCGGCAATAAGAATTTTGGCCATGTCGCGCCCCTCTATGCTTCCCGTTTCATGACGAACGGTGTCCCTGAGCGAACGATACTCTTATGAACATTGCTGCATACACTAGCATTTCGTGAAAAAAAGTAAAGCATTCGCCGGGAACTGCATGGGTTTCGGCGGGAATTGGCGGACCGGGACGCCTGTGGACGGCCCGGCCCGGTGTGTGGGTCGCAATGCCTCAGAGCTTTTTGACGTGCATGACGTCACCGAATTCACAGGTGACCAGGTAGTTTCCCTGGCCGGTTTCAACGGTGAAATCGTTGCCCGGGAACAAGGTGCAGGCAGGCTCGAACCCGTCGTTGACCATGATGTTCTTGGCTTCGCCGTTGGATTCGAACCGGACGGTGGTTCCGTCGGCCAGAGTGACCATCTCGCCATGATGGACGTTAACAGGCAGATCCGCTTCAGTGAAAGTCGACATGTTCTCCTCCTAGATAAACTTGGATAGGAATCCTCCACGAGTTTCCTATACACGCTCGCAAGTGAATTGAACAGTAGTAAACCACCCTAAACGGGGTGGGGCTGGTTTTCGATACGCAAGTGATGTATGGGCATTGTAGGAGACTATGAAGGTGAACTCGACCATTCTCGTCGCCGACGGCGACAGCGCCATGCGAACCGTGATTCGCGACATCCTCTCCGGCAAGGGATACCGGGTGAAGACCGTGTCCGGCCTGGACGAGGCGCTGGCGGCCATGGCCGACGGCGAAACCGGATTGGCCTTTCTGGCTTACGATCTGGAGGACGGGGAGGGCAACACCCTGCGCCGCGCCGCGGCCGGGGCGCCTCTGCCCGTGCCCGTGGTCCTCGTGGTGGACGCGTCCCTGGACGATCCCGTGGCCGCGGCCCGTGAGTGCGGGGCACTGACCTATCTGAAAAAACCCGTGGACCGCTCCCGGTTGCTGATGGCCGCCGGGCAGGGGCTGGCGGCCGGGGAACTTGCGGCCCGACTGGCGGCCCGTGAAAGCGACCTCGCCCGCATGCGCGCCTTCCTTCGGGGCGTGGCGGACTGCGGGGACGGGAGCTTTTTCGTGTTGGACGCGAAGGGCGTGGTGGTCGAATGCGGCGGCCGGATCGGGGAACTGCCCGGCGCGGATGCGGAATCGGCTCCGGGGAGGCCGTATTTGTCCCTGCTTTCCGAGAGCACGGCCGAACTGCACGAGGGCATTCTGGAACGCGCCCGCCTTACGGGTGAACCGGCCCGCATCGAGGAGCACCGGGGCGGCGTGGTGGCGGAAACCGTGGCCCGGCCGGTGGCCGAGGGCGGTGTGCTCGCCGGATACGTGGTGGCCCGGCGGGACATCACGGCCCGGCGGCGCAGCGAGGCGGGGCTGGCTGAAAACGAGGAGCGGTATCGCAACGTGTTCGAGGGCGCGGACTGGGCCGTGCTCATCCTGGACCGGGAGTCCGGCCTGATCGCGGCCGCCAACAAGGCGGCGGCCAGGGCCTTGGGATACGAGCGGGACGAACTGCCCGGCGTGGCCGTGGAGGACCTGGCCGCGCGCCCGGAGAGCCTTTTGGGCGGGCTGGAAAGAGGCGTGGAGCGGATATCTCTGTGCCACCTCAGGCGCAAGGACGGCTCCTCCTTTCCGGTGGAGATTTCGTTGAGCTATTACATCTGTTCCGGCCGCGAGATGGCCATTCTCTATGCCCTGGACGTGTCCCGGCGGAAGGTCGTCGAGGAAGCGCTCAGGGAAGGCGCGCGCCTCTACCGGGCCGTGGTCGAGGACCAGACCGAGCTGATCTGCCGCTATGGCCCGGACGGGAAGCTGACCTTCGTGAACGGGGCCTACGCCCGGTTCTTCGGCGATGACGAGGACGAGGTGGTGGGCAACGACTGCTTCGTCCATTTCGCGTCCATGGACCGGTGGCGGCTTGCGGAGTGGCTTGGCCGGGCGGACCCGTCGGAGCCGGTGCTGGACTGCGAGGTGCGCCAGTTGCGGGCCGACGGCGAGATGCGCTGGATACAGTGGACCAGCCGGGCCGTGCTCGACGAGCGGCGGTCCGTGGTCGAGGTACAGGCAGTGGGCCGCGACGTCACCGAGCGCAAGGACGCGGAGCGGGCGCTGGACGCGGCCACCCAGGAAAAGGAGCAGTACCGGCTCAACCTCATCGCCACCCTGAAGTCCATCCCGGACGCCATCATGACCGTGGATTCCGACCTGGTCATCGTGGCCTCCAACAACGCGGCCGCCGACCTGTTCGCCTTTGACCGGCAGCGCATGCGCGGCCGCAGGCTGGAGGACGTGGTCACCGGCGAGGGCAACCCCTGCGTGGGCGTGCTCAAGCAGGTCCTGGCCACGCGCAAGGCCGTGCGCGGATACGAGATCGAGCTGGAGACCCCGACGCTCGGCGAGCGCATGGTGGAGATCAACTGTTCGCCCCTGGTCGGGCGGGAGCGCCATGCGGGCGCTGTCCTGGTGGTCCGCGACGTTTCCCGCGTGGCCGACCTGGAGAAGAAATTGCAGCAGCGGCACGGGTTCCGGGGCCTCGTGGGCCGCAGCGTGGCCATGCAGGACGTGTACGAGCTTTTGGGCCAGCTCTCGTCATTGGAATCCATCGTCCTGATCACGGGCGAGTCCGGCACGGGCAAGGAGCTGGTGGCCGAGGCCCTGCATTACGGGGGCGTGCGCGCGGGCAAGTCGCTGATAAAGGTCAATTGCTCGGCCCTGTCGGAGAATCTGCTCGAATCCGAACTGTTCGGCCACGTGAAAGGGGCGTTCACCGGCGCGGTGCGCGACAAGGTGGGCCGCATCCAGGCCGCCCAGGGCGGCACCCTGTTCCTGGACGAGATCGGGGACATTTCGCCGCTCATCCAGCTCAAGCTGCTCCGTTTCCTGGAGGGCAAGGAATACGAGCGGGTGGGCGACGCCAGGACCCTGTCGGCGGACGTCCGCATCATTGCGGCCACCAACGTCGATCTGCGGGAGGCCGTCCGCCAGGGGCGTTTCCGCGAGGACCTCTATTACCGGCTCAACGTCATGCCCGTACACCTGCCGCCGCTCAGGGAGCGGCCTGAGGACATACCGCTTTTGGTCGAGCATTTCCTGAACATCTTTTCCGACCAGTTCGGCAAGTCCTTCGACGCGGTGTCCGAGGAGGTCATGGATTTGTTCATGGGCTACCGCTGGCCGGGCAACGTCCGCGAGCTTCGGCACGCCTTGGAGCATGCCTGCATCCTGTCGCCGGGCAAGAGCGTCACCCTCAAGCACATCCGCAAGGACCTTGTCGAGCAGGCATACGCACAGCACGCCTATCCGCAGCGGGAACCCTCCCGGCCCGTTGCGTCCATCTCCCCGGCCGGACCCTTGCGCCGCAAGCCGGGCCAGAAGGACGTCCTGGCCGTACTGGCCGAATGCGGGGGCAACAAGGTGCGGGCCGCCCGCCGCCTGGGCATTCACCGCGCGACCCTCTATCGCAAGCTCAAGGCATGGGGCGTGGATGGCTGATTTTCGGCTTCTGTCAAATAATAACCCGACTAATGGATGGATTTGATGCAAGGCCCGGTTCCTGTTGCTATGTTGCGCTTGTGGCGTCCGGCTGTTCCGTCTGGCGCAATCATCCGGAGTAAGCCGATGGTGACAACCATAGGGCCGCAGACATTCGAGATTGAGCTGCAGGGGAGCGTTTTTCCGTTGCTTGTCGCCTTTCTCAAGCGCAATGAGCGTTACTGCCTGCAGGCAAGGGCCTTGGAACGGGTGGCCCGGACGCATGAGGGCCGGGTGCGCTGCTTCCTGTTCAATCCCGACTACCTCGACACGGCCATGGACCGATTTCAGGTCAAGGGCACGCCCACCTTTCTTCTTCTCGACCGGGGACGGGAGATCAACCGGCTCATCGGCGAGTCCGACGGCGACACCCTGGACGAATTCGTCAGGACTTCCATCAATCGATAGTTGCGGAGCGAAAATCGCGGATTCCCGCAGTGCCTTTGGGACGCCCGGAAAAGGCCGCAGCACGTATTTGTCATAAAAAATCGTGAATATACGGTTGGTTGTGCAATTATCGACAAGGTGGACATGTCGTTGGACATGCGGACATGAAAGGAGTATGCATGATTTCGCCGTTGCGCTGGCAACAATACTGTATTTTATCAGGTTTATATATTATTTCAGCATGTTGACCTTTGATTTACATTACCATGCGAACATCCATCGGATGCCGAGACGGAACAAGTTGATCCGTCTGCAAAAGATCAGGTGGCACTTGCGGCATGCGGGCGTCGATTTCGTCGCGTCCACGGAGCATTCCTACAAGAAGCCGCTTGAGGCATACCTTTGGCTGTCCGATATTTCGCACGATCTCAGGACGGAGATCATCCCCGGCGTGGAGGGCGTCAGTTCCGAGGGAATAGACGTCATTTTCCTGTACCGCACCGGAGGCGACCTGCGCCGCGCCCTCAAGGACGTGCAGACGTTCCGGTGGTCCGCGTGCGACGTCGCGCGCATTGCCGAGGATACCGGGGCCATCACCATTGTTCCCCATCCCTTTCATATCGGGAAATCCTCCGCCGGGAACGTGCTGTCCCGCCGGAATTACCTGCGTCTGCTGAAGATGTGCGACTACGTGGAAATACACAACGGGTCCGCGCTGGCCGTGGAAAGGCGGCTGTCCAAAAGCCGGGTGAGGAGGCTGTTCAAGGAAGCCCGGCTCAAGCTGGACAAGACCCTGAACCTGCCCCCGGAGGATCGGGGCGAGGGGCTGGGCTGGGCGATCAGCAGCGACGCCCACTATCCCGGCGAGCAGTATGTGGTCGGCAAGACGGACATGGACCTTGCGCCGGACGAGGACGTCTACGACTTCCTGAAAGGACGCATCCGTTTCGATTACCAATCGGTCTTCGAGCTGTGCGACGGCTCCATCAGGAGCAACACCAAGCTGCTCAGGAGCTTCCAGGGCGTCGTCAAGGAAGGCTTGATCAAGGAATATCTCAGGACGGTTTGCCGGGCCAGGCTTTTGGTCGTCCTGGGTATGTATTACGGTATTTTCCCCACATCATAGCGGAGATGGATCATGGATTATGCCAATAAGGAAGAACGCAGGGCGCAGAGGGCCTTCGCAGCTATAAGGGACAAGGTGTTTTCCCCGGTCATTGCGGTGTTGTCGAAAATCGGCGTGACCCCGAACCAGGTGTCGACCACGGGAGTGCTGTTCCTGACCGCGACCTGTCTTCTGCCTCCCTCCCAGGCCACGCCGGCCCTGATCTGCATGGCCCTGTACGTTTTGTGCGACGGCATCGACGGCCCCTTGGCCCGGCGCATGGGCATGGACCATACCGGCGGGGCGCTGGTGGACATCGTGGCGGACCATGTCGGCGTGGTTTTCCTGTCCGCTGCGGCCATTTACCACCTGGGGGCGTGGGGCCCGGCCATGGTGGTCTTCGTCGGCGCCTATCTGCTGTTCATCGGCCTGGTGGTCTACGCCAACAGCCGGGGCCTGACCCTGCGGAGGTTCGTCCGCACCAAGTACGTCTTTTTCCTCTTGTACCTCGGCTCCCTGTACGCCGAGAGCGATCTGGTGACCTATTTCTGCGGGGTATGCGGGGTGTACTATTCGATTGAAATCTTCGAGGCCCTGCGGCGCATTTACATCCATCACGACGCCCATCGCGAAAGCGGGCCGGAAAAAGACGGGGAATGACGGGCTGTCTTCACTCTGCCGCAAAAGGCTTCGGGCGCTTGTCCGAAGCCTTTTTCATTTTTCGGCGCAACGGGTTGAGGGGCGCTATTCTTTTACCGCCAGGCGGCCAAGGGCCTTTTTCAGTTCGTTGAATTCCACCGGCTTGGACAGGTAGTCGTCCATGCCCGCGTCCAGGAGCGCCCGTTGGTCCCCGGCCATGGCGTAGGCGGTCAGAGCGATGATGGGGATGGATCTGTTGGCCTCGCCCGCCTCGCCTCGCCGGATGGCCCTGGCGGCGGCCGTGCCGTCCATGATCGGCATCTGCGCGTCCATGAAGACGACGTCGAAGCGTTGCTTCCTAAGGAGGTCGACGGCCTGACGGCCGTTGGCGACCGTGATGACCGGACAGCCGAGCAGGGCGAGATAACGCTCGGCAAGGATCGCGCTGACCCGGTCGTCTTCGGCCAGGAGAACGCGCAGCCCGGCCAGGAACGGGTCGTCCTCCCTCCGGGCCGTTCCGAGTTCTGCGGTTTCGGCGTCGATGCACCGCAGGGGCACGCTGACGTAGAAAGTGGTTCCCCTTCCCTCCTCGCTGTCGACCGCAATGCCCGCGCCCATGAGTCCGGCCAGCCGTTTGCATATGGCAAGCCCGAGTCCGGCCCCCTGGTTTCGGCGCACATTGCCGGTCTCCACCTGGGTGAAGGGCGCGAACAGGTCCTTGAGCCTGTCGTCGGGGATGCCTATGCCGGAGTCCTGGACGGACAGGAGTATCCGGGCCTCGCCCGGCCTGGTCGGCGGCAGTTGCCGGACATTCACGGCGACCCGGCCGCCCGGGGGTGTGAACTTGATGGCGTTGCCGATTAGGTTGGCCAGTATCTGCTGCAGCCGGATCGCGTCGCCGAGCACGTAGGCGCATGTGCCCGGGTCGATGTGCAGGGACAGCCCGACGTTTTCCTGGCTGGCGGCGGGCATGAAGAGGTCCAGGGACTGGTTGAGGACTTCGGAAAGCTCGAACGGCTCGTTGACGAGGCTCAGTTTGCCCGCCTCGATTCGGGACAGATCGAGGATGTCGGAAAGCAGCCTGGTCAGGCGGCGGGACGACTGGGCGGCCAGGGAGACATACTCCTTCTGGCTTTCGCTCAAGTCCGTGAAGCCCAGCAGTTGCAGCATGCCGAGGATGCCGTTCATGGGGGTGCGGATTTCGTGGCTCATGTTGGCCAGGAATTCGGACTTCGCCCGGCTTGAAGCCTCGGCCGCCTCCTTGGCCCTGAGCAGGTCCTGCTGGGCGGCCTTGAGGCCGGTGACGTCCTGAACGGTCTCCACGGCCCCGAGGACTTCCTTGCCCGGCCCCGTGATCAGGGCTGCGGAAAAGGACAGCCACTTGCCCGCCGTCCCCATGTTGGGGAAGTAGTCCGCGAACATGCAGGTCTTGAGCATGTTCGACAGGTCGCACTCGCCTCCGTAGTGTTCCCGGATGGCCTTGTTGTCCTCCCTGAGCAGGAGATCGCACAGGCACGGCCGTTCGGATTCGTAAAAGCCCCGCCAATGGTTTCCGGAGTGCAGCACGTCCTTTTCGGCAATGCCGGTGAGGCGTTCGAGGGCCGTGTTCCAGTGAACGACGCGGTGCTCGCGGTCTATGAAGAACATGGGCACCGGCGAGCCGTAGACCACGGCGTGGAGCTTGCGTTCGCTGTTGGCCAGCATTTCCTCGCTTTGCTTGCGGAAGGTGATGTCCTGGTTGACGCCGATGGTCTTGATGGGCGTGCCCTGCTCGTCGCGGATCAGGCGGTAGCGGACCTCGATGCACCGTTTCTCTCCGTCCCGGCGGATGATCCGGTGCTCCAGTCTGACCTCGAAGTCGGGATCGTCGGTCGCGTTGAGGTCGCCCACCGCGTTGCCGACCACCCAGGCGTCGTCCGGGTGGACGAATTCCCGTGCGTATACCTGGGCGGGCATGTACATGCCCTCTCTTTCGACCGTGGTGCCGTAAATGGCGTAGAACCGGTCATCGAGGGTGAATACATCGGTGCCCAGGTCCATTTCCCATGGCGCCATCCCGGCCAGATCCATGGCGAGGCTGATCTTGGCCTGCTCGACCTCGTTGAGCCCAGCTTCGGCGTCCGAAGGGCTGACGGACGCCGCCCGAAGGCTTTGGATGGTCTGTTTCGCTTCCTCGAGTTCCGCAGCCAGGCGTTGTTTTTCGGCGAGCAGTTTTTGGTATGTGGGCTTTTGGTTTGGGGCCATGGGGTCGTATATGTGTGATAAAATGTGGTCCATTCGGAATTTCCCCGACAATAGCAAGGTGCCGCTTGTTTGACAGCATATATTTGCCATGGGGGAATTCTCGGATGCCGAGTGTATAACATAATAGAATAATAGTATATCGGCTGGACGTCCGCAGTCTGCGGGGACCTGCGGCGGGGCAAAAAAAGAGTCCTTCCGGCGCGGTGGCCGAAAGGACTCGTGCATTCCTGGTGGAGACGATGAGACTTGAACTCACGACTTCTGCCTTGCGAAGGCATGGTTTCTATGTTTATCTACTTGTTATAATTAATTTTTATCAAAGCAATGTATGGCAAAATAGGAATTTTTACGGGCTTTTGTATGGCAAGCTCGTATGGCACTCTAGATGCTGGGCAGGGCATTTACAGCCGCTTCCTTCTGCTTGTCCAAGACGTGCTGGTAATTTTTGTAAATCATAGCCATGGAGCTATGACCCATGAGCTTCCGCACCGCGTTAGGGTCTGCCCCAGCCTCAAGGGCGTAGGTGGCGAAGGCATGGCGCAAATCATAGGGGCGAATCTTCCGGGTTATTCCGGCCTTTTCTAAGGTGGTGTTCCAAGCTTTTCTGATGGTGGTCACAGGCTTGCCCTTGTAGTTGATTACATGGGTAGCCCCGGTTTCATCGTCTTCGGCCTTCCACTCTTTGAGAACGGCTAGAACGTCTTCACGAATTGGGACTTGTCGCCACTGGTCTTTACCCTTTTCGGCGGCTGGGATGGTGGCGACCTTCCGGTCAAAGTCGATTCGGTCCCACGTCACTTTGAACAGTTCCGAGTTGCCTACGCGCAGTCCGAAGTTGAATGAGAAGTAAATGACCCGCCAAATATGCTTGGGCGCGACCTTCCGAATCCGTTTTAGTTCTTCCGGCGTGGGCGGGACAAGTTTCTTATCTTCGCCGGGGGCGCACTTGTAGCCGTGAAGGTTGTGGCCGGGGATATATTCCTCTTCGGCTGCCCAGTTCAGGACGGCCAGGACGATGCCGACCTTTCGCTTAATCGTATTCTGCTCAGCGCCTTGATACTGCCGGGTCCATTTCGTCCCGTTTGGTCCCGTGTACGTCTTGGTGTGAGGCTTCCGAAGGCCGCGTTCATAGCGCTTCATCATGGCCTTATCTATGGTCGCCACTTCGGGGTTGCCGATGATTCGATAGAAGGCGTCCATATGGGCGATGGAGTTTTCCTTTGTGGATTTTGCCATAGGCTTTTTCTCTTTGAGGTAGCGGAGTACCAGCCCTTGAATACGGGTGTCGGTTTCCAGCGCATCTGACGCCTTGGTGGACTTGAGCGCATCCCGGTTGAATTTGAGCTTGTGCTGTACCTCAGAGTCAAATTCTTCGGCCTTGCGTTTGTCCTTGAAGCTTTTCTGACGGTGTTTGCCTGTATCGGTTTCCCGCCAGTACACCACCCAGCTGCTTCCCCGTGTCCTCATTGCCATACGAACCTCGTTTGTTTGCCATACTCTACTTTTAAAAAAATTAAATAAATTCAAATATAATTCAATTTAGAACGCTGCCTTATATAGCTTGTCTACGATTCCAAGCTGGACAAGTCAACACTCTTTCCCTTGGTGTAAGTACGGAAGTTTCAATAAAATCTTAGTAACTATCTAAAATCATAGGATATACAATGCAGGGAAATGCACTGAAAGACTTCAAGGCCCACTATGCGCAGACCACTACGGACGCCAACGCATTAAGCGACAGGGTGAACGGGGAAATGGTGGCCGCCTATGATGCTGCCAGTAACTCCATATATAAGATATTGACCCAAGCGCGGCTGAATGATTCCTACGCCACGAAGAAGGGGCAGGATTTGGCCCTGTCCCGCATTGAAGACGTAATTGCCAAGCTCAAGACCAAGCTGACGAACACGCTTCGGGCTGGAGCTTATGAAATGGCCGGTGCAATGGCAGAAGCAGCCCAGCGAGACTTGGAGCTTCTAGGCGTGGCCGATGAAGAAATGAAGAAGCTCTTCGGGCCGCCGTCCATGGACTATATCAACACCACCTTCCAAGACAGCTTTGCCCACGTAGCCGCACGCACTGACCATATGGCCCAGTCCGTCAGGGAAGACTTGCGCCGGGACATGGCCCAGATAATGCGCAGGGCGTCCGTAGAAGGACTTTCCCGGCCACAGGCATACAGGGTCGTCAGGGACAAGGTTCTAGAGCATTTAACTCTTGAAATAGTCTAGACAGTTGTTTACTGTCTGTTCAT
>JACCQI010000042.1:0-20871 GCA_015709315.1 Desulfovibrionaceae bacterium
CCCTTCCCCCGGACCCCCATCCCCTCCTTTTCCTAAACTTTTTGTCGCCGCCTTCGGCGGGAGGGAGGGGCGGGAATGCCGGTGTGTATATCTTTAATCGTCCGGGGACGATTGGTGGTTAAAAGGTCTGGACGCGATCCGGGCCGACCGACACGTAGCCGATCCTGACGCCCGTGATCTCCTCGATGCGCCGCAGGTAGTTCACGGCGGCCTCGGGCAGCTCGTCCCAGGACCGGGCCTGGGTGATGTCCTCGTCCCAGCCGGGCATGGTCTCGTAGACCGGGGTGACGTGCGCCATGGCGTTCTGCTCCTGCGGCGGATACTTCACGGTCTCGCCCTTGTACTCGTAGGCCGTGCAGAGCTTGATCTCCTTGAGCCCGGACAGCACGTCGAGCTTGGTGATGGCCAGGTCCGTGGGGCCGTTGAGGCGCGCGGATTCCCTGAGCACCACCAGGTCGAGCCAGCCGCAGCGCCGCTTGCGCCCGGTAGTGGCCCCGAACTCGTGGCCCTGGGTCTGGAGATATTCGCCGTCGGCCCCGGTCTGCTCCGTGGGGAACGGGCCACTGCCCACGCGGGTGGTGTACGCCTTGACGATGGCGATGATCCTGTCCAGCGAACGCGGCGAACAGCCGGAGCCGGACGCGGCGTTGGCCGTGACCGTGTTGGAGGAGGTCACGAACGGATAGGTGCCGTGGTCGATGTCCAGATGCGTGCCCTGCGCGCCCTCGAAGAGCACGGTTTCGGACTCCTGGATGGCCGTGGACACGTCGCCCAGGTAGGCGGTCAACCGCTCGGCCACGGGCAGGACCTGCTCGAACACGGCCTGCGGGTCCATGGCCTCGGCGGAATAGAGGTTCGTGAACAGGACGTTCTTCTCCTCCAGCGCCTTGACGATCTTGGCCTTGAGCAGGTCCGGGTCGGCGAAGTCGCCCGCCCGGATGCCGCAGCGGTTCATCTTGTCCTCGTAGCAGGGACCGATGCCCCGGCCGGTGGTGCCGATCTTGCCGTCGGCGGACTTGGCGGATTCGCGGGCCGCGTCCATGCGGCAGTGATAGGGCATGATGATATGGGTCTTCTTGGAAATCATCATCCGGGACGGGGACACGTCCACGCCCTTGGCGGCGAGCTTGTCCAGCTCCTCGCAGAACACGAACGGGTCCAGGACCACGCCGTTGCCGATGAGGCACTTCTTGCCGGGATGCAGGACGCCGGACGGGATGAGGTGCAGGATGCACTGCTCGCCGTCCACCACCAGGGTGTGACCGGCGTTGTTGCCGCCCTGGAAACGGACGATGGCGTCGGCCTTCTCGGCCAGCATGTCGACGATCTTGCCTTTGCCCTCGTCCCCCCACTGGGAACCGAAAACCACTATATTGGACATGTTAGCTCCTTGGAAATGCCGGAAGTCGTCCACCGGCGATATTGCGCGCACAAACGGTTATCATCCGTAAGTACAATTCCTCCCGTCTGTCAACACGGGAATCATGCGATTATTTGGGATGTTTCGGATTCAGGGTCAGCAGTTTGCCGCGGCGGTCCTTCTTGTCCTCGGCCGAAACTTCCTTGAGCGTGCTGTCGGGAGCAGCGGGCGCATCGCCCGGATCGCGCTTCCGCGGAGCGGTGAGGGAGGCCAGGTCGATTTCCATGGAATCGTCGCCGGGCAGGCGGGACTGGGCCCAGTTGTAGTTGAAGAGCTGGTTCTTGAAACGGGTGGACTGGATCAGGTTGAACACCAGGACCGACTCCTCCCATCGCCTGGTGGGCTCGAAACAACGGACCTTTTCGGCGTATTTCTCCCACAGGCTCATGAGCGAAGCCTCGTCGTATGCGTTGATCTGGCGAGCCAGCTTCAACAGCGCCTTTTCCAGGTAGCTTTCTGACATTGATATTCCTTACATTTGAAACACGGAACGGACCGGGACCAACTGCATACCAAATATATGCGGAACCCGGCAACGCAAAATCACGCCCGCCCCCGGACGGGAAGCGTGCGTCCGGCAATCCCGGCGCGGTTTCCGGGACGCCCCGCGCCGCAATCATTGCCCGCCATGGCGAGCTGTGCTATTACCGCCCCCTCATATGAGCACAACTGGGAGTTCAACAATGTCCGATTTGAAGAAAATGTACCATACCCTGCAGCAGGACCCGTTTCCTGCCGACATGAAGCTGACCCTGGGCGACCAGGAACTGGTTTTCAAGAAACGCACCTGGGAGATCGACGGCGAAACCAAGGGGTTGCGCTACGGCGAGAACCCGGACCAGCCCGCCGCGCTGTACGAACTGGCCGAGGGGCAGCTCGAAGTGGGCGGCGTCAAGTTCATCGGCGCGGGCCAGGGGCTTGTCTCCGCCCTGACCGAGGAGCACATGCTCCAGGCCGGGAAGCATCCCGGCAAGACCAACCTGACCGACGTGGACAACGCCCTGAACATCCTGCAGTACCTGTCCGCCAAGCCCGCCGCGCTGATTCTCAAGCACAACAACCCGTGCGGCGCCGCCTGGACCGAGGACGGGGTTGCCGAGGCGTTCCGGCTCGCCTTCGAGGCCGACCGCATCGCCGCCTTCGGCGGAGCCGTGGTCGTCAACCGCACCCTGGACATGGCCTGCGCCGAACAGATTTCCAAGGTCTATGTGGAAGTGGTTGCCGCCCCGGACTTCGAGGATGAAGCCCTGGCCCTGCTCAAAAAGAAGAAGAACCTCCGCATCCTGCAGATTCCCGGCATCCTCGAACTGGACAAGCTGGCCACGCAGCCCTTCCTGGACATCAAGTGCCTGTCCGACGGCGGCATGGTCCTCCAGTTCTCCTTCCGCAACCGCATCCTCGCTGTCGACGACTTCATCCCGGCCACGGCAGAAAAAGACGGCAACCAGTTCGCCGCCCGCGCGCCCTCCAAGCAGGAGGCCGACGACCTGCTCTTTGCCTGGGCCGTGGAAGCGGGCGTGACCTCCAACTCCGTGATCTTCGCCCGCAACGGCGTGACCACGGCCATCGGCACCGGCGAGCAGGACCGGGTGGGTTGCGTGCTCCTGGCCACCACCAAGGCGTATATCAAATACGCGGACCTGCTCGCTTCCAAGGAACTGGGCAAATCCCTGTTCGAGCTGAAGCTGGCCGCCATCAAGGATGCGGACATGAAAGCCAAGCTCGACGACATCGAGAAGCGCACCCAGGAGGCGCGCGGCGGCCTGCCCGGCTCCGTGGTCGTGTCCGACGGCTTCTTCCCGTTCCGCGACGGCGTGGACCTGTGCATGGACCAGGGCGTGACCGCCATTGCCCAGCCCGGCGGCTCCATCCGCGACCACGAGGTCATCCAGGCCGTGAACGAGGCGGACCCGCAGGTGGCCATGGTCTTCACCGGCCAGCGGTCGTTCAAGCATTAATTGTTCGATTGGAATAAACGATATCAAGACTTCGCCGGGCGGAAGTCCGGCGAAGTCTTCTATTTGGGGCGGCGGTCGAAATCCCCTGCTGAGGGCCTGCGGCCGTAGACGATCTTCATGGCCAGGATGGAAGAGGCCAGGACAAGGGTGACGCTGTTGGCCAGCACGATGGAAAGCGACCCGACGGAGAACCCGTACACCAGCCACAGGGAAACGCCGAAGGCCAGCAGGCAGTACATCCGCAGGGAGAGATCGGCCACTGAGCGGGTGCGCCAGGTATGCAGCACCTGGGGCAGGAAGGCCAGGGTGGTGCAACAGCCCGCCGCCATGCCCACCAGTTCGATGAGATCGAATTCCATAAGAAAACCCATACGCCCGTCCACTTACCCTGGCAAACATTTCATGGTAACTACCTGTCCCGCCGGACGGGATTGAAACGATAAAGAAGCGCTTGATGGCAAAGAAAACCTTACTCGGCCCCTCGGTCCGCCCCGGAACGGTGGTGGAATTCATGCACGGCGACCAGCCCCAACTCGCCTGGGTTCTGGAGGAATCGTCCGGCAGGCTCAGGCTGTTGACCATCAACAAGCGCGAGACCAAGCTGCCCGCCGCCCGGCTGCTGCCCTGGCAGGGGCCGGTGCTCGACGCCGAGGCCACGCGCCAGGACGTCCAGAACATCCTCAACGAACACCAGGAACGGCGCGGCGAGATCCAGGCCGGGCTGGACGTCATGGAACTCTGGGACCTGGCCCAGGGAGAGGTGGAAGCCGCGCCGCTGGACTGGTTCGCCGGGCTGCTCTGGGAGGACCCGGACGCCGACCAGCTCGCCGGGCTGGGCCGGGCCATGCTCCAGGCCAAGACCCACTTCAAGTTCCGTCCCCCGAATTTCGAGATATGGCCCGCCGAAAAGGTGGAGCTGAAGATGCGCCGGCAGGCCGAGGAAAAGGAGCGGGAGGCAGTGACCTCCACCGGACAGACTCTCATCCAAGCCCTGTGGACCGCCCATGGGCAGGGCCGCAAGGCGCAGATCCCGGACATGCCCGCCGAGCTGGCCGACAGCCTGGCCCGCATCCTCAGGCACAAGATCGGCGACCGGCTGGACGAGACCGAGCGCAAGATATGGACGTCCATCTCCAAGGGGCTGCCCGACCTGCCCCACCTCGCCCTGCTTCTGGCCCAGACGTGGTCCATCCTGCCCCCGCACCACAACTACCACCTGGACGAGGCCGACTATGCCTGGGGAAATGAATGGTCGGAATCCTTTGCCAATGAAATCAAAGAGGTAGAAAAAGAGTTTTCCAATCAAGTCCAGGAGCCGGAGTGCGAAGACCTCGTGTCCATCGACGGGGCCTCCACCCGGGACATCGACGACGCCTTTTCCATCCGCCGGGAAGACGGCGGGTACGTGGTCTCCATCGGCCTGGCCCGGCCGGACAGCCACTGGACCTTCGGCTCGCCCCTGGACCGGGCGGTCCTGCACCGGGCCACCAGCCTGTACCTGCCCGAGGGCACCAGCCACATGATGCCGGAGCAATTCGGCACGGGCCTCTACAGCCTGGGGGCCGGAGAGCCGCGCCCGGCGCTGGTCACGGATTTTCGCCTGGACGCGGACGGCAACCTCCTGTCCGCAACCCCGCGCACGGCCTGGGTCCGGGTGGCGGCCAACACCACCTACGAAAAGGCCGAAGCGGCCATCAGGGACAAGAGCGACGCATCCCTGGTCCTGGCGCATGACTTGGCGGAGAAGCTCGTGGCCCGGCGCATAGACAACGGCGCCTGCATCATCCGCAAGCCCGAGCCGCTCGTCACCGTGACGGGCGAGGGGGCGCAGGCGCAGGTGGACATCTCCCTCAAGGAGCCGTGCCCGGCCTCGGAGCTGGTCATCAGCGAGTTCATGATCCTGGCCAACATGGGGCTGGCGGCTTGGGCCGGGGAAAACAACGTGCCGCTGCTGCACCGCACCCAGGACATCGCCCTGCCCCCGGAGGCGGCGGGCATATTCACCGAACCGACCGAGATCATGCACGCGGTCAAGCTGCTCCTGCCGCCCGTGCTGGAAACAGCCCCCCGGCGGCACGCGGCCCTGGGCGTGCCCGTCTATGCGCCCATCACCTCGCCGCTTCGGCGCTACACGGATTTCATCAACATGGCCCAGGTCGGCACCTTCCTGGCCACAGGCTCGCCGCGCCTCGACAAGGAGGAGCTGGACCAGCTGGCCATCCACCTGTCCATGCGCATCCAGGCGGCGGGCGCGGTGCAGCGGTTCCGTCCCCGCTACTGGAAGCTCGTCTACCTGGCGGCCCGGCGTAGGGAATTCCAGCCCGCCGTGCTGGTGGACGAGGCCGGTCCCATGGCCACGCTGGCCATGCCCCACCTCCAGATCAACGTCCGCGCCCCCAAGAAGCTGCTCGGCGACAAGCTCTATCCGGGACAGCGTTTTTTGATCAACTTCACCCGCGTCGATCCCCTGACCAACGAAATCCGGCTGGGCGAAGCCCTCGAAGAATAGCCGGGGTTTTCATGTCGGCGCAAAATCTGTAATATCCACCCACACTGCGACTCATCGGGAGAACAGCAACATGACTTTCATCGTTTGGGCGGTCATCGCCTATGTCCTCGGCTCCATTCCCTTCGGGCTGGTCATCGCCAAATCACTATGCGGCACCGACCCGCGCCTGGACGGTTCCAAAAACACCGGCGCCACCAACGTGGCCCGGCTGTGCGGGACCACCTACGGCGTGGCCACCCTGGCGCTCGACGTGCTCAAGGGACTGCTGCCCGTGGCCTTTGCCGCCCTCTGGATCGAATCCGACATGGCGCTGAGCCTCATCGGGCTGGCCGCCATTCTTGGGCACGCGTTCTCCTGCTTCATGCGCTTCAAGGGCGGCAAGGCCGTGGCCACCACCGTGGGCGTTTTCCTGGCCCTGGCCACATGGGGCGCGATCATCGCGGCCGTTCTCTGCCTGCTCGTGGTCTGGCTGTCCGGGCACGTATCCATGGGGTCCCTGACCCTGGCCCTGGCCCTGCCCGTGTGCATGGTCCTGACCGGCAATTTCGCCATCGTTCCCATGGCCCTGATGGTCATGGTCCTCCTGTTCTGGCGGCACAAGGAGAACATCCACAGGCTGGCGCGCGGCGAGGAAAACCCCTGGCTGAAAAAGGAATGACCATATGATCGGCGACTCCCCGAAGCGATACGCCGTCTACTCCATCCTGGCCTCGATCCTGACCCTGGCCTTGAAGTTCGGCGCATGGGCCCTGACCGATTCGGTCGGCCTGCTTTCGGACGCCACCGAATCCCTCGTCAACCTCACGGCGGCGGTGCTCGCGCTGACCGCCATCACCGTGGCCATGCGCCCGGCGGACAGCGATCACGCCTACGGCCACGGCAAGGCCGAATACTTTTCCAGCGGCATCGAGGGCGTGCTCATCATCGGGGCCGCCATCGGTATCGCCTATGCCTCGGTGCGCCGCTTCCTGGCACCGGCCCCCCTGAACAACCTGGACTTCGGCCTGGTGCTCGCCCTGGTCTCCTCGGCCATCAACTTCGTCACCGCCGCCGTGATGCTCCGGGCCGCCAAGCGGTTCGACTCCATCACCCTGGAGGCGGACGCCAAGCACCTGCTCACCGACGTCTGGACCTCCATCGGCCTGGTGGCGGGCCTGACCGTCATCATCTTCAAGCCGGAATGGAAGGTCCTGGACCCGGCCATAGCCCTCGTCATGGCCGTGAACATCGTGTTCACCGGCGTCGGCCTGCTCAAGCGGTCCGTGAGCGGACTCATGGACGACGCCCTGCCCGAGGCCGAACTTGAGACCATCGCCAAGGCCATCCGAAGCTATTGCGGCGATACCTGCACCTTCCACGGGCTGCGGACCCGCAAGTCCGGGCCGAAGCGGTTCATCGACTTCCACCTGCTCGTGCCCGGCGACATGTCGGTCATGGGAGCGCACGACCTGTGCGAATTGATAGAGGAACTCATTTATGCCAAGCTCAACAACGCCGAGGTGACCATCCACGTTGAGCCCATCGAAGCCGCCGAGTCCTACGACGGCAAGTCCGTGGGCGGCGCGTGCGCGGCCAGCCTGGGCGGCGACTGCCCCAACTCCGCGCCCCCGCCCCCGCCTCCCCCGAAGGGCGATTCGGGCGAGTAACCCACACTCTCCCGCACCCCCATTCACGACGGTTCATGGGCTGAACGCCCGTGTCTTTCCCGGCACACTCACACCGGCCCGGCGCCGGAATAGGAATATACCATGGAAACCCTACTGCAGATTTGGGGCGGGGCCTGCTACCTGCTCAACAAGATATGTTTTTCCCGGGCGGAACGAAGCGCCGACCGGGTCGCGAACCGGACCTGGCGACTCTGGTCCTGGGGCGTCTTCCTGGCGGGCCTGCCCGCCTGGGTCACGGTCTTCGTCATGGAGCACAACTGGATCGCCGCGGCCGTGGAATCGGGCGGCGTCCCGGCCATGCTCATCGGCTACATCATCGCCCTGCGCGGCCACGGGCGCGAACCCCGATGGCTCGATTGGCTGGCCCGCTTCTCGGTGGTCGGCGGCCTCGGCGCCAGTCTGTATGAATTCGGGGGAATCACGACCCTGAACCAGATCCTGGAGCTGTGCATCGCAGCAGGATTCCTGATGGGCACCTACCTCATGGCCAAGGACTCCATCCGGGGATACCACTGGCTGATGCTCGGCAACGTCAGTTGCGCGGCCCTGATGGGAATTCAGGAATATTGGATACTCGCGGCCCAGCAGCTCGCGTCGCTGATCTTCGTCGTCGACGCCTGCCGCACGCGCCGCCGCACAACGGACGAACCAAAGGGGTAAGCCGGGGGAGGAAGGCCGGGCGGGCCGTCAGAACCCTTTCTTGTCCCAGGGGATATTGGCCAGGATCGCCTCCACCACGGGTTCCAGGGTGGGCCGTTGCACGGCCACGGCCGGGATGCCCTCGGGGTAGACGTTGCGCATGGCGGCGCGCCCTTCCCCGTCGAGCTTGTCCCACTTGTTGAGCACCAGGACCGACGGCAGTTCGTCCAGATCCATCTCGGCCAGAATGGCGCGCACGGCCTCCACCTGCTCCTCCACCTCGGGATGGGAGGCGTCGCAGACCAGCACCAGCAGGTCGGCGGACTCCAATTCCTCCAGGGTGGCGCGGAAGGCTTCCTTGAGGTCCGGCGGCAAACGCCGGATAAAGCCCACGGTGTCGGTCAGGACCACCTCCCGCTCCTGGGGGAAGCGGATGCGGCGGCTGGTGGGGTCCAGCGTGGCGAACAGCTTGTCCTCGGCAAGGACCTCGGACTGCGTCAGGGTGTTGAGCAGCGTGGACTTGCCCGCGTTGGTGTAGCCCACCAGGGAAACGATGGGCAGCCCGGCCTTGGCCCGGCGCTCGCGGGTCTGGGTGCGGCGCTTGCGGACCTCGGCAAGCTCCTTCTTGAGCCGCGTCAGCCGGTCGTTGGCCCGCCTGCGGTCGATCTCCAGCTTGGTCTCGCCGGGACCGCGCCCGCCGATGCCGCCCATGAGCCGGGACATGGCCCGGTTCTTCCCCACCAGGCGCGGCAGGGTGTACTTGAGCTGGGCCATCTCCACCTGGAGCTTGCCGGACCGCGACGTGGCGTGCTGGGCGAAGATGTCCAGGATGAGCTGGGTGCGGTCCAGTATCTTGCGCTCGGTGACCTCGGCCAGGTTGCGGATCTGGGTGGGCGACAGCTCCTGGTCGAAAATGATGATGGAAGCGTTGGCCTGGAGCGCGCGGACCTCCAACTCGGCCAGCTTGCCCTTGCCCATGATGAACCGGGGATTGCGCTTGCGGACCCGCTGAATCATGGTCCCGGCCGCCGCCAGACCGGCGGTGTCGGCCAGCTCGGCCAACTCCTCCAGGGAAAGTTCCTGCACGGGGCGCGGGGTGTCGTCCACGCTGACCAAGAGCGCGCGGTCCTCGTCCGAGCCGGTGCCCTGGCCGTCCGCCTGGTGGCGGAACTCGTCTTCCAGGGCGTCCACGATCGCCCCCAGGTCCAGGTCGAACCGGTCCCAACGCACGGGCGCGAACACCTCGAAGCTCTTCTCCTCCGGGTTGGGCGGCAGCAGGTGCGCGGCCTGGATCGCCTCCGGGAACCCGTCGCGCACGGTCAGGGCGGCCACGGAATCGAGCCGCAGGAAGACCATGTCCATGAGGTCCTCCTGGGAGAGCGATTCGTCGGAAAGATGGGTATGCAGCAACCGGAGGCCCCGCAACCGGCCCGAGGCCATGCGCGAACGCGGCAGCTCGGGGATGTAGATGGAGCGATTGTCGCCCACCAGCACCATGGCGACCTTGCCCTGGCGGTCGATGAGCAGGCCGAGCTGGCGTCCGGTGTCCGCGGACAGTTCGGCCAGTTCGCGCGCCTGCTCGTTGGCATAGCACCCGTCGGCGGGGAACTGCCTCTGGTACAGCCGCGACAGCCGCTTGATCTGGCTGGGCTTGAGGCCCTGTAGGTTTCCCTTGGGTTTCTGGGCGATGACGATTCTCCGTTTCGCAATGAGGAAAGGCAAGTACTACCGCGTCAGCACTTGCCTTTCAATTGATTTTTCGCCGGGCACCACGGGGGTGAGCCAAAAGCCCTCCCACAAAATGTGCAGGCGGCCCGCTCTCGGAAGCCGCGCTCCGAAATCGAAGCTACGCTTCGTTTTCGGACAGGTATTTTGTGATCATGGCGTCGTATTCGCTGGTCAGCTTGAACGTCAGGGTCGCCATCTCCTTGCGGAAGGCGAGCGAAATGCCGCCCTTCTCCTCGATCTCCTTCTGCACGACCTCATAGTACTTGGGATCGGGCACCACGCAGATGGAGTGGAAATTCTTGGCCGTGGCCCGAAGCATGGTCGGGCCGCCGATGTCGATCTGCTCCACGGCCGCCCTGAGATCCAGCCCCTTGGCCACGGCGTCCGCGAAATTGTAGAGATTCACGCAGACCAGGTCGAACGGCTCGATGCCGAAATCGCGCAGGGTCTCCATGTGGCCCTCGTCGTCCTTGTCGGCCAGGATGCCGCCATGGATGTGCGGATGCAGGGTCTTGACGCGGCCGCCGAGAATCTCGGGGAAATCCGTGATGTCGGACACCGAGGTCACGGGCAGGCCCGACGCGGCAAGCATCTTCCTGGTGCCGCCGGTGGACACCAGTTCGCAGCCGTTGTCGACCAGGAATTTCCCGAACTCGGCAAGACCGGACTTATCGGTAACCGAAAGAATCGCTTTTCTGACAGGCAACAAATCCATACACAACCTCGCTTTGTGTTTTGGAGGTGGTGCCAGATTTGCTTTCGGAAGGCAAGGCAGGTCTGGGCTGAAAAAAACCGCCCTTCGTGCTTTTCCACAACCGGATTCAAGGCGAGACGGCTCCGATTTTGTTACAAATGCGAAAAAACTTTTTATATACGGCGATTTACACCTATACGGCGAAACGGACGGCTGCCGACAAGCGGGCGGGGAAACGCCATATGTGAGGAAAACAAGA
Organism: Desulfovibrionaceae bacterium; assembly: GCA_015709315.1. GTDB lineage: Bacteria > Desulfobacterota > Desulfovibrionia > Desulfovibrionales > Desulfovibrionaceae > Pseudodesulfovibrio. The sequence continues at coordinate 10,875 of JACCQI010000042.1, forward strand.
TAAATCACTCGAATCCGCCATTCCGGGGATCGGCGGCATGCGCCGGCGGGCGGCGAATCGGACTCAAAGGCTGGTTTCCCGCCCCGTCACCTGACGGATCAGGGACGGGAAACCAACGGGGAGGGGAGACCGTTGTCAGGACTGGATCTGGGCGAGCATTTCCTTGGCGGCCGCATGCTCCGGGTCGGCTTCGAGTATCTTCTCAAGCTCGACGCGGGCCGCTTCCTTGTTGCCCGTACACACGTGGCAACCGGCCAGAGAGTAGCGGACTTCGTGCTTGCCGGGGTCGATCTCAAGCGCAGCCTCCAGGCTGGGGATGATCTCGGCCACGCGATCCAGTTCATGGCCGAGCCTGATGATGCTGAACAGGGCGACCATGTTCTCGGGATTCAAGCGGGCGGCTTCCATGAACAGAGGAAGGGCTTCCTCCTTCTCGCCGTTTTCCATCTTGATGAGCCCGATGCCGGAAAAACTTTTATCGGAAGGCTCGATTTCGTGGGCCTTCTCATACATGGCCAGGGCGTCGTCCAGGTCGCCGCGCTGGATGGCGACGGTGGCCAGGCCGATGTACGGATCAGGGTGGATGCCATTGGAACCGACGGCCTTTTTGTAATATTCCTCGGCCTTGTCCAGTTCACCCATGAACAGGTAGCATTCACCAAGTTCCTTGTTGATTTCATAATCCAAATGACCACTCATGGTATTCCCCTCCATTTCTCCTTCACCCGGCGACCGGGTTGAAAAAAAATCCTGGCCACACTCGGCCGAACAAAATCAAGCAACGACTGTGCCAAAGGACAGCTCCCCATCCTCGTCGGCAAATTCATTACATGTAACCAATTGTAAAAACTGCTATTCCGCAAAAGACGCCACCTCCGAGCGCGTCCTTTCCGCCCCCCTGAGAGGGAATATTCTGCCCGCCCGATTCATCGAACAAAGCTCCTGCCCGGCCGGCCGCCGTCCAGAGCGGGGGTATGCGTTTCTTACGGCTTTTTTAATGATTGTCAAATATAATCAAACGGTTGTCGCTTTGGAACGGGAGTTGCTAACTCTCCTGCGGGCCTGATGGCGAAATATGCCATCCGGTCCGGCCGATCTGCCAGAAATACAGGAGGGACAAGGCATGCGAGAGTTTTTCGGACGGCACATCCAATTGACGGGCAAGGTCATGGACCTGCGCCTTCAACGTCAAAATATCGTCAGCGGAAACATCGCCAACGTGAACACCCCCGGCTACAAGGCGCGCAGGCTCGAATTCGAGGAAAAGCTGCAAAGCGCCCTGAACCAGAACGATCTGGGCAAGATGACCCGCACGACCGAGGCGCACATGCCCGCCAAGTTCACTCCCGACGGCTTCAAGGGCGACGGCATCACCGAATTCAAGGCCCGCGAAGTCATCGGCAAGGACTCGGTGGACCTGGACAGGGAGATGACCGAAAACGCCAAGAACACCATGATGTACAACGCGCTTGCCATGATCATCAAAAAGAATTTCCAGGGCATGGAGAAAGCCATTCAGGAAGGAGGCAAGTAAATGGACTTCATGACAGTAATGGACATCAGTTCCTCCGGGCTCAAGGCCCAGCGGGCGAACCTGAACGTCATATCGATGAACATGGCCAACATCCGAACCACCAAGACCACGGACGGGGGGCCCTACCAGCGCAAATCCGTGTCCTTCGAGGCCACGCCGGTCTACTCGCCCTTCGACCAGGAGATGCACGACCATCTCAACCGCGAGTTGCACGGCGTCAAGGTCCTGGGCGTCACCGCGGACCAGCGCCCGTTCAAGCAGGTCTACGAGCCGAACCACCCGGACGCCAACGAGCAGGGATACGTCACCTACCCCGACATCAACGTGGTCGAGGAAATGACCAACATGATGCAGGCGTCGCGCGGCTACGAAGCCAACGTGCAGACCATCCAGGCCGCCAAGCGCATGTTCCAGAAAGCCCTTCTGATCGGACAGGGCTAGCATAAGGAGTAAGGAAAATGGTTGTGAAGAGCGTTGCCATCAATGCCTACCAGGATGCCATGCAGCTGCGTGGCCGGGGCATTCGAAACACCGTCGACGAACGGCTCAAGAAAACGACGCAGGACCCTGTCCGGGGATTCGGCGAAACCCTCAAGGACTCCCTGGAAAGCGTCAACGACATGCAGTCGGAAAAGAAGATGCTGATCGAGGAATTCGCCAGCGGCAAGAGCCAGAACGTCCACGAACTGATGATCACCATGCAGAAGGCCGGCATGGCCATGCAGATCACCGGGGCCGTACGCAGCAAGATCATGCAGTCGTACAAGGAAATCATGCAGATGTCCTTCTAGGCATCGCGCACCTGCGCGGCAACCTGCCTAACGCACAGTATTCGGGAGAAATACAATGCCTCCGATCGTCAGCAAATACCTGGAAAAAGCGCAGGGATTCTGGGCCGACAGCTCCATGTCCCAACGCCTCATCATCGGCGGCCTGACCGCCGCCGTCATCATCTCCTTCGCCTTGATGATCTTCTGGATGAACAGGCCGGACTACAAGGTCCTGATGACCAACCTCTACCCCGAGGACGCCTCCAGGGTGGTGGGCATGCTCCAGGCCGCCAAGGAGGACTATGTCCTCGAGGACAACGGCAGGACCATCAAGGTCCCGGCGGACCGGGTGTACGAGCTGCGGCTCAAGGTGGCGGGCGAAGGCAGCCTGCACGGCCAGGGCATCGGCTTCGAGATTTTCGACGAGGTGCAGATCGGGCAGACCGACTTCGTGCAGCACGTCAACTACCAACGGGCGCTCCAGGGCGAGCTGGCCCGCACCATTTCGGAATTTCCCATCGTGGACAAGGCCAGGGTCCACCTGGTCATCCCGCAGAAGTCGCTGTTCATCGAGGACCAGACCTCGCCCAGCGCCTCCATCGTTTTGCAGCTCAAGGACAGCGGCAAGCTGGAGCAGAACGAGATCCAGGGCATCGTCAACCTGGTGTCCATGGCCGTGGAAGGGCTTGAACCCCGCTCCATCACCGTCACGGACATGAAGGGACGCCCGCTCTACACCCCGGACGACGAGTCCACCGGCCTGTCCATGTCCACCGCCCAGCAGCAGCACAAGGCGAGCGTGGAAGGCCAGATCCAGCGCCAGATCATCGAGCTGCTCGGACCGGCCGTGGGGCCGGAAAAGGTCATCGCCCGGGTCAACGCGGACCTCGACTTCAGCCAGCGCACCGTGCGCAAGGAAATCTTCGACCCCGACGGCGCGGTCGTCCGCTCCGAGACCCGCAACGAGGAATCCACGGCCGGGGCCGCCTCCCTGGCGGGCGGCGAACCGGACGCCAACTTCCGCGGCGACGGTTTCTCCGGCACCCGCACCACCCAGGACTCCACCCGCGAATCCCGAACCACCAACTTCGAGATCAACAAGCAGGAAGAATCCATCGTCACCCCGGTCGGGGAGTTGAAACGCCTGACGGTTGCGGTTATCGTGGACGGCACGTGGGAGGCCGACAAGGACACGGGCGAACAGATCTACGTGCCCCGCTCCCAGGAGGAACTGGACCGCATCCGCGTGTTGATTGAAAACGCCGTCGGCTTCGACCCGGCGCGCGGCGACACCATCGAGGTCAGCAACATCTCCTTCGGCGCGCCCGAGTTGTACGATGCGGATTCCCTCATGCGGACCATGCTGGAATACGCCCAGCGGCTCGGCAAGCCGTTCCTCAACGGGCTTCTGATCTTCCTGTTCCTCATCCTGGTCGTCCGCCCGGTGGTCATGGCCCTGATCCGGCCGCGCGTGGCCGAACAGGAGATCGAAGAGATGGCCGGACTGCCCGGCGCAACCCGCCTCGCCCTGGAAGAGGAGGAAGTGGACGAGGAACTCCTGGACACCACCAGGCGGCTCGAAAACGCGAAGAATCACGCTATCCAGCTCTCCGACGACAACATCGACCAGGCCGTGCATCTGCTCAAGACCTGGCTGACCCAGGAGGCGTAGACCATGGCAGACTACTCGGGACCCCAGAAAACGGCCATCGTGCTCCTCGCGCTCGGCGAGAAGTTCACGGCGGAAGTATTCAAGCGCATGGAACGCAACGAGATCGCGGCCGTGTCCAAGGCCATGCTCGAAACCGACTCCGTGCCCAAGGAAGAGGTCCTTGCCGTGCTCAAGGAATACAACGAGGCCCTGGCCTACGGCGCGGAACTGCTGGTGGGCGGCGCGGACCAGGTCAAGCGCTTGCTGACCAAATCTCTGGACGCCGAAACGGCCAAGTACATCATGGACTCCCTGGAACTGGACACCGGCCCCACGCCCTTCCAGGAACTGGAGAACGTCAGCCCGCGCATCCTGGCGCAGATACTCCGCAACGAGCACCCGCAGACCCTGGCGCTCATCCTCGGACACCTGCACCCGGACCAGGCCGCGGAACTCATCCAGAACCTCCCGGCGGGCGTCCGCGCCGAGGTGCTCATGCGGCTGGCCAAGCTCGAGGCCGTTGCCGAGGAGATGCTTATGGAAGTGGACAAGGTATTGCAGAGCCAGCTCATCGCCATGGGCGGCAAGGAAGGCAAGAAGGTCGGCGGCGTCAACTCCGTGGCCGAGATTCTCAACGCCGTGGACCGCAACACCGAGGAAGAGGTCCTGTCCGAGATCGAGGAAGAGTCCGCGCAAATGGCCGAGGACATCCGCAACCTCATGTTCGTGTTCGAGGACGTCAAGGGCATCGACGACGTGGCCATCCGCGAGCTGCTCAAGGAGGTCTCCAACGACGACCTCACCGTGGCGCTCAAGGGCGCGTCCGAGGACCTGCGCGACAAGTTCTTCAAGAACCTGTCGGAGCGCGCCTCCACCATGATCAAGGAAGACCTGGAAATCATGCCGCCCAAGAAGCTCTCCGAGGTCGAGGCGGCCCAGCAGTCCATCGTCAAGACGGTCCGCCGCCTGGAAGACGAGGGCAAGATCGTCATCAGCCGAGGCGGAAGCGATGTCTTTATCTAGGCCCAAGTCCCGGCCCAAGCCCCAGGGCAGGCCCCACACGCTTACCGGCAAGGTGCTCATGGGCGTGAACACCCCCGGCCCGGATGAAATGACCATCCAGGAGATCGAGGGCAAGCGCCAGTTGACCTGGGACGACGCCACCAACGAGGAATACCTGAACCGCGTCCGCCAAAAGGCGCGGGACGCGGCCAAGGAAATCAAGCTCCTGGCCGAGCTGGAGGCCGAAGCGCTGCGGGCCACCAGCACCCACGAAGGCTTCAACGAGGGGCTGGCCCAGGCCCAGGAATTCGTGGACCAGCACATCCGGGACATCTCCGCCAAGGCCGAGAACCTGTTCCGCCAGCTCGGCGCGCAGGGATCGACCATCTACGAGGAGCGCCGCGGGGACATCGTGGAGCTGATCAAGCTCGCGGTCCGCAAGACCCTCAAGGTCGAGCTGTCCGAAAAGCGGATCGAATCCCTCGACGCGCTCATGCGCCAGGCCCTGGACCGGCTCGACTCCAAGCGGGAGCTGACCGTCCGGTGCCATCCCGACGACGTGGAGGAGCTGGAGCAGTTCCTCGCCGCCATCCAGGAACGCGACCCCGCCCTCAAGTACTGGTCCGTCAAGGCCGACCCCGCCATCGAGACCGGCGGCGTGATCGTCGAGGGCGCGGGCTGCCGGGTGGACAACACCATCGCCACACGCTGGGAAGCCGTGGAACCCATTTTCGATCAACTGGCCGAACAGGTCGTCTCCGGCGACGAGGGGTAGTTGCATGCCCCTGGACTCCGCGTTCAGCCTGCTTGAGGAGCTTGATCCCTGCCAGACGTTCGGCAAGGTCTCCAAGGTGGTGGGCCTCATCGCCGAAGGGCACGGCATCAAGGCCCCGCTCGGCTCTGTCTGCTACCTGCTGCCGCCCGAAGGCAAGCCCATTCCCGCCGAGGTGGTCGGCTTCCGCGACAACGCCTGTCTGTTCATGCCCTACTCGGACATGCGCGGCATCGGTCCCGGCTCGCTCATCCAGAATGCGGCCTCCCCGCCCCACATCCCGGTGAGCGCCGGGCTGCTCGGCCGGGCCGTGGACGCCTTCGGCAACCCCCTGGACGGCAAGGGAGCCATCCAGACGGAATCCTTCGCCCCCCTGCACCGCGAGCCGCCCAACCCCCTGGAGCGCCCCCGCATCAACGAGCCGCTCGACGTGGGCATCCGCTCGGTCAACGCCCTGCTGACGCTGGGCAAGGGCCAGCGCGTGGGCATCATGGCCGGTTCGGGCGTGGGCAAGTCCACCACCCTGGGCATGATGGCCCGCTACACCAAGGCGGACGTCAACGTCATCGCCCTGGTGGGCGAGCGCGGCCGCGAGGTGGTGGAATTCATGGAACGCGACCTCGGCCCCGAGGGCATGGCCCGCAGCGTGCTGGTGGTGGCCACCTCGGACAAGAGCCCACTCATCCGCATGCGCGCCGCCTTCGCGGCCACGGCCGTGGCCGAATATTTCCGCGACCAGGGCAAGGACGTGCTGCTCATGATGGACTCGGTGACGCGCTTCGCCATGGCCGGGCGCGAGGTCGGCCTGGCCGCGGGCGAACCGCCCACGCGCGGCGGCTATACCCCGTCCGTATTCGCCCACCTGCCCCAGCTCCTGGAACGGGCGGGCAAGAGCCGCAAGGGCACCATCACCGGCATCTACACCGTGCTCGTGGACGGCGACGACTTTACCGAACCCATCGCCGACTCCACCCGGTCCATCCTGGACGGGCATATCGTGCTCACCCGCGAGCTGGCCGACCTCGGCCACTACCCGGCCATCGACGTGCTCAAGTCCATCAGCCGACTGCGCCCGGACATCACATCCAAGCAGGCCCAGGCCGACGGCCGCGCCCTGCTCCGCCACATGGCCACCTTCAAGCGCGTGGAGGACATGGTCAACATCGGCGCCTACCAGAAGGGAGCCAACCCCGAAGTGGACAAGGCCATCACCATGGTCGGCCCCATCAACGGCTTCCTGCGCCAACTGGTGGCGGAACGGGAAAGCCTCAAAGGCGCGATGCAGGGCCTGCATGAACTGGTGGGTGAAGACGCGGAGCAGGAAAGCCCCCGGCCCAAGGAACGGGCCAAGAAGAACGGCGGGTTGAAAAAGGTGCGGGCGGCCTCCCCGGCCGATCTCAAGGTAAAGGCGGGCTGATCCTCCCGCCGCAACGGGCCGTCTCCCGCCTAACGGGAGAGAAGTTGTTTCATGGCCAGGAGCTCGTCGCGGATATCCAGCAGGATGTCGCTGTTTTCCCGGGAATGCAGCTTGCGCTTGGCCCCTTCGATGGTCAGCCCCTCGTCGTAGAGAAGCCGCTTGATCTCGCGGATGACTTCCAGGTTCTCCTCGGTGTACAGCCGCTGGCCGCTCTCGGTCCGGTATGGCTCGATTTCCTCGAACTCCCCTTCCCAGAACCGGAGCACGTAGGTCTTCACGCCGAGCAGGCGCGCGGCCTCGCCGATGCGGTATGTCTTGAAGTCCTGTAGCTCACCCATGCAGGATACCTAACAAATCGCTCCACTGTCTTCAAGACCGGCGTGTCTTTTGCGGCCAAACGAACGAGAAAAGGGATAACCCCGTCATAACGCTCGACATCATGACGGCCGCAATCCGCCGATTCTTTCCTGCCGCTGTCGTGCTCAATCGGCATTCAGGCTCGATTGAATCAAGTGATTGATAAGGTCGTCGGCGGCACGGTCGCCGTCAACGCCGAACTCGTACGTCGGCAGGTCGGACTGGGAAACGCCGAGCAGCTTGACCACGATATCGTCAGCGGGTTCATCGCTCCGGCCGATGACGACCTCGGTGAGCTCCTGTTCGTCGTAGACGATCACGTCCTTGACCGACAGGCCTTCCCGCAGTTCCAGCAAGTCGCTTCCCACGGTGAAGTTGCTGAAGACTATTTCGTTTTCGCCGTTGGCGAGCACCGACGGATCAACGAAGAACAATTCGGAGTCCGAAGATTCCTCCATGACGTTGCGGTCCGTGAATATGTCGTCTTCAACGGTGCTCACAAGCGGGGGGTCGTCGGCAGGCATGTTTTCCGCGCTCGCGGATTGGCCGACAAGGATGATCCATGAGCCGTCGTCCGACCGGTCGAGGGAAAAAACGCCCTCCGAGCCTTCGGGATTGAAGCTCGCGTCGTCGAAGAACACTTCCAGAATGGAATCGTTGTTGGCCAGCATCCAGGTCCCCTCGTTTTTGACAAAGTGGAACTCGTCGGCAAGATCCACGGCGTTTTCGTCCATCTCGTGCAGAAGGAAGAAATGCACGTGGGGATTGTCCTGAAACATGGATACCAGATGGCCGAGCATGGTCGTGTCCGCGCAATTGGCCAAGGCGATTTCCGGCTGTGACGGCTGGTTGTCCTCGAGAATATAGGTCCCGAGCATTGTTGTGTTTGTTTGGGCGAGGTGTGTCATGATGCTCTCCTTTCCAAACAGAGACAATTGCGGGCCGAAAGATAGGCCGGACCCGGCCCTTCGAGGGCCGGGTCCGGGTTGTATGTTTTAGAAGTGGTCGTTGCCGGAATCGATAATGGACTGAATCAGAGTATTCAGATCTTCACTATTGGTGATTTCGACCGGAGCCACGGGAGCCGGGTTGACCGGATTGACGCCCATGAGATTGACCACGATGTCGTCGCTGCCGTCCACATCGGTGAATACGAGGTTCAGGTCGCTGCCGGTGGAGCTGATTTCAACGCTGGCTCCTACCAGGTTGCCCAGGGCGAGCCTGTCGGAGTCGCTGAAGTCCATGATGTTCACGGTTCCGTTTGCGCCGCCGAGGTATACCGGGTCGATGACGATGGTGTCCATTCCGGCCCCGGAGTAGACGGCATCTCCGTCGGCCGGGAATATGAGGTCGTTGCCGTATGAGCCCGTGTCGCCGTGGACGGTCGTTGCGTTGAGGTTGAACGAGAACTCAAGGGAAGCCGTGTCGGTATCCAGGCCGTCGGTAACGGTGTAGACGAACTCCTCGGTCACGGATGTATCCAGATTTTCCCAGGTGGAATACGGAGTGTACTCGTAATCGCCGTTTTCGTAGATCTTGAGCGAACCGTATTCGCCGTCCAGCAGGAAGTAATTGCCGGACCCGTCCACGCCGGAGGAGGGAGTGCCTCCGATATTGGCGTTCGTCACATCGTCAACAGTCAGGTTCCAGGGAGTTTCGAAGTCGAAGTCGTTGGCGAGAACGTTGCCTTCGATGGCGCCGTCGCCGTTGTCACCGGAACCGAGGTCGATCGCCTTCTCCGGCGGGCCGGAGTAAATCGATTCAAGCCAAAACGAGGTATCCGGATCAGCCGGCATGATCTCGATCGCGTATATCAGGCTGCCGTTGTTGTCGGCGGGGGTCAGCACGAAATCGTCGGACACGAACTTGCTGGTTGCGTTGCCGAACTCGTCGTACATGATGACTTCGACCAGCCCGGGAGTAACAAATGTCAAATCGACATTGACCTGGGCCTGCCCAACGGGAACGCTGGGATCGGTCTTGGGCGGATGGCCGCCGTATTCGACGAAGTCGATACGCATGACGTCCGTTGCGCCGGGGAACGAACCGCCGGAACCGATGTTGTCGATGGGCACTTCGTCCGTCTGCGAAGGACCGGCGTTGGAGATGCCGAGCACTTCGTTACCGGACCCCTGCATGGTCTGCAATTGGGCATTGGGAAGCGGATTGCCGTCCGCGTCATAGGACAACGCGGTAAACGACATGTTGAGTTCCGTCTTCTGGTTTCCATTGAACCCTTCGAACTTGGAGAAACCGTACAGGATAACAGGGTTGATGCTGATCTCGTGGTAGCCGTCATGAATGGCGACCGGCGGATCGTTGGTACCGTGGATGGTGATGGTCACCGTGTCGGACGCGGTTGCGCCCTGGCTGTCCGTGGCCGTAACCCGGTAGCTGAAGGTGATGGTCTCGCCCTCGGCCAGGAAGTCCAGATTCACGCCGTTGGCGGTGTAGTCCCACCCGGTGGTTCCGGGCGCGGACTGGCCCATGGCGC
>JACCQI010000042.1:20971-25838 GCA_015709315.1 Desulfovibrionaceae bacterium
CCGCGGACAGGAAGTCGAGGTCCAGACCGTTGGCGGTGTAGTCCCACCCGGTGGTGCCGGGCGCGGACTGGCCCATGGCGCCGGCAGTGAACGTGCCGTTGGTCAGCGCGTCGATCTGGGCGGCGCTCAAGGTGCCGCCGGACCACGTGATGTCGCCCTCGTAGCTTGAGCTGATGTCGATGACGTCGTTCACGTCCACGTCGTCGAAGGACACGGTGCCGGTATCGTGCAGGTTCTGGGCACTGGCGTCCAGGTCCTCGGTGAACGGGGTGGACGCGGTGGCGCTGACAATGGGGCCGTCATTGGAACCCTGAATCCTGATGCTCAATGTGGCGACATTGCTGGAGAGGCCATCGGGATCAACGATGGTATAGTTAAAGACCTCGTCCACGATCATTCCCTCGGCGAAATGGTCGGCCAACTGCTGATCCAATTCATATAGATAAGAGCCGTCCGCACGCACGGTCAGAACACCATACAGGCCCATGACCGAAACTCCGGTGCCCGTAACCAGGGTCGGACCGGGGTTTGTGCCCGAAAAATCGACTCCATCGAAATCGATTGAACTGACTTCAAGCTCTGTGAACACACCGCCGGTTTCGGGGTAGTCTATGTTGTCGTCGTCATAATCGTTCAAAAGCAGATTGCCGGAGGCAATGCCGATTCCCGGCTGCGCGGATCGCAGCCCCTCTTCCATCACTTCATTTTCATCATCAACCGCAACGGGCGGGATGAGCGGGGCTTCTCTTTCCAGATCGAATCCGGGAACCGGAGACAGCGGCTCAATGGCGTGCTCGCCATACGCGTCACCCTGCGGTCCCAAGGCATCGAGTCCGGCGAAAAGATTGCCCGGGTCGTCCGAATACTCACCGGCACCGGAACCGGATGCGCTGGCCGCAGCAGCAGTTTCAAGGTCTTCAATCGTCATGCCGTCTTCGCCGGCAAAGGCGAACAGGTAGATATCGCCCGAAACGACTTGCCCATCCATAAGCATAAACGTGGGAAGTTCTTCCGCTTCGGCAAGGGATTGATAATTTTCAAGTATTACAGTTCCGCCGCCTTCGACGTAAATTTCCAGATTGCCATTGCTGCCGGCAAAGACGGCATCGGCAATACTGAAATTAAACTGCACCAACATATCAGTGGCTAGCTGATACCTCTGAATCATACCCGCCCCCGGTAGCGAAATCGAGAGCGTTCGAGTCGTGGTGGTAGACATAATTTTCTCCTGGTTTATTTTTGTATGTAGAATCTCACTAGTATTCGTTACTATTTAAATAGCGGTTGAAAGATTTTTGGTCAAGCTAATAAATACAATTAATACATAGCGTTATCTTGTGGAAAAGCCGAATCGACACCCCTATGACGTTTGCAAAACCACAAAAGACAAATTCAGTCTCTTTTGGCGATTATTAATAATTAAAAAAGTTTTCCACAGTCACATGTTTAAAAAAATTCGACAGGTGGAATACTTTTCCTACTGTCAAAGTATGAAATAATGGATGACAAGAGATTAGGTTTAATGGGGAAACCAGAAAAAGCATAAAAATTCATTTTTTTGCTTCACCCGAAAAAGACGGTCAAAACGCCTGTTTCAAGGTGCGAAAATCTCGAATTCTCGTTCAACGGCTAACTGACTGAAATTCAAGCCATTGCCACTTTTGCTCATTTGTGGCTTGTTTTCGTTTAATATTTTAATTAAGTAAAAAAATCAGACAATTAGGAGTAAAATATCAGGACTGAAATCCTGAAATAAAGGCCCGAAACATTTTTACGCCTGAACTTATATAACCTTTTGAGAATAAAGAATTATGCCTAAATAGGAACAATTCTTTTCTAGAACGAACTATCGAAATTCGTGGCCCTTCGCACCTGGCCTTTCGTTTGCGCTTCGCCGAAAATGCGAATTGAGCTTCTTCCCTCACCCTACCGAAAAAAACACGCCGATCACCGAAGAGGCCGTGCCCGAATCAAAGGGAAAAGGACATCCTTCTGAAAACACCTGTGCCCTGCGGACAACCGATGTGGGGCGTCAATAATGCCCCGCTCCCTGCGGCGCGCTGAAAAACGCTTTGGACAGGCATTAACGCCCTCCCTGCTATCTGAAAAAAACTGCGGAAACAGCAAGGGATGCGCCAACCACTCCCCTTGGACACCACCAAACACTCTTGAAATGAATGGGTAACCGAACGTATGCGCAAAACAAGCAGTCGCTTCCGAAACGGCAAAGACCACTGCCATCGCTTGACGGCACTCAAAAAAAACCTGCCATGCATGAAAACACGGCAGGGATTAGTTCTGCGGGATGCTGGTGGCGCGCCCCCCCCTTCCATCGGCCCCAAAACACGAAAAAGGCCCACTCCATGGGAGCGGGCCTTTTGTCGGTGAAGTTGAAAGGACTTAGAAATGAACCGGAAGATTCTTATCCAGACTTTCGAGAACCTTCTGATGTTCCTTGTCCACCTGCTTGTCCTTGAGGGTCTTGCTGGGGGAGCGGTAGGTCAGGCGGAAGGAGAGATTCCGCTCGTTTTCGGTGTTTTCGGGCACGAATTCGGCCACCAGTTCCACGGATTCCAGGATGTCGATGCCGGTATCCAGGATGGCCTGGCGGATGGCGTCGGCGTGGAGGGTGGCCGGTCCGATCACGGTCACGTCGCGGCGGCTGGGCGGGAAGACCGGCAGCGGCCTGAATTCGATCTTGTGCGCGTCCGTCAGCGCCTTGAGCAGGTCCAGGTCGAAGTCCGCCAGCCATACGTCCTTGCGCGCGTGGCAGTGGTCGGCAATGTCCGCCTTGACCCGGCCGGCGAGGCCGACCACGGCGTCGCCCACGGACACCTTCACGCACGGTTCCAGGTAGGCGTGCTCTTCCGCCAGGGCAAAGGACGGGGCTTGCAGCTTGAGGCAGTCCTCGACCAGGTGTTCCACCAACCCCTTGATGTCCAGGTAATCGGCCTCATCACCGCCCCACGGCCATTCGCGTTCATGGCGCGGGCCGTAGAGCAGGATGCCGAGATGGTTGAACTCGCAGGTCTCGGTCTCGGACTCGGCGTCGGCCACGAACCGCTTGGCCACCTCGAACACGCGGATGTGATTGTTGCCCTGGGCCAGGTTGTGCCTGAGCGTGTTGAGCAGGCCAGGGGCCAGGTCGGTACGCATGACGTTCTGGTCCGCGGACAGCGGGTTGGCGATGAACACGCGCCCCTCTTCGGGCAGGTTCAGCCGGTCCAGGTCGTCCGAGCCGACAAAGGAATAGTTGATGGCCTCGTTCAACCCCGCGCCCGCGCCCCAGGTCTTGATGCGCCGGATGAATCCGTACTCGGTGGTGCCGGAAACGGTTTCCAGGGACTTGGCGACCTTGGGCAGGACCGCCGGAATGCGGTCCAGGCCGTAGACGCGGCCCACTTCCTCGTACAGGTCCACCTCGCGCTCCAGGTCCAGCCGATGGGACGGCGAAACCACGGTCCAGTTGTCCGGGTTGGAATCGTCCACGGAGCAGCCTTCGCCCTCAAAGACCTTCTTGGCGAACTCCGGTTCCAGGTCAAGGCCCAGGAGCCGCATGCAGCGGTCGTGACGGTAGCCGTGGGAACGGTCCTGCCACGGGCGCGGCTCGTTGGTGACCACGCCCTTGGACACGGTGCCGCCCGAGGTCTCGGCCATGAGCTGGGCCGCGCGGTCGATGCAGAAATGATTGAGCCGCTGGTCCACGCCGCGCTCGAAGCGGTAGGAGGCGTCGGACGGCAGGGACAGGCGGCGGGCGGTCTTGCGGATGGTGCCGGGGCGGAACACGGCGGCTTCGAGCAGCACGTTGGTGGAGCCCGCGTGCATCTCGGTGTTGGCGCCGCCCATGACGCCGGCCAGGCCCACGGGCCGCTTGCCGTCCCGAATGAGCAGGTCGTTGGCGGTCAGGGTGCGCTCCACGCCGTCCAGGGTGGTGAACTTCATGCCGTCCTCGGCCAGGGCCACGCGCAGGGTCGCGTCCTCCACCAGGTCGAGGTCGTAGGAATGCATGGGCTGGCCCAACTCGAACATGATGTAGTTGGTCACGTCCACGATGTTGGAGATGGGGCGCTGGCCCAGGGACAGGAGCTTGAACCGCATCCAGTCCGGGGACGTGCGGGTCTCGACGCCCCGGATGACGCGGCCGTTGAAGAGCGGGCAGTACTCGGGATCGTCGATCAGAATCTTGATCTCGTCGGCGGCGTTCGGGCCGGACTCGACCAGGTTCAGCTCGGGCATGGTCAGGGGCAGGTCGAAGGCCAAGGCGGTCTCGCGGGCGAAGCCGAGGATGGACAGACAGTCCGCCCGGTTGGGCGTGATGTCGAAGTCGAAGACCACGCGTTCGAGGTTCAGCGCGTCCACCAGCTTGTCGCCCACGGCAAGCGAGTCGTCCAGGACCCAGATGCCGTCGTGGTCTTCGGAAAAGCCCAATTCCCGCTCGGAGCAGATCATGCCGAAGGACTTGACGCCCCGAAGCTTGGCCTTCTTGATCTTCATGCCGTCGGGCATGGTCGTGCCGACCAGCGCCACCGGGACCTTCTGGCCCTTGGCCACGTTGGGCGCGCCGCAAACGATGGTCAGGGCCTCCGGCCCGTTCACGTCAACGGTGCAGACCGACAGATGGTCCGATTCGGGGTGCGGCTCGCACTCGACCACATGGCCGACAACCAGGTCCTTGACGTTCTCGAAAGGATCGTCGATGGACTCCAGCTCCAGTCCGAGCATGGTCAATTTGTCGCCCAGGGCCTGGATGTCCCCTTCATAGGGGACGAACTCCCGCAACCAATTCAAGCTTACTAACATGGAATGCCTCCGGCGGCCGGGGGAAGGGGAGGAAAAACCCTTTGAAAAGGGTTCTTTCCTCCCCTTC
>JACCQI010000043.1 GCA_015709315.1 Desulfovibrionaceae bacterium
GGGAGAACCTCTCGTTTTTCAAGAGGAACTGTCAGATCAAATCGAAACTACTTCAGTTCAATGCCGCATACACCGAGAAAGAGCTCGTAGTCGTGCCTCTCCACGCTGCCGCAGTATTTCGTGCCTCTATCCGTCAATATCCGCAGGATGCCCATGCCTTGCTCTTCGAAAAACGGCAGGACCTTATCATTGAGCATGTCTGCGGCAGTAATCGGCGTCTTGGTCGTGTACAGCTTGGCCGCTGCCCATTTTGAATACGTATCTACGAAAGTTTGCTGGTAGATGCGGCCAACCCCTTTGATGGTGCCGACGTAGAACGTATCCTGGCTTCCAAGATACCCTGGATGTGCCGTCTCGATCTCGCCGTGGGCGAGATCGTCGTCCTTCTTTTTCTCAAGCGCCTGCACCTGAGCTTCGGTCAAAATGATTCCCGATTCTGCAGACAGCTTTTCCAGTGCCTGCAACCGCAACTTGAAGTTGTGCAGATCGTGTCGAAGCCAGATCGACCGCACGCCGGAAGGCGAAACAAACGTCCCGAGCTTGCGCAATTCATTGCTGGCTCTGGTCTGTCCGTAGGCGGGAAAGTCGATGGCATAGGCAACAACGGCATCTTCGATGGCCGGATCGACTCTGTTCTTCAGATTCGGCTTGCGCCGGTTCTTGTCGAGCAGGGCTTCAGCACCGCAGCCTGTTTCTTCTTTTCATTGAGGCCGGAGAGGGGGTCGTCGAGTCCGTTCGGGATGTTTTCCGGATCGAGGTCGACGTCTCCACCAAAAGCGATGGCCTTTGCCGTTTTTTCATCGATGGCGTCTTTGCCCGCATCGGTTTTTGCGGCCTTGGGTTTCTCCGATTCTACGCCCGCATACCCCAGGTACTTGCCGTACATGGCGCATTGATCCTTATCATTCCATAGGCCGCTTCTGGTGGCCTCGGGCGTATGTGGTTTGTCGGCTTATCGTAACGACCTATTCTTCCTGGATAGGCTTGAATATCGCTCCTACCCAGCTGGCCAGGACCACGAGGCCCGTGGAGATGAAGATCATGATGATGCCCAGGGCCGACAGTCGTCCCCACAGTCCGTCCTCTGAAAAGCGCAGGATCTGGACCGCAAGGACTTCGGTCCCCGGCCGCGAGAGTACGACCGACAGGGTCAGTTCGCGTACGAACATTGTGGCCATGAGTATCCATCCGGATACGATGCCCGGCACCAGCAGCGGGATGACGATGCGCCGCATGGTCTGGACGCGGCTCGCCCCGCATACCAGCGACGACTCTTCAAGGTGGCTGTGAACTTGGACGAAGGCGCTGGCCAGGGGTCGTACTCCGTAGGGCAGGTACGTGGCGATATAGCCGATGAGCAGGGCCCAGATCGTTGCGTAGAGCGGGGTTTGCACGAAGAACCACATGAAGCCCACGCCGATGACGATGCCGGGGAAGGAGAAGGACAGGAAGGACAGGCTCTCCAGCAGTCCCGAGGCCTTCGTGCGTACCTTGACGATGACGTAGGCGACGAAGATCGACAGGAAGATGCCCAATGTCGCTCCTCCCACTCCCAGAAGTACGCTGTTTTTAAGCGAGAGCAGGGAGATGGGGTCGTTGATCACGGCAATCCAATGTCGCCAGCTCATCATTGAAAATGCCTTGGCGCTGGGCACCATGGAATACGGCACCATGGAAGTGTAGAACAACACCAGCACCGGCAGGACGATGAGAATGAAGGAAAGCAGACCAACTACGGCGAACAGCGGGTACCGGGCTCCCTTGAGCCGGATCACCGTGGGGCGGTAGCCCCGGCTGGAAATGGTCACGTATTTTTCGCCCTCTCGGGTCATGAAACGGTAGAGGTAGATGAGGGTGATGGAAGAGGCCAACACGATCATGCCCAGGGCCGCGGCCTTGCCGTAATCCGCGGAAAAGCCCGTGGACACGGCCCGGTAGATATGGGTGGACAGCACGTAGATTCTGCCCGGCATGCCGATGACCGAGGGCACGGCGAACGAGGCCAGGCTTCGCACGAGGGCCAGGATGAAGGCGGCCATGATCGCGGGCCGAAGCACCGGCAGAGTGATCCGGAACAGGGTTCGCAGGGAGGAGCCGCCGCAGACCCGCGAGGATTCCTCAAGGGCCACGTCGAAGGAGGCCATGGCCGGAGCGATGATCAGATAGGCGATGGGCAGGTCGAGCAACGCCTCCACCAAGATCATGCCATGCAGACTGTAGACGTTGAGTGCGCCTTCCATGCCCAGGACTTGCCGCAGGAATAGGTTGATGATTCCGTTGGACGGGTTGAGCAACAGAACCCAGCTTACGGAAAAGAGTATGTGCGGGATCATCATCGGAATAATGGAGATGACCCGGAACATGAATTTGAACGGGATGTCCGTGCGGTTGTTCAGGTAGGACAGGAACAGAGCCAGCGCGGTGGCCAAAAAGGACGAACCGACCACGAAAATCAGCGTGTTGACGATGATGTCGAGTAATTCGGGGTCGGAGTAGGCCTGGATATACTTTTCCAGGGTGAAGCCGCCCAGGGTGCCCAGGTTGGTGCTGAAGCTGCCGATAACGAGCATGGCCACCGGGCAGACGGTCAGGAAGCCGACGATGGCGATGAGAGTCGGGGTGAGTGTCGAGCGCTTGGCGTACATGCCTCCTCCCTATTTGGTGAGCAACAGGCAATTGGCCGGAGATACGGTTATGCTTATTGGGTCCCCTTCCTTGAGTTCCGAATCCGGCGGGACTTTGACGAACAGGCTGGTGTCGTTGACCAGCACTTCTCCTTCCAAGGCTTCACCGATGAAGACCAGGGAGTCGATGCGACCGGAGATACGGTTGGTCGGCCCGTCCTTGTCGCTGTCCGAGAATCGCAGGAATTCCGGACGCAGGGAGAGGACGACCTTGTCGCCTGGGTTTGTCCTGGGGAGCGGTGCACAGCGCAGCGAGCCGAGGGCGCAATCCACTATGGTGGCGCTGGGTTCCTGGGCCGTGACCACGGCGTCGATCAGGTTGGTGCGCCCGATAAAGTCGGCCACGAAGTGGTGCTCGGAGCGGAAATAGATGTCTTTGGGGGTTCCCTTTTCGATGATCCGTCCTTTGTCCATGATCGCGATGGAGTCGGACAGGGCCAGGGCCTCGATGCGGTCGTGGGTCACGTAGACGGCGGTGATCCCGAGTTCGGTGAGGAACACCCGCAGGTCCTTGCGCGTCTCTTCGCGCAGCTTGGCGTCCAGGTTGCTCAGGGGCTCATCGAACAGGATGACCTTGGGTTCGGCAACCAGGGCCCGGGCAAGGGCCACGCGCTGTTGCTGTCCGCCGGAAAGTTTGGTGGCCGGGCGGTCTTCGAATCCTTCGAGCTGGACGAAGGCCAGGGTCTTGGCGACTTTTTCCCGGATTACGTTGCGGTCGGTTTTCCGGGTCTGGAGCGGGTAGGCCACGTTTTCGAACACGGTCATGTGGGGCCAGATCGCGTAGCTTTGGAAGACCATGCCGAGGCCGCGTTTTTCGGGCGGGACGTAGATGTTGTCCTTGCCTGACCAAACCGTTTCTCCGCCGATGCGGATTTCGCCGGAATCCGGGGATTCGAGCCCCACGATGCAGCGCAGGAGCGTGGTTTTGCCACAGCCGCTTGGCCCGAGCAAGGTGAATATTTGGTTGGCCGGAATGGTCAGATTCACTTCATCCAGGGCGTTGATGGTATTGCCGCCGGACGTGTAGCGCTTGCAAAGGTTTTCGATTTGAATTTCCATGTGCAGTGGACCCCTTGGGTTCATCCGTGGGAATGCGGCGGCGTCAGGAGCGCGGCCGTTGAAAAATAAAGGCCCGTCCGAATGAAGCAAGCTTCAGACGGGCCTGTGACAGATGCGGTGACGAGTCTAGGACATCTCGAAGATGCGCTTGAATTCCGCGCCCCACTTGGCGAGTTCTTCGTCGGAGAGTTCGCGGATGGGAATGACCTTGGCTTTGTCCATGCCGTCTATGGGCGGGAATACGCCCGGATACAGCACATATTCGCCGACCTTGGAGGCGAGCAGGTTCATGGATTTTTGGGACAGGAAGTAGTCCATGAACAGTTTGGCCGCGTTGGGATGTTTGGCGTTTGCCGCAATGGCGATGCCGCGCGGGGTGCCCATGAGCGGTTGCTCAAGACGTGCCCAATCCAGCGGGGCCGGGGCCTTGGTGATGATATACTTGGGCATGGAGATGCCTATGGCCTTCTCTCCGCTTTCGATGGGGGCGGGAGTAGGGCCGAAGGATTTCACGAACATGGGTCTGTTGGCCGCGAGGCCCTTGACGAAGTCCATCCACTCGGCCTCACTCTCGAACACGTTCTCCTTGAGTCCGACGAGCCAGGAAATGGTGGTCGCGTGGGAGGCCGGGTTGGCCATGACGATGCGGTCCTTCCACTTGGGATCGGCCAGGTCCTGGTACCGCTTGGGGGCGTCCTCGGGCTTGACCAACTCCGTGTTGTAAATCAGGCCCACATATTCGATGCCGAATTGTTGGATCACGCCGTCCTTGGAGGCCCATTCGGGGTACTTGTCCGCCTCGGCGGGGCGGTAGGGAGCCAGCACGCCTTTTTCCTTGAGCAGCTCCATGACCGGCAGGGGGGCCTGGAGCACGTCGGCCATGAGCTTGCCCGCCTGGAATTCGGTCAGCACAGTGGCCAGGAATTTGGAGGTTGAAATACGGGTGTACTCGCCCTTGACGCCGGTGTCCTCGCCGAACGCCTCGACAATGGGTTCAATGGCCGTGATGTTCGCGTAGAAGCTCGCTTTGCCTTCGGCCTTGGCTTCTTCGGCCACAGGGTTTCCGGCCCATGCCGTTGTGCTCAGGGCCATGATCAACAAGAACGGAACAAATTTTTTCATTGAGCAACTCCTTGTGATTGACGCGACGCGTCAAGTGGTTGGCATATCAGGGGACTTTAACCCAGCCGACACCAACGGGATCGTATCCTTCCGGTCGTCCCCCTGTAGAGTCTCATGCCTGGGAATCAAGATGATCCAGCATATTTCTTTTATTCCGGGGCCCAAAGATTGTCAAAGAAGTTTGAAATTATTTTGTGTCGTTATTCTTTGGGATTGGGAGGGGCGAGGGTGGTTTTGCGTGTGTCTTCCGACACCCCCGGAGCCACCTCTGTCCATCCATTACTACAAACTGAAAAAGGCTTGGGAGACTGCCCTCCAAAGCCTTTTTTCAACATAAAACGATCCCAATCAGGTCTATGGTTTGTATACCTGCTTGGTCTTCATCTTGTTCAGTTCTTTCTTGGTGAATGGCTCGGCGTAGACCCCCAATTGCACCAGGGGCTTGTCGTTCGGCGTGAATGGTGTCCACTTGCCGTCTTTCTTTTCCAGGTAAACCCAATCCAGAAGAGTGGGAACCAGCGGTACTACGCCTTTCTTGAACGTAAGCTTGCCGTCCTTGAATGCGACGGGGGCGTATCGCTTGTCGCCGGCAAGAGTCGAAACCGCCTCGGTGCCATGGCATTGTTCGCATTTGCGTCCCTTGGGCGTCACCGAATGGGTGAAATAAGGCACGTAGGTCACAAACGGATAGTTGTCCGGTCCCACCAGTGTTTGCAGAGTGCCGCTGGTGACCTTGCCGTCGTATTTGACAAGCAGCAGGAAATCCTTGGCCTTGGCCGCAAAACTTTCGGACTTTTTCCCTGTCTCCTTGAGCACGCCGAAGTGGCAATTGTAACAGGTCATGGTGTTGGAGACATGGCAGGCCGTGCAATCAAGCTTTTTTTTGTGCACCTGGTGGGATTGCGTTCCCGGGACTTCCGGTCCGTCGCCGCCTTGGGCGTGGCAGTTGATGCACTTCGTGTCCAGGACCCCCGGCGCGCGCATGCTTTCGTAGCAATTGCCGTCGCCGTGCACCTCGCGTTTGGAATGGCAGTCCGCACATTGCATGTCGGTCATGTGCACGTTTTGTATTCCTCGTGCCTTATCTATCCCGATAGTAGCCTTTTCCCGGGAATGACACTTGAGGCAAGTCCCGGATTGTCTGGCCTTCTTTATGGTATAGGCAAGCCCGGCATCCGTTTTTTCCAAATGGCAACTGTTGCAGGACGCGACATGACACCCCTTGCAACCTAAATCATTGTACGGCACGCCGGTGACGGCGCTAAACCCATCGCTGGCATCATACCATCGTCCCATGCCCCGCGTAGTATGATGCAAGCTGGTAGCAAAGCATTTTTCCTTGTCCAACTCGTCCCCGGCCAGCGTAACCCCCGCTGCCAGCGCACAAACTCCCGCAAGAAGCAAAGAGCCAAACAACGGCACTACTCGCATGCATCCCTCCTTGTTCAAATTCAAAGGTGTTGTCCTGCCGTACATTCTCGCCCGCGAGACACTATGACTTCGCAGGCTTTTTGCACGGCATATGCCCCGTGACACACCTTTAGAAGCAACGCTTATGCCAGTGAGAGGTGTTCATATAGCATCTTTTTTATTGTATATTTTTATGTGGTACAATGGCTGCCTCGTTTTTTTCGTGCAATATGCACGGCCCAAAGCATTCGAGACTTGCAATGTGCACGTTCAACAGATAAGGGATTAATAGAGGAAAAATTTTAACGTGAGAGCGTTTCCATGAAGAAATTGTCTCGAAATCGTTTCCACGACGCCATCCTCGATTCCATCAATGAAGGAGTTTTCACCGTAGACCTGGAGCGGCGCATCCTCTCCTTCAACGCCGCCGCCGAACGCATCACCAGGATATCGCGCACAGAGGCCAAGGGCCGCCGATGTAATGAAATCATCCGGTCGGACCTGTGCAAGCGGGCGTGCGCCATGGAACGTACTCTGCGTACGGGAAACCCCGTGGTCAACGCCACCACGCACATCACCACGTCCCATGGCGAACGCGTACCGGTACGCATCGCCACTGCCCTGCTCAAGGATGAACGGGGACTCGCCATCGGCGGGGTGGAGACCTTTCAGGACCTCTCCCAGGTGGAACAATTGCGCAAGGCGCTGGAGGCCCGCTACACATTCAGAGACATCATCGGCCGCAGCCCGGCCATGACCAAGCTTTTTGCCACCCTTCCACTCATGGCTGAAAGCGAAAGTACGATCCTTATCGAAGGGGATACCGGAACCGGCAAAGAGCTTTTTGCTCGTACAATTCACAACCTTTCACCCCGCAAAAAGGGTCCCTTTGTCGCCGTCAATTGTGCTGCCCTTCCCGATACTCTGCTGGAATCCGAGCTCTTCGGCTACAAGACCGGGGCCTTTACCGACGCCAAGTCGGACAAGCCCGGCCGATTTGCCTTGGCTGAAGGCGGAACCATTTTTCTCGACGAAATCTGCGACCTTAGCCCGGTAATGCAGGTCCGTTTGTTGCGAGTGCTGCAGGAACGGTATATCGAGCCTCTGGGTGGAGTGACTCCCGTCAAAGTGAATGTGCGTATCATCGTGGCCGCCAAGCGGGACCTCGCCCAACTGGTTCGGCAGGGCACATTCCGGGACGATTTATACTATCGCATCCGTGTGGTACACTTGGTCTTGCCGCCGCTTACGGAACGCCAGGAAGACATTCCTCTTCTGATCGATCACATGGTGACCAAGTTCAACCATTTGCAAGGCAAGGCCGTGACCGGCGTGTCCGAACGGGCCATGGCCCGGCTTTTGGGTCACGATTATCCAGGCAACGTGCGCGAGTTGGAAAATATCATTGAGCAGGCTTTTGTGCTTTGCCGCGGCGAACGCATTCGATACCGCCACCTTCCGCAGGAGTTGCGACAGACCGACTCGGCCCTCCATGACCCGAACATACCCTGTTCCCTCCAAGGCATGGAGCGCATTCTCATCGGCGAAGCCCTGCAACGCCATAACGGAAACCGCGGCCGGACAGCCAGGGAGTTGGGCATCAACCCCAGTACCCTTTACCGCAAGATGCGTCGTCTCGGGATTTCGTTTTCGACGCAGGATTCGTAAAAAAGGAAAGAGGTTGGCCAACTAGCCGATAATTCGGCAAAAAGAAAAGGTTCAGCAGGGCAACCTCGGGGACTCGCAACAGGATCAAGACATTGAAACGGCAGGCCTGCGGCTGCGCCGGGTTACGGAATTCTTCAAACTCTGAACCATGGGCATTCATGAGCCGAAGTACGCTTGAGCCGGAGGAGCCGGAGAAAAGCGGATACATGGCCGACGCGGAAAAACTTGAGCGGTTCGGACAAAGGGCCTTCCCCGACGGGCGGTTGCCCTCTCTTATCCTCCCAGCTCCCACCAAGAGGAAAACGTCTGCGATTGATCGCCGAGTTCGACGATTTCGCCGATTTTCGGAGTGACGACCCGATACGGCCTTCCCTCGCCCGCCGTGACGAATCGCCTGAACGGATCATCCCATGAGTGGTAGGAGATGTTGAATCTGCCGACATGGGACGGCAACGCAGCCCGGGCCTTGAGATCTTCAGCCGCACGGGCGGCCTGCTCGGGGTTCATATGCACGTGCCGCCACGCCTCGTTGTATTGGCCGCTGTCGAGTATCGCGAGGTCGAATCCCCCGAACCTTTCCCCGATCTCCTTGAAGTGGGAGCCGTAGCCGCTGTCGCCGCTGTAATAGATGCGCCGCGACGGGGTCTCCAGGGCAAAGGCAACCCACAGCGTCCGGTTGCGGTCGAACAGGCGCCCGGAGAAATGGCGCGCGGTCAGGACGTGAATGGTCAGGCCGTCTTCCAATTGCACTTGCGTATCCCAATCCGCCTCGATGACCTTGTCGTCCGGGAAATCCCAACGGGCAAGGTGCTCGCCGACGCCAAGCCCGGTGACGACGTGCCCGATCCTGGGGGCGAGGGCCTTGACGGTGTCGTAGTCCAGATGATCCCAGTGGTCGTGGGAGATGAGCAGATAGTCGATGTCGGGCATGTCCTCGGCCGAATAGATGGTGGTGCCGTCGAACGCGCGGGTCGAGAAGGAGACCGGCGAGGCGTGGTCGCTGAATACCGGATCGATCAGGAACGTCCTGCCGCCGAGTTGGACGAAATAGGAGGAATGGCCGAACCAGACAACCACGTCGGCGTTCGGGTCGAGAGCCTTGAGGTCGGTTTTGACCACGGGCAGGGGGGTGGGCGGCGTCAGCCCGTCCCCGTCGCGCAGAAGGAACTTCAGCCACAAGCCGAAACCGCCACCTCCTTCGACGATCCGCACGATGGGCTCGCGGTTGTGAAACGTCCCGTCCCGGTAGTTGGGGGATTTGGATATCCGGTCAAGCCGTTCTCCTTTCGGAAGCCTGCCGAATCGGGTCTGATTCAGGTAGAGACAGCTGGAAACGACGAGCACGAGCAGCAGGCTGAGAAAAATCATGATGTTATGCAATATCTTCATGGCAAACCATTATGCCGGTTGCCTCCTGTCCCCTATCGGGAAGGAGCGGCCTCGATCCGTATGGCCCCGGTCAGGGAGCGTATGTGATCTCCTCCCTGAACCGCGTGTCCCAGTTCGTACAGTCCCGGAGCGGAGCCGAAGCCGCCGTAAAACATGACCACGTCGCCCCAGGGCGCATAATAGGCGAGGGTTCCGGCCTGAGCCCTTTCGACAAGCGGCGTCTCGGCGGTATCCAGTTTCTTCGGGGGATAGAAGATCTTTTCGTTGCCGCCGTAGTTTTCCACGTCGACAGTCATTGGCAACTGGGAAAAAAGATTTGTTGCCGCACGGCTGTCATTGAGTTTGAAAACGATTGTGTTTCCATTTGCATCCACCGTTATCCGCATTGCCCGGTCCCCCTTTGCGACACGTGATCCCACCTGCCGGATGACGGCCTTGCCGGACATCCCGGCGATCTCGTCGATGCCGCTCAAGCCGACACCCAGGCGATGCATTTCGTCGCCCGCGTAAAAATCCTTGTAGAGCATGAAGACGTCGCCCCAGGGGGCGTAATAGCTGAGTTCCCCCTTTTTCCCGTCGTGGTAGGCCTCACTCGCCTTCACGTTCAGTTTTTCGGGCGGGTAGAACATCCATTGCGCGTCACGGAAATTGCTCAAGTCCAGTTCGAGCGGCAACTGGTCGTAAAACTCCCTGGCTGCGGTCGTATCATAGAGCCGGAACGTCGCCGTCCTTCCCTGGGAGACGATTTCCACTTTCAGAGGGGACAGCGGCAACGCCTGCCCATCCGCGGCCAGAGCTTTTGAATCGAAGCACGCCGCAAGCAGACATACGATGACCCCGAGGGACAATAGCGACAAGCGATTCCTGGGATGTGGCATTACAGGCCCCCTACATGGAATAGCCGGGTTTTTTATAGAGGTACTCCGACTTTCCCCGGATTTCCGGATCATATACCCGTTTTTTCCAATCTGCGGAAGCAACCTCCTCAATGGAAACCGAAACGGACGATTCGCTGCACCCGGCGATCCTGACGACGTCTTCCGTGATGGCGTCGGCAAGCCGTTGCTTGTCCGCTTCCGACCTGCCGGGCCAAAGCTTGACGCTGACATGGGGCATGGTTTCCTCCCTTGCTCCTTCAGAGGCCAGGGCTTTGGCGCCGGGCCGCCCGCCGACGACGCCGAGCCCGGCCATTTCCAACGCAGCCGCGGCCCCGAGACCGGCGGCTCCCTTGATCATGAACTCTCGACGCGAGTACTTGCCCTTCATATTCACCCCCATTGACCCGCGGCGGAGGCTAGCCGCGACCGGCAAGCACTTCGGACAGCGCTTCCCCGGCACTCGCGGCTTGCTCCTTGCCGACACTGGCGTCCAGCACCCTGATGAAGTCGTGCATCTGGCCTTCGGACAGGCCGGTGTTCATGGCCGCGCCGAGGTGGAACCTGAGCGGACCTTCGACGCCGCCCAGATTGGCCAGGCAGGCGATGGTCGCCAGCTCGCGCTCCTGATGCGTGAGGATGTCGCGCACGAAGATGTCCGCGAACAGGTGTTCCTTGAGGAAGGAGTCGATGATCGGCGCGAATTGCTGGTACGGGGCCAGGGTGGTCGGGACTTCCTTGAGTCCGGACAGGTCGGCGCGCACGCGGGCGCCATAGGCGTCCCTGTCGAAATCGGGCGGGACCGGGGAGGCGTCCTTGCCTTCCTCGTCCCGGATGCCCTTGGCCTTTCGTTCGTCCAGCACGCCCATGAAGGCCCCTATGCCGCCCAGGCTGCGGGGAAAGCCCGCGTAGGCGTACATCTGAACCAGGACTTCCTTCACCTCGTTGACGGTCAACCCCGCATCCAGGCCCTGGTTCAGGGCGGGCTTGAGCCGCTGCATGTCGCCGCTCGTCGTGAAGGCGGCGATGGTGACGATGGCCTGCTGGCGGGCGTCGAGGGTTGTTTCCTTGTTCATGTCGGCTGCCTCCGTTGCCGTCGCGAAACCGAAAACGAGAATGAGCGCGGCCAATAGTTGAATATATTTCGCACTGCGCATGGCCGATCTCCTATCGCTTCATGTATTGTTCGTCGGTCACCTTTTCCTTCCACACGACCGCCTCGCCATCCTTGCTTCCGGTGACGACAAGATGTGTCATGGGGGCATCGGGAGTGGCTCCATGCCAATGGTCGATCCCGCACGGGCACCAGACGGTCTCTCCTTCCTTGAATTCGATGACCTTCCCGTCGCGCGTTCCGGTCAGGGCGATGCCGTCGGTGACGATCATATGCTGTCCGGCGGGGTGCAGATGCCAGTTGGTCCTGGCTCCGGGCTGGAAGGTGACATACGCGCCCGAGTAGTGGGCAACGTCATTGGCCGGGAACAGCATGTCCACCTGCACGTCGCCGGTGAAATACTCGGCAGACCCCTTGAAGGATTGTTGCGTGTCCTGTCCGTAGAGTGTCTGTGATTTCTTCATATCTTTCTCCTGATCGGCGTAGGCCGCGAATGCGGCAAGCATTACCAAGGCCATAATTAAAATTACCCGTTTCATTCGTATGCCCCTTTGACATGTTGATTTTTGGGAAACGGCACACCTGTTGCCCTGAAGTAAGCATCCAGTAGTGCGTCCTGGGCAGCCACATCATCCACAATCCTGTTGTAATCGGATTCTACATGTTTCTGAAAAAAGAACTCGCCAGTGGTTTGCGTGGCTTCATCCTTGCCCTCAACCAACCAGACGAGCGTTTCATAGCCTGAACGGAGATTATCGGGAGCGCCCGAACCTCCCATTCTTGTTGCGACCCAGCCCGGTCTGACGCCATTGGATCTGACGTCCGGCCATTTTCTTGCCACGGCTTTGGCCAGGGTGAGTATGTGCAGTTTTGAATCGTTATAATCGATGTCGGTCGTGGTCTCTTTCATGCTTTCCAATTTCAGGCGACCTCCACGATGCAGGTTGGAACTCACATATATCAACTGCTTTGGTTTGTGGACAAGGGCGGTCAAAACATAGGGGGCAAGCGAATTGACCTGGTAAATGACATCTGTTGTCGTGTGGTACACCCCGGCATTGTGTATGATCACATCGAAATTCCCCAAGGCATTGATTTGGTGTGCCAGTCTTTTGACTTCATCCATGGCGGACAAATCGCCGATCACCACGGCCTCCGCTCCGGGAAGGTCCTGTCCGGCATCCTTTGCCCGCTTTTCGTTTCGGGCGTGAACTACGACTTTATATCCCTTCTTAATCAATGTCTTAGCGGTTAATTGTCCAATTCCGGCAGTGGAGCCTGTTATCAAAACCCGCTTGACGGGTGTTGGCGATACCGGCTTGGTATTTTTCTCTATATACCGCAGTTCTTCTACCACCTCAGGGGTGTTGTAGGTGTTCAATCCATACCTCCCATCGCGATTCTGATCAGCCGTATCGGGAGATGCCTGACACGCTGCAAGTGACATCAAAAAAAACACAATGGTTAGAACCCGTTTCATGATTATCCGCTTCTACTTCAGATTCCGGTTGAAGAAGGTTTCCAGCTTGTCGAATGGGATGGAATTCTTTTCTCCCCCGTCGTACAGGTCGATGTGCCTCGCTCCGGGAACGATGTAGAGTTCCTTGGGCTCCGCAGCCAGTTCGTAGGCATCTTCGCTGAAATAACGCGAATGGGCATTTTCGCCGATGATGAAGAGAATCGGCCTTGGCGAGATGGACTTGATGTAGTTCATCAGGGGGAAATTCATGAACGCCAAACTGCTTGTGGTCGTAAAGTTCGCCCTGGCGCGCGGGTGATGTCCACGATCCATCCCGTAGTATTCGAAAAATTCACTCCCGATCGGATCCATCCCTTCCGGAACGGAGGCGGACGCTTCCGCCGGGAAAGCGGGAATATACTCCGGTTCACCGTTTTCGAAGTCCTTCCAACGCTGCTCGCCGAGTTCGTCAAGAATCTTGCGGCGCTCTTCGGCGGACATCCCGTCTTCCCATCCGTTGCGCATGAGACGGCTCATGTCGTACATGCTCGCCGTGGCGATCGCTTTGATGCGCCGGTCCACCTGCGCCGCCTTGAGGGCAAAAGCGCCGCTGCCGCATATGCCGATAACGCCTATCCTGTTCCTGTCCACAAAGGGGCGTGTTCCCAAAAAATCGACGCCTGCGCTGAAATCCTCGACAAAGATGTCGGGCGATGAGACATGCCTGGGTTCGCCGCCGCTCTCGCCGTTGAAGGATTCGTCAAAGGCGATGGCGACGAATCCTCTTTCCGCCATGGTCTGGGCATAGATGCCCGCGCCCTGCTCCTTGACGCCGCCGTAGGGCGTGCCGACGACGAGCGCCGGATATTTCCTGGACCTGTCCATATCCTTGGGCAGGTACATGTCGGCGGACAGCGTGATTCCGTACCGGTTGGGGTAGGAGACCTTTTCATGCGTCACCTTGTCGCTCGACTCGAATGTCTTGTCCCAGGTCATGTCTTCCCCCGCGCAGGCGAAGTTGCCGGCCAGGACCAGCGCCAGAATCGGCAGTATGATCATCATTCCGATCATCGGTATGGTCTTTTTCATCATAACCTCCTTCAAAAGATGCTTTGCTACAGCGCGGCCGCCGCGATGACCTTGGAGGCGTCCATGGTGGAACCGCCGCCCAAAGCGACGATGACGTCGCAGCCTTGTTCACGAACAATTTTCGCGCCCCGGACAACGGAGGCTATCCGCGGATTCGGTTCGATGCCGGAGCATTCGGCAAACTCGACATCGGCAGCCTTGAGGCTTTCGATCGCACGGTCGAAGACGCCGCTGCGCTTGGCGCTGCCGCCGCCGGTGACGACCAGGGCTTTCCTCCCGAGGCCGGAAGTCGCTTCACCGAGCCGGACAAGGGAACCGGCGCCGAAAACAAGGCGGGTGGGGTTGTAAAACTCAAAATTCATTGTGGCCTCCTACTTTTCTCAATTGCTTATAGTCGTTTTTACGGAGTTCCCACCCCGGATTGAACGCACGTTTCTCTATAAACCTTGCCTATTCCTCTATAGTCATCTTCTCCCTATTGCGTTAAGGGGAAGAATGGCGTCCATAATGGCTTTGATGGAATCAAGGAGACTGAAATGTCCAATATGGTTGAATTGCTGAAGGAACTGGCCACCGTGGACGGAGGAGCCATCGAGTCGCTCTGCGAGGGGGTGCGTTTCTTCAAGGATACCAAACATGTCCGGCGCAGGCCGATGTTGTACAATCCTGGAATATGCATTGTCGCCTCGGGCTACAAGGAGGGCCTGCTCGGAGGTCGATTTTTTCGGTATGACGCGGACAACTACCTGGTCGTTTCCGTGACCATGCCGTTCGAGTGCGAGTCCTTCCCGAGCGAAGACGAACCGCTTCTCGGCCTGTACATCGACATTGACATGGCCCGACTCAACGACCTGATCCGCCAGATGGATTTGCACAGCGGGGTCGCCGATCCGGGCGATGACGAATATCCGCTGGCCGTCGGTCCTTCCGCCATGGACGAGGACATGAAGGATGCGACCGTCAAACTGCTCAAGGCGCTTCGGTCGGAACGGGAGGCCAGGATTCTGGCTCCGGGACTGGTTCGGGAAATCTACTATCGCGCCCTGTGCGGCAGCCAGGCGCCGGTGCTCTGCTCCCTGGCCAAGGGCGGCAATTCGTTCTCCAAGGTGGCTCGGGTCATCAACATCATGGAGGGCAGATATTCCGAAAAACTCGACGTACAGCAACTGGCTGAATCCGCTCACATGAGCGCCTCCGCCTTTCACAAGGCATTCAAGGAAATCACGGCGGATTCCCCGTTGCAATACCTCAAGAAAATTCGTCTCTCACGGGCATGGGACCTCATCGTTCAGCAGAACATGAAGGCATACCTCGCGGCGGATGCCGTGGGCTATGAAAGCCCGTCCCAATTCAGCCGTGAATTCAAGCGCCACTTCGGCCAGAGCCCGGCGGAGGTGATGCGGGGGTCGCGCCCGGCGTAAAAAGAGTCCGACAGGGGCCGACTTACGCTCCCCCTTCGGCAAAATGGGCCCGGATGTGGTCCACGAACAGGCGAACCCTTTGGGGAAGCTGGTTGGAACCCGTCACCAGATGCACGTCATGCACGAATCCACCGCTCCAATCCGGGAGCAGGCGGACCAGGCGTCCGGCCTTTTCATCCAGCTCCGCCTTCTCTTTTCGGAGCAGGGCCACGCCATGTCCGGCCAGGGCGAATTCACGGCACATCTCCACGGATCCGAAAGTGTATTGGGGCCGCACCTCGACGGTCACCTGCCGTTTGCCGTCATGCATGGGCCATCGGTTTCCGAAACGCTGGAGCACGATGCACGGCAACCGATACAGGTCAGCCGGTTCCGCAGGCATGGGGTAGCGTTCCAGCAGTGCGGGCGAAGCATACAAGAACGGTTCTATGGTCAAAAGTTTCCTGGCGACCAGCGGCGGGGCTATGGACGGGCCGATAAGGAAAGCCACGTCATACGGGTCCGTGCGCATGTCCACGGGATGTTCCACAAAGGTCAGATTCATCTGGATGTCCGGCCACTTTGCGGCGAAATCCATCAGTGCGTCCTTGAACGGACTGTCGTCGTACAGGTCCAGAAACATGCAGATTCGGATCAGCCCGGACGGCTTTTGCATGTTCATGACCACCGAGTCGTAGGCGCTCTGCACCTCGTCGTAGATATACCCGCACCGATCCAGCAGGTACGCCCCATTGTCCGTGGGCTCGACGTTGCGGGTATCCCGATAAAAGAGAAGCACCCCCATCCGCTCCTCCAGCAGCTTGATGCGCCTGGAAAGGGTGGATACACCGATACCAAGTATTTCCGCGGCCTTGGTGAAGCTTTTTTGTCTCGCAACTTCCACCAGCAACGGAACGTCATTAAGGAATTCCCGGCCCATTATGCCCATCCGTGGAAAAGAGTTTTTCGTTTGGCTTGTTTATTTTATCCGCGAGCATGCTATGAAAAGACATGCCAAATGGCAACATATCCGCGCGACAGCGGATTTCGGACGCACAACCAAAGGAGCACGACATGACCATGCAACCCATACTCGACGGCACCGCCTCCTTCATGGAGCATCTCGGCCTGGGAGAAGAGCCGTTCGGAGTACATTACGCCGACACCCTGCCGGAGAAGGCGTACGGCCCCAAAAAGGGAGTTCCCATATCGCGCGAACTGGAGGACAGGCATGAACTGGACATGCAGGAAGTTCAGAAGTCCTTCTCCTGCGTCATGGGCAACATCTGGCTGGCCAGGAAAAAGAAGGGGGCCGCCTTCATCTCCTCGGAAGAATACGGCTGCCCCGGCGGCGTATATTACTGTTCCATGATGAAGCCCCATCTCCGGTTCATTGAGCACTATGTGTCCACCGGGTACGAGGGAACTCCCCTGCACGGCGAACGGTACATGCCCAACCCCGACGCCATGCGCGCGTTCATGCTCAGGGTGAACCCCCGAGAGGCCCCCGGCAAATACTGCATCTTCAAGCCGCTCTCCCAGTTCAGCGACGGCCAGGAGCCGGAGTTCGTCATCTTCTTTGCCCGGCCCGAGGTGCTGAGCGGCCTCTTCACGCAGGCGGTGTTCACCACCGGCGACATGGAGTGCGTGGTTTCCCCCTTCGGCGCGGGCTGCACCAACATGATCAGTTGGCCTCTCTACTACAAGGAGAAGGGCGAGGAGAAGGCCGTCATCGGCGGCTTCGATCCCTCGGCCCGAAAGTTCATGAAGACCGACGAGTTGACCTTTACGGTTTCCCTGGGTTTTTACGAAAAGATGCTGGCCGCCCTGCCGGAATCCATGTTTACCCATGAAACGGACTGGAGGAGCGTACGCAAAAAGGTGGACCGCAGCGCCAAGGCGTGGGGCGAAATGGAATAAAGCCGCTCCAAACGGGATGCTCCCGATTCACGGCCCGGCCATCGGCCGGTCGTTGTTTGATGAACAGGCGATTGGGCGGGCTGTTGAAAAACGGCGATCTGTTCCGTTACCATAAAAAGTCCGAAGCCTCGCGTACGAGCAGTGCGTTGCGGCCTCGGATTTTTTATGCGCCTTGTCTCTCATCGTTTTTGAACAGTCCCATTGAGCGCTTCGCAACGCTATCCATGATCCTTGTCGGCTCTTTCCCGCCTTGTCGTGATCATGCTTCCGGTTGTATCGACCCGGTGAAACGTGGCAAAGAGCACGGGCACCATTATAAGGGTCAAAATGGTTGCGAACATCAGGCCGCTCATGATGGTCACGGCCATCGAAGAGAAAAACGGATCGAACACGAGCGGGATCATGCCGAGTATGGTCGTGGCCGAAGCCATGGCAACCGGCCTGATCCTGCTCACTGCCGAATCCACGATGGCGCGATACGGCGGTTTGCCGCTTTTCAACTGCAGCATGATCTGGTCCAGCAGGACCACCGCATTCTTGATGAGCATGCCCGACAGGCTCAAAAAGCCAAGAAGGGCCATGAATCCGAACGGTTGGCCGGTGGCGAGAAGACCGGCGGTCACGCCGACGACGGCCAGCGGCACGGCCAGCCAGATGACCAGCGGATTGCGGATCTTGTTGAAGAGCAGGATCGTCATGAAAACCATGATGATGGTGGGCAGGACGATGCCTTCGGCCAGGCCCTCTTGGGCGTCGGTTGAATCCTCGTATTCGCCGCCCCATTCCATGAAATACCCCGCCGGCAATTCGATCCCTTCGATAAGCGGCCTCAATTCCGCGAACAACGCCGAAGGCAATCCATTCCTTGTATCGCAGGAGGCCGTGATGGTCAGCATGCGGTTGCGGGAGTGGATCATGCCGAAGTCCATCTCCGTGCGCAATTCGGAAACGACTTCCTCCATGGGAATCATGCGTCCGGCCGTCGGGCTGAATACCTGCACATTGCCGAGCTCGTGGACATTGCTTCGTTCCTCGACCGGCGGCCGCAACACTATGGGGAGAAGGTTGTCGTTTTCACGGTAAACACCGATCTGCGTGCCGTCAAAGAATGTGTGCAGGGTTTTGGCCAGGGCGGGTCGGGTGAGGCCGGCCCGTTTTGCCTGGATCTCGGAAAGCACCGGCCTGATTACCTTGACGGCCTGACGCCAGTTGTCGCGTACGGCCCTCGCATTCCCGGTGGAGCGCATGATCGCCTGCGCCTTGAGCGACAGTTCGCGCAAGACCTTTGTGTCGGGGCCGCTGAAACGCACTTCAATCGGGGCATCCCGGCCGGGGCCAAGACGAAACTTCTTGAACTTGGGTTCGGCGTCCGGGTACTGCCTGTCGATCTTATCCCGATATTCAGCCAGCACCACATCGATGAGGCGATAGTCCTTGACCTCGACCAGTATGAGGCCATAGGCCGAATTGGTTTTCTCTGGAGAGTAGGTAAGGATGAAACGGGGGGAACCCTCCCCCACAAAGGCCGACACCGACTGGATGCGGTCATCCTTCATGAGCATTGTCTCGATTTCGCTCATCTCCTTGCTGGTCTGACGGATGTCCGTTCCTTGGGGCAGCCAGTAATGGATAAAGAATCTCGGTTGCGTGGAATCGGGGAAGAACGACTGCTTAACGAAGCCGAATCCGTAAATCGATATCCCCAGCATGCCGATGAGCACACTCAGGGTCAGCACCCGGTGATTCAGGCAGCCTTCCAAAAAATGTTTGTAAGCTCGATAGATGCGCCCTCCATAAGGATCCTTTTCCGAGCGGGGCTTGGGGTGCAGGAATTTTTTGCACAACAGGGGGGTCACGGTCACGGCCGTCACCCAACTCATGAGCAGGGACACGCACAAGACAATGAACAGGGAATTGCAGAACTCCCCGACGGAATCTTCGCTTAAGCCGATGCCGGCAAAGGCCATTATCGCTATGATGGTTGCGCCCAGCAGAGGCCACTTGTTCTGTTCAACCACGTCGATGCACGCCTGGATACGGTCCTCGCCGCGCTGGTAGCGAATCAGGATGCCCTCAACGATCACGATGGCGTTGTCGACCAGCATGCCCAGGGCGATGATCAATGCACCCAGGGAGATGCGTTCCAAGGCCACTCCGGCCATTTCGATAAAAATGAATGATCCGCATATGGTGATAAGCAGAATCGCGCCGATAAGGAGCCCGCTTTGCAGCCCCATGAACAGAAGCAGCACCACTATGACGATGGCAACGGCTTCGGCCAGATTGATGGTGAAGGCGGATATGGCGTTCTCGACCCGTGTCGGCTGGTAGTAAATGGTGTCTATGTGCATCCCCACCGGAGTGAGGCTCTTGAGCCCCTCAAGCCGTTTGTCGATGGCTTTTCCCAGTTCCACCACGTTGCCCGTGGGAATCATGGAAATGCCCATGACAACGGCCTGCTTGCCGTTGAACCGCATTATTTGCGAAGGCGTATCGGAGTATCCCCGGCTGATGTCCGCAATCTCGTTGAGCGCCACAAGATTCGTTCCGTCGGCATTGGAGATGAGCAGTTCCCCGAGACTCTTCACGGTGGGCTTGACGCCCGTCGGGGAGATGCGGACGTATTCGGACCCCACCCGCACATTGCCTGCGGGAACCACGAGGTTGCGCTGCGACAGGGTTTCGGTCACGGCCTCCATCGTCACGCCCATGCGGCTCATGCGGGCGCGGGACATCTCAATGTACACGTTTTCGACCTGCTCGCCCCACAGGGTGACCTTGGCGACATTGTCCACAAGCAGAAGCTGCTTCCGCAGATACTTGGCAAAATCCTGGATATCCCGGGTGGAGTATCCTTCTCCGCTGACGGCAAGGAGTATGCCGTATACGTCGCTGAAGTCGTCGACGACCAGGGACGGTCCCGCCCCGGGGGGCAGGTTGCCCTGCACGTCGCTTACCTTGCGGCGCAGTTCGTCCCAAACCTGGGGCAGGGTGTCTTTGTCATAGGAGTCCTTGACCGCCACCGTGACGATGGACAGACCTGGGTTGGACTGGGAACTCACCTTGTCCAACTGGCTGAGCTGTTGGGTGGCGCCTTCAATGACGTCGGTGACCTCGTCCGCCACCTCCCTGGGGGTCGCCCCGGGATAGTTGGTCACCACCAGGGCCTCTTTAATGGTGAAGTCGGGGTCCTCGAGCCTGGGCATGCTCATGAAGGACGCGACGCCGCCCACGAGAAAGCATACCATCAGGACAAAGGAGACCGTGCTTTTTTTGAAGGCGTATTCGGCAAGGCTCATTGACGGCCCCCGATGCGGCCTTCAAGGACCTTGACCTTCTGTCCTTCATGCAGATAGTTCACGCCCGACACGACCAGGGTTTCGCCCGGCGTGACGCCCGATGTCACCAAGGCCATGCCCGAATCGGAAATTCGCCCGATCTCGACTTCGCGCTTGCTGACAGTGTGGTCTTCATTCAAAATCCAGACGAATTTCTTCCCTTGAGCAGGCCCGAAGATCGACTTGAACGGGGCGCTGACGGCCTTGTCCCCGCCCTGGTCATGAATTTCCCCGCTGATCTCGGCCGTCATGCCGGGATACACGCCGGATTCCTCCGCGTCGTCAAGGGTCAGGGTCACCTTGTAGGTCTGGGTGCCGGGATCGGCGTTGGTCTGGTACTCCTTCAGGCGGAGTGAAAACATTTTGCCGGGAAGGGATTCAAAACGGGCGGCATAGCGCGACGCTCCGTGGACGCTTTCACTGAATGCACGCACCCACACGTTTTCCGGCACATCCACAACTATGTCCACGGACGATATGTCTTCCAAATCAATGATGGATTCTCTGGCCTGCACAAACTCGTGGTTCGAGATGTACTTTTTCGCTACGACTCCGTTAAAAGGTGCAACCAATTCAGTATATTGAAGATTCAGCTTGGCACGACGCAAGGTCTGCTCAAGGGAAAGCGCCCTGGCGCGGCTGGTTTCGTAATTGCTTTGCGCCGTGTCGAATGAACTTTGGGAAATGATTTTTTGCTGGAGGAGTTTGGTGCTGCGTTCAATGTTGAGCTTGGCTTCCTTCAGGGTGGAATACGCTCCGACCAGTTGCGCCTCGTAATCCGCCACGGCGGCGAGGTAATCGCGCTGATCTATCATGGCGATCAGCTGTCCCTTCTTCACGTAATCGCCCTCGTTGACGTTCAGTTCCACAACTTCGCCGGACAGCCGAAACGCCAGGCTCGCCTCCTTTGAGGCTTTCACCTTTCCGGGGTAGGTCCTTGAATCCAAATGGTTTTTGTCGCTTGTGGCAAAGACCCTGACAGGACGCACGGGTTCGGGTTTTGCAACCTCCTCGCCATTTCCGCATCCAGCCGTGAAGATGACCAAAGACAATAACAATATGATGTTTTTCATTAGTTGGACCTGGTTCAAGCGGTTAATCAATCACTTGATTAACCATTGTCTAAAAAAATTACTCCGCAAGAGAAGGAAGCCCGTGCTGCAGTATTCGTATTATCGTTTCAGCATACTCTTTTAGTAATTCATCATCATTGATATTTGCGCCCCCGCCGAGAAGATAGTCGGAAAAAAGCATACCCATGACCGCGCCGAATATGAGCCTTCGGGTGTGAGGCATCTTTTCCTTATGCCCGGTCCTGACGAGAAACCGTGTGACATACTCTTCAGTTTCCCTTTGAATCCGTTCCTGCTCCTCACGGAGCCATTCAAGGTCCCTGTTCAGCGAACGGAGTCCCACCATGAACACCTCGCGGTTTCGACGGGCGCAGGTCAGAAAGGCCCGTCCCATGGCGTCACACAGTTCATGGCTGTTGGCGGCTTTTCCCAACTGTTCGCGGGATACATCGAGAACCAATTCAACGAAACGGGAAAAAACTTCCTTGTGAAGTCCGCCTTTCCCTCCGTAATAATATGAGATCATGGCACTGTTGACATCCGCCTCATTCGCTATTTCGCGGATGCCGACCGCATCATATGAATACTCGGCGAAGAGTCTGGTTGCCGCCTTCAAAATGCGTTCTCGTTTTGTCATTAATTCAAAAATTACGCCTTGGAACAATTGCTGTCAATCGGTTGATTAGTTTACCGCGGCCGCCGAGGACGGCGATCGTTATGCCATCCCTGCATTTTCCCGGATTCGACGAAGACCTAAGGTGGTCGGGAGCGGTCTCCGGCGTCTCCCAATGAGGCATCATCCTATATTCGCCCTGACGGTCCCTCCGCAGGGCAAGCGGCGTTGCCCGCGACTCCAAGCATGCGGAGAAAAAGAGAGTGGAGTCGATCGGGAATGTCCTCGGCAGGCCGCCCGCCCGCCATGGCTTCGTCGCAACAGCCGCGGAAGGAATAGAACATCGTGACCGCAATCCAGCGGCTGTCGTCCACATCCCATGCACCGGCCTGCGCGCCTTCTGCGATCAACCGGGCAAGGCTTTGGGTAACCTTTGAATGGCCCACTTCATTCCGAAACGGCATTCCGAAGCCGTAGACAACGACATCGTGCAATTCGCTCATGGAAAAATAGGCCTCGACCGCCCCATTGATCCATGCCTTGACGCGTCCTTGCCAGTCGTCGACGGACTGTTTCTCCACAGTGGACCGGATGCGCCGCGCGACCTCCTCGTCGAATGCATTTTTAAGGTTATGGAGCAATTCGGCTTTGTTCGGGAAATAATGATAAAGCGTCCCCTTGGCGAAACCCGCGTCTGCGGCGATTTCATCCATGGTCGTGGATTCGTACCCTTTTTCCACAAAGAGCCGGCCCGCCGATTCAAGCAGCGCCTCACGTCGCTGTTTCGCCTTCCTCGGTCCCTTGGGCGCGCCCCTTCGATGCGTTGCCGGGCGTGGGGCTCGTCCTGTGCTGTTTTTGTTTTGTTCCATGTATTCAAGGTTGTTGGTGAAATAAACCTTCAAATCGTTCAAAGACTGCACCGCGGCCGCTGGTTGGCATTAGCTATTTTTCGACCAGAAGTCTATTTTTAAATTGACTGCAAGTCTATTTTTGTCCACAGTTGATACGAGGATTCGCATGAAGCGGGAGGGCCGCATCCCCGAGGGACGCTACTTTATTCGCAGGTCGAGTCCACTGGCGCCGATCATGGAAGCCGCGGCCGGAGCTTGAGCCTGGCGCGATATCCGCCCACGATTGGCCATGGTACATATCCGTTACGGAGCAGGAGGCGCAACCGATGGAAATACGGAGAAGTTATTGCGGGCTATGTCACCCTCGCTGCGGCATGCTGCTGCATGTCGATAACGGCAAGGTCGTGAAGATCACCGGGGATCCCGACCACCCGATCTCTCGGGGGGTCCTCTGTGAACGCGGGCGCTTGATGCTGGACCACATCTATCATCCCGACCGCCTGAATTATCCCCTGAAGCGGGTCGGCGAACGCGGCGAAGGGAAGTGGGAACGGGTGAGCTGGGAGCAGGCCCTGGACGAGGTGGCCGAAAAACTCGCCAAATTGAAAGAGGAATACGGTGCCGAAACGCTTGCCTTCACGCATGGGACGAAACGGACGTATCACTGGGACTGCCGCCGCTTCTTCAACCTGTTCGGTTCCCCCAACACCTGCGGCGTGAACACCATCTGCATGTGTCCGAGCTACGCCACGGAATATGCCACGTATGGCGGCATGGTCGTGGGCAGCGAAATCACGGCCGCTCAATGTGTCGTCATATGGGGGTGCAACGCCTCCAAATCAAGCCCCGTCGGCCTGTATCCTCAAATCGTCCAGGCCCGCAAGAACGGCGCCAAGCTCATAGTCGTCGATCCCCGCATGACGAAAGAGGCGGAAAGCGCCGATTTGTGGCTCCAAATCCGCCCCGGCACCGACCTGGCCCTGATGCTGGGATGGATTCGATACATCCTCGCAAACGATCTCTGGGACAAGGAATTCGTTTCCAACTATACCATCGGCTTTGACGAGCTCAAAGCAGCCGTTGAATCCTACACTCCCGAAAAGGTCGAGGAAATCACCACGGTGCCCGCCGACCTCGTGGTCGAGGCCGTCAGGACGTATGCCACGGTTTCGCCGGCCGTGATCCCCTTCGGCCTGGGGCTGGACAAGCAGGGAGTCAATTCCACGCAGTGCGCAAGAGGGCGGGCAATCCTGCGCGCCTTGACCGGCAACCTGGAAATCCCCGGCGGCGACGTCTTCAGCCTGGCGGGCGACATCGGCAAGATCCATGACTGGGAATACCTCGAGCTGAACGACATGATTCCCGAAAGCCAGCGGGTCAAGCAGCTCGGCGCCGACAAATATCCGTTCTTCGGTTTCCCCGGCTGGGAGCGGAATCTGGCCGCCAACAAAAAACTGCCCGAGGGCTACCTGGCCGCTCCGGAGGCATGGCATTCCAACCTGGCCCATGCCAGGGAGGTCATGGACGCCATCATCACGGGAAAACCGTATCCGGTGAAGGCCGCCATCACCCTGGCAAACAACCCGCTCCTCGCCCTGCCCAACACGCAGCACGTCTTCGAAGCCCTCAAGGCGCTCGAACTCTATGTGGTCATGGAGTATTACATGACCCCGTCCGCGGCCATGGCCGACTATGTCCTCCCCGCGTCCACCACGGTGGAGCAGTCGGAAATGTGGCTGACCCCCGGATTCTGCGTCGCCTGCCCGCAGGGAATCGAGCCGATAAACGAACGCCGGAACAGCTATTACTTCTACAGGCAATTGGGCCTGCGGCTCGGGCAGGAACAATATTGGCCCTGGGAAACCGTGGAGGACGTCTATGACCATTGCCTTGAGCCGATCGGCCTGACGTTCCGACAACTTGCCGAACAAAACGGCGTGTTCGGCCAAAGGAAGTATCGGCAGTACGAAGAACACGGATTCGGCACGCCCTCGGGCAAGGTCGAGCTCAAGTCTTCAATCTTCGAGGAACTGGGGGCGGACCCTTTGCCCGCGTACCATGAACCCTTGTGGAGCCCCAGGAGCAGCGATCCTGCGATAACGGAGAAATATCCGCTCATTCTCATTACGGGAAGCCGCTTCATGCCGATGTATCATTCCGAACAGCGGCATATTGAAAAGGCGCGCAAGAAAGTGCCTGACCCGCTGGTCTCGATCCATCCGGACACGGCAGAAAATCTGGGCTTGGCCGAAGGAGACTGGGCCGTGATTTCGACCCCGATGGGGTCCATTCGCCAGCGCGTCCACCTCTCGGAAGCCATCCATCCGACCATGGCGGACGCACAGCATTCCTGGTGGTTCCCGGAGCGCGCAGAAAAGCTGCCCGATCTTTTCGGGGCCTTCGAGTCGAACACGAACATCCTCTGCCCGGATGCCCCGGAATTCTGTAGCCCGGAAATCGGGAGCTGGCCGCATTCCGCGCTCATGTGCCGTATTGAAAAGGAGTAGAAGCGCCAGTGTAATACGCAATCCTGACGGCTTCAAATTCAAGGAGAACATTGGAAATGGACCGCCGAGCGGCGGGAGTGGTTCCACCGATTGCACCACCAGAAAGCAAAGGACTTCGGATAGTCATCCGAAGTCCTTTTTTTGGGTTCATCCGGCTAAAGCGTACTTTGCTTCGTGAATCCCCATGATCCTGAGCTT
>JACCQI010000044.1 GCA_015709315.1 Desulfovibrionaceae bacterium
GCAGGGCCGCGTGAAGATGTACGAGAAGATCGTCAAGGGCGACAACTTCCTGGAAGCCGGTCTGCCGGAATCCTTCAACGTCCTGGTCAAGGAACTCATGTCGCTGGGTCTGGACGTGACCCTGCATTACGAGGACCGCAAGCGGCAGAGCGCGCCCGCTGCCCCGTCAGCGCCCGCTGCGCTGCAGCCGCTGGTGGACTAGCGACGACCACAAGGTAATTGACCCGGCCGGCCGATTGGCCGGCCGGGCATGAAATAACTTTTTACTATAGGGGATATCCATGACGTTGGACGATCTGTTCACCTTGCGTGGAGCGCCGAATCAGGCGGCCCAGGGCCGGAACCTGAAGGCTATCCAGATATCCATTGCCTCCCCCGAGACCATTCGCGAATGGTCCTACGGCGAGGTCAAGAAACCGGAAACCATCAACTACCGGACCTTCAAGCCGGAGCGCGACGGCCTTTTCTGCGCCAAGATCTTCGGCCCCGTGAAGGACTACGAGTGCAACTGCGGCAAGTACAAGCGCATGAAGCATCGCGGCATCGTCTGCGAGAAGTGCGGCGTCGAGGTCATCGCCTCCAAGGTCCGCCGCGAGCGCATGGGCCACATCGAGCTGGCCGCGCCCGTTGCCCACATATGGTTTCTCAAGACCCTGCCTTCCAAGATCGGCACGCTGCTCGACATTACCATGGCCGACCTGGAGAAGGTCTTGTACTTCGACTCCTTCATCGTGCTCGACCCGGGCGAGACCCCGCTCAAGCAGCATCAGGTGATCAGCGAGGACCAGTACTTCCAGGTCATCGACCATTTCGGCGAGGATGCGCTGAAGGTGGGCATGGGCGCGGAGACCGTCCGCACCATGCTCGAGGCCCTCGACCTGCCGACCCTGCGCGCCGAACTGCGCGAGGAGTCCCGCACCACCCGGTCGCAGACCAAGAAGAAGAAAATCACCAAGCGCCTGAAGATCGTCGAGGCCTTCCTTGAGTCCGGCAACAAGCCCGAGTGGATGATCATGGAAGTGATTCCCATCATTCCGCCCGAGTTGCGCCCGCTGGTCCCCCTGGACGGCGGCCGCTTCGCCACTTCGGACCTCAACGACCTCTACCGCCGCGTCATCAACCGCAACAACCGGCTCAAGAGGCTGCTGGAACTCGGCGCGCCCGAGATCATCATCCGCAACGAGAAGCGCATGCTGCAGGAGGCCGTGGACGCACTGTTCGACAACGGCCGCCGCGGCCGCGCCATCACCGGCACCAACGGCCGCCCGCTCAAGTCCCTGTCCGACATGATCAAGGGCAAGCAGGGCCGGTTCCGTCAGAACCTGCTCGGCAAGCGCGTCGACTACTCCGGCCGTTCGGTCATCGTGGTCGGTCCCAAGCTCAAGCTGCATCAGTGCGGCCTGCCCAAGAAGATGGCGCTGGAGCTGTTCAAGCCGTTCATCTATTCCGAGCTGGAGAAGCGCGAGATCGCCACCACCATCAAGTCCGCCAAGAAAATGGTCGAACGCGAGGACCTGGTCGTCTGGGACATCCTGGAAGACGTGGTCCGCGAGTACCCGATCATGCTCAACCGCGCCCCGACCCTGCACAGGCTGGGCATCCAGGCGTTCGAGCCGACTTTGGTCGAGGGCAAGGCCATTCAGCTGCATCCGCTCGTCTGCTCCGCGTACAACGCGGACTTCGACGGCGACCAGATGGCCGTCCACGTGCCGCTCTCGGTGGAGGCGCAGATCGAGTGCCGCGTGCTCATGATGAGCTCCAACAACATTCTGAGCCCGTCCAACGGCTCGCCCATCATCAACCCCTCGCAGGACATCGTGCTCGGTCTGTACTATCTGACCACGCCGCGCTCCTTCGAGACGGGCGAGGGCATGATCTTTTCCGGCCCGGAAGAGGTCATCGCCGCCCACGACTTCGGCGCGGTGGGCATCCACGCGCGCATCAAGGTCCGCATCGGCGGCGAGCTGGTGGAAACCACCACCGGCCGCATCATCGTTTCCGGGCTGTTGCCCGAAAAGGTGCCGTTCGAGCTGGTCAATTGCGTGCTGAACAAGAAGAACATCGCCGCCCTGGTCTCCGGCGCCTACCGTCTGGCGGGCACCAAGGCCACGGTCATCCTGTGCGACAGGATCAAGGACCTGGGTTACGAATACGCCACCCGCGCGGGCGTGACCATCGGCGTCAAGGACCTCAAGATTCCCGACGCCAAGGCCAAGATGCTCGACACCGCCAACGCCGAAGTGGACGAAATCGAGAACCAGTTCCAGGACGGCATCATCACCCGCACCG
This sequence comes from Desulfovibrionaceae bacterium, assembly GCA_015709315.1. Lineage (GTDB taxonomy): Bacteria > Desulfobacterota > Desulfovibrionia > Desulfovibrionales > Desulfovibrionaceae > Pseudodesulfovibrio. The sequence goes on from JACCQI010000044.1 coordinate 2,290, forward strand.
AGAAATACAACAAGGTTGTTGACGTCTGGACCAAGGTCACCAACGACATCTCCAACGAAATGATGCAGGAGATGTCCACCGACGTGCTGACCGATCCCAAGACGGGCAAGACCGAGGTCAACTCGAGCTTCAACCCGATCTACATGATGGCCACCTCGGGCGCTCGAGGCAACCAGGACCAGATGCGTCAGTTGGCGGGCATGCGCGGCCTCATGGCCAAGCCGTCCGGCGAGATCATCGAGACCCCGATCACCGCCTCGTTCCGCGAAGGGCTGTCGGTTCTCCAGTACTTCATCTCCACCCACGGCGCTCGGAAGGGCCTGGCCGATACCGCGCTCAAGACCGCCAACTCCGGTTACCTGACCCGCCGCCTGGTGGACGTCGTCCAGGACGTGACCGTGTCCGAGCACGACTGCGGCACCGTGGACGGGCTGGAACTCACCCACCTCATCAAGGGCGGTGAGATCAAGCAGCGTCTGGCGGAGCGTGTCCAGGGCCGCGTGACCATGTTCGATACCTATGACGAGGAGACCGGCGAGCTGGTCATCCCCGCCAACACCATAATTGACGAGCAGTACGCCAAGAAGCTCGACGCTTCCGGCGTCAACACCATCACCATCCGCTCCGGTTTGACCTGCAAGGCCAAGCAGGGCGTCTGCGCCATGTGCTACGGACGCGACCTGGCCCGGGGCCATCTGGTGAACGTGGGCGAAACGGTCGGCATCATCGCGGCCCAGTCCATCGGCGAGCCCGGCACCCAGCTGACCATGCGTACCTTCCACATCGGCGGTACCGCATCCAAGGAAATCGAATCGTCAAACATCGAGTCCCAGCACAACGGTCGCGTCATCACGGCCCGCATGCGTACCGTTGCCAACGCCGACGGCCACAAGATGGTGCTCGGCAAGAGCTGCCAGGTGGGCATCGTGGACGAGCAGGGCCGCGAACGCGAAAAGTACGTGCTGCCCTCGGGCGCGCGCCTGCTCGTGGACGAAGGGCAGGAAGTCAAGAAGGGCGCCGTCCTGGCCGAATGGGACCCGTACATGGAGCCGTTCATCGTCGACGTGCCCGGCGTCATCAAGTTCAAGGACATCATCGAAGGCAAGACCGTCCAGGAGGACCGCACCTCCAAGGCGTCCTTCACCATCATGGAATACCGCACCACCAACTACCGCCCGGCCGTCACCCTGTTGGGCGAGGACGGCATGCCGGTGAAGCGGCCAGGCACCGAAATCGATGCCAACTTCGCCATGCCGGTGGGCGCCATCCTCATGGTCAAGGACGGGGACACGGTCACCGCGGGCGACGTTATCGCCCGTAAGCCGCGTGAATCCTCCAAGACCAAGGATATCGTCGGCGGTCTGCCGCGTGTTGCCGAGCTGTTCGAGGTCCGCAAGCCCAAGGACATGGGCGTTGTCTCCTCCATCGACGGCATCGTCACCTTCGGCTCCGAGTCCAAGGGCAAGCGCAAGGTCGTCGTCACCCCGGAAGTGGGCGACGCCCAGGAATTCCTGATTCCCAAGGGCAAGCACATCACGGTCCAGGAGTCCGACTTCGTCGAGGCCGGCGACCTCCTGACCGAAGGCACCCCGGAACTGCACGACATCCTGCGCATCAAGGGCGAGAAATACCTGGCCCGCTACCTGGTCGAAGAGATCCAGGACGTGTACCGCTTCCAGGGCGTCAACATCAACGACAAGCACATCGAGATCATCGTGCGCCAGATGCTCAAGAAGGTCTCGATCCTGGACCCCGGCTCCACCTCCTTCCTCATCGGCGAGCAGGTGGACAAGCTGCGGTTCATGGAGGAGAACTCCAAGGTGGCGGCCGAGGGCGGCACTCCCGCCGTGGCCGAGACCCTGGTCCTGGGCATCACCCAGGCCTCCCTGTCCACGGATTCCTTCATTTCCGCGGCCTCCTTCCAGGAGACCACCAAGGTCCTGACCGAGGCGTCGCTCCGAGGCAAGTCCGACCACTTGCGCGGTTTGAAGGAAAATGTCATCGTCGGACGCTTGGTGCCCGCCGGCACCGGCTTCCGTAAGTATATCGATTCCGGTATCTCCGTGCCCGAACAGCCGGAGCGCTCGGACAAGTTCCTGGAGGAACTGGAGGAGAGCCCGCTCCTGGTGGACGCGCCCTCGGCGTAAACGCCCGGAGAATATAACACGGCTCTGTTTCGAGATAACTGATTGGAAAAGTTGGAGAGGCGCGGCCTCTCCAACTTTTTGGGCGGAACGGCCGCAAAAGTACACGCAATCTCCGGGGCAATTCCCTTGACAACGCCGGAGATTATGGAGTACTTGCGGTCCTCTTTGCGCGAGATTTCGCGCGTGGGTAATCTATTAACTAATGATTTGGAGGATGAATGCCCACCATTAACCAATTGCTCCGCAAGGGCCGCGAAGCTCAGCCCAAGCGGAAAAAGACCCCGGCCCTGATGGAATGCCCCCAGCGCCGCGGCGTTTGCACCAGGGTGTACACCACGACCCCCAAGAAGCCTAACTCCGCGCTTCGCAAGGTCGCCCGTGTCCGCCTTACCAACGGCATGGAAGTGACCGCCTACATCGGCGGCGAAGGCCATAACCTGCAGGAACACTCCGTGGTTCTGATCCGTGGCGGTCGTGTCAAAGACCTTCCCGGTGTCCGTTACCACGTCGTGCGCGGCACCCTGGACACCTCCGGTGTCGATGATCGCCGCCGTGGTCGTTCCAAGTACGGCACCAAGCGCCCGAAATAAGGTTTTAGCCTCTTTCGCAATGCCCGGGGAGGGATGACAAAGTAGGGCGGAGGCTGCCCGAAATAATGTCCCCCCGGCTGAAATTCAAGGAGAAAAAAATGCCTCGTAAAGGTCCTGTCGCCAAGCGGCAGATCCTGCCGGATCCTGTGTTCGGCAGCAAACTCGTCACTCGCTTCATCAACCGTCTGATGCTGGACGGCAAGAAGTCTACCGCTGAACGAATTTTCTACAAGGCTGTCGACGTCCTGGCCGAGAAGACCAACGAAGATCCGTTGCGCGCCTTCGAGAAGTGCCTGGACAACATCCGTCCCGCCCTGGAGGTCAAGTCCCGCCGCGTCGGCGGCGCCACCTACCAGGTGCCCATGGAAGTTCGCCCCGACCGTCAGACCGCTCTCGCCATCCGTTGGCTGATCGCCTTTGCGCGCGGCCGCGGCGAGAAAGGCATGGTCGCCCGTCTTTCCGGCGAGCTTCTGGACGCCTTCAACAACCGTGGGGGCGCTGTCAAGAAGCGCGAAGACACCCACAAGATGGCGGAGGCGAACAAGGCTTTCGCCCACTACCGCTGGTAGATCCGGAGCAACGAAGTGGCAAGACAAGTACCCAGAGAGAAACAGCGCAATATTGGTATCATGGCCCACATCGACGCGGGCAAGACGACCACTACCGAGCGCATCCTGTTCTACACCGGCGTGTCCCACAAGATCGGTGAGGTCCATGACGGCGAGGCCACCATGGACTGGATGGTTCAGGAGCAGGAACGCGGCATCACCATCACGTCCGCCGCGACCACCTGTTTCTGGCGCGAACATCGCATCAACATCATCGATACCCCGGGCCACGTGGACTTCACCATGGAAGTCGAGCGCGCACTGCGCGTGCTGGACGGCGCCATCGCCGTCTTCGACTCCGTGGCGGGCGTCGAGCCCCAGTCCGAGACCGTGTGGCGGCAGGCCGATCGGTACAAGGTTCCCCGCATGGCGTTCGTCAACAAGATGGACCGCATCGGCGCGGACTTCTTCCGTTGTGTGGAGATGATGAAGACCAGGCTGGGTGCCAAGGCTGTTCCTCTGCAGCTGCCCATTGGGGCCGAGGAAGACTTCCAGGGCACCGTCGATCTGATCGAAGGCAAGGCGTACATCTATGACGCCGCGGACAAGGGTGCCAAGTACACCGTCACCGAAGTCCCCGCCGAGCTTCAGGATCAATATGAATTGATGCGGGCCGAGATGATCGAGGCCATTGCCGAGGAAGACGAAGCGCTTCTGGAAAAGTACATGGCCGACGAGGAGCTGACCCCCGACGAGCTGCGCGAAGGCGTGCGCAAGGCGACCAACTCCCTGACCATCTGCCCCGTGCTTTGCGGCACCGCGTTCCGCAACAAGGGTGTCCAGCCGCTGCTCGACGCCGTTGTGGACTACATGCCGTCCCCGCTGGACATTGCGTCCATGACGGGTATCAACCCCGACACCGAAGCCGAGGTCGAGTGCCCCTGCGACGACGACAAGCCGCTGGCCGCGCTGGCCTTCAAGCTGATGACCGACCCGTTCGTCGGCCACCTGACCTTCCTGCGCCTTTACTCCGGCAAGATCGAGTCCGGGGCCACGTTCATGAACGGGGCCACCGGCAAGAAGGAGCGCATCGGTCGACTTCTGAAAATGCACGCCAACAAGCGTGAGGAAATAAAAGAGGCTTACGCGGGCGACATCGTTGCCGCCGTCGGCCTCAAGAACATAGCCACCGGCGATACCCTGGCCGATCTCAAGACCCCCGTGGTCCTGGAGTCCCTGGACATCCCCGAGCCGGTCATCGAGGTGGCTATCGAACCCAAGACCAAGGCAGACCGCGACACCCTGTCCGCCGCCCTTGTCAAGCTGGCCAAGGAGGACCCGTCCTTCCGCGTCAAGACCGATGAGGAAACCGGACAGACCCTGATCGCCGGAATGGGCGAGTTGCACCTGGAAATCATCGTTGACCGCCTTCTCAGGGAGTTCAACGTGAACGCCAACGTGGGCGCTCCCCGCGTTGCGTACCGGGAGACCATTTCCGCGCCGAACAAGGCCGATGTCAAGCATGCCAAGCAGTCGGGTGGCCGGGGTCAGTACGGCCACGTCGTCATCGAGATCGAGCCCAATCCTGAGAAGGGCTACGAGTTCGAGGACGAGATCAAGGGCGGCGTGATTCCCAAGGAATACATCCCCGCCGTTGACAAGGGCATCCAGGATGCCATGAAAAACGGCATCACCGCCGGTTACCCGGTGGTGGACGTGAAGGTCAAGCTCGTGTTCGGCTCCTACCACGAAGTCGACTCCAGCGAGCAGGCTTTCTACATTGCCGGTTCTCTGGCGATCAAGGAAGCCTGCCGGGGCGCGAAGCCGGTCCTGCTCGAGCCGATCATGTCGGTGGAAGTGGTGACCCCCGAGGATTATCTCGGCGATGTCATGGGCGACCTGAACGGACGCCGCGGCCGCGTGGGCGAAATGGAAGCCCGCGTCGGCGTGCAGGTGGTCCGGTCGTACGTCCCGCTGTCCGAGATGTTCGGCTATGCGACGGACCTGCGTTCCAAGACGCAGGGCCGGGCGACCTTCACCATGCAGTTCGACCACTACGAAAAGTTGCCGAACAATCTGGCTGAAGAATTGATGAAAGGAACAGATTAACGTAGAGCCGAGGATTTTCCCTCAGCTTGACACTGCGGCGGTTGGGATGTACTCAACCCGACCGCTGCAATGAACAGCGCTTTTTTTGTTTATAAGGCGCGAGTTGAGATAAATCCTTTGAGGAGAAAGCACTATGTCTGCTTCGACGATGGCGAGCGATCGCATCAGAATTAAACTGAGAGCATACGATTACCGTATTCTGGACAAGGCTGTCACCGAGATCGTTGACACCGCCCGGAATACCGGTGCGGCTATTGCTGGCCCCGTGCCGCTGCCCACCGACATTCATCGTACCACCATCCAGAAGTCTGTTCACGTGGACAAGAAGTCCCGCGAGCAGTTTGAAATGCGTATTCACAAGCGCCTTCTGGATATCCTTGAACCCACACAGCAGACGGTCGACGCCCTGGGCAAGCTTTCGCTTCCCGCCGGCGTGGACGTCGAGATCAAGCTCTAGGAGGATTAGTCATGGCTAAGACTCTCGGATTGCTTGGTAAGAAAGTGGGCATGACCCGCATTTTCCAGGACGACGGCACCGTCTGTCCCGTGACCGTCATCGAGGCGGGACCCTGCCCGGTCATGCAGATCAAGACCACTGACAAGGAAGGCTACAACGCCCTGCAGCTCGGCTTCGACACCGTTTCCGAGCACAAGGTGAACAAGCCCATGAAGGGCCACCAGGCCAAGGCCGGCAAGGACCTCTACCGCACCCTCAAGGAGTTTCCCATTGAGAAGGTGGAAGAGTACGAGCTGGGCCAGGAAATCACCGTGGACATCTTCGCCGCAGGCGAGAAGGTCAAGGTGACCGGCACCTCCAAGGGCAAGGGTTTCCAGGGCGTCATGAAGCGCCACAACTTCGGCGGCTCCCGCGCTTCCCACGGCGCCGAGAAGGTCCACCGCGTTCCCGGTTCCGTCGGTAACGCCACCTTCCCCGGCCGTGTCTGGAAGGGCAAGAAGATGCCCGGCCAAATGGGCAACGCCCGCGTGACCGTGTCCAACGTGGAAATCGTCGACGTCCGTCCCGAGGACAACGTCCTGGTGGTGAAGGGGCAGGTCCCCGGTGCCAACGGCGGTCTCGTGATGATCCGCAAGAACGGTTAGAGGTGAGTATCATGGCAAAATTACAGATCGTAGATCAGAACAATAAGAAAGTGGGCGATATCGAGCTGGCCCCCGAGGTCTTCGAGGTCGAAATCCAGCCCGAAATCCTCAACATGGTTGTCCGTTCCCAGCGCGCCGCCAAGCGGCAGGGGACCCATGCAACCAAGAACCGCGCCCTGATTACCGGCGGCGGCCGCAAGCCCTGGCGCCAGAAAGGCACCGGCCGCGCCCGTGCCGGTTCCTCCCGTTCGCCCCTGTGGCGCGGCGGCGCGACCGTGTTCGGTCCCCAGCCCCGCGACTACAGCTTCAAGGTGAACAAGAAGGTCCGCAAGCTGGCCTTGCAGATGGCCTTGTCCTCCCGCGTCTCCGAGGAGAAGCTGAAGGTCGTGAGTTCCATCGAGCTGGCCGAGATCAAGACCAGGGCGTTTGCCGAAATCGCTGAAAAGCTCGGCCTCGGCAAGACCCTCATCGTCGCCAAGGACGTTGACGAGAAGTTGGTGAAGTCCGCAAGGAACATGCCCCACATCAAGGTCATCGAAGCCGACAAGCTGAATGTTTACGACGTGCTGCTGTACCCCGAGCTGGTTATGCTCGAGTCTGCCGCCCAAGACGTTCAAGAGAGGTTGAAGTAATGGATTATTCGAAAGTTCTGCTGAAGCCCGTGGTCTCCGAAAAGGCCAACGAGGCCAAGGAGCAATCCAATCACGTCTCTTTTTACGTCCACCCCGACTCCAACAAGATCGAGGTGAAGAAGGCCGTTGAGGCAGCCTTCGACGTCAAAGTCGAGTCCGTGAATATCGTCAAGAAGAATGCCATGCCGCGCAAGAAGTTCGGCCGTGCAACCGGGGGTCGCATTCCCGGTTACAAGAAGGCCTACGTCAAGCTTGCCGCCGGCGATAAAATCGAAATCTTCGAAGGAGTGTAACCCATGGCAACCCGCAAGCTGAAGCCTACTTCTCCGGGCCGCCGGTTCCAGACGGTTTCCGATTTCGCGGAAATCACGAGAACCACTCCCGAGAAGTCGCTGACCAAGGGCCTGACCAAGAAGGCCGGCCGCAACAACAATGGTCGTGTCACCTCCCGCCGTCGCGGCGGTGGCCACAAGACGCTGTACCGCGTCGTCGACTTCAAGCGCAACAAGCTGGACATTCCGGCCAAGGTCGCCGAGATCGAATACGATCCGAACCGCAGCGCCCGCATCGCGCTGCTGCACTACGCCGACGGCGAGAAGCGCTATATCCTGTGCCCGGTGGGCCTGAACCAGGGTGACGTCATCACCGCGGGCGCGACCGCCGACATCAAGCCCGGCAACGCGCTGGCCCTGACCAACATCCCGACCGGTACCGTGGTCCACAATATCGAACTGTACCCCGGCAAGGGCGGCCAGTTCTGCCGTGCCGCCGGCACGTACGCGCAGCTCATCGCCAAGGAAGGCAAGTACGCCCTCCTGCGCATGCCCTCCGGCGAGGTCCGCAAGGTCCTGGCCTCCTGCTGCGCCACCGTCGGCCAGGTCGGCAACATTCATCACGAGAATATCAAGATCGGCAAGGCTGGACGCAATCGCTGGCTCGGCCGTCGTCCGAAGGTCCGTGGTGTGGCAATGAACCCGATCGATCACCCGCTGGGTGGTGGTGAGGGCCGTAGTTCCGGCGGTCGCCATCCGGTGTCCCCGTGGGGTACCCCGGCCAAGGGCTACAAGACCCGGAACAAGAAGAAGGCTTCCTCGAAGCTCATCGTCAAACGCCGCGGCCAGAAGTAGGAGTATAACCAATGCCTAGATCTCTTAAGAAGGGCCCGTTCCTGGACGGCCATCTGATCAAGAAAATCCAAGTGGCTGCGGAGAGCGGCGACCGCCGGGTCATCAAGACCTGGTCCCGCCGTTCCACCATCGTCCCCGAGATGGTCGGCATGACCTTTGCCGTCCACAACGGCCGCAAGTTCATTCCCGTCTTCGTGACCGAGAACATGGTCGGCCACAAGTTGGGCGAATTCTCCCCCACCCGCACCTACTACGGCCACGTCGCCGACAAGAAGAAGTAGGGGAGGAGGACATCATGGAAGCGAAAGCAGTTGCAAAGTTCATCCGCGTCTCTCCGCGCAAGACCCGTCTTGTGGCCGAGAACATCAAGGGCAAAGGCGTCGAAGACGCCCTGAACATTCTCCGGTTCACCCCGAAGAAGCCCGCCGAGATTCTCAGCAAGGTGCTGTACTCCGCCATTTCCAATGCGGAGCAGATGCCCGGAGTCGATGTGGATTCCCTGATCGTGGACACGGTCATGATTAACGAAGGTCCGACCTGGAAGCGCATCCAGCCGCGCGCCATGGGCCGCGCTTACCGTATCCGGAAGCGTACCAGCCATATCACCATCGTGGTGAAGGAGCAGTAGTATGGGACAGAAAGTACATCCTTACGGTTTCCGTCTGGGGTATAACAAGAACTGGCTGTCCCGCTGGTACAGCAGGAAGGATTACCCCGCGTTCGTCCTTCAGGACGACCAGGTCCGCAAGTTCGTCAAGAAAAAATTGTTTCAGGCCGGTGTTGCCCGTCTCGAGATCGAGCGGGCCGGCGGCAAGATTCGCCTGATCATCCACACCGCGCGTCCCGGTATCGTCATCGGCCGCAAGGGTGTCGAGATAGAAAAGTTGCGCGAGGAATTGCGCAACAAGTTTCAAACTGAATTCACCATTGAGGTCAACGAGATCCGTCGACCGGAGGTTGAAGCTCAGCTCGTTGCTGAGAACATCGCCCAGCAGCTCGAACGCCGAATTGCCTTCCGCCGTGCCATGAAGCGCACGGTGGGCCTTGCCAGGAAATTCGGTGCCGAGGGTATCAAGGTTGCGTGCGCAGGCCGGCTTGCCGGTGCTGAGATCGCCCGCGGCGAATGGTACCGTGATGGCCGTGTGCCTCTGCACACTCTCCGTGCCGACATCGACTACGGTTTTGCCGAGGCTGCTACCACCTACGGCGTGATCGGCGTCAAGGTCTGGATCTTCAAGGGTGAGATTCTGGACAAAGAGGTACAATAGTAATGCTTGCTCCAAAAAGAGTGAAATTCAGAAAGCGGCAGAAAGGCCGCCTCAGAGGCAAGGCCCAACGGGGTAACAACGTGTCCTTCGGCGATATCGGCCTGAAGGCACTGGAGCATGGAAAGATCACCAGCCAGCAGATCGAGTCCGCTCGTGTCGCCATCATGCGTCACATCAAGCGCGGCGGTAAGGTCTGGATTCGCATCTTCCCTGACTACCCCACCACCTCCAAGCCCGCCGAAGTCCGGCAGGGCAAGGGTAAAGGCGCTCCCGACGGTTGGGTCGCGCCGGTGAAACCGGGTCGTATCATGTACGAAGTGAAGGGCGTCGACATCGAGCTCGCCAAGGAAGCCCTCAAGCGCGCTTCCTACAAGCTGCCGATCAAGACCTCAATCGTTGTGAAGGAGGGTATGTAAATGCTGTCCAACAAGGAACTTCGTGAAATGGATGACGCCAAGCTGAACGAGACCCTGAAGTCTACCCGGCATGAGCTGTTCTCCATGCGTTTCAAGCATGCGACCGCCCAGCTGGAAAACACCCAGGCTCTCAGCGGCGCCAAAAAGACCATCGCCCGTATCCTGACCATTCAGCGGGAACGGCAGGGAGCGTAAGAAATGGCTGAGTATAAATTCAAAGGCAACAAGCGCGTGCTCACCGGCCTGGTGATCTCCGACAAGGCCGACAAGACCATTGTCGTCCGCGTCGAGACCCTGGTGAAGCACCCGCTGCTGAAGAAGTACATCCGCCGCCGCAAGAAGTTCATGGCCCACGATCCGGCCAACGACTGCGGCATTGGCGATAAGGTGCAGATTGTCGAATCGAGGCCCGTGTCCCGGCGCAAGCGCTGGCACCTGGTGAAGATTCTGGAAAAGGCCGTTTAGGGTTCAGGAGGATATCAGAATGATTCAGGTAGAATCCAATCTCGACGTGGCCGACAACTCCGGGGCCAAGAAAGTCCAGTGCATCAAGGTGCTGGGCGGTTCCAAGCGCCGCTACGCCAGCGTCGGCGACATCGTCGTTGTTTCCGTCAAGGAAGCCATGCCCCATTCCAAGGTGAAGAAGGGCTCGGTTATGAAGGCGGTTGTCGTTCGGACCAAGAAGGAAATCGGTCGTCCCGACGGTTCCTACATCAAGTTCGACAACAACTCGGCCGTGCTGCTCAACAACAACATGGATCCCGTGGGAACCCGTATCTTCGGCCCCGTGGCCCGTGAATTGCGCGCCGCCGGCTTTATGAAGATCGTATCCCTCGCTCCCGAGGTCCTGTAAAAGGATAAGATGATGAAGACGAAGATTCGCAAAGACGACAAGGTCATGGTCATCGCCGGGAAGGACAAGGGTAAGATCGGCAAGGTGCTCAAGGTCCTCAAGAAGAAGGACAAGGTCCTGGTGGAGAAGGTGAACATGGTTCAGCGCCACACCAAGGCCAACCCCTATGCCCAGCAGCCCGGCGGCATTATCGAGAAGGAAGCCCCTATCCATGTATCCAATGTGGCTATCGTGTGCGACGCATGCACCAAGCCCACGCGGGTAGGGTACAAGAAGACTGAAGACGGTAAGAAGGTGCGCTTCTGCAAGAAGTGCAACGAGACCTTCAAATAGGTATCAGTATGACACGTCTCGAACAGGTTTATAAGGAAAAGGTTGTCCCCGAGCTCCTTAAGGAGTACGGCTACAAGTCCGCCATGGAGATCCCCAGACTGGTGAAGATCTCCCTGAACATCGGCCTCGGTCAGGCCAGCCAGAACAGCAAGCTGATCGAAGCCGCCGCGGACGAGTTGACCGCCATCGCCGGCCAGAAGGCCGTGGTCACCACCGCCAAGAAGTCCATCGCCCAGTTCAAGCTGCGCGAAGGCATGCCGGTCGGTACCCGGGTCACCTTGCGCGACGATGCCATGTGGGACTTTTATGACAAGCTCGTGAGCTTCGCTCTGCCCCGTGTCCGCGACTTTCGCGGCGTTCCCGACCGCGGTTTCGACGGCCGCGGCAACTTCACGATGGGCATCAAGGAACACACCATCTTCCCCGAGCTTGACATCGATAAGGTTGAGTTGACGAAGGGCATGAACATTACTGTTTGCACCACCGCCAAGACCGACAAGGAGTCCAAGACCCTTCTCGCTCTGCTCGGTATGCCCTTTAAGAAATAGGAGGACGGAAAGTGGCCAAGACAAGCTTACGTGTTAAGGCACGCCGCAAACCCAAGTTCAAGGTTCGCGCCTACAATCGTTGTCCGATTTGTGGCCGCCCTCGGGCTTTTCTGAGGCGCTACGGCATCTGCCGTATCTGCTTCCGCAACAAGGCTCTCGCCGGTGAACTCCCCGGCGTCCGCAAGGCGAGCTGGTAATCAAGGAGAAATGAAATGGCTGTTGTTGATCCTGTAGCCGACATGTTGACCCGCATTCGGAATGCATACGGCGCCTTCCACAAGGACGTCGTTGTTCCGACTTCCAAGATGAAGTCTTCCATCGCGGGTATCCTGAAGGAAGAAGGTTATATCACCGACTACGCTGTCGAGGACAGGGACATCAGTATTACGCTCAAGTACGCTGACGGCAAACCGCTTATCACTGGCCTGAAGAAGGTCAGCAAGCCGGGCCGCCGCGTGTACGTAGGCGCTTCTGATATTCCCCGCGTCCAGAACGGCATCGGTATTTGTATCGTGTCCACCTCGAAAGGGTTGCTCGAAGGCGCCAAGGCCAAAGAGGCCAATGTCGGCGGCGAGCTGCTCTGCGAAATCTGGTAAAGAGGTTCCGTTATGTCTCGTATAGGAAAGAATCCCATCGACATCCCCTCGGGTGTCGAGGTGTCCGTAGGAGCCTCCGAGATCCAGGTCAAGGGCCCCAAGGGGACCCTCAAGACTCCGGTCGATTCGACCGTGGAGTACAAGATCGAGGATGGCAAGGTGTTCGTCGATCGCGTTGACGATTCCCGCCAGGCGCGCGCCCAGCACGGCCTTCGCCGTTCGCTGCTGGCCAATTGCGTGGAAGGCGTGACCAAGGGCTTTTCCAAGACCCTGGAAGTCATCGGCGTCGGATACAAGGTGTCCGTGCAGGGCAAAAAGATCGTGCTGAACGTGGGATACTCCCATCCGGTCGAATTCGACCTGCCGGCCGGTCTCGAAGCCAAGGCTGAGGGCGCCAAGCTGACCGTCGAGGGCATCGACAAGCAGCTTGTCGGTGAAACCGCGGCTCAGATTCGTCGCATCCGTCCGCCGGAACCCTACAAGGGCAAGGGCATCAAGTACATTGACGAATTCATCCGCCGCAAGGCTGGCAAGTCCGGCAAGTAGGGGAGTTGTCATGAGTAAAAGCAAGAATGCACAGCGGCTTCTCCGCAAGCCCCGCATCAGAAAGAAGATCTCCGGTACCGAGTCCCGGCCCCGCCTGGTCGTCTTCCGTTCCAACCTGCATATTTATGCGCAGTTGGTGGACGACGAGAACGGCGTGACCCTGGCCTCCACCAGCACCCAGGTGCTGAACAAGGGCGGCGAGACCCTGAAGTCCAACAAGGAGTCCGCCTCCCAGGTCGGCAAGGCCATCGCCGAAGCCGCCAAGGCCAAGAACATCGAGACCGTTGTCTTCGACCGCAATGGTTATATCTATCACGGCAAGATCAAAGCTCTTGCCGACGGCGCCCGCGAAGGCGGGCTTAAATTCTAGGCAGCTAGGAAAGAAAAATGGAACAGAATGAAAGTGGACTGATCGAAAAAATCGTCTACCTCAATCGCGTCGCCAAGGTTGTCAAGGGTGGCCGCCGTTTCAGCTTCAGCTGCCTGGTGGTCGTCGGTGATGGCGAAGGTGGAGTCGGATACGGACTGGGTAAGGCCAACGAAGTGCCCGAAGCCATCCGCAAGGCGAGTGAACGCGCCAAGAAGAACATGATCAATGTTCCTCTGCTGGACGGCACCCTGCCGTATGAGGTCCTGGGACGCTACGGTGCGGGCCGCGTCATGCTCAAGCCCGCCTCGCGTGGTACCGGCATCATCGCCGGCGGTCCCGTTCGTGCGATCATGGAGGCCGTCGGCGTCCATGACATCCTGACCAAGGCTATCGGCACCAACAATCCGCACAACGTGTTGCGTGCCACCATGGCCGGTCTGGAGTCCCTGCGGAGCGCCGAGGACATGTCCGCCCTGCGCGGCGTCCCGGTTTCCACTCCGCGCAAGTAAAGGAGATCGCCGTGATTAAGGTCAAACAGATCAAAAGCAAGATCGGTTGCAAGCCCGCCCAGGTCAAGACTCTGGCCGCATTGGGCCTGCGCCGCATCGGCCAGGTCAAGGAACACGATGACAATGCCGTCATCCGTGGCATGATCTATAAGGTCAGGCACCTTGTGGAGGTAGTGGAATAATGAGACTGCATGAACTCTACGCCTTCCCGGAAGAGTACAAGAATCGCAAGCGCATCGGTCGCGGCTCCGGCTCCGGCTGGGGCAAGACCGCGGGCAAGGGCCACAAGGGCCAGAATGCCCGTTCCGGAGGCGGTGTCCGTCCCGGTTTCGAGGGCGGCCAGATGCCTTTGGCGCGTCGCCTGCCCAAGCGCGGGTTCAAAAATCCCTTCCGAGAAGAATACGAAGCCGTGAATGTGGGCCGTCTGCTGGCCCTGTTCGAAGGCAAGGACGAGATCACCCTGGCCGACATGTACGAGCGCGGAGTCGTCACCGACGGCGCTGCGGTCAAGGTGCTCGGCACCGGTGACGTCGATAAGGCCGTGACCATCGAAGCGCATCGCTTCAGTGCGTCCGCCGCCGACAAGATTGCCAAGGCCGGCGGTACCGCCAAGGCCATTGAAGGCTAACCAAGACGTTTCGAAAGGGTAACTATACGATGGCTGGAGTTGACAATATTGCCCGGTTGCCGGAGTTGCGCAAAAAGCTGCTCTGGACGTTCGCACTGCTCGCTGTCTACCGGTTGGGCATTCACATTCCCATCCCCGGCGTCGATAGCGCTGCGCTGGCCGAGTTCTTTGCTCAGGCGCAGAACACCCTCTTCGGGATATTCGACATGTTCTCGGGCGGCGGACTCACAAAGATGTCCATTTTCGCCCTTGGCATCATGCCGTACATCTCGGCCTCGATCATCCTTCAACTGTTGACCGTCGTCAGCCCCGAGCTGAAGCGTCTTCAGAAGGAGGAAGGCGAGGCCGGACGCAAGAAAATAACCCAGTACACCAGGTACGGGACCGTGCTCATCACGGTGGTGCAGGGCTTTGCCATCGCCACCGGGCTCGAGCAGATGAGCAGCCCCACGGGCGCGCCCATGGTCCTGTTCTCTGGTCTCAGCTTCAAGCTGATGACCATCCTGACGCTGACCGCCGGAACCGTGTTCCTGATGTGGCTGGGAGAGCAAATGACGGAAAAGGGGATCGGAAACGGTATCTCGCTCATCATCTATGCGGGCATCATCGCCGGGCTTCCCTCGGCGTTGATCAACACCGCGCGGTTGATGACCGTGGGCGAGATTTCCCTTTTCGTCCTACTCCTGATCCTGATCGTGATGGGGGCCACCCTGGCCTTCATCGTCTTCATGGAGCGCGGGCAGCGCCGGATTCCGATTCACTACGCCAAGCGTCAGCAGGGACGCCGCATGTTCGGTGGGCAGACCACGCACCTGCCGCTGAAGATCAACACGGCCGGAGTCATCCCGCCGATCTTCGCATCGTCCATCCTCATGTTCCCCGCGACGCTCGCGCAGTTCTCGAACAATCAGTTCCTGCAGGACTTCTCGGCGTTCCTCAGGCCCGATTCCGTCATCTACAACCTGCTGTACATCGGGATCATCATCTTCTTCTGCTATTTCTATACGGCGATCATGTTCGATCCCAAGGGAATCGCGGAGAACATCCAGAAGCAGGGCGGCTTCATTCCGGGCATCCGCCCGGGGGCCCGCACAAGCGAGCACATCGACAAGGTGCTCTCCCGCATCACCCTGTGGGGCGCGCTCTACGTGTCCGCGGTGTGCGTTCTGCCCATGGTTCTGATCACCAAGTTCAGCGTGCCGTTCTATTTCGGCGGCACGTCGCTTCTGATCGTGGTCGGCGTGGCCATGGATTTCATGGGACGCATCGAGTCCTACATGATTTCCCGGCAGTACGAAGGGTTGATGGGCAAGGGCAGCAAAATAAAAGGAAGGCATTAGCCTTGAAAAAGTTCAGAGGCGTTTTCCTCAAGAACGATAATGAGATTGGCCTCATGCGTGAGGCCAATCGTATTGTTTCCAGAATCCTCGACGAGCTCGGCGAAAACGTCCGTCCGGGCGTGCCGACCATGCTTTTCGAGGAAATCAGCCGGGCGCGTTGCGAAGAATACGGCGTCCGTCCGGCTTTCCTGGGGTATCAGGGATTCCCTTTTGCCCTGTGTTGTTCCGTGAATGAAGAGATCGTGCACGGCTTCCCGTCCAAGGATCGCATCCTTGCGGAAGGGGACATCGTCAGTTTCGACTTTGGCGTCGTGTATCACGGTTTTTATGGCGATTCCGCCCGCACGTTCGGTGTGGGCAAGGTCTCGCAGGAAGCAGAAAAACTCATGGCGGTGACGCGTGAGTCTCTGTATAAGGGTATCGAGCAAGCCGTGCCCGGCAACAATCTGTATGACGTTTCCGCGGCAGTCCAGTCATACGTTGAAGAGTTCGGCTTCGGTATCGTTCGTCGTTTTGTAGGACATGGGATCGGGGCGCATCTCCACGAGAAGCCCGAAATCCCCAACTTCGTCCCCAAGGGCATGTCCGGCGTTCCTCTCAAGGCCGGTATGGTGCTCGCCATTGAGCCGATGGTCACGGTTGGGGGCCACGAAGTGGAAGTTCTCGAGGACCAATGGACGGCGGTGACCAAGGACAGGAGCCTGTCCGCTCATTTCGAGCACACCGTCGCCGTAACCTCCGACGGACCCAAGATATTGAGTTTGTCCGAATAGCCTTCCCCCTTTCGGGGTGGGGAATTCAGACTTGCTCTTTGTCGAAAAACGCTGTATGAGATACAGCTTCGTTTAAAAGGCCACCCCCGTAAGGGGGCGTGGGCATTATTGTATTCAGACAATGGAGAACGGTCATGAAAGTCAGACCTTCTGTGAAAAAAATGTGTTCCAAGTGCAAAGTAATCAGGCGCAATGGCGTGCTCAGGGTGATCTGCGAGAACCCCCGCCACAAGCAGCGTCAAGGATAGAGGGATAAAACTATGGCACGTATTGCTGGTGTTGACCTGCCGAAAAACAAGCGCATGGATATTGCGCTGACCTACATTTACGGCATCGGCCGGACCGTGGCCCTGAAGATCCTTACGGAGACCAACGTCGACTGGAAAACCAACAGCGACGACCTCACCGCCGATGAAATCAGCTCCATCCGTAAGGAAATCGAAGAGAATTACAAGGTCGAGGGCGATCTCCGCCGTGAGATCACGACCAATATCAAAAGGCTTATGGACATCGGCTGCTACCGCGGTCTTCGTCACCGCCGCGGCCTGCCCGTGCGTGGTCAGAAGTCCAAGACCAACGCCCGTACCCGCAAGGGTCCCCGCCGTTCGGTCATGGGCCGCAAGAAGAAATAGGTCCGTTTCGCAACGACCGCCCGTGCGCCCAGGCGCACTCGGGGCGTTTAATAAGACTTTTATTTAACGGAGATTAAGTTAATGGCTAGACCTCGTCGAGCTGGGAAGAAAAAAGAAAAAAAGAATGTTCCCGTAGGCATCGCCCACGTCAAGGCCACGTTCAACAACACGATCGTGACCTTCACAGACGTCAAGGGGAATGTCGTGAGCTGGGCTTCCGCCGGTGCTCATTTCAAGGGCTCCCGTAAATCCACTCCTTTTGCGGCCCAGATGGCTGCCGAAGCCGCTGCCAAGCGCGCCCAGGACGCGGGCATGCGCACCGTCGGCATCTACGTTAAAGGCCCCGGCTCCGGTCGTGAGGCCGCCATGCGCGCCATCAACAGCGTTGGCTTCAAGGTGACCTTCATCCGGGACATCACCCCGATTCCCCACAACGGTTGCCGGCCGCCCAAACGCCGTCGCGTCTAATTCAAAGGAGAACTCATCGTGGCAAGATATACTGAAGCAAAATGCAAGCTGTGCCGCCGCGAGGGAGAGAAGCTCTTCCTCAAGGGTGATCGCTGCTACACCGACAAGTGCGCCTACGAAAAGCGCCCGTATCCCCCGGGACATTCCGGCCGCATGCGCCACAAGATGTCCGACTACGCCATCCAGCTTCGCGAGAAGCAGAAGGTCCGCCGCATGTACGGCGTGCTCGAAGGCCAGTTCCGCATGTACTATCAGCGTGCCGAAGGCATGAAGGGCGTGGCCGGCCACAACCTGCTGTTCCTTCTGGAGCGCCGCCTGGATAACGTCATCTACCGCCTCGGCTTCGCCAACTCCCGCGACCAGGCGCGCCAGTTGGTGCGTCACGGCATCTTCAAGCTCAACGGCCGCCGCGTGAACATTCCGTCCATGCAGGTCAAGGCCGAGGATGTGATCGAGGTCCGCGAGGAGGCTCGCAAGATCCCCGTGATCAACGAGGCCCAGGAAGTCATCGCCCGCCGGGGCTGCCCGGAGTGGTTGGAATCCGACGGCGCCAACTTCAAGGGCACGGTTAAGGCCATGCCGAGCCGGGACGACATCCAATTCCCGATCAACGAGCAGCTCATTGTCGAATTGTACTCCAAGTAAATAGGGGAATACATGCTTATTGAGAACGGCGACAAACTCATCAACACCCGCAACTGGAGCGAATTGGTCAAGCCCGAAAAGCTCGTGCGTGATCCCAAGTCCTCCGCGATGTACGGCAAGTTCATCTGCGAACCCCTGGAGCGCGGCTATGCCACAACCATCGGCAATGCCATGCGCCGGGTTCTTCTCTCCTCCATGCAGGGGTGTGCCATCGTGTCCGCCTCCATCGAGGGAGTGCAGCATGAATTCACCACGATGCCGGGTGTTCTTGAGGACATGACCGAGGTTGTGCTGAACCTCAAGCAGGTTCGCATCGCTATGACCACGGACGAGCCGCAGCGCTTGGTCCTGGAAGCCAACAAGAAGGGTCAGGTTACGGCCGGCATGATCCAGGAAAACCAGAATGTCACCATTCTGAACAAGGATCAGCTCATTGCCACGCTGACCGAAAACCGTTCCCTCAAGATGGAGCTGGAAGTCCGCATGGGCAAGGGCTACGTCCCGGCCGACATGCACGAAGGACTGACCGATGAGATCGGCTCCATGATCCTCGACGCCAGCTTCTCTCCCGTCAAGAAGGTCGCTTACTCCGTCGAACAGGCGCGTGTCGGCCAGATGACGAACTACGATAAGCTCATCCTCGAAGTGTGGACCGACGGTTCCGTCTCCCCCGAGGATGCCTGTGCATACAGCGCCAAGATCCTGAAGGAGCAACTCTCCGTGTTCATCAATTTCGATGAACTCTCCAGCGAGACCGCCGAGGAGGAGGAAGACTCCATCGATCTGAACCCGAATCTCTTCAAGTCCATTGATGAGCTCGAACTTTCGGTTCGCGCCACCAATTGCCTGAAGGCCGCCAACATCCAGATGGTCGGCGAACTGGTTCAGCGTACCGAACAGACAATGCTCAAGACCAAGAACTTTGGCCGCAAGTCCCTGGACGAGATCCGTCGCGTCCTGGACAGCATGTCTTTGAAGTTCGGCATGACGATTGAGGATTTTGACAAGAAATACCAGGAATGGTTGAAGAGGAAAGAGAAAAATGAGGCATAGAAAGTCCGGCCGCAAACTGAATCGGTCCAATACTCACCGTGCCGCCATGTTCAAGAACATGGCCCGTGCGCTCCTGACCTACGAACAGATTCGCACCACCGAGGCCAAGGCCAAGGAGCTTCGCCGCATCGTCGACAAGCTCATCACCCTGGCTCTTCGCAACGACCTGCATGCCCGACGCCAGGCGTACAAGGTCCTCGGCAGCCATCAGATGGTCCAGCGTCTTTTCGACGAGATCGGCCCCCGCTTTGAGGGCGGCAAGGGCGGTTATACCCGCATCATCAAGCTCTCCCAGCCTCGCAAGGGCGACTGCGCGCCCATGGTCATCATCGCGCTGACCGTGGTCGCCGCCCCGGACGAGAAGGCTCCCGCCAAGGAGGAGGCCGCCAAGAAGGCCGCTCCCAAGAAGGCTGAAGCCAAGAAGGAAGAAACCAAGAAGGAAGCCGAACCCGTGGACGAGAAGCCCGAAGAGGCTCCCGCCGAGAAGGACGCCGACGAAAAGTCCGAAGATTAGCCCATGAAAGGGGCGGGCCTTGCGCCCGCCCTTTTTTTGTGTTTATGTATTGAAAATTTCAATACGGAAGATAGGTGAGCATGGATATCCGCAAGCTTGAAGCCTTTTGCAAGGTGTACGAATTACAGAGTTTCTCCAAGGCGGGGGAGGTCATGTTCCTTTCCCAACCCACCATCAGTTCTCATGTGGCCAACCTGGAGGACGAACTGGGCGTCAGGCTTTTCGACCGTCTGGGCCGGACCATCATGGCCACCCAGGCCGGTGACGTGCTGTACGCCAAGGCGGCGGGCGTGTTCACCAACCTGGAACAGGCCCGCGCCGCCATCGAGGAGTTGCGGGACCGGGTGGTCGGCGACCTGACCGTGGGTTGCAGCACCATTCCCTCGCACAATATCCTGCCGGGTATTCTGGCCGGGTTTTCCGAGCGTTACCCCGAGGTGACCTACACGGTCCATACGGCCAGCTCGGCCGAGGTCATCCGCTGCGTGGCCAACGGCGACTGGGCCGTGGGCATCGTGGGCCGCAAGCCCGGCAACGAGGAGTTGATGGCGACGCTGCTCGCCGAGGACGAGACCATGGTCGTGGCCGCTCCCGGCGCGTTGTGGCTGCCCGAAGGCGACAATCCCATATCCATAGTCCAATTGGCGGCCATGCCGTGGATCATGCGCGACAGGGGGTCGGCCACCAGGGAGGCCTTGGAAAAGGCCCTTGCCTCGGAAGGCTGCGGCCTGGGCGACCTGAACATCCGGTGCCGCGTGGAGGGGACGTGCGAAAGCCTGGCCCATGCCGAGGCCGGTGTCGGCGTCTGCTACACTTCGCTTTTGGCCGCGCGCGAACTGATCAATCGGGGTGCGGTCAAGCCCCTGAACGTCCCGGCCCTGGCGGGCAAGCGGGATTTCTACCTGATTCGCCACAACGGCCGGTACATGTTCCCGGCGCTCAAGGCGTTCGTGGACTACACCAGCTAGGCGGGCGCGTCCGTCGGCAGGAAGCGAAGCTCGGGCACCCTGTAGATGAGGCCGTGGTCCTTGAGGCGGTTGAAGAACGTCAGCAGCCCCTGTTGTTCCGCGTCGCCGAATTCATAGACCAGTCCCTGGAAATAGGAGCGCATTTCCTCTTCGCTCAGGCAGCTTTCTTCGGTCGCCATGGCGCAGACGCGATCCATGTGCCCGATACCCCATTTTTTCCCCTCCAGAAGCCCCTGGGCCGCTCGGGAGAGTCTTTCCCGGTCCGTGTTCCAGATTTCGCGCTGAACGATCCAGACGCCGAAAATGAACGGCAGCCCGGTCAGCTCGCGCCATGCCTCGCCCAGGTCGATCCGGTGCGGGTAGGCCGGGTGGTGGCGGAGGTTGAGCGCCTCGTCGCCGATGGCCAGGATGGCGTCGGGCAGGCCGCCCTGTTCCAGGATGGCGGTGGCGTTGCCGGTGGCGTAGCCGGTCTCGACGTGCCACAGCTCGGCCTGGAGAACGCGGAGCAGGGTGGCCGAGGTGTGGGTCTGGGCGCTGACCAGGATGGATTTGCCGTCCAGCTCCCTGGCCGGGCAACGGCTGAGCAGCAGCACGCTCTGGACCGGCCCCCGGCTGCCGATGGCGATGTCCGGGACCAGATAATATTTGTCCGCGTGCCGGGCGTATTCCACGCTTGAGGCGGCGGAGATGTCCAGCTTGCCTTCGTCCATGAGGATGTTCAGCTCCGAGGGCGGGCCGGACACCACTTCGCAATCGTTGCCGATGAGCCCGGATTCCAGCGGATGGTAGATGGGCAGGACGTTGAGATAGCCGATTCTTCCGAGACGGATGGGATTCATTTCGCCTCCAACAGGGTATAATCCATGGCCCGTTGGCGGGGCGTGAACCCGGCGGTTTCCACCAGCCGGTGGATTTCCCCGCGCGAGAGCCGGAAGGCCACGCCCGCCGCCCTGACCACGTTTTCCTCGATCATGGTGGACCCGAAGTCGTTGCCGCCGAACCAGAGGCCGAGCTGGGCGATTTTCGGCCCCATGGTCACCCAGGAAACCTGGATGTTGTCCACGTTGTCGAGCACCATGCGCGACACGGCCAGGGTGCGTAAATATTCCACGCTGGTAAGCTTCCGGCAGTGGGAGAGGCGCGTGTGGTCCGGCTGGAAGGTCCAGGGAATGAAGGCGGTGAATCCGCCGGTTTTGTCCTGGGTCTCGCGCACGGCCAGCATGTGCTCGACGCGCTGCTCCGGGGTCTCCTCGTGGCCGAACATCATGGTTGCCGTGGTCCTGAGTCCCTGGCGGTGCGCCTCCTCCATGACCCCGAGCCACTGGCCCGACGGGCATTTGTTGGGGGCCACACGGGAGCGGACCTCGTCCACCAGGATTTCCGCGCCGCCGCCGGGGATGGAGTCCAGGCCCGCCGCCTTGAGTCGCCGGACGACCTCGCTCACGGGAAGGTTCTCCTTTTCGCTCCAGAAGACCACCTCGGGCGGGGAAAAGGCATGGATGTGGACGGGGTGTTTTTCCTTGATATAGCGGAGCATGCCCTCGTACCAGGACAGGGGCAGTCCGGGATGATGGCCGCCCTGCATGAGTATCTGGGTGCCGCCCAGGGCCTTGGCCTCGTCGATCTTGCGGCCGATCTCCTCGAAGGAGAGCACGTAGCCGCCTTCCTCGTCCGGCGCGCGGTAGAACGCGCAGAACTTGCAGCAGCACACGCAGATGTTGGAGTAGTTGATGTTCCGGTCCACCACATAGGTGACAACCGGCTCGGGATGCTTCATCAGCCGCACCCGGTGCGCCAACTGTCCAAGGTCGTGGAAGTCCGCCTCGACATACAGCCGCATGGCGTCCTTGATACCAATCCGCTCTCCGTTCAGTATTTTTTCATACGTTCTATCAAGCTGACTCATAGTTTCTTTCTCGTTTCATCGTGTCGCAACCCGCCGCCCCGCACGCACTGTGCTTATAAAAAGTTTGGGAAAAGAAGGGGATGGGGGTCCGGGGGA
>JACCQI010000045.1 GCA_015709315.1 Desulfovibrionaceae bacterium
GATGGGGGTCCGGGGGAAGGGGAGAGGGACAACCCTTTCCAAAGGGTGTCCCTCTCCCCTTCCCCCGGCCGCCGGAGGCATCCTAATCCAGCCAGGCGAGTTCCACTTTCCGGCGTTTGGGGATGCGTTTGTAGCGGTATTTGGGGTAGCCGAGCATGAGGGCGGCGTAAACGCCGTGGCCTTCGGGGATGCCCAGGGTTTCGCGGATGGCGCAGCAGCCTTCGGCCACCTCCATGAGAAATCCGGCCCAGCAGGCCCCGATGCCGTGGGCGTAGGCGGCCAGTTCGAGGTAGGCGGCGGCCAGGGAGCAGTCCTCGGCCGGGTTGAAGCCGTCCTCGGGGGCGTGGGCCACGGCCACGTGGGGCGCGCCGTGCAGGACCTTGTCCAATCCCTTTTCCCAGTTCTTGACCACGCCGGGGAGGACCGAGTTGGTGGCCATGTATTCCACGGTCATCCCGGCCAGGCGGCGGGTGACCTGCGGGTTGCGGGTGACGATCCAGCGGGCGGGCTGGCCGTTCTTGGCGCTGGGCGCGTGGCTGGCCACGTCGAAGAGGTGCGTGAGCACGTCCTCGGGCACGATCTTGTCCTTGTAGGTGCGGATGGACCGGCGGCCGCGCAGGAACTGCTCGGCCTGCTCCGGGGTGATTTTGAGGTCCCTGAGCAGGGGGCCGCACTGGTCCGGGGCCAGCCCGTCGGTGACGTCGCCCATCTCGGGCAGGGTCACGGCCCCCACCGGGCAGACGGCCACGCAATGGCCGCAGTTGATGCAGGTCCTGCGGGCGGCCGGGCGCAGCTTGGGAAAGCCGTCCCGGTCCTCCACGATGAGGTCGAAGGGGCACTCGTCGGCGCAAGCGCCGCACCGCTTGCATATTTCCTTGTCCGTGAACATGGCTATTCCCCGGTCTGGTCGATGACGTTGGGCACGGCCTCGGACATGACCCCGCGCAGGACTTCCTGCATGATGTCCGTTTCGGAGGCGTATCCGGCCAAAACCACGTCTTCCACCTGGCTTGAGTATTTCTGGATATGCACGGTCCGCCCGGCCCTGACGACCATGATGCGGACCGAGATCTTGCCCTCGTAGGTGGTGGCGCCGGTCTGGTTCAGTTCCAGGGAGAGCACCTCGCCGGTGACCATGGGGCCGTCGCCCGGAGCCACGGTGGAGGTGCGGTACTTGGGATGGCAGCCCGCCTTTTCCAGTTCGTCGAACAAGGCCCAGCCCACCCAGTCGGCCACGTCGGACACGGCGGCGATGGCGGTGCCGTCGTTATGCCTGCCCAGCATGGTCATGGGCCGCTTGTCCTCGAACTTGAAGACCACCATGTCGGCGGCGCAACGGGCCGGAACGCCCATGGGCTGGTAGGAAAGCGTGATGCCGTCCGTCTTGGCGCAGGCGACGCCAAAGAGAAGCAGGCCCAGAAGGACCGGCCATTTCAAATAGTTCATTCATATTCTCCGTCAGATTTCATCCCCTTGGGGCGGGGCGGGTTCGTTGGTCTCTTCGAGCTGCTCGTCCAGCTCCTTTTCCATCTTGTCCAGGAGCTTTTTGGTCACTTCCATCAGCCGGTCCAGGTTCTTGTCCATAAACGCCTTGGCCTTGTCTTCCAGGGCCTTGTCGCCGGACTCGGCTTCCGGGGCGCTTTCGTCGAGCCTCTCGCGGTCCCGGTCGATCTTGAGCAGGTCCTGGATGGCCTCCAGGTTCTTCCGTATCATGGCCAGCTCCTCGCGGGCGGCGGCGTCGCGTTCCTTGAGGGCCGCGACCTCGGCCTCCAGGGCCGACAGCCTCTCCGCGTCCGGCGACGAGCAGCCGAAGGCTCCGGCCAGGACCAGCCCGGCCAGGACCAGCCCGGCCAGGGGATGGATGCGTGCGTGTCTCATGCCTTGTGTACTACCATACCGGGCGACGGGCTGACAATGCGTGTGCGGTTTTTCACCATTCCCCGGCCGGAGGCGGGGACACTTCCAGTCTTGATTTTGCTTCAAGAGTCCGTACAATAGGTTATCTGGTCGCTTTCATACCAAGTGAGATATCGTCGACATGCATACACTCCGCCTCTTCACATTTGCGCTTGTCCTGGCCGTTTCGGCCCATGCCGCGGCGTCCGACTTCGTGTCCGTCCCGCACCCGACGAGCTTCCGCGGCCTCGAATGGGGCGTGGACCTCAAGGACGTGTCCGACCTGCTTCCAGTGCAGGATGCCGGGTTCAAGGGAACCTACTTCAAGAAGAACGAGTCCATGACCCTGGGCGAGGCCGAGCTGGTTTCAGTGGCCTATTATTTCAAGAAAGACAAGCTCTACCGCGTGGGCGTCGCCTTCGAGGGAAGGACGAACCAGTTCTTTCTCAAGGACATGCTCATCGAGAAATACGGGCCGGGACGGGGCATTGGGTTCCGCTACGGCTGGATGTGGCCGGACTTCTCCATCGAGCTGAACTACGACAACGACAAGGAGTCCGGCAGCCTGTACTACACCTTTGAGGGCGAAGTGCAATAGCCGTCCGCAAACCGCGATGACCCGACAACGAACCGCCACACAACTCAAGATTCGCTACAGGGTTTTCTACGTTTTGAGCATTGTCGCCCTGTGCGCGCTGATGTGCGTCAACTTCGGCATCGTCTACACTCTGCTCGCCACCCCGCCGGAAGACCCGGAACCCCTGCTGCGGCTCTTCTACCTGACCATGACCGCCGGGCTGCTCATCCTGGCCGCCCAGGCGCTGCTGGTCCTGAAGCGGTTCGTGTCCATCCTGGACCGGGACAGCCTGGCCAGGGAAGAGATGGCCGCCCGGCTGGAGGAACTGACCGTCCGCGACCCGCTGACCAAGGCGTTCAATCGGAACAAGTTCGAGGAAGTGGCCGCGCGGGAGCTGAACAACGTCCACCGCTATTGCAGCGACCTGTCCGGCATCATCTTCGACGTGGACGGCTTCCGCGCCATCAACGAGGAGCACGGGTACAAGACCGGGGACAAGCTTCTGGCGAACCTGGTCCACTACCTCACGGGCAAGCTGCGGAACAACGACTATCTGTTTCGCTGGCGCGGCGGCAAGTTCATCATTCTGACCCCGCACACCGACGTGGACAAGGCGGCCATCGTCGCGGAAAAGCTCCGCCAGGCCGTGGGACACAAGATATTCGGCGGCAAGATTCGCCTGACCGTCTCCCTGGGGGTGGTCCAGGCCGAATCGGAAGACACTGTGGAATTCTTCCTGCAGCGCCTTCAGGCCGCCCTGGCCGGGGCCAAGAACTCCGGCAGGAACACGGTGGTGATCCTGCGCGAGGGCGATATCGCCGCCTGATTCCCCTGCGTCGGGCAGCCGACATTCCAAACCCCTTTCCTTTTGGGACTATTTTGCGCTATAAGTAAAGTGGACAGAGGTGTTTTTTCAATCACTGAAGCGCAAGTGTGCCATGTCGCATGAAAAATTGAAGACGTTGTTCAGATTCACGCCGTTTCGCGTGCTCCTGCCCTCCGCGTTGATGTTGCTGCTCTTCGCCGGCTCCATCTTCCTGTATATATTACCAAATATGGAGCATGAGCTGATGGAGTCCCGGAAGCGGAACTCCGTGGAGCTGACCGCGGCGGTGCTCAGTACGGTCAACCACTTCCATGCCCTGTCGCAACGGGGCGAAATCACCGAGGCATACGCCAAGAGGCTGGCCCGCGAATTCATCCGGTCCATGCGCTACGGGCCGGAGAACAAGGATTACTTCTGGGTCACGGACACCGACGCCCGCATGGTCATGCACCCCTATCGTCCGGACCTCATCGACCGGGACCTGTCCGAGTTCCGGGACAAGGAGGGCACCAGGGTCTTCACGGAGTTCGTGCGGGTCGCCCTTGAGCGCGGAGAGGGATTCGTCAACTATTACTGGCAGTGGAACGACGAACCCGGCCGCATCGAGGCCAAGCTGTCCTATGTGCGCGAGTTCAAGCCGTGGGGCTGGGTCATCGGCACCGGGCTGTACGTGGCCGACGTGAAGGAGGACATCGCCGTCTACCGCAACCGCGCGGCCGCGATCCTGGTGGGCATCCTGCTGGTCATCTTCCTGCTCTCCTTCTACATCCTCCGCCAGGCGGCCATGAGCGAACAGAAGCGGGCGCGCGTCCAGACACAGCGCGAACGCCTGGTCCGGGTGCTCCAGGAGAGCGAGGAGCGGTACCGGACCATCGCGGACTTCACCTACGGGTGGGAAGCGTGGGTCGACGTGGACGGCTCCATGCTCTATTGCTCCCCGGCCTGCGAGCGCATGACCGGGTATCCGCCCGAAAAATTCTTCGACACCCCCGGGCTGCTCCGGTCCATCGTCATCGAGGACGACCGCGACGCGTGGGACGCCTACCTGGTGGTGGCCAATTCCGACCACGGCGACTCCCTGGACTTCCGCATCCGAACCGCGGACAACAAGACCCGCTGGATCGGCGCGGCGGGCCGGTCCGTGTCCGGCATCGGCGGCAAGCCGCTGGGCCTGCGCTTCAGCTTCCGGGACATCACGGACCACAAGCTCATGGAGGAGCAGCTCCGGCACCAGGCCCTGCACGACCCGCTGACCAACCTGGCCAACCGCACCCTGTGCCTGGACCGCATCAACCAGGCCATGCGCCGGGCCGCCCGCCGCGACAACTATTTCTTCGCCGTGGTCTTCCTGGACCTGGATCGGTTCAAGGTCATCAACGATTCCCTGGGCCACCGCTTCGGGGACATGGTGCTGACCGAGACCGCCATCCGCCTGACCGCCGAGATGCGCGGCCTGGACACGGTGGCCCGGTTCGGCGGGGACGAGTTCGTGCTGCTCCTGGACGAGCTGTCCAGTCCGGGCGAGGCCATCCGCATCATCAAGCGCGTCCGCAAGCGGCTGTCCGAGCCGTTCCGCTTCCAGGAGAACGAGGTGCAGACCACGGCCTCCTTCGGGCTGGTGCTCAGCCCCATTGCCAACAGCCGACCGGCCGAGGTGCTTCAGCACGCGAACATCGCCATGCACCGCGCCAAGGAGGCGGGCCGGAACCGATTCAAGGTCTTCACCGACAGGATGCTGGAAACCGCGGTGGACCAGCTGACCATGGAAAACGACATGCGCCAGGGGCTGGTCAACGGAGAGTTTTACGTGGCTTTTCAGCCGATCATGGAGATCGGCGGCAACGAGGTCATCGGCTTCGAGGCCCTGGCCAGGTGGAACCACCCGGACCGGGGCAACATCCCCCCGTCGGAATTCATCCCCATGGCCGAGGAGACCGGGCTGATCATCTCCCTGGGCGAGTGGGTGCTGCGCGAGGCCCTGAAGACGCTGACCGAATGGCGGCGGCAGACGAACAACGCACGGGACGTGTACATGTCCGTCAATCTCTCGTCCAAGCAGTTCACCCGCTACGACCTGGACAAGATGGTCCTCAGGGCCTTGAACGACTCCGGCCTGGACCCGTCCAGCCTCAAGCTGGAAATCACCGAGTCCGCCATCATGGACAACCCGGAGGCCGCCATCCGTATCCTGCGGCGGCTGCGCAAGGCCGGGGTGCGCTTCTCCATCGACGATTTCGGCAAGGGCTATTCCTCCCTGTCCCAGCTCCAGCAACTGCCGGTGGACACCCTCAAGGTGGACCGCTCCTTCATCTCGCGCATGCGGACCGACCCGGAGAACATGGAGATCGTCAAGGCGGTCATCGCGCTCGCCCACTCCCTCGATCTCGACGTGGTGGCCGAAGGCGTGGAGGAGGGCGAGCAGCTCCGCTCCCTCATCGACCTGGAATGCGAATGCGTCCAAGGGTTCTATTTCCACAAGCCCATGTCCATGGAAGCCGCTTTGAAACTGCTCAGGCTGCGGTCGGAAAAGGGCGGCTCCGGCGGACGCGAGGCGTGATTCCCGGCCAGCGCTGGGTGGACCATTCTTGCATTCCGTGTGCAATTTGCGCCCGCCCGCTCAAACGCTCCCCGCAAAAAAACCAATGATTTCCCCCGCTCGCCGGGAAGGCATGGCCATTGCTTACATAAGGGCATCGACACGAGCGCCGCAAGGCCGAAGGAGAATGTCATTATGAGAACCGCCATAGCCTTTACCCTGATGATCGTCCTGTTGGCCGGATGCACGGCCAACCGCGCCCAGAACGGAGCCCTGCTCGGCTCCCTGGCCGGCGCCACCGTCGGCGCCCTGACCTTCAAGAACAAGGTTTCCGGCGCGGCCATCGGCGCAGGGACCGGCCTGCTGGTCGGGTACATCGCGGGCAACGAAATGGACAAGATGGACGCCTACGACCAGAACCGGGTGGCCAACACCCTGGAAACCACCCCCTCCGGGTACAGCACCCAATGGGTCAACCCCGACACCCGGACCCGCTATGAGGCCGTTCCCGAGCCGCCCCGCCAGTATTACGACGGACGCGTCGAGCGCGACGTGACGCTCACGGCCCGCATGGCCGACGGCCGCACCGAAACCGTGTACGCCAAGGCATACAGGCAGCCCGACGGAAGCTGGCAGTTGGTCCAATAGATTGGGCGGGCATGTTGTGCTTTCGGCAGCCGCTCGCCGCAGGGGCCGCCTCGCCGGCGGGGCGTCTCCGACGGCCAGGGAACCTTTCGGGAAAGGTTCCCTGGACCCTCCAAAGCTTTTTGGGTCGCCTGCGGCGAGGGACGTGCGGGCGCGGGATGGCGAGGATGGGGGATGAAGAATGTCCCGAAGTGTTCGCGCGGGACATCTCCGACAGCGTAAGCGAGTTGCCCCGCGCGAACCCTTCGGGACGGTTGCCCACGCCACACGGCCCGGCTGGCGGTCATCAAAACTTCCGGTGTGGTGGCGTTTAGAACATTGTCGGAGGAAAAAGCCGGGCTGTTCGCGTCCAACCAACCTCAAACAACCCCAACCCGCGATTCGGGCAAAAAAAACGCCGCACCATGATCCGTTCATGGCACGGCGTTTCTCGTTTTTTTTGCCCGAATCGCACACCGGCACGCAGTGCGGCAGCCGCACGCCCTTCGCCGAAGGCGACATGGGGGTCCAGGGCAGCGCCCTGCTCTCCCCGAAGGGGCCGCCGGAGGCATTCCTCCCATGCCGCACAGCGCTGCGGCCTTATCGTTGTTTACGGAAGAGGGCGGTCAGGGACCGGGGCTGGTGACCGCCGAAGTTGCGTTGCCAGTAGATGACGGCGCAGCCGATGAGCATGACCCCGTCGCGCAGCAGGGCTTCGAGCGGCCCTTCCGGGTCGTTGTCCGTGGGCCGTGGCGTGCCGAAGCAGCCGCAATCGGCGTCAAGCCCGATGTGCAGGGCGTAGAGCAGGATGCACATGAATCCCAACAACTGTGCCGTAATGATTGCCAGTGACCCGCGCACGTCCAGGATCAGGCCGAGCCCGGAGAGGATCTCCACCGTGGGGATGGCGTAGGCCAGGACGTTGGACAGCCGCCAGGAGACCAGGCCGTAGAGGTTGATGGTCATGGCGAAGCCGCCGGGGTCGGAGAGCTTGAGCACGCCTGCGTAAACGAACAGACCCCCCAGGATGAACCGGAGAAGGAGGTAGGCGGCTTTGCCGGTCAGAATGGATTTCATGGGGTGCGGTTTCCTTGCTGGTGGTGAACGATCGGTCACTGAATGATAACAGGGATGATCGGTCGAGTGCAAATCGGTTTTTCCGGGTTTGAAGCGGGCTGTTTTCACCCCCTGGAGCGTCTTTTCTACTAAAAGTCTAGAAAAAATTAAGAATTTCAACCACAACCATGCCACATATGGATTATTATCGAAAAAAAATCTTTAAAATAAATAGGATAAAGTTGAATTTTTCTTGAGAAAAACTGTTTTTTTCTGTACTCCAATGAAAAACAACAAGGTCCGCAAGCAGCGTGAGGAGTGTCAGATGACCGGCAAGAAAGTGCTTTCCGTGGCAGAAATCGCCCGCGAACTGGAACTGCCCGAATCCACGGTGCATTACTGGAAGAATCGGTTCGCCCAGCATCTTCCCTCGGTGGGGCGCGGCCGCCAGAAGCGGTTTCGGCCCGAGGCCGTGGAGGTGTTCGCCACGATTTCCCGGTTGCTCAAGGAGGGGCACACGGCCCGCGACGTCATGGACCAGCTCGCCCGGACCTACCCCTTGCAGGCGGATGCCGTGCCCGCCCAGGCGGACGGCCCGGCCGTGGTGCCGGTGAACGGGTCGAACATGGAGCCGGTGATGAAGATGGCCGCGGCCATCGGCATGGAGATCGCCAAGTCCGTGGGCGAGGGCATCCGCAGCGTGCTCGACCCGGAGGCCATGGGCGGCGCGGACGTGTCCGACGTGCGCCGGGGCCTGGAGGACGCGGCCACCCGCATCGCCTCGGCCATGGAGGAGACCGAGGCCCTCAGGAACGAGAACCGCGAACTCAAGGCCAAGCTGGCGGTCATGGAGGCGGAGATGGTCCGGCTGCGAAAGGATCGGCGCGAAATGGAAAAGTACCTCCTTGACAAGATCAAATCAGTATCTACCTAATCCCTGTTCAAGGGATTGACCTCCTGAACACACTCTCCCAGCCACAAGTCCCGCCGGGCGAGCGCAGCTCGTCCGGCGGGCGTGCATATCATCTGATTCGGAGGTAGTATCAATGGGCAAGAAAACCACCCATAAATTCAAGGCTGAAGTCAGCCAACTGCTCGATATCCTGGTTCATTCGCTGTATACCAACAAGGAAATCTTTCTGCGCGAGCTGATCTCCAACGCGTCCGACGCGCTGGAAAAGGTCCGCTTCAAGGCCCAGAGCGAGGGCGAGGACGACGGCATTCCCCAGGAGATTCGCATCACCGCCGACAAGGATGCCGGGACCCTGACCGTCACCGACACCGGCATCGGCATGACCCGCGACGAGCTGATGCGGAACATCGGCACCATCGCCCATTCCGGCACCGCCGAGCTGGCCCGGCTGGCCGAGGAGGGCAAGGAGTCGCTGGATTCGCTGATCGGCCGTTTCGGCGTGGGCTTCTACTCCGTGTACATGGTGGCCGACGAGGTGACCGTGACCACCAAATCCGTCGAGGAAGGGGCCAAACCCGTGGCCTGGACCTCGGACGGCAAGACCGACTACAAGCTCCAGGAGCTGGACGAGGACCGGCCGCGCGGCACCGAGATCACCGTGCATCTGGAAAAGGACCTGGTGGACCAGTTCACCAACGAGGCGCACATAAAGCACATCGTCGGCAAGCACTCCAACTTCATCAACTTCCCCATTTACGTGGGCGAGGACCGGGTCAACACCATCCAGGCCCTGTGGCGCGAGCCCAAGTTCCAGATCACGGCGGAGCAGTACGCCGAATTCTACAAATTCCTGACTTTCGATTCCGAGGACCCGTTCGACACCCTGCACACCTCGGTGGACGCGCCGGTCCAGTTCAATGCGCTCATGTTCATTCCCAAGTCCGGCGACGACCCGTTCGGCCTGGGCCGCGAGAACCGGGGGCTTGACCTGTACGTGCGCCGGGTGCTCATCGAGAAGCAGAACAAGGACCTCCTGCCCGAGTACATGGGCTTCATGAAGGGCGTGGTGGACACCGAGGACCTGCCGCTCAACATTTCGCGCGAGACCCTGCAGGACAATATCCTCATGCGGAAGATCAGCGCCACCCTGACCAAGCAGGTCTACGGCCACCTGGAGAAGATGGCCAAGGACGACGCGGACCGCTACAACGAGTTCTGGCGCGCCCACGGCGAGCTGTTCAAGGCGGGGTACATGGACTTCCTGAACAAGGACAAGTTCGCCCTCCTGGTGCGCTTCAATTCCTCGGCCTCGGACGACGCCGAGGGGTTGACCTCGCTGGCCGACTATGTTTCCCGGGCCAAGGAGGGGCAGGAGGAAATCTACTACGCCTACGGCCCCTCGCGCGAGGCGCTCGGCCTGTCGCCGCACCTGGAGGTGTTCCGGCGCAAGGGCATCGAGGTCCTGTACCTGTATGAACCCATCGACGAGTTCGTCATGGACGCCCTGCGCGACTTCGACGGCCATGCACTGGTGGCCGCCGAGCACGCGGACATGGAAAAGCTCGGCAAGTTCGAGTCCCTGGAAAAGGAGGAGCGGCCCGAGGAATTGACCGACGGCCAGAAGTCCACCCTGGACAAGCTGATAGGCCGCTTCAAGGACGTGCTCGGCGAGGCCGTGACCGAGGTCAAGACCTCCTCCCGGCTGTCCGATTCCCCGGTCTGCCTGTCCAACCCGGACGGCCATTTCACCTCGTCCATGGACAAGATCATGCGCGTGATGCACAAGGATACGTCCATTCCCAAGAAGGTGCTGGAGATCAACCCGGACCATCCGCTGATCCGCAACATGCTTTCCATCATGGAAAAGGACGAGAACGATCCGTTCATCGAGCAGGCCGCCAACCAGCTCTTTGAATCCGCCCTGCTGCTCGAAGGCTACCTGAACGACCCCCACGCCCTGGTGGGCCGCGTCCAGGACCTGCTCACCAAGTCGAGCGGCTGGTACGTGGAAACGACCAAGTAACCCCCAGCCGCATATGCGGCTCTTTCCTACGCATAAGCCCGGACTCCTCGGAGTCCGGGCTTTCCGTTGCCTTGGGTCCTCCACCCCCGTCCTTTTCCGAATCCCTTGGGGGGCCTCAGGCGAAGCGGGTCAGTACCCCAGCCCCAGCAGCTTGCGGCACAGGTCCGTGGCGTAATGGTCGGTCATGCCGGAGATGTAGTCCACGATGGCCATGACCAGGCGGTAGGCGTACTGCTCGTCTTGCGGGATAGCGTCGATGAGGTCCTTGCCGAGCAGGGTTTTGACCTTGGGATTGAGCGTCGCGCGGGGCGGAGTTTGGTCATGGTCCACATTGATCATGGTCTGGTCGAGCAGAACGCCCAGGGCGTTTTGCGCGCCCAGCTCCAGGACGGCCTTGCGCCGCGAGAGGAAAAGCTTGTCCGTTATCCCCTTGTAGACCTCGTGAATGGTCCGGCAGATGCCGTCCTCGGATTTTTCCATCAGGCTCGAATCGACATCGAACGCGCCGGACATGATGTCTTCGTAGTGGGCCTGGAACAGCCCGGCGATTTCGGCAGTGGCCCTGTTGACCAGGGCGGCCCGGAGCACGGAGTTGCGTTGCCGGAAGTGGGCGTCGGGCAGCCAGGGATAGAGCTGGTCCATGTCGACCAGGGGAGCGGCGAACCGGCCGTACATGAAGAAAGGGTCCAGGATGCCCATCTCGGTGCCGTCCTCGATGTCCATGATCCGGTAGCAGATGTCGTCGGCCGCCTCGGTCAGATAGGCCAGGGGAGGGCGCGAGTATCGGCCGCCCATGGGAATGAGTCCGAGGGTGTCGGCGATTTGTTCCACGGCCCCGGCTTCTGCCTGGAAGTAGCTGAACTTGTCCTTTCCCGCGTCGTGGTCCGAGGGCCAAGGGTATTTGAGCAGCGCGCCCAGCACCGCATGGGTGGGGCTCATGCCCCGCCGGTAGAAGCCGGTGGAAAGCAGGATGCGCACGGCCATGGCGTTGCCGTCGAATTTGGTGAAATCCGTTTTTTGCGCCGGTTCCAGAGGGAGCCTGTCGATGTTTTCCCGGAACCAGCCCTTGATGGCTTCCTCGCCGCTGTGCCCAAAGGGAGGATTGCCGATATCGTGTGCCAGGCAGGCCGCCTGCACCGCCTCGCCCACGTCGCGCGGCCGTATTCTCTCGGGCAGGTCGCCGATGCTTTCCAGATAATAGCCCACCATCTCGCCCAGGCTTTTGCCCACGGAGGCCACTTCCAGACTGTGCGTCAGCCGGGAGTGGATATGGTCGTTTTCGTTGAGGGGATGCACTTGCGTCTTGCGCGCAAGCCGTCTGAAATGGTCGCTGAAAAGAATGCGGTCGACGTCCCGCTGAAACGGGCTGCGAACCGGGTCGTCCCCGCTTTTGCGTCCATACCGAGAGGCATTGAGCAGCTTGGTCCAGTCCATGCGTTGCATATCGGAACTCATAAGAAATCCTTCTGGTTGTCAGGGTATAGGAACACCATGGAGTATGAGCGGATATACCACCCCCGGTCAACCGCCGTCCGACTTTTTCCACGAGCCGCCAAAAGCGATTCGGGTGCCCCGGCACCCGACAGCGGGTCACCCCGCCACCGTCCCGAGCAACGCACCCCCCGCGTCCCGACAACACCCCGAGCCCCCCCCATGACGCAGTGAGGCTTGCAAGAGTGGGTCAGCCGTGCATTTTTCGAGGCGGGCTTTCACCGCAACGTACCCCAGTACGTGAGGATGAAAGCCCGCCTCGGAAAATGTGCGGATGGCCCGCTATCGCAAGCCGTGTCGTCGCCCGCGAAAAAGGCGGGGCCGGTTTTCCGGCCCCGCCTTTTTCGCGGGCGACCTCACAAAGTCGGGTCCATGGCCGACGTGAGCAACCTCGCAATGTCCATGACGTCGGCCTTGTAGGTGCCCGCGTCGACCTCCGCCTTGAGACGGGCGATCTTGCCGGCCCTCTCGTCGGGCGGCTCCCTGTGGCGCCGTTCCGGCTCGGCGGCGTCGAACTCGTCGAACACCCTTTCCGTCTCGATATCGGCCGCGCGTCGGGCGCGGTTATCCTTGTAACCCTTCATTAACCCCTCCCTGGGTTATTGAAGTCTGGGGGAAGGGGTCTCACTCCCTTCCCGAATTCTCCCCTCATCCCGTTGCGGCAGCCTTTGATCACGTCCCTGCGACCAGGTCGCTCCCGCAACCCGTTGGATGGGTGCGACGGGAACCCGATATGGGCGGCTCCCGCGCGGTTGCACCTCTTATCGGACGGTCAGCCCGGAATGCTTAGGGTGGATCGCCACTTTTCGCCAATAAATAAAGTTAATGAAATCAGCTAAATGCATTTTCGATAAATGCATAAAACCCGGGCTGCCGGGGGCTTGTCCGCCTGAATTTACCCCGCCTGCGGCCATGACAAGAAAGGGTAAATCAGTGTATGGACTGCCCATGTCCGCCGCCATCACCGCCATCTGTCTCGTGGACGCGCCGCCGGAACTCGCCCGTGCGTTCGGGGAGGAGGGGGGCGACGTCCTGTCCCTGAAGGCCTCGCCCGCTCCCTTTTTCGACCTGCCCGCCGCCCTGGCCGAGGCCGGATTCGTCCCGGACCTGGTGCTCCAGGTGGAGCGGCTGGGTGTGCGCTCGGTGCTGACCGGGCTGGGCGGGATCGACTGTCCGCTGCTGTTCTGGGCCATCGATCCGCACCTCAACGCCCATTGGCACAGCGCGTACGGGCGGCTGTTCGACGTGGTCTGCTCCACGCAACGGGCCTGGATGGACCGGCTGGCGGCGGACGGCGCGGCGGACGTGCGCTGGTTGCCGTGGTTCGGCGAGGACCGGCCGCTGGTGCCGTGGGACAAGCGGGAGCACGGCCTGGCCTTTGTTGGCCGGGTCACCAGCCAGCGCCCGGCCCGCAAATGGATGGTGGAATACCTGCTGGACAAGGCGGCCGCGTTCAATCCGGCCATCCGCGACTCCGTGCCCAAGGCGGCCATGCTCGACCTGTACGACCGCTCGCGGATCATTCCCAACGAGTCCATTTTCGGGGAGGTCAACTTTCGGTTGTTCGAGGGCGCGAGCTGCGGCTGCCTGGTCATCGGCCAGGATATCGGGGAGCAGGCCGAGCTGTTCGAGCCGGGCCGGGAAACGGACGCCTGCGCGCACGTGGTGGAGCTGGACGACAAGCTTTCCGCCTATCTGAAAAACGACAAGCTGGTTCGGACCATGGGGCTTGCCGCCCATGCCCGCGTCCAGGCCGAGCACCTGCCGAAACACCGCGCCCGGCGCATCCTCGAATACGCGCACGGCGCGGCCCGGAATCGGGCCACGGGCCGGGAAGCGGCCAAGTGGACCGCGCTGGCGGCCTGTCGTCTGCTGGAGGCGGGGCTGCCCGGTGCGGACGCGGAGGCCGCGCTCGGCCTGCTGGCCAAGGCGGGACAGGGCCGGGAAGTGGCCGCCGCCACCCTGCGGCTCCAGGCCATGGCGAATGTGCCGTCGGCGCTCAAGGAGAATCTCCGGGCCTTGCTGCCCCGGCCCACGGCGGGGTCCCCGGACCTCAACCTGGCCGCGTCCATGGCCGCCCTGCGCGTGGGCGAGTTCGGCTGGGCCAAGACCTTCTGGTACCGCCACCTGGAAGACGGCGGGGGCGCGCCCGTGCCGCCCCGCGACCCGCGCGATTTGTACGGGCAATGGGCCAGGAATTTGCAGCGGCGCGGTTTGCTCATGCGGCCGGGGTTCGCGTTCGACCCGGCTCGGCATTTGCCCGCCACGGCCATGGACTGCCTGCTCATGGTCCTGGAGGAAACGCCCGAGGACCTGCCCACGCTCCGCAGGCTGGACGCGGTGCTCAGGCCCGTGCCCGGCACGGACCAGACCCGCGTGGGCTACCTGTCCATCCTGACCCTGCACGAGCGGAACGACTGGCGGCTCGCCCTGGAGATAGCCCTGGCCGATCTCGCCTCCTACCGGCTCGAATCCGGCTTGGATGAATTGCGGCTCTCCCGCGAGCTGGCCGCCAAGATTGGTCAGGAATCCGCCTTTTTCCGCGCGCTCAAGGGGCGCGACCCCTCCGGCGGCATTGTCCGGCGGATCGGCCTGTAGCCCGGTTCTCACCCACGGACGGGCCGCCGGGAACCGGTCACGTCCGCGCCACATTTCGTCACTCGTCCGCCATGATTTCCCGGCCCGGGTGCCGTATTTTGTCTCTAGACATTTTCTTGAAAACTGGTCATGGTTTGATCGTCGGACTAAAACCAGCATGGAGGCGCCGATGAAATTGATTTTCTGATTCCCGGTTGCGGGTTGTTTGCCGTCGGAAGCCCGGGTAATCAATATATAACGCCGGACGGGGGATTATGGCCCAGAAGCATTTCGTCCTCGACACCAACGTCCTCATTGAAAATCCCAAATGCATCGCCGCTCTGAGAAACGGGGCGGAAAACCAGATATACATACCGTACACCGTCCTGGCCGAGCTGGACGGGTTGAAGAAAGACCCGCGCATCGGGCACATCGTTTCCCAGGCCGTTCAGGCCATCCTCTTTGACGACGAAGTCAATATCTTCCCGCCCGATTTCGCCTCGGAATTGACCGATCCGGTCCTGGACGACCGTATCCTCAAGGAGATCCTGCATGTGGGGCCGGAGGACCCGGTGCTGATCACCAACGACCGCATCCTTCAGATCAAGGCCAAGTGCTATGGCATCCCCAGCGAGGAGTACCGCGATTCCGACCCGTTTCGGTCCGAGTCCCAGCGCTACACCGGGTTCGTGGAGGACGGCGAGGAGCCGGTCCGCAACAGCTTCAGGTGGGAGGCGGGCACCCCGGTGTTTTATGGCCCGGACGGAATCAAGGAGATCGGCTACACCCATGAGATTTGGGGCGTGAAGCCGCGCAGCGTCTACCAGAACCTGGCGCTCGAACTGATGCTCACGGACGGCATCGACCTGGTGTCCATCCAGTCCGAGGCGGGCTACGGCAAGACCTTCCTGTCCCTGGCCGCCGCCCTGTACCTGATGCTGGAGCGCAAGGACAACCCCCACCGCAAGATCTACCTGGTCAAGCCCGTGGTGGAGATCGGGGCCAAGATGGGCTACCTGCCCGGCGACATCGAGGAGAAGATGCTGCCGTACATCAAGTACGTGCAGGACCTGCTCATCAAGCTGCACGACATCCGGCCCTGCAACCGCATCTGGCTCGACCCGCAGTCCGACCAGTTCAAGTTCAACCCCAAGAAGTTCGAGGTCCAGCCCGTGGCCTTCCTGCGCGGCATGAACATCGAGAACGCGGTGGTCATCGTGGACGAGATGCAGAACCTGTCGCGGGGCGAGACTCGGGCGCTGCTGACCCGCATGGGCGAGGGCGTCAAGTGCATCTGCCTGGGCGACACCCGGCAGGTGGACAATCCGTATCTCAACGAGTCGAACAACGGACTC
Source organism: Desulfovibrionaceae bacterium (assembly GCA_015709315.1). Taxonomy (GTDB): domain Bacteria; phylum Desulfobacterota; class Desulfovibrionia; order Desulfovibrionales; family Desulfovibrionaceae; genus Pseudodesulfovibrio. The sequence continues at coordinate 15,875 of JACCQI010000045.1, forward strand.
AACTGGACAGTCCGCAAGCTCAAGGGGTACAAGAACTATGCACACATGGTCCTCAAGGGCGACCGCTCGCGCGGTCCCATCACGGACATCGTGCTGAAGTCCAAACTCTAGCCGCAAGGCCCGCGCCGGATGCCCGGCCGCGGGCGTCATGGAGTCTTTTCGTGCCTGACAGGCTTTGCCGCGTCCCGCTGCCGGCGGTGGTCCTTTTTCTTCTGTGGACGGCCTGCGCCTCGGCGCAGGGGCCGGTCATGCGCGAGCCCATGCGCGAGGCCAGCTTTCCGTCGCTCGAATCCGCCATCCGCATCAAGGGGCCGCTGGACTTCTGCGGCGAATACGTGCCCCTGCACCTGCCCGAGGTGCGCGAGCGACTGGAAAAGGAACTGCTGCTCATGCTCTGGGACCGCGCCCAGGCCATTCTCTGGCTCAAGCGTTCGGGCCGTTACTTCCCGCACATCGAGACCGTGCTCAAGGGCGCGGACATGCCCGACGACCTCAAGTACGTGGCGGTCATCGAGTCCGCGCTCAAGCCCCGCGCCGGGTCCCACCGGGGCGCGCGCGGGGTCTGGCAGTTCATCGCCTCCACGGCCCGCAAGTACGGGCTGGGCGTGGACCGGGCCGTGGACGAGCGGCGCAACTTCCACCTCTCCACCAGGGCCGCGGTTCGCTACCTGCGCGACCTGCGCGACCAGTTCGACTCCTGGACCATGGCCTGCGCCGCCTACAACATGGGGGAAAACGGCCTGGAAAAGGCCGTGGCCAAGCAGGAGGTCAAGGACTACTACCGGCTGCACCTGCCCATGGAGACCCAGCGCTACGTGCTCCGGGCCATCGCGGCCAAGCTGATCATGGCCGACCCGGCCCGGTACGGCTTCGACCTGCACCCCGAGGACTACTACCCACCCGTGCGGTTCGACCGCATCCGGCTCAAGGCCCAGTACCCCACGCCCGTGACCCTCGTGGCCAAGGCGGCCTCCACCTACTACAAGACCATCCGCGACCTGAATCCGCAACTGCTCGGCGACACCGTGCCCAAGGGCGAGCACGTGATCTTCCTGCCCGAAGGCGCGGCCGAGAATTTTTCCGACAAGTACCACCCGCTCGTGGCCGCCTACCGCAAGCAGTTCCAGCCCGCCACCTACGTGGTCAAGCGCGGCGATTCCCTGACCGCCATCGCCCGGCGGCACAACATGAGTCTGTGGCACCTGTGCCGCCTGAACAAGCTGACCACCAAGTCCACCATCCGGCCCGGCCAGAAGCTCTATCTGTCGAAATAGGGAGCCCCCGGCCGCCCATCCCCTCCTTTTTCCAAACTTTTTGGGTCGCCTTCGGCGAGGGGTGGTCGTGGGGCGGGCGGCTTATGGAGCGGTTTGTTGGAGAGTAATGAAAAGGCCCCGGTCGGATGACCGGGGCCTTTGGTCGCCATGGAAAGCCGACGCTACATCCGTGCCAGGGCCTCTTCGGGGGTGAGGCTCTCCATGCCGAAGGCTTCGCCCACGGCCGGGCAGGTGAGCTTGCCGTCCCAGGTGTTCAGGCCGAGCGCCAGGCCCGGATCGTCCTTGAGGGCGTCAAGGCCCTTGGCGGCCAGGCGCAGGGCGTAGGGAGCGGTCTGGTTGACCAGGGCGAAGGTGGAGGTGCGGGGCACCGCGCCGGGCATGTTGGCCACGCCGTAGTGGACCACGCCCTCGACCTCGTAGGTCGGGTCGTCGTGGGTGGTGGCGTGGGTGGTCTCGATGCAGCCGCCCTGGTCCACGGCCACGTCCACGATGACCGAGCCCTTCTTCATCAGCGGCAGCATGTCGCGGGTGATGAGGTTCGGGGCCTTGGCGCCGGGCAGCAGGACCGCGCCGATGACCAGGTCGGCCCGCTGGACCATCTGGCGGATGTTCGGCTCGGTGGACATCATGGTGGTGATGCGGCCCTGGAACAGCTCGTCCAGGTATTGCAGCCGCTGGTGGGAAAGGTCGAGGATGGTCACGCGCGCGCCCATGCCCATGGCGATGCGGGCCGCGTTGGTGCCGACCACGCCGCCGCCGAGGACCAGCACTTCGGCCGGGTACACGCCGGGCACGCCGCCCAGCAGGATTCCCTGGCCGCCCTGGGTCTTCTCCAGGTAGTGCGCGCCCACCTGGGTGGCCATGCGGCCCGCGACCTCGCTCATGGGGGTGAGCAGGGGCAGGGTGCCGTCGGCGGACTTGACGGTCTCGTAGGCGATGGAGGTGGTGCCCGCGTCCAGCAGGGCATGGGTCAGGGATTCGGCGGCGGCCAGGTGGAGGTAGGTGAACAGGAGCATGTCCTTGCGCAGGTACGGGTACTCGGATTCGAGCGGCTCCTTGACCTTGATGACCATCTCCGCGCCCCAGGCGTCGGCGGCGGACACCAGCCTGGCCCCGGCCGCGGCGTATTCCTCGTCGGACAGGCCGCTGCCCTGACCGGCCCCGGTCTCGACCAGCACTTCGTTGCCGTAGCGGACCAGGGATTCGACCGCGCCGGGCGTCATGGCGACGCGGTTCTCCAGTGTTTTGATTTCCTTGGGGATACCGATGATCATGTTCTCTCTCCTCGTGCGAATGCCCCGCCGCTCGGGCGGTTGGTTATGTGGTGAACTGGTCGATCACGGCGTCGGGCAGAAGCAGCCACTTGCGCCGGGATTTCATGACGACGAACGATTCCGAGGCCGTGATGCCGCCCACGGTGGTCAGGTCCTTGTCCAGGAAGTCGTACAGGTCGGTGGTCCCGTCCGTACACACGATCTCCACGATGATGTCGTAGCGCCCCGTGACCACGGCGCACCAGTTGACGCGCGGCAGGCCCCCGATCTGGTCCAGCTTTTCGCCGAGCTGCTCGTGGCTGGCGAGCGACACGCCCACCAGGGCCACGGTCAGGCTCCTGGCCTTCATGGGATTGACCAGCCCGGCCACCTTGAGCGCGCCACGGGTCATCATGTTCTTCATGCGCGAACGGACGGTGGGCGCGGTCACGCCCATGGCCTGGCCGACCCGGCCCGGCGACAACTGGCCGTCGCGGGTCAGTTCGGCCACCAGCCGTTTGTCCTGGGAATCCAGCGTGTTTTTCATGGAGATTGGACCTCGATTTTTCAATTATGAAAAACAATAGGTATCTTTTTATCAAATAGATAAAAACAGTGTCAATGGTTTTGTGTTAAAGCAAGAAGCTTTGAAAGAGAGAACCTTCGGCCGCCAGGGCGGGGACGGGGCGAAACAGGCGCATTCCGTACGAACCGCGCTTCGTTATTCGCCGTCCGGCAACCTATCCGCTTATGGAGCCGAAGAAGAGCGCGCCCCCGAACAGGGCGATGGCGGCCGCGCCGCTGATGGAGAGTCCGGCGTAGACCCGGTTGAAGAGCGCCGCGTTGCCCCCGGAGAGGGTGAGGGTCACGGACCGCGCCGTGACCGCGAACCAGGCGAACAGGGTGGTGGTCACCCCCATGCCCAGCGCCATGCAGACAAGCGCCGCAACGCCGATCCAGAAGATGTTCAGCCCGATGGCGAAGGCCAGGATGACCGCCGCGCCGGGGCAGGGGATCAGGCCGGTGACAAAGGAGACCAGGAGCATGGACCGGAGGTCCGTGGGTTCGTCCTCGTGCGCGTGGCCGCGGGAGGAGGCCGAAAGCAGGCCGCCCCGGCGGATGTCGCGCACGGCCTTGACGGCCAGGTATGCGCCCATGAGGGCGAGCAGCCCGTAGCTGGCGGGCTGGATGGCCCGGCTGGCCTCGGCAAAGCCGCCCATGCCCGTGGAAAAAATCAGATAGGCCGCACCCACGGCCACGGCGGCGGACCCCATGTGGACAAAGGTGATGGCGTTGCCCATGAGCGCCCCGGCGGCCAGGGAGCCGGGATTGGCCAGGAAGTACGAGCAGACCACGGCCTTGCCGTGTCCGGGACCCACGGCGTGGACCACGCCGTAGACAAAGGACAGTCCCAGGAACAGCCACAGGGCCGGGCCGAACGGGTCGTCCTTGAGGCGCAGGCCGAACTCGTCGAGGCGCCGGGTGAGTTCCCTTTGCAGGCCGCGCACGGCGGTCATGACCCGCTCGGGCAGGCCGGGCCGGGCCGCTTCCCGCAGGCCGTCCGCCGCCGGTTCGGGGGCGGGACCCGCCGCGCCGGAAACGGACAGGTGGATCATGTCGGGCACGATGAACTGCCAGTAGGTCTGGTCCTTGCCGGGCAGGATGGTGTGGCCGACCCGGACCATGCCGTCTATTTCAAAGGACACGCCCCCGTCCGCCAGCACGATGTCCGTGTAGTATTCGGGATCAAAGACCCCCAGCCGGAAATCGCGGATGTCCGCCAGGGGCAGGCCGAGGGGCACGCTGAATTCGTAGACCAGCCGGTTGCCCGAGAGCGAGGCCCGGAAATCGCGCGTCTCGGTGACCGGGACACGCTCGCCCCCGTTTTCGACAAAGGTGAACCAGCCGTAGTTTTTCAGGTAGGCAAACGCCCCGTCGTGGATTGTTTTCTGGGCTTCGGGCGAGGAGAGCGTTTCCGGGGTCAGGCCGAGATCGGCCATAATGGCCCGGCTGAAGATGTCGTCGAAGAGCCATGTCTCGCGGACTTCCCGCAGCCCCGCGTCGTCGAGCGCGAAGGTCAGGGATGCATCCACGTAGACGTGGGGATGGGCCGGAGCCGTGACGGGCCACAGGCAGGCCGCGAGAACGAGGAGGGGCAGTAACTTCTTCATGGCTTTCGCCGATTGATAAGGGAGGGCGGCCGACATGGCAAGCGCGAACGGCCCGGAAGGGGGGGGATTCCCGTGAACGGTATAATAAAGATGACAGATTGCCGGTGTTTGTGTAGTGCTAAAGGCTGACTGAGAAAGCCGTCGGAGGGCCCCTCCCTCCCGCCTTCCCGGAAGCATAGATGAGCGAAGCCAAAATCAAGAAAAGCCGCCCCCTGCTGACCAGCCGGTCCATTTCGCGGGACCTGACGTTCAGCCTGGTGATCATCGTCATGATAATCGCCACGGCCATGGGCGGGTACATCTATTGGCAGCAGCGCCAGGAGATGCGGGAATCCGCCGAGGAAAAGGCCGAGGACACCATCACCTCGGTGGCCGAGATCCTGGCCGTGCCCATCTGGAACCTGGACTACGACAACGCCCGGCTCATCGGCTCGGTCTACACCCACGACGACATGGTTCAGGGCATCCGCATCTACGGGTCGCGCAACGAGGTCGTCTTCGCCCACGAGAAGTTTTCCGGCACCCAGGCCGATTTTTCCAAGATACGCTCCATCGTGTTCGAGGGCCGCACCATCGGCAGGGCCGAGATCGACTTCTCCCTGGTCCGGGAAAAGAAGCGTCTGGACGAGCAGATCCTGGTCTCCATCATCATCATCGTCGTGGCCCTCTCCGTCATCCTGGCCCTCACCGGCCTGCTGCTGCGGGTTTTTCTGAACAAGCCGCTCATGGTCCTGCAGTCGGGCATCGCCCGGGTGGCCAAGGGCGATTTTTCCTACGACTTCGGCGAGGTCTACCACGCCGAGCTGTTGGAGATCGCCAAACGGTTCAGGCGCATGTCCATCGAAATCGAGGGCCGCGAGAACAAGCTCCAGGCCATGAACAAGACCCTCCAGGAAGCCGAGGAAAAGTATCGCGGCATCTTCGAGAACGCCATCGAGGGCATTTTCCAGGCCACGCCCGACGGGGTGCTCAGGCGCGCCAACCCGGCCATGGCCCGCATCTTCGGCTACGACTCCCTGGACGAGTTTTTGTCCAACGTGCGTTCGCTCAACTCCCGGATCATGGTCAACCCGGACCACATGCTCGGCTTCTACGAAAAGGTTCACAGGGAGGGCGAGGTGAAGCGGTTCGAGGCCGAGTACTACCGCCGGGACGGCATGACCATCTGGGCCTCGCTCAACGCCCGCGCCATCTACGACGAGGACGGCAACTTCATTTTCGTGGAAGGGATCCTGGAGGACATCTCGGACCGCAAGAAGGCCGAGCAGGACCTGACCGACCTCAACCGCCACCTGGAGCAGTTGGTGCGCGAGCGCACCGAGGACCTGGTCAACAAGGCCCGCGAGCTGGAAGAGGCCAACCAGCGGCTACGCGAGCTGGACGAGATGAAGTCCGCGTTTCTGTCCTCGGTCTCCCACGAACTCCGCACGCCGCTGACCTCCATCCTCGGCTTTGCCAAGCTGCTTTCCAAGGAGTTCGGCAGGAATTTCTTCCCCCTGGCCGACGGCGACGAGCGCCTGGTGCGGAAGGGCGCGCGCATCCAGGCGAACCTGGGCATCATCAGCCATGAGGGCGAGCGGCTGACGCGGCTCATCAACGACGTGCTCGACCTGAACAAGATCGAGTCCGGCCGCATGGGCTGGCGCGACGAACTGCTGGACATGAACGGGGTCATCGAGGTGGCGGCCAGCTCGGTTTCCGGCATGTTCGCCCAGACCGACGTGGCGCTCGTGTCCGAGATAGCGCCCGACCTGCCGACCATCGTGGCCGACAAGGACCGCATGCAGCAGGTGCTTATCAACCTGCTCAACAACGCGGTCAAGTTCACGGACAAGGGGTCCGTCACCCTGCGCGCCTTTCCCCGCTTCGGCCAGATCCGCGTGGAGGTGGTGGACACCGGCACCGGCATCCACCCCGAGGACCAGTCCCAGATATTCGAGAAGTTCCACCAGACCGTGGCCGAGGACACCATGGTGGACAAGCCCAAGGGCACCGGCCTGGGCCTGACCATCTGCCGCGAGATCGTCGAGCACTACGGCGGCCGCATCTGGGTCGAGTCCGAGGTTGGGAAGGGCTCCACCTTCATATTTACGCTCCCGGCCGCGCAGTAGCGCGTCGGCTTCCGAGAGCGGGCCATCTGCACATTTTCCGAGGAGCGCTTTCATCCTCACGTACGTGTTGTACGTTGCGGTGAAAGCCCACCTCGAAAAATGCACATCTGACCCGCTCTCGAAAGCCTCACGGCGTCGTTTGTCCGCGTAAGAGACAAGTGTTTTGATGCGGAAGCTAGAGCATTTCACGATTGAAATAACTCATACCCACAATTCTTAAACCATCCT
>JACCQI010000046.1 GCA_015709315.1 Desulfovibrionaceae bacterium
GAAAAGGATATTACAGATTGCCTTGACCTGAGGCCACATAGGAAAAGTTTAGGAAAAGGAGGGGATGGGGGTCCGGGGGAAGGGGAGGAAAAACCCTTTGGAAAGGGTTGTTTCCTCCCCTTCCCTCGGCCGCCGGAGGCATCCCATCCCCTACTGTTTTTTGCCTTTTTCCTCGGCCACGGCGGCTTCTGCCGAGGCTGCGCCCTCTTCGGTGGTGAGGGAGGCATAGGCGTCCTTGAAGATGAGCTTGGTGGCCAGCTCGTCGGCCATTTCGCCGAGGTCCATGAGGTGTTCGAGGAAGTCGATGATGAGTAGCCGCCGTTCCTCTTCGCCGTTTTCGAATTCGAACTTGCAGTCGCCGGATTCGAAGTAGTGGGCCACGCGTTCCAGGTAGTCGATGTCGAGCATGGGGTTCTCCCTTAGTCGTGGTGGTAGGGCATGTTTTTATGAATGGTCCCGGCCCGGTAGAGCTGTTCCAGAAGCAGCAGCCGGGCGAGTTCATGGGGCAGGGTCATGTCGCTCAGGCGGATGGAGTGGCGGGCAACGGCCTTGACCTCGTCGGCCAGGCCGAAGGGGCCGCCGATGACGAACACGGGCCGCTGGTTGGGCGCGTCGGTCCATTGCCTGAGCCGCTTGGCCAGTTGGCGCGAGGTCAGCCGGTCGCCGAACTCGTCCAGGGTGACGACGATGTCGCCGGGCTTGATCTTGGCGAGGATGGCCTCGCCCTCCTTCCTGACCTTGTCCGGGGGCGGCAGCTTGCCGGGCGCGTCCTTGACCATGGTTTCGTCGAGCCGAAAGAAGCGGGAGAGCTTTTTCCAGTAGTGGGCGCAGCCGTCGCGGGAAAACGGCTCCTTGAGCTTGCCCACCCAGATGAATCCGATGGCGCTCATCACAGTCCCTTGAGTTCGGCGGTCACGGTTTGCCCGTCGTAGTCGATGCGGACGTATCCGCCGCCCGCGAGCATGCCGGGGTTGACGACCGGGGTGTCGCCGACCCGGTCCGTGCCCGTGGCCTCGTGGATGTGGCCGGTGACGACCAGGGCGGGCCGGCCGCGCTCGATGAAGGCGCGCACGCCGGGGCTGCCCACGTGCCGGCCGTTGCCGAGCCTGTCCAGGGCGGTGTTTGCGGGCGGCTCGTGGATGGCGCAGATGAGGTGGTCGAACGGCTCGGCCAGCCGGTGGGTCTCGTCGAGCCAGCGGACGAGTGTTGCCTCGGGCACCTCGCTCGGAGTGCCGAAGGGAGTGGGGGTGGACAGGCCGACGCCCATGAGTCCCAGGCCGGGCGCCAGCTCGCGCGCCTTGAGGTGGATGTCCGCGTCCCGTTCCGCCAGGTAGGTCTGTACGGTTTCGGTATCCATGTTGCCGGGCTGGGCGAGGATGCGCGGGTTCACGGCGGCCACGGCCCGGTAGACGCGGTCCACGGCCGCAAAGCCGCCCCGGTTGGTGATGTCGCCGGTTATGATGACGCCCCCGGCCTCGGCCAGACCGGGTATGTCCGGGATCGGGCCGATGGATTCGTGGACGTCGCCGAAGGCTATGAAGTGCATGGTGTTTCTCTCCGCAAGGTTGGCACGACAGTAGCGTCCGGCCCCGGCGGCGTCAACGGGCGGAGCGGATCGGCCGGGGAGGTTACTTTTGGCCGTCCCCCGGCACGGCCAGCCTGGTCAGCTCGGCCAGGCGGTCGTCCACGCGGCGGTAGAGGGAACCAAGCGGGTACTGGCCGTTTTTGCCGCGCTTGCCGCATTTGAGGCCGGTCAGGATGAGCATGGCCTCCTCGATGGTCTTGACCGGGAAGATGTGGAACTTGCCCTCGTCCACGGCCTGGACCACCTCGTCCTTGAGCATCAGGTTGACCACGTTGTCCGCGGGCAGGATCACGCCCTGGCGGCCGGTCAGCTTGCGGCGGCGGCAGACCTCGAAGAAGCCTTCGATCTTGCGGTTCACGCCGCCCACGGCCATGACCGCGCCGGACTGCGAGACCGCGCCGGTGAAGGCGTAGGACAGGTTGGTGGGCGCGCCGGACAGGGCGGACAGGAGCGAGGCCAGCTCCGCGCCCGAGGCCGAGTCGCCCTCGATGCCCGCGTACGACTGCTCGAAGCACAGCGACCCGGTGAACACGATGGGCTTGTCCTGGGCGAACAGCCGCACCAGGTAGGACTTGATGATCATCATGCCCTTGGTGTGGATGGGGCCGCCCAGCTGGGCCTCGCGCTCCAGGTCGAGGATGCCGCCGTGGCCCACGCCCACGGTGCAGGAAATCTGGTGCGGCAGGCCGAACTCGTAGTTGCCGAACAGGGTCACGGACAGGCCGTTGCACAGCCCGGTGGCGTGGCCGTCGGTGGCCACCTTGATCACCTGGCGGTCGTAGTCGGCCATGAACTCCTCTTCATACAGGTTGGCCCGGTAGTCCTTGGCGGCCACGGCTTCGTTGAGCGCGGCCAGGTCCACCCGCTTCTTTCCGGCCATGCGGGCCAGGGCCGTGGCCTCGATCATGCGTTCGCGGATGAGCGGGATGAAGAGCGACAGCCGCTTCTGGTCCTCGGCCAGCCGGGAGGAGAAGTCCACCAGCCCGGCCATGGCCTCGCGGGTCAGCGGCATGACGTCGGACTCGCGCGCGGTCTGGCCGATGATGGAGATGAAGCTCTTGATGTGGGCCGCGTCGCGCGGGGCCGCATGCTGCAGGTGCGCCTTGAGCTTGAAGAACTTGGCGAAACGGTCGTCGTTGTAGAGCAGGATTTCGTAGTTCTCGTCCGTGCCGATGAGCACCACCTTGATGTCCAGGGGGATGGGCGCTGGCTGGATGGTGCGGGCGCGGACCTGTTCCGGGTCCACCGGGTCCTCGATGCGGGACTGGCCGGTCCGCAGGGCGCGGAGCAGCCCCTCCCAGGAGCTGGGATGGGTGAGCAGGTCCTCCATGTTGACGATCAGGAACCCGCCGTTGGCCACGTGCAGGGACCCCGCCTTTATCAGGGTGAAGTCCGTGTACAGCGCGCCCATCTCGGCCTCGCGTTCGATGGAGCCGAGCAGGTTGAAGGGCGTGGGGTGGTCCTCGGTGACCACGGGCGCGCCCTTGGTCTTGCCGTGGTCCACGAACAGGTTGACCTCGAACCGGGTGAAGAAGTCCTCGCCGGACTGCATGGATTCCGGGAGAAGCCCGGCCATGGCGGTGTCGCGCGGCATGAACTGGTCCACGTTCTCCACCACCTCGTTGGCCAGCGCGTCGAAATATTCGGCCAGCCCCTCGATGTCCTTGAACCTGTCCTTCACCGGGGTGAAGCAGTCCTCCATGACCGCCTGGGCCATCTCGCGGTGCAGGACGGACTCGGAGTCGCGCATGTCCATTTCGTTCTGGTTGATCTGGCGCAGGATGGAGCTGACCCCGGCCAGCAGTTCCTCGCCCTTGGCCTTGAGCTTCTTGCGGACCGCGGGCTTGAGCTTGTCGAAATCCTTGTCCGAGACCACCTCGCCGTCGATGATGGGCGACAGGGTGAGCACGCCGTCCTCGTCGAGGCTCAGGGAGAAGCTTTCCTTTTCGGCGGTGGCGTCCATCTTGGCGAACAGCGTTTCCCGCTTGGCGTTGAACTTCTTGACCATGGCCTCGTGCTTTTTCTGGAAGGTGTCCTTCTCGAAGCGGGCGGGTATCTCCTGGCGGACCTGGGCCATGGCCTTCTGCTGGTCGGTCTTGAGCTTGCGCCCACGGCCTGCGGCCATGGACACGGCGATGGGCCGGTCCCTGTCCTCGAAATTGTAGAGGTAGACCCAGTCGCTGGGCGGCTGCGCCTTGGCCGCCGACGGTTCGAGGAAGGACCTGACGAAATAGGTGCGGCCCATGTTCGGTTCGCCCGCCACGAATATGTTGTGCTCGTTGCCCTTGATCTCGAGCGCCATGGACAGGGCCTGGATGGCGCGGGGCTGGAGCTTGCGGTAGACGTTCTTGGCCGGGATGTCGGCGCTGGTTTCAAAGGGGATTCTATTCGGGTCGAGCCTGGCACGGAGCCGGGAGCCGTCGAGTTCTTTAATCGTGGTCTTGTTCATGATCACTCGTGATGGTTGCGTTCAGGGCGGCGGTGCCACCGTACGACGAACGTACGGCTTTTCCCCCCGGATGTCATCACGAAAAGGGGCGGTCCCGCAGGGCCGCCCCGGTGTCGCGCGCGGTGCGTTCTATCGCCCGCTGCCCCTGAACAGGATCTTTTGCAGCTTGAGGCTCCACTGGCCGCGGGGCAGGCCGTTTTGGGCCGCGAAGCTGTCGAGCGCCTGCCTGGTCATGGGGCCGAAGGAACTGTCGATGGGGCCGGTGTAGCAGCCGAGTTCCTTGAGCCGCGTCTGGATGATGGCCGCGTCTTCGGCGAAGATGGGATTGAGGAACGAGGTGCCGCGTTCAAACGGCCCCTGGCCGCCTGACGGGGGGGCAACCGTTGCGGGCGCGTACGTCTGCGACGGGGCCGGGCCGGGCGGCGGGGGAATGGCCGCCGGGGCGGCCGGGGACGCCTGAATCTGTTCCCGGGCCTGGGCTGCGGGAGCTTCGGGCGTGCCTGAGGGCTTGGACGAGAAGCTGGCCACGAGGGTGCGGTTCCGCGCGGCCTCGGGGACGCCCTCGCCGGGGGTATAGTAATAATTGCAGTAGAACCGCTGGCGCAGACTTTCGGGGTTGAACTGGGCCGCGAACATGTGGACGCGCCAGCCGTTGTAGTCGAGGTAGGCCTCCTTGTCCTTGGCGAGGTTGTCCAGAGTGCGCCTGGCCTTTTTCCGGGTGCTGGCCACGACCTCGAACCGGGCGTCCGCCGGGAGACGGTTCATGACGAAGGACAGAACCAGGTAGACGCGTTCCATTTTGTCGGGCGCGGCGGAGGTGTAGGCATGGCTCTTGGCGAAGGTGTACACCGAGGCCCAGTCGCGGCGTCGGCTTGCGGGCAGCCCGTTTTTGAAGTCCTCTTCCGGCACCATGTAGGTCTCCAGGGAGAGGCCGGTGGGGGAGCTCATCACCGCCAGGGCCTGGGTGACGTTGATCCGCTTGCCGTTGACCGCGTACTGCGCCATGTACTGCATGGACACGAGGCGGTTGTATGTGTCGTACAGGTGGAGCGAGCCGCCCACTTCGGCGTTGTAGGCGTTGCCCGGACCGCTGTTGCCGTAGAATAGGGGGGCCACGCGGCTTTTGGTGAAGGCGTTGTATTCACCGCCGCTGCCCGCGGCCAGGTAGTCCCTGACGCCCGGGGCGAAGGTGATGGTGGAAAGGCCGCGCTGTCCGGTCAGCTCGGCGGCCAGGGTGTAGGAAACGTCCACGGCGTCCGGGGGCCACTTGGCGGTTTTCTGCGCCATGGCCGGGAGTGACGTTCCCAGGACGAAGACGAGAAGAGTGAGGTGGAGCAGGTATCGCATGGTGTTTGCCTCGCTACATGAGGAAGTTGGAGTCGTGGAGTTTCTGGGGACCGCCGCCGCCCACGTTTTCAAAACCGGGTGAATTGGGGTTCGTATAGCCGGGGGAGCCGCTGGGCGTCCCGTCCGGGCCGATGCCGGACAGGTTCGAGCCGAGGGTGCCTCCCGCGGCCTTGGTGTACGGGTCGCGGAGCTGCTTCCGGGCCGTTTCCAGGGTGTCGAGCACATCCTTGGTGATCTCCACGCCGGACGTAATGCCGTCGTAAGCCTCTTTGATGGCCTGGAGCGGCGGTGGCAGGATGGGCGGGAAGCCGAGTTTCTTGTCGATGTAGTCCTGAGCTTTGTTCTTGAGGTACTTGCTCAGGGTTACGAGGGCCTTTTGTTTCCAGTCCTGCCGAGCCGGGGTTTCCTTGTTGTTTCGGTCGGGGGAGCCGCTGAACGAGTCGTAGCGGGGGTCGATGACGGGCATGCCCTCGATGCCGGGGGCGTACGGGATCGAAGGGCCGCTTGTGGCGTAGTCTCCGCCGAGGCCGTCACTGCCGCTGTCTCCGCCGTAAGCCTGGACCATGGCGGGCAGCAGGAGGCAGGCGGAGAAGGAAGTGATCGCCAAACCGGTCCATAGAATAAACGCACGCAAGTATTCCATGTGATGATCCTTCGCAAAAAAAACCCCGCGCCGGCGATGTCGGCGCGGGGAAATGAGTTTACAGACCTGTGCCCTTGAACAGTGCCTTTTGCACGTCCAGGCCCCATTGTCCTTTGGGGAAACCGTGCTTCACGTTGAAGCGGTCCAAGGCCCTTTTTGTCAGCGGTCCAAAGTCGCGGTCGATCTTTCCGGTATACAGGCCGAGCGCCTTGAGACGGGCTTGGATGACTTCCACGTCTTCCGGGAAAACCGGGTTCAGGAATGCCTGGCCGAGCGCCAGCGGTCCTTCCTTTCCGGGAGTCGGCGCAAGGGCCGGTGCGGGTGCCGGTGCGGGGGCCGGGGCCGAGCCCGGAGGCGGCGGCGCAAGGGCCGGAGCCGGACCGGACGCGGGTTGCGCTGCGGCCGGAGCGGCTTCCACATGCTTGCTCTTGACGTTTCTGTAGTCGCCGACCACCACGTGGGGGAGGTGGGAGGCGGCTTCCTGCTTGTAGCTGACGGTGACGAAGAACTTGTTCCTGGAGGAGCCGGGCGCGAATTCGCCGCCGGCCATGAGAATCCGCCAGCCGGAGTCGTTGAGTGAAATGGCCTCGCCCAGCTTCTTGCCCGCCCCGAGCGCCTTGTCGGTCACGGTCATGGTCAGGGAGGACTCGTCGAAAAGGCGGTCCTTGCAGAAGGCCATGACTACGTACTTGTCTTTGATGCCGGTTTTGCTTTCCCCTTCATTGTAATGCATGGGTTCGGCGTTCTCGATGGCGAAGAGGTAGTAGTCGGCAAAGGAGGTCAGCGGGGCGGTCACCCCCCGGAGTTTCTTTTCCGGGACAAAGAAGGTCTCGACCCTGGGGAAGTCCGAGGGGATGCCCCGGATCACCGACTTGGTGATGGTCACTCGGGTTTGGGTCACCGTGTATTGGGCGGCATAATAGACGGCCGCCCGCCGGTTGAGGACGTCCTTGAACAGGATGACGCCTTCGAGCAGCGCCTGGGCCGCGCCTTCCCTGATCTGGCTGACCTCGTAACCTGTGACGGACACGTTGTAGGCGTCGAATTCTTCATAGAAGAAACCAGTCTCGTTCACGGAATGTTGCCCCGCCGGGTCGAAGGTGACGTTCTCGACGGGCACGGCGCCGCCGCGCAACGCCTCCATCAGGGCCGCCGTGACGAGTTTGATGTCGTCGGGGGACTGGTGTTGCGGAACGCTGATCACCTCCGGGGCGGGTACCTGCTTGGGCGGCGGCGGCTCGGAGGTCCCCGTGAGAGTGGCCATCTTGCAGGAGGCCACCATCAGGAGGAGGGCCATCAACGGGATGCTGAGAATATATTTACGCATATGTTTGCCTTTTGTTTGGGTGTAACCATTCCCGGCCTAGAAGATATCGACGGTTGAACCCGAAACAGGTGTCGCGGGGGCGGACATGTTGGGATCGAATGTGTAGCCGGGGGTCGGGTTGTAGCTCGGGGGCGTCGCGTTGTTCTGGGCTCCCATGAAGTTGGACACTTCCCCCAGGGCCGCGGAGATGCCCTTTTCGGTATAGGATTCCGAGAGCTTTTTCCCGGTAAAGCGGCCCAAGCCCTTGACCGCAACCTTGGCCGCGCGATTCCGTATCGCCGTGCTGGTGGTGCCGCGCGCCAAATTGATGCCCGCCCTTGCCGTACTGAAGGATTTATCCGCGTTGAGGGGCGAGAACTTTCCCACGACGGCCGAAGCGGCACCGTTGACGACCATGTCCTGGACGATCTCGGTCCCGGACTTGCCTCCCTTGTAGGCATCGGCGCCGGCCCGGGCCGCGCTGAGGCCCGCGGACGTCACCCAGCCGACTCCGGGCACAAAGGTAAGCCCGGTCTGGGCCCATTGTCCCGCAGTGTCGAGAGCTTCGACGGTCTTTGTCAGAAAGTCGATGAATGAAGCCCGCCGGGCGAGCTGTTCCGAACGGCGTGTCAGGAATATCTGGCGGACGGAAATCAACTCCCGCTTGCTGATGGTTGTGCCGGTGAAAACCCTGACCAACTGGGCCCTGTCTTCGGGGGTTGTGGATTCGAACAGACCCTCAAGGTCGGTCGAAGTCCATGGTTCGGGGGCATCCTTTATGCCCATCATGGCGTCGAAACCGGCACCCTCGCCGCCCCCCCCGCCATATGCCGTTGCAAGTGTCGGCGCCAGCAGCAGGCCGAGCACAAGCACGCAGGCAGGGAACAGCCAATTTTGTGTGGTTCGGGACATCACATCTCTCCTTCGTAAAAGTTATCTTCCGTCGGTTGCCATGGATTTGCCCACGGCCCCTTCGGGGTCGGCGAGTTCCATGGAATGTTGGTCAACGCTGTTGACGGGAACGAACTCGGGCACCATTGCCGCCAGTTCGGGATGGCTGAAACGGAACAGCCTGAGCGCGGGGCTGGACTGTCCGTTTTCATCGATATGGGTGAGGTAGACCTCGGTGTAGGGCGAGTTGCCCTTGGCCGCGAAGGCCAGCCAGCGGGAGTTGGGGGACCATGAGTGCCACGAGTTCATGAGCGGGGTGTTGGCCGCGAGCACGCGCGGCTCGCCGCCCCGGGCCGGGACGATGACCAGCTTGCTGTCCGGCTGGAGCACCAGGCCGGTTTTGCACTGGGTGAAGACGAGCCATTTGCCGTCGGGCGAATACTTGGGAAAGAAATTGCTCAGGCCGTTGTCCGAGGCACCCGCGATGGGGACGGCGCGGCCGCCCTTGCCGCCGTTGAAGTCCACCGCGTACAGGGAGAACCGGAACGGGTATTTCCCGTTGGCTTCGAGAATGCTTTGGGCCGGGGATTCCCTGCGGAGCACGCCGTCGTGGATGGCCCGGACCAGTTCGGGCCGGACTTCGGCGCGGGCAAAGGCCAGGGTGGAGCCGTCCGGCGAGAAGGACGGGTTGGTCTGGACCAGGTTCACGTCGTCCGCGCCGGGCAGAGGGGCCACGGTGCCCGTTTGCCGGTCGTGGACGGCGATCTGCCCGGTGGCCGGGTAGAACATCTGCGAAAAGTAGAGGTCGTCGAGCATGATGAAGGCCGACGACTCGCCCACCGTGGAGGCGGCGAACCGGCCGTCCGGGGAAAGGCAGGTGAACAGCCCCATGGAATACTTGGCCGGGCCTGGGGCCTTGTAGTCGTTCCAGGAAATGACGTCGTCGTCCGTCAGGACCGTCCGCTCCTTGACGTCCACCAGGACGTATGCGCCCTTGTCGCCCTTGTAGTCCATGTCCATGCCGTATGTTTTCCCGTTCAGGGAGTACGCGTGACAGTTGAAGCAGACGGGCTGGTCCTCGACCACGACGCGCGGACGGCCGAAGGAGGCGGGGTCGCCCACGACCACTTGGCTGTCGTGGGGATTCTTCTGGGCGGTGCGGAAGGGGAGGCGCTTCCGCAAAAAACCGATTTTCGCGCCCGCGGGGTCGGGGGAAACGGCAAAGGACGTCCTGCCCCGGCTGACGAGCCGTCCGTCCGGGGCGACGCCCGCCAGGCGGACGGTGACGGCGTGGTTCCCGGCTGCCTGGTGGATGGCCGCCCACAGTTCCTCGCCGGGCGCCCAGGCATCCTTGTCAACGAGGCCTTGGCACACGGTCCTGCTGCCCGCGGTCATGGTCACCAGCCACAGCTTGGCCGCGTCGTCCCGCCAGCGGATGACGGGCGAGGCCGCGTCGGCCGGGACCAGGGTCCCCGGCAGGGGTTCCATGACGTGCATGTCCAGGGGGGACTCCGTGGGCGTGAGGCTGTCGAGCCACTGCGACAGGGTGGTTTTGCCGGGCGGCGCAAGCCCCGGCGAACGGAAGAGAGTGTACGCCGAGGCCGGGGTGCCCAGCATCAGGACGAGCACCAGGGCCTGAGGCATGAACTTCAAGAATGGAGACAGGTTGTGCAACATTTTTCCCCGCAAAGATGTATGTATTTTACCATACCTTGGTGAAAGAAATATGGCAAGCGTATAGGTGGGATTCTACATGTGAAGACGCGTCTTGTCATGGGCGCGGGGCCATGGGCGAACGCCTCGCCGAGAGAGCGTCGGGGCGGGGGCGCAAAGGCGGAAAAGGGCGCGGGAACGCCCTAGCGAATGTAGTTGGGCAGGTTCAGGAAGAGGTTGGTGGTGTAGGCGGTCATCTTGTCCATGATCCAGGGGAAGGCCAGGAGCAGGGCCAGAAAGATGGCGATGATCTTGGGCACCATGGTCAGGGTCATTTCCTGGATCTGGGTGGCGGCCTGGAGCACGGAGATGAAGATGCCGACCACCATGCCGATGCCGAGCATGGGCAGGGCGATGATCAGGGTCATCTCGATGGACTGTCTGGCGAAGCCTACAACGAATTCGGGGGTCATTGGTCGCTATGCTCCCTGGGTAACGCTTCCGGGCCTGGTCACTGGAACGTGTTGACCAGCGAGCCCACCAGCAGGTTCCAGCCGTCCACGAGGATGAACAGGAGAATCTTGAACGGCAGCGAGATCATGACCGGCGGCAGCATCATCATGCCCATGGCCAGCAGGATGGAGGCCACCACCATGTCCAGGATGAGGAACGGGATGTAGATCAGAAAGCCGATGGTGAAGCCGGTCTTCAGCTCGGAGATGGTGTAGGCCGCCACCAGCAGGATGGTGGACACGTCCTCCTTGGTCTCCGGGCGCGGTTCCTTGGTGATGGAATAGAATATGGACAGGTCCTTTTCGCGGGTATGCTTGAACATGAACTCGCGGACGGGGGACTGGGCGCGGTCCAGGGCCTCGACGAAATTGATGTGCTCCTCCATGTAGGGCTGGATGGCCTCCTCGTTCACGGCCTTGCCCACCGGATACATGATGACCATGGTCATGAAGATGGCCAGCCCGGCCATGATCTGGTTGGGCGGCATCTGCTGGGTGCCCATGGCCTGCCGGATGAAGTGGAAGACGATGATGATCCGGGTGAAGGAGGTCATGGTCAGCATGATGGCCGGGGCCATGGACAGGATGGTCAGCAGGAACAGGATCTCCAGCAGGGTGGAGACCTCCTGCGGGTCCGCCTGCCCGGCGGCCAGCTCCATGGTCAGTTTGGGGATGGTCGGTCCCTGGGCAAAGGCCAGGGCCGGGAGCAGGACGCCCGCGCACACGAGCAGGATGATCGCCGGGGATCGCCTACCGCCGGTCCGCATCGTTTCCGCTCCTTTTCAGGAAAGAGGCGAACGAGGCCGCCGGGACAGGGGGGGCCTCCCCGTCCTCTTGGGCCCGTCCTTCGGTGAGCAGGGAAATGTGGTCGGCGGTCACGCCGAGGACCATCTCGCGGTCCCGGTACCGGACCACGGCCACGGACTGGCGGTTGCCGAGCATCAACCGGCTGACCAGCTTCGGCCCGTTCTTGCCGCTGGACATGGTCCCGGAGAAGCCGAACCGCTTGAGCAGCCAGTAGGCCAGGAAGATGGCCCCGAGCAACAGGAACAGATAGCCCGCCGTGGTCAGGACAGCCATGCCGGAGTCCACTGCGGGCAGCTGCGCGGCGGCAGCTCCCGTGGTCGCCGCCGTGGTGCTATCCAAGTTGCTTCACCCGTTCGATGGGGCTGATGATATCCGTCAGGCGGATGCCGAATTTTTCGTTGATGACGACCGCCTCGCCGCGCGCGACGAGCTTGCCGTTGACGTAGATTTCCAGGGGCTCGCCCGCCAGCTTGTTCAGTTCGACGACCGATCCCTGTCCGAGCTGGAGCAGTTCGTTGATCAAGAGCTTGGTGCGGCCGAGTTCGGCGGAGACCTCCAGCGGGATGTCCAGGATGAAGTCCAGGTCGCGCTTGCCGCCCGATCCGCCCGCCTTGGCCTCCGGGGTCATGTCCGCGAGGTCGTAGTCGTGGGTCTGGGTGGACAGGAACTCCTGTTCCTTCTCGTGCTTGAGTTCGTCCTGTTCGGTCTCGGCCAGGGCCGCGGCCCATTCGTCGGCCAGGGTCTCGTCGTCCTGGCCCATGTCGGCGCTGCCCGCCTCGGACGGGTCGCCCACGTCCTCCAGCGACCCGAGCGGATCGTCCGGGTCCGCGCCGCCGGCGTTTGCTGCGCCGTTGCCGTCTTCCAGGAGGGCGTCGGCCCATTCCTGTGCAAGTTTGTCTTGATCTTCAGCCATGTCGCTTACCTCGCGAAAATAGGTGTTCACCATGCGGGCCGTCAAAAATCGGGACGGTCCCAAGCGGAAATTGCAAGAAGCGTGCTACTGAATCACCATTTCCGTGATGTAGACCCTGAGGACCGCGCCGTTGCCGATGATCTGGTTGAGCCGGTCCGCGATCTCCTGCTTCAGTTCCACCTTGGCCTTCATGGTGGAGAGCGAGTCGTAGGTCTTGCTCGAAAGGAGCAGAAGCAGGGCATCCTTGACCTTGGCCTGGTACTTGTCCAGGTCCGCCGCGGCGTCCTCGTCGCGGACCTCCACCTCCACGCCGAGCTTCAGGTAGCGTCGGCCCAGGGGGTCGGCCAGGTTGACCAGGAACAGGGGCAGCGGAACCAGCTGGCCTTCGAGGTCTTCCAGTGCCTCGCCGCCCGCGCCGTCCTGGGGAGCGGCTTCGCCCGCGACGTCCTCGTCGGACGAGGCGAAGAACATGGTATACCCGAAGTACCCGCCAACGCCGAGGGCGACGAGCGCCACGGCGATGATGATCCACTTGAGCAATCCGCCTTTCTTCTTCCCTTCTTCCCGAGTGATTTCTTCGTCAGCCATGGCGGCCACCTTTCTTTTTTACGTTGCTATGCCTATATCGCCATTCAAGTCAATTTTCCAGACAAAGTTTAGACTGCCGCCGGGGCTACTGGTAGCCTCCGATGGGCTTGGCGGTCTTGAGCAGTATCTCCACCCGCCGGTTCTTGGCCGCGTCGGCCACGGGCCGCCCCAGATCGTCCACCGCCGGGAAGTGGTCCCCGTAGGCGGACAGGGTGAACCGCTTGTCGGGCACGCCGCGCTCCACCAGGTAGGCGAGCACGGCCAGGGCGCGGTCCCCGGAAAGTTCGTACATGTCCTCCCCTCCCTCGCCCTCGTCCGTGTGCCCGGCCACGTTGATGGGGGCCACGGTCTGGGTCATCATGGGGGCCAGCCTGCCGATGAGGAACTTTCCGGTTTCCGACAGGCGGCTGCCGCCCTCGGCAAAGAGAATGTCGTTGGTGAAGACCAGGGCCACGCCGTCCTGCCGGGCGAGCACGTCGAGGTTTTCGTTCAGGGTGGACTTGTCGATCTCCTCGGGCAGGATGTCGTCCGGGAAGAGCAGGTCCTTGATGCGGTCCGCCTTGTCCAGCACCTCCCAGGGCTTTTCCATCAGCTCCACCACCAGCCGCGCCTTGGCGTTGACCCGGCCCGACCCGCGCTTGTCGAGCAGGCCGAGGTCCGCCGTGGTCAGCTGCACGGTGGTCAGGATGGCGTTGTCCATGGAGGCCATGGTCAGCAGGAGCACGAAAAAGGTCAACAGCAGCGTCATCAGGTCCGAGAACGTGACGAGCCACAGCGCCAGGGGCGGGCACCTTTCCTTTTTTTCCCTTTTGCCCATGGCCTACCGAAGCTCCTCGGGCGTGGACACGTCGAACTCGAACCCGCCGACGTTCAGGGTGTCCTTGCGGTCTTCCCGGGCGGGCAGGGTCTCGACGATCCGGTCGCCCAGCGAGCCGAGCCGCTTGTCGAGTACGATGTCCACGCGCCGGTTGCGCCGCCGGTTTTCCGGCGTGTCCTGCGGGTAGTGGGGGCGGAACTTGCCGAACGCCTCCATGCGGAGCATGTCGGCCGGGATGCCGTTGTCCAGCATGTAGGTGTAGATGGCCAGCGTCCGGTGCAGGGAGAGCTTCCAGGACAGGTCCGGGTTTTCACTGTCCTGTCCGGGCTGGTAGTTGCGGCCGAACTCGTCGCGCAGCTCCGAGGTGTGCCCGGCCAGGAGCAGGGGGTAGCGCACCTGCCTGAGCAGGGGCAGGAATCCGTCCAGGGTGGCCCGTCCCCTGTCCGACAGGGTCGTGCCGTTCGGCCCGAACAGGAGGCTGGCGTCGATGGACAGGATCTGGACGAAGCGGTTGGAGCGGAAGTTGATGTCGTCGTCCACGTTCTCCCACTTGAGCGCCTTGAGCGGTTCCAGGTCGCCGGTGTCCATGGGGCCCGGCTCCACGGTCTTCTTGGTGTCCTTTTTGGAATAGAGGTCGTAGCTCTGCTTGTTGAAGCCGAAGGTGCCGATGATGGAGCCCAGCGCCACGAGCTTGCGCCGCTGGTCGATGGTGGCCATGGACACGAGCAGGATGAAGAAGGTCAGCATCAGCGTCATGACGTCCGCAAACGTGATCATCCACGGAGGGACTTGTTCGCAGTCGAGTCGTTTTTTCTTCTTCTCGGCCATGGCGCGCCTCGCTCGCGTTTGCTAGTCGGACACGATCCGGTCCTTGGGCGGGAGGTAGCTGTTGAGCTTTTCCTCGATGATGCGGGGGTTTTCGCCCTTGGAGATGGACAGGATGCCTTCCATGATCATCTCGCGCAGCAGGACTTCCTCCTTGCTTCGCGCCTTGAGCTTTCCCGCCATGGGATTGAAGATGAGGTTGGCGAAGATGGCTCCGTACAGGGTGGTCAGCAGGGCCACGGCCATGGCCGGTCCGATGGTGGACGGGTCGGACATGGTCTGGAGCATCTGCACCAGGCCGATGACGGTGCCGATCATGCCCATGGCCGGGGCCAGGGTGCCGAAGGCCGCGACCACGTCAGCGCCCGTGGCGTGCCGTTCGGCCAGGTAGGCGATCTCGGTCTCCAGGATTTCCTGGATGGTCTGGGGCTCCAGGCCGTCCACGGTCAACTGAAGCCCCTTGCGCATGTAGTCGTCGTCGATCTCCTTGATCAGCGGCTCCAGGGAGAGGATGCCCTCGCGGCGGGCGCGGTTGGCGTATTCCTTGAAGCGCTCGATGACGTCGGCGGGGGCCTCCAGGCTGGAGAAAAAGGTGTTCTTGATGACACCGACCACGCCGATGACGTAATTGATGGGGTAGTTGACCAGCCCGGCACCCACGGTGCCGCCCAGGACGATGAGCAGCGACGGCACGGAAACGAAGATGATCAGGCTGGAGCCGGTCATGATGGCCGACAGCACCAGTCCGAACGAAAGGACAATCCCAATTATGGTCCCGAGATCCATACCCCTTCCTTTCTCCTGCCTATTTCGGGGGCCTGGCCCCGAAGATCCGCGTCCCTATCCGTACCATGGTCGCTCCTTCCCGCACGGCCGGGACAAAGTCTCCGGTCATGCCCATGGACAGGTGCGGCAGTTTTGTACCGAGCTGTTTTTCCAGCTCATCCCTCAGCTGCCTGAGCCGGGCAAAAATGGGCCTGGCCCGGTCCGGCTCGTCGAAAAACGGCGGCATCGTCATCAAACCGACGAGGCGCACGCCGCTCATCCCCATGGCCTCCTCGGCCAGTTGGGGCAGCAATTCCGTTGTGATTCCGGACTTTTGAGCTTCTCCCGCGATGCTCACCTGAATCAGGATGTCCTGAACCACGCCAAGGCTTTCGGCCTTTTTATGCAATGCCCGGACCAGCTTGGCGGAATCCACGCTGTGAACCAGGGCGAAATTCCCGGCCACGAACTTGGCCTTGTTGGACTGCAACCCCCCGATGAAGTGGAAGTTGACGTCCAGATCGGCCAGTTCCTCCTGCTTGTCCATGGCCTCCTGGACATAGTTCTCGCCGAAGTCCGTCTGCCCGGCCTCGGCCAAGGCCCGGATGTCCGAGGCGGGGTGCAGCTTGGACACCGCCACCAGGGTTACGTCTTCGGGCTTGCGCCCGGCCTCTCGGGCCGCATCGGCCAAAGCCTCGCGCACCTCGGCGGCGCGCTCGGCCAATTCCTGTTTTCGATCTTGCATAACCTATCCGAATTTCGGGCCTTATGCTCTTTGCGTCTTATCGGCCCGATCGTTATTTAGTTTAATGAATTAATGATGTTTTTTTCGTCTCCCAACCATCGTCCATCATATATCACGATTTGCCGCCACGTAACCACCCGAATTTGCGGCGAAAGCGGCGATGGAGATAAAAACGCTGTTTTCCCGGAACGTTAAGTCTAGATTTACTCTACAAACGGCCTCATCCGCCCGGCCGGGGCGCGGCGGAAGGAATTGGCCTTTCGCATACCGTAGATGCTTGAGATTATTGCATAAATGAAGGGGGTGAAAGGGCCTTTCACGCAAGGCTTTCCCCCTTTTTCGCCCGTTCTTGGCCGCGCGGCAGGGGCAGGGGCTTGCCGCCTTTTGCGGGCAGGCCGTGCTCGGCCGGGTTGACGCCCTCCATGACGGCGGCTCGGGCGGAGGGTCCGGGCTTTTGGGAATCGCGACGTTTGAGTTGCTCATTGAACAGGGATTTACCTTTGGAAAGCAGGCGGTTGATTGGTCTGTCCGGGAATACGCGCAGTCCCGTTTCCATGCCTTACGAAGCGGTGAACCTGCGTGCCGGGGAAAAGAATTTTGTGTGACGGACGCTTGTGCGGGAGGTGAGGCAAAAAAAGCATTTCACCCATTATCCATATATAGAGGGTTGACGCCGTGCCGGAAAAGTGTGCATACAGCCCCCTCACACGGGAGGGGATGGACCATCGGCGGGTGCCGACGGCCGAGGCCCGCCCGAAAACAGCCGGGAAAACCATCTAGCAGGCTGCTGATGAGCGCGCGAGCGTCGATATGCAAGGGCATGATCGTGCGTTTTTCAGAAGCCTGATATGAGAGCCGAACATGCCGAAAGATCTGATTATCGTCGAGTCCCCCGCCAAGGTGAAGACCATCTCCAAGTTCCTGGGCAAGGACTATGTGGTGGACGCTTCGGTGGGCCATGTGCGCGACCTGCCCACCCGCGATCTCGGGGTGGACGAGGAGAACAACTTCGCCCCCCACTACGAGATCATCCAGGGCAAGGAGGACGTGGTCAAGCGCCTCCAGAACGCGGCCAAGAAGGCCGGAACCGTGTATCTCGCGCCCGACCCGGACCGCGAGGGAGAGGCCATCGCCTGGCACGTGGCCGAGCTGCTCAAGGAGTGCAACGGCAACATCCGCCGCATCCAGTTCAACGAGATCACGCCCCGTGCCGTGAAGGAGGCCCTGGCCCACGCCCAGGACCTGGACGAGAACCTGTTCGACTCCCAGCAGGCCCGCCGCATCCTCGACCGGCTGGTGGGCTACAAGATTTCTCCCATCCTGTGGAAGAACGTGAAGCGCGGCATCTCGGCCGGGCGCGTCCAGTCCGTGGCGCTCAAGATTCTGGTTGAGCGGGAAAAGGAACGCCGCGCCTTCCGGCCCGACGAGTACTGGCCGTTCAAGGTGCTGCTCGCGGGCGAAAATCCGCCGCCGTTCTGGATGGACCTGCACAAGCTTTCGGGCAAGGCCGTCAAGCCGGGCGTCAACCATGTGGGCACGCAGTCCGAGGCCGAGACCCTGGAAAAGGCCCTGAAGGAAGGCTCCTTCGTCGTGGACTCCGTGCAGGAGAAGCAGCGCAAGCGCTCCCCCCTGCCCCCGTACATCACCTCCACCCTGCAGCAGGACGCCAACCGGCGCATGGGCTTCTCGGCCAAGCGGACCATGTCCATCGCCCAGCGGCTTTACGAGGGCGTGGAGCTCGGCGTGCGCGGCACCACGGCGCTCATCACCTACATGCGTACCGACTCCGTGCGTATCGCCAAGGACGCGCAGGACGCGGCCAAGGAGCTGATCCTGGATCGGTTCGGCGCGGACTACTATCCGCCCAAGACCCGGAATTTCAAGACCAAGGGCGGCGCGCAGGACGCGCACGAGGCCATCCGGCCCGTTGACGTGAGCATTGTGCCCGATGACGTGAAGCAGTACCTGCCCGCCGAGCAGTACAAGCTGTACCGGCTCATCTGGCAGCGGTTCGTGGCCTCGCAGATGGCGGTGGCCACCTTCTGGGACACCACCGTGCTGGTGACCGCGCCCGACACCGTGTGGCGCGCCAAGGGCGAGCGGATGCTTTTCGCCGGCTTCCTGGCCGCCATGGACAAGGCGGGCGGCGACGAGGACACCGAACTGCCCAAGCTCAAGCAGGGCGACGAACTCGCGCTCACCGAGCTGAAAAAGGAACAGAAGTTCACCCAGCCGCCGCCGCGATACTCCGAAGCCTCCCTGGTCAAGACCCTGGAGGAGCTGGGCATCGGCCGCCCGTCCACCTACGCGGCCATCATCTCCACCCTGCTCGACCGCGAGTACGCGGTGCAGGAGGACAAGCGGTTCGTGCCCACGGAACTCGGGTTCACCGTGTCCGATCAGCTTTCCGAGCACTTCAAGGCGCTCATGGACGTGGGCTTCACCGCGGATATGGAGTCCGACCTGGACGACGTGGCCGAGGGCAAGAAGAATTGGGAAGACCTGCTCAAGACCTTTGGCGACGACTTTTACCCGACCCTGGACAAGGCGCGCAAGGAAATGGCCCGCTCCCAGCAGGTCACGGGCATCAAGTGCGAGAATTGCGGCAAGCCCATGGCCGTCAAGTTCGGCAAGACCGGCGAGTTTCTGGGCTGCACCGGGTTCCCGGCCTGCCGGACCATCAAGAACTTCACCCGCGACGAACAGGGCAACATCCATGTGGCCGAGCGGGAAAAGCCCGAGGACACCGGCGTCACCTGCGACAAGTGCGGCCGCCCCATGGCCATCAAGCAGTCCCGGCGCGGCGAGTTCCTGGGCTGCACCGGCTACCCGGACTGCAAGAACATCGTCAATTTCACCCGCGACGAGGACGGCAAGATCCAGGTCGTGGAGTCGGAAAAACCCAAGGTGGTCGGCACCTGCCCCGAGTGCGGCGGCGAACTGCTGCTCAAGAAGGCCCGCACCGGCTCCCGGTTCATTGCCTGCTCCAACTATCCGGACTGCACCTATGCCGCGCCGTTCTCCACGGGCGTGCCCTGCCCGCGCGAAGGATGCGACGGCGAGTTGGTGGAAAAGTCCTCGCGCCGGGGCAAGCTCTTCTATTCCTGCTCCAACTACCCCAAGTGCGACTACGCGGTCTGGAACTGGCCCGTGAACGAGCCGTGCCCGGAATGCGGCCATCCCATTCTCACGCGCAAGACCACCAAGGACAAGGGCGAGCACATCGCCTGCCCCAAGAAGGGCTGCGGCTACACCCGCCCTGCGGGCGAGTAATATGCCCGTCGGCGTCCGATAGCGGGCCATCCGCACATTTTTCGCCGGGGGCTTTCATCCTCACGTAGAAGCCTACGCTGCGGTGAAAGCCCCCGACGAGAAAATGCACGGCTGACCCACTCTCGAACGCCTCGCTCCGTGCGGGATCGGGGAGGAGAGCCGCTGTCGGGTGCCTTTGGCACCCGAATCGCTCCATTGGGCGAAGGGCGCTTTGCTGCTTCGCTTTGGGAAAGATAACAAAAAAAAGGCGCGGCCTGTGGTGGCCGCGTCTTTTTTTGTTGGATGATGCGTGGCTTTATTGGGCCGGGGCGGGCTTGACCTTGACGATGGTGGCCCCGGGGCCGTCGGTGGTCAGCGGCAGGGTCTGGGACGCGGCCACGGATTCCGGGTCGGACTGGTTCGGGTGGCACTTGGCGCAGAAACTGCCCATGTTCGCGCCCTCTTCGGTCGGCAGGATCAGATATTTGTAGTTGGCGTTGGACGGGTGCGGGTTGTGGCAGCTCACGCAGGAAAACACGCCGTCCTTGAGCAACTCGCGCGGCACCTTGGTGTAGGTGGGCGTCACCCCGGTGGGGTGGGTGGTGTGCATGTTCACCGGCAGAATGCCTTCCTCCTCGTTGTGACAGCCCAGGCACAGGGCGTCCACATTGACGATCTTGGCGCTCACGCGGGTGCGCGCCGGGTTGTCGGCGTACAGCGGTTGCACCCCCACGGCATAGTCGCCCTTGGCGTAGTGGGTGCTGTGACATTCCATACATTCCATGTCATGGGGACCGGCTGCGAAGGCGGACGCGGCCATCGGCAGCACGCTCGCGGCAAGGCAGAGCATCAGCAGTCGTTTCATCGTAACCCTCCTGAAAATGAATTGGGTGCCCCAACAGCCCGGCCCGATGCATACCCCCATAGGCCAGCCTGTTTCGTTCCATTTATGGTCCGTATATCCCCTTGTAAAAAAAGTCAAAGCCGGGCGGACGATGGGCCTCTGCCTCCTATCGGACGGAAAAACGAAAAATTGAGGTTTCCTTGATCTGGATCAATGCCGCCTTCACGAATCTGTCGTAAAAGGGAGGTGCGGATGGACAAACAGACCTCGGCCGTCCGCGACGACACACTCTCTGCGGCCGGATCGCCATCACCGGCCGCCATGTCGACACACCTCCTTCCCCAAGAAGGCCGTCCACCCCCCGGGCGGCCTTTCTGGTTTTCGGCAACGCCCCGAACGGCTGGATTGTTTCCCGGAAACAACGTATTCGCACCCCATGGCCGATACCCGTCCCGCATCCGAAGCCGTCATCCAGGCCGCACGCGCCCTGGGCCGACCCGTAACCGCCGACCAGGCCGCGCTGTTGGCCGCGTACCTGGACCAGCTCATCAAGTGGAATAAAAAAATGAACCTTGTGGGCCGGTCCGACTGGCGCGCCGTGTTCGATACCCTGGTGGTGGACTCCCTGTTCCTGGCCGACTTTCTGGCCGGGCTGCGTCTGGCCGACAAGCCGCTCTGTCTCGACTTCGGGGCCGGGGCCGGATTGCCCGGCATCCCCCTGCGCGTTCTGTGGCGGGACGGCGACTACTGGCTGGTCGAAGTCCGTGAAAAACGCGCCCTGTTCATGAAAAGCGCGCTCGGCAGGCTCAAGCTGCCCGGAACCAGCGTGTTCCACGGCCGGGCCGAGGACGCCCTGGCCCGGTTGGAGCGGTCCGGCCATCACGCCACCGCCGACCTCATCCTGAGCCGGGCCTTCATGCCCTGGAAAAAACTCCTCGATTTCATCCGCCCCATGCTCCGCAACGAACCGGACCGCGTCGGCATGGCCGTGATCCTGTCCAACGACCCGCCGCCCGACGAGGCCGATATCCCCGACGGCTGGCAACTCGGCAACGTGGCCAGCTACCCGGCAGCCGGGGACGAACGATACTTTTGGTCGCTCAAGGTGGTGTAGAAGGGGATGCCTCCGGCGGCCGGGGGGAACCCTTTG
>JACCQI010000047.1 GCA_015709315.1 Desulfovibrionaceae bacterium
TCATGAACAGACAGTAAACAACTGTCTAGACTATTTCAAGAGTTAAATGCTCTAGGGCGGCGGCTTCCGATAGCGGGCCGCCTGCACATTTTTCCGGCTCCCGCCTGTCCTCACGTACAGGGTGTACGCTGCGGGAGGCGGCAGCCGGAGAAAATGCACATGCGACCCACTCTCGAAAGCCTCGGTACGGCCTTGGTGCTCGGGCGGATTTGCGTGCGTGAACGGGTGGTGCGCTGCTCGGAACGGAGGGCGGATAACCCGCTGTCGGGTGCCTGAAGGCACCTGAATCGCTGTTGGCGGCGGGTTGGGGGGCCGGGGGAAGGGGAGGGCAAAAAAGCCCGGCCGGCGGATGCCGGCCGGGTTTTTTGGTACCGTTGCGCGCCGGTGCTACTTGAGCAGGTCGGGGCGGGTGATTTCGATGGTGGCGTTTTTGCTCAGCTGGTCCATGTAGGCGGCGAGCAATTCCTGCTTGTAGACGTTTCCGGCCTGATCCATCCAGAAGTCCTTCTGGCCTTCCCAGGCGGATTCCGGGGCGGGGATGCGCTGATCCAGGCGGGCGATGACCGCGCTGTTGCCCACGGTGTAGACCTTGGGCAGCCAGGCCGAATCCTTGGCCGCGAATGCGGCGTCGGCCAGTTCCCGGCTCATTCCCAGGTCGGGAATGTTGCCCTGGCGGTCGAAGGGATCGGACGTGGCGATCTTGCGTTCAAAGGTCTTTTCGGCGGCCGCGGGGTCGGCGAGCAGGGCCTTGTGGATTTCCTCGGCCCGGTTGTTGGCCAACTCGGCGGTCTTCTGCGCCTTGATCATGTTGGTGATGGCGGGCGCGACCTTGTCGAGCTCCATGTAGGACGCCGGAATGTCCTCGGCCTTTTCCACGAGCATGTAGCCGCCGTTGATGGCGACGGGCGACTCGTGGGCCTTGCCGGGGGCCAGGCCCTTGAGGGCCTCCGCGACCTCGGGGGCCACGCCGTATGCCTGGGTCATGAAATCGGCGGGCATGGGCTCGGTGGTGGTCACGGCCAGGCCGAGTTCCTTGGCGATGTCCTCAAGCTTCATGCCGGACACCAGCCGGTCCAGGGACTGGTCGAGCAGGTCCTGGACCTGTTCGGACGCCTTTTCCTGGGCGATCTGGAGGCGGATTTCATCCTTGGCCTCGTCCAGGGTCCTGGCCGAGCCTTCCTTGTGGTCCTCGACCTTGATGACGTGCCAGCCGAACCGGGTCTGGACCGGGCCGACGACCTCGCCCTTGGCGGCGTCGAACGCGGCCTGCTCGAAGGGGGGCACCATGGCCCCGCGGCCGAACCAGCCGAGGTCGCCGCCGGACGGGCCGGTGGGGCCTTCGGAGTATTCCTGGGCCAGCTTGGCGAAATCCGCTCCGGCCTCGGCCTTGGCCAGGACCTCGTCGATCTTCTTCTTGGCCTCGGCCTTCTTTTCCTTGGAGTCGGAATCCTTGACCATGACCAGGATGTGGCGGGCCTTGACCTGCTCGCCCTCCTGCATGGACGCCTGGTTGGCCGCGTAGTAGGCGGCCACTTCCTCGTCGGTCACTTGCTGGTGCTTGGCCAACTCGACCGGGGTGAACACGAGCTCGCGGAGCACGATCCGGTCGGGAACCTTGAACCGCTCCTTGTTGGCGTCATAGTACGCCTTGACGTCGGCGTCGGACACGGCGGCGTCGTCCACGAACATGGCGGACTTGACCTGGATGTAGTCGATGCGGACCTTTTCGCCCACCCAGTCGAACATCTGGCGGGCCTGGTCCGGGGTGATTTGGGCGGAGGCGGCCACGGCGGCCCGGACCTTGCCCATGATCAACTGATTCTTGAAGTCGGCCTCGAACTGGGCCGGGGTCATGCGGTTCTGGCGCAGGATGGCCGCGTAGTGTTCCTTGTTGAACTTGCCGTCGGCATCATGGAAGGCCTTCTGCGCGGCGATGCCCGCGAACACTTCCTTGTCCGAGGCGGAGATGCCGAGCTTGTCGGCCTCGGACAGCAGCAGCTTCCTGCTGAGCAGGTCGCCCAGGACCATCTTGCGGAATTCGGGGGTCTGGAACTGGTCCCTGGAAACCTCCGGGTTGGAGCGGGAAACGGACTCCGCCATGCGCTGGTATACCGCCTCGAACTCGGCCCTGGTGACGACCTGGTCGTCAACCGTGGCCAGCACCGGGTCGCCGGTGGAGTTCAGCCCGGACATGCCGAAGGCAAAAACAAAGACGATGATGATGACGGCAAAGAGAATCTTGACGATCCAGCCGGACGCATTCTTACGCATTATGTCTAACATTTTCGCTCCAGTAACTCTTTTGACCGGCCGCCGTCCGAAACGGGCGGCGGCCGGAGTCGTATCATTCTTTAGGATTGGCCCTCGCGCACGGCGTTGAGGAGGCCACCTGCCTGGATAATCTCCAGTTCCTTTTTGGTCAAATCATTTGTGACAGCCACTTTTCGGCCGTTTCCGGTTGTGATCTCGACAGTCCCGCCGGGAGTCATGGCCGAGGCCGGGATGGTCAGATCCTCGCCCTCGGAAAGCGCGTCGTAGTCGGCCGGGTCGACCAGCAGCAGCGGCAGGATGCCGAAGTTGATCAGGTTGGCGCGGTGGATGCGGGCCAGGGACTTGACGATGACCGCCTTGACCCCGAGATGGCGCGGCCCGAGCGCCGCGTGCTCGCGGCTGGAACCCTGGCCGTAGTTTTCGCCGCCCAGGATGACGCCGGTGCCGTGCTCCTGCATGCGGCCGACGAAACCTGCGTCCACGCGGGAGAAGATGTACCGGCTGATGGCCGGGATGTTGGACCGCAGAGCCGTGATCTCCGCGCCCGCGGGCAGGATGTGGTCGGTGGTGATGTTGTCCTCCACCTTGAGCAGCACCTTGGCCTCGATGGTTTCGGGCAGCCGGTCGAAATCCTCCAGGGCCACGATGTTGGGGCCGCGCAGGACCTCCACGGACGAGGCGTCCTCGGGCGGGAACACGAACAGGCTGCGGATGGAGGGCACGTCGTCCGGCAGGGACACGCGCTCCGGGGCCGGGCCCCAGCCGGCGGGGTCGGTGAACTCGCCTTCCAGGGCCAGGCGGGCGGCGGTCTGGGCGCTCACCAGGTATATCCTGCCGTCCTGGGTGCCGGAGCGGCCTTCGAAATTGCGGTTGAAGGTACGCACGGACACGCCCCCGGAGGTGGGGGAGCCGCCCATGCCGATACACGGGCCGCAGGTGCATTCGAGCACGCGCGCCCCGGCGTCCAGCAGCGGCTCGATCAGTCCCTCGCGGGCGAGCATCTTCATGACCTGCTTGGAGCCGGGAGAGATGAGCAGGTCGGTCTCGGGCGGGGTCATTTTGCCGGACAGGATCTGGGCGGTGTTCTTGAGGTCCGAGTAGGAGGAGTTGGTACAGGAGCCGATGGCGCACTGGTCGATCTTCAGCCCGGCCAGGTCCTTGACCCGGCACACCTGGTCCGGCATGTGCGGCTGAGCAACCATGGGTTCCAGGGCGGACAGGTCGATGGTCACGACCTCGTCGTACTCGGCGTCCGCGTCGGCGACCAGCTCGGTCCAGTCGGAGCCGCGGCCCATCTTTTCGAGGAACTCCCTGGTCCGCTCGTCGGACGGGAATATGGAGGTGGTGGCTCCCAGTTCCGCGCCCATGTTGGTGATGGTGGCGCGGTCGGGAACGGACAGGGCGGCCACGCCGGGACCGGCGTACTCGAAGACCTTGCCCACGCCGCCCTTGACGGTCAGGCGGCGCAGCAGCTCCAGGATGACGTCCTTGCCCTGCGCCCAGCCGGTCAACTCGCCGGTCAGCTCCACCTTGACCACCTTGGGCATGGGGATGAAGTAGGCCTCGCCCGCCATGGCCAGCGCCACGGACAGGCCGCCCGCGCCCATGGCCATGGCGCCGATGCCGCCCGCCGTGGGCGTATGGGAATCGGAGCCGATCAGGGTCGCGCCGGGCTTGGCGAAATTCTCCAGATGCAACTGGTGGCAGATGCCGGTGCCCGCCGGGGAAAAGACCGCGCCGGACTTGGCGGCCACGGTGCGGAGAAAGCGGTGGTCGTCCGGGTTGCGGAAGCCCATCTGGAGGGTGTTGTGGTCCACGTAGCTGACGGACAGGTCGGTCTTGACCTTTCCGATGCCGATGGCCTCGAACTGGAGCCACGCCATGGTGCCGGTGGCGTCCTGGGTCAGGGTCTGGTCGATGCGCAGACCCACTTCCCGGCCGGGGACCATATCCCCGGAAACAAGGTGTTTCTCAATGATCTTGTACGTGATGGACTTGCCCATTATTCCTCCTCGGGGTGAGCGCAACAGGGTCTCTCTCAAAACCGTCCGGGCGGCGTGCGCCGGGACTCTCACCTCCCGGGCCGCGTCGGACGGGGGTATGCCTAAAACAAGAATCCGCCCTTGACGCCGTCGGACACGGCCATTTCGTCCATGCCGAGGTTGATGCGGTTGATCTTGTTGGTGCGGAACTGGATTTCCACGTCCAGGCGCAGCTTCTCCTGCTGCGCCTGAAATATCTCCTCGTGATGGAAGATCTTGTTGGCCGGGTCCTCGGCCGCGCGCAGGTCGCGGACCATGCGCACGACCTTTTCGCGGCGCAGGGTCATCTCGGCCACCTCGGCCTCCAGGACGGCGATGTCGTCGCTCAGCCGCTTTTCCCCTTCCGGGGCCGGGCTAGCGGATTTTGATTCGTCTGCGGGCGTCATCTTTCTTCTCCGGTACCGGCTTGGGCTTCATCCTGCCGGTGGGCAGCGAGTTGTAGAAGTTCCAGAATTCCGGCCAGGTGGAGGTCACTTCGCCGTGGTTTTCGAGCACGATGCCGGGCACGGCGTAGGCGGCCAGGGCGCAGCCCATGGACCAGACCGGGTCCGGGCTGAACCAGGTGCCCTCCCAGTTGGCGGCAAAGGGCTTCAGCTCCACGCCGCCGTCGGTCAGTTCGTAGCTCGCGCCCATGCGGTCGAGCAGTTCCAGGGCCACGCCGTTGTCCGCGCCGAGAAGACGGGCCTTGCCCACCTTCAGGGCCAGAGCCAGGGCCAGCGGCATGAGCGCCGGGTCCTCGCCGAGCGCGATGTCGGCGGTCTCGGGCCTTTCGCCCTCCATGGCGGCGACCACGTTCTCGGTGGCGATGTCCACGCGCAGGCCGAGCCGCCTCAGTTCCTCCACCACCTTGCCTGCCCGGTCGCTTGACGGCCATGCGCCCTGGACGCTGATGGAGCCGCCGGACATGATCGGCAGGGCCAGGAGCATGGCGTTCAGCCGGATCGACAGCGGCAGGGACGGGGTCTCGGGGATGGCCGGAATGCCGTCGGAAACGGTCACGAAATCCTTGCCCAGCTCGGCCTCGATGCCGCAGGCCGTGAGCACTTCCACGGACTCGGCCACCCGGTCGCGGGCGGCGGCGGAAAGCCCCCGGACGGTCAGGCCGCCGGGGAAGGACCAGGCGGCCAGGGCCAGGGCGGCCGCGAAATCCGGGTCGATGTTGCCCGGCAGGGTCACTTCCTCGTCCATGGCCCCGCCGCATTCCAGCCGCACGGGCAGGCCGGGGTTGTTCGGATTCATGGCCACCAGGCGCGCGCCCAGGTGCGGCAGCACCTTGTTCAGCGAGGCCGCGTCCAGGAGCTGGAGGCCGGGCTTGCCGGTGAACTTGCAGCGCCCGGCATGGCCGAGGGCCAGGCAGAGCAGCATGTAGAAATTGAACGGGTCCTCGCCCACGAAGGCCATGGCGCCCTCGAACTGAAGGAACTTGCCGCCCTCGTTTTTGATCCAGTCCTCGTCCCAGGAGATGGGCGCGCCCACCTGCTTGAGCGCCTTGGCCAGGTCCTTGTTCGGGGCGTTCATGGTCACCGGGGAGAGCGTGACGCGCGCGCCCGAGGCCGCGGCCATGACCAGCCACATGCGGGTGTGGCGGAAGGAGCGCGGCCCGGAAAGGCCCGCCTTGATCTTCTCCACGCGCGGGGCGAGCTTGTACCCCTCGCCGGTGAACGCCTTGCGGGCGTCCGCCAGGGAGAACTGGTTGAGCAGGGTGAACAACTGCTTGGAGAGCTTGGCGTCCAGGCCCAGTTCGCCCGAGCGCTTGTCGAAGGAGCCTCTGAGCAGCTTCTCCAGCTTGGGGTCCACCAGGGACTTCTGCCGGGACTTGCGCCAGGCCCCTTCCTTGCGGATGAGGTAGGCCCGCTTCTCCAGCAGGTTCAGGATTTGATTGTCTATGTCGGAAATGTCGTCGAAACGGTGAGCGGTCACGGCCTGGGACTTATCGACGAATCCCTCGTCGTCAAAGGCACGTTCCCCGTCGTTTTTGCGGATTTTGATCATACAGTCTTACCGTCTTCCTTATAAATGATGTATTCCCCGCCGAAACGGGGAAAACCTACCTATACCGAAACACCGCGATATGCAAGCCGGACGCGCGGGGGCACCCTAGCCCGCCTTGACGCGCAGGATCTCATCCCAGGCGGTCGTGTACCGAGGCGACATCATCTCCCGCTTCATCCTCCACCCCTGCCGGACGCCCGAGGCGGCAAAGGCCACGGTGTCGCGGCCCCACCGGGCGTTGCAGGCATCCACCGCATGCATGAGGGGCCGGTCGTTCGGGCGGTGCGCGGGCGGCAGGGCGAGCAAAGAGAGCCGGCGGCCGCGCTCGGGTTCCAGGCCGGAGAGCATGACCGCGCACTTCTTGTAGTCGTATCCCTCCCTGAATATCCGCTTCATGCCGGACTGGGCGGCCCGGATCAGGGCGGGCGTGTGGGCCGTGGCCACGGCAAGGGGCACGGACAGGGCGTTGGAATACTGGGGGCGGCCCAGCCGGAATGCGTTGGTCTGCAGGGACACCAGGACGGACGCGGCCACCGAGCGCTGCCCGCGCAGTTTTTCGGCGGCCCGGGCGGCATACTGGGCCGTGGCTTCGAGCATGTGGTCAAGCCGCGTGACCGGATGGCCGAAGGAACGCGAGGACACGATGGTCTTCTTGTCCGCAGGCCCGGCGGCGAAGTCGAAGCACGGAAGGCCGCGCAGTTCCAGCAGGGTGTGCAGGCCGGCCACGGTCATCTTCTTTTGCACCCAGTCCCGCTTCAGGCCGCGAAAGGCGAGCGCGTCGTCCACGCCGAGCTTGCGCAGCCGTTCGGCATGGCGCGGCCCGATGCCCCAGACGTCGCCGATGGCGGTCCATTTGAGCACCCGGTCCGGGTCCGGGCTGGCGCCGAGGTCGAACACGCCCCGGCAGCGCGGCTGCTTTTTGGCGAAACGGTTGGCCAGCTTGGCCAGGGTCTTGGTCGGCCCGATGCCCACGGACACCGGGATGCCGGTCCACGCCCGGACCGTGGCCCGGAGCCTGCGGCCGAAGGCTTCGGCCCCGCCCGGCACGCCGGTCAGGTCGCAGAACGCCTCGTCGATGGAATAAATCTCCACCGAGGGGCAAAACCGCGACAGCACGCGCATGACCCGCGCGGACATGTCCCCGTACAGGGCGTAGTTGGACGAGAAGACCGCCACCCCGTTGCGTTCCAGCAGGTTCCGGCATTTGAAGTAGGGCGCGCCCATGGGAACGCCCGCCGCCTTGGCCTCATCGGACCGGGCGATGACGCACCCGTCGTTGTTGGAGAGCACCGCCACGGGACGGCCCTCCAACTCGGGCCGAAACGCCCGCTCGCAAGAGGCGTAGAAATTATTGCAGTCGATCAGCGCATAGTCCCTGGGCATGAAAGACTCCGCAGGCCGCTACACCTTGTGGACCACATGGCGGACCACGCCCCACACCTGAAAGTCGGTTTCATCGGTCACCTCCAACGGGGGGTAGTCCGGGTTTTCCGGTACAAGCCGCAACCCGGTCGCGGTGCGGCACAGCCGCTTGACCGTGAACTCGCCGTCCACCAGGGCGATGACCACGTTGCCGGACCGGGGCTGCCGCGACCTGTCCACCACCAGGAGATCGTTGTCGTGGATGCCCGCGCCGATCATGGAATCGCCGGACACGCGCACGAAAAAGGTCGCCTCCGGGTGCTCCACCAGGTGTTCGTTCAGGTCGAGCGTCTTCTCCCGGTACTCCTCGGCGGGCGACGGGAATCCGGCGGCCACGGCCTCGCCCGCCAGCGCCAGGGCCAGCGGCCCCGAACTGCCGGGCCGGACAACCTCCCCGATCCATGCCCCCACAGGTGCCTCTGCACAGGAAAATTCCACGATATAACTCCTTTTTGTTAATGCTTGTAAAACAAAATGCCGTCATATCGCCAAAAAATCAATTTAAAATAAACATACTTTTCGTCAAGGCACGGTCCGCTTGGCGCGGTGACGCCGGATGCAGGACGCAAAAAAAAGGGGCGCGGACTGATGTCCGCGCCCCTTGGGCTGTGCGGAAAAAATGAGACAGCTAATCCAGGGAAACCTCGTTCTTGGCCCCGTTGAACAGGTCGGGGGATTCGGCCATGGCGGTCTGGCGCAGGCTCAGGCGGTTCTCCCGTTGGGCCGTGAGAAAGGCCATGCGCCGAAGCTCCAGCCTGTCGAACCGCATGCGCCGTTCGCCGAGCAGGTTTTCGATGCGCTTTTGGCGGAGTTCCTCGGACAAAACCGGGTCCTGGGGAGCGGCTTCGGCCGCCAGGCCGTCGGTTTGGGCCTCGGTCCCGGCATCGGCCACCATGACGGCGGATTCGTCGTCGCCCGGCAACTGGAATGCCTCGCCCGTGATCACGGAGTCGATCTTGGCCTGGATGACCTCGTTGGGCGTCTTGTCGTTGGCGGCGTATTCATAGGAAAATTCACCGAGGGTGTAGGCGGCGGAAACGTATTGCAGCGGCGCGAGTCCGGCCATGCCGCCCAGGCTCAGAAGCGGGCCGACCACCGCGCACCCGGAAAGAAGAACGGCGAGCGCCGACACGGCCAAAAGACGGGAAACGAATTTCCCCGAAATGGTCAGTGCAACCTTTTTCATGGACACTCCTTAACAGGTGCGGTGATCCACGCATGCCCCCCCAGGCTTGGTAACACTTTGTTAGTGTAAACTATTTCTTCTTGCCGGACAACTATTCCAAAGCATTTTGGGGTGTTAAAGGCGCGGCTTAATTTAATTCATGTTTTTCTTTTAAATACAGTATGTTGCTGGAAATTCATTATGTCCGGCAACAACCGTTTTCTGGAAAAAATCTAAAAATATTTTAAAACGCCTCGAACCGGAGGCGATTTCCCGAAGGCCGGGAAAGCGCCTTTACCTGTGGCCTGCAAACGGGTAATTGACCAACCGTATGTTACAAGTACAGCCGGTCAGACACGCCTCGGCCAACATGTCGTGGGCCTCTTCCAGGCTGGCGGCCCTTCCGCTGGCGGCCGCCTATCTGGCCGTGCCGCTGGCCACGGCCCTGGTTCGGCGCATGGGGCCGGAACCGGCCGTGTCCCCGTTTTTGCCCTGGCTGCTCCTGGCCGGGCTGGGCACTGTCTGGGCCATGCTTTTCCGGCGGTCCGGCGTCCGGGTCAAGAAACGGTTCGTCTTCGAGGTCTTTGCCTTCCTGGCCCTGGCCGTCATGCTGTATCTCCGGCAGGACGTGTTCCTCATGCAGATTGAGCTGGCCCTGCCCCTGATCGTGGAAGCAGCTCCGGCCTGGGTTCTCGGCTTCTGCCTGATGTGGGCCATGACCTTCGGCGTGCCGGACCGGGCCGCCTTCCAGCGGTACGGCGCGGCCTTGGGCCTGCTCTGCATCGCGGACCTCACCGCGGGCATCGTTCTCCAACAGGCCGCCACGGCCCAGCGCTGGCTGGGCGATCCCGACGTCTTGGCCGGGCTGTTGCTCGTCGCGCTCTGCGCCGGTCTGCGCCCCGGCGAAAACGACGGCGGCGCGGCCGAACCCGACCAGGGCCGTCCCTCCTGGCGGGCCATGATCCTGCTCGGCCTGGCGGCCTGCCTGTCGCGCACCGGGCTGTTCGGGGCGGCGTGGATATACCTCTTTTTCGGCCGGGGTTCCCGGACGGCGCGCGTCCTGACTGCCCTGGCCCTGTTCCTGCTCATGGCCGCGACCTTCCTCGCGCCCCTTTCCCGGCCGGGCGGGATGCACTACCTGGACTACTGGCTCTGGGCCAAGTCCGTGGAACTCTTTTTCCGGGAACCCGGCCTGTTGTTCACCGGGGTCCACTTCGGCCTGGCCCTGCCCTTTGCCATCCCGCAGGAGCTGGCCCCCATCTGGGAGCGGCTCACCGGCTCGCCCGAGCAACTCGGCGTGCAGCTCGCCCAGATCGGGCC
This sequence comes from Desulfovibrionaceae bacterium, assembly GCA_015709315.1. Lineage (GTDB taxonomy): Bacteria > Desulfobacterota > Desulfovibrionia > Desulfovibrionales > Desulfovibrionaceae > Pseudodesulfovibrio. Next base: position 10,213 of record JACCQI010000047.1, read on the forward strand.
GTTCTGGCTCCGGTTCATCCTCGGCTGGGGCGCGCTGGTTCCCCTGGCCGGACTGGCCGGGCTTTTCGGCCTGCTTTTCCGGCGCATGACGCGCATGGGAGCCGGGCTGGCCGCCGTGCTTTTTGCCATGGGCATCTCCACCCCGCTCTTCCACGATCCGGGCCTGGGCGTGTCCCTGGGGCTGGCCTTCATCCTGGCCCTGTCCGCGCCGAAACCGCGCCCTGAAATCGAATCGGCAACCCACGGGCCTGACGCCGAAGACGCGACGGACCCGGCCCGGCAATGGGACATGCGTCCCCTGTAACTTCGAGAGAAAACCCATGACGATATTTTCCGACACAGCCCCGATCCTGGTCACCTGCCCCAGGGGGCTTCCCGAATACCTGCAGGCGGAGCTGGCCGCACTCGGCTTCCCGGACGGCGAAATCCTGGACGCGGGCGTGCAGGTGCGCGGCACGCTTGCGGACTGCATGCGGCTCAACCTGATGGTCCGCACCGGGCACAGGGTGCTGTTCGAGTTGAAGCGGTTCCGGGCCTTTGACGCGGACGAGCTGTACCGCGAGGCCGCCGCCGTGCCGTGGGAGAACTACCTGGCCCCGGACGGCTACTTCCGCGTGGACGCCGCCATCCGCGACACCACGGTCAACGACTCCCGGTTCGCCGGGTTGCGGGTCAAGGACGCCGTGGCCGACCGGTTCGTGGAGCGGTTCGGCAAACGGCCGGATTCCGGGCCGGAAACGCACGGCACCTGCCTGTTTTTGTACTGGAAGGAAAACCGAGCCACCCTGTATCTCGACACCACGGGCGACCCCTTGCCCCGGCGCGGCTACCGCAAGCGCCCGCACAAGGCCCCCATGCAGGAAACCCTGGCCGCAGCCTGCATCCTGGCCGCCGGATGGCCGGAGCTGGCGGCGCAGGGCGGCCATTTTGTCGCGCCCATGTGCGGGGCGGGCACCCTGGCCATCGAGGCCGCGCTCATGGCCGTGAACGGCGCGCCCGGACTGCTGCGGGACAACTTCGCCTTCATGCACGTGAACGGCTTTGACCCGGATGCCTGGGACGCGCTGATCACCAAGGCCGAGGACGCCGAAACCCCGGAGATCAAGGGGCGGATCATCGCCACGGACCACGACCCCGAGGCAGTGGAGGCGGCCCGCGACAACGCCCGGCTGGCGGGTGTGGGCGACTTCATCGAGTTCGCGGTTTGCGACTTCAGGGAAACCGATATCCCCGAAGGGCCGGGCATTGTCATGCTCAACCCGGAATACGGCCATAGGCTGGGTGACATCCGCGAGCTTGAAACCGTTTACCGGGGTATCGGCGACTTCTTCAAGAAGCAGTGCGGGGGCAAGACCGGCTACATCTTTACGGGCAACTCCCAGCTTGCCAAGCAGGTCGGACTCCGCACCAAGAGTCGCCGTATTTTCTGGAATGCCAAGATCGAGTGCCGGTTGCTGGAATACGAACTGTACGCGGGAACCCGGAAAAAAGGCCGGGAATAGGCCCGCCGCCCCGGTTACTTTCACCATCCGGGGCAAAAGGCTGGATTCTTATTCCTGACGGGCGTATATCCATCCCCCATGCAGCAACGCCCACTCTCGCTCACCTACATCCTGCTCGTCATCTCCATGATGCTCTGGGGCGGCACCTGGGTGGCCGGACGCATCCTGGCCCAGTCCATCAACCCCATGTCCGCCGCCTTCCTGCGCTTCACCCTGGCCTCCATCGGCCTGGTCGTCATGTGCTGGCGGGCCGGGGGCGGCATGCCCAGGCTCGCGCGCGGGCAGGTCCTGCCGGTGGCCTTCATCGGCGCTACGGGCGTGTTCGCCTACAGCTATTTCTTCTTCACCGGGCTGCAAACCACCTCGGCCGGGCGGGCCGCGCTTATCGTGGCCTGCATCCCTGTCTGCGTGGCCGCGCTGTCCGCCGTGCTGTACAAGGAAAAATTCGGGCCGGTGCGGATTCTCGGGGCCGCCCTCTCCCTGGCGGGCGTGTCCGTGGTCATCGCGAACGGCTCGCCCCTGGCGCTGTTGTCCGAGGGCGTGAGCCGGGGCGACTTCATGATCCTCGGCTGCGTGGCCTCATGGACCGCCTACACCCTGTCCGGGCGTTCGGTCATGAAGACCGTGCCGCCGCTGGCCTGCGTGGCCTGGTCCTCCATCTTCGGCACCCTCATGCTCCTGCCCGCCGCCCTGGCCGACGGCCTGATCGCGGACGTGGCGCGCGCCCGGCCGCTGGACTGGGGCTGCATCGTCTTTCTCGGCTTTCTGGCCACCAGCCTGGCCTACCTCTGGTACTACCAGGCCATCGCCGTGATCGGGGCGGCCCGGTCCTCCATCTTTATCAACACCGTGCCGGTCTTTGCCGTCATCATGGGCTTTCTGTTCCTGGGCGAACCCATCCACCTCTCCCTGGCGGCGGGCGGCCTCATGGTCATTTCCGGCGTGTACCTGACCAACCGGCCCTGACCGGATTTCATTGCATTTCGCGCCCCCCTCAAGCATGCTGGGGGCAGCAAGGAGACACGCCATGGAAAAGCGTATGGAACGACTGGAAAGCCTGGTCGCCCTCCAGGACAGGAGCATCGAGAAGCTGAACGACCGGCTTTTCGAGCAGCAACAGCAGATCCGGGACCTGGAAAAACTCGTCGAGCGGCTGGCCGGAAAGATCCGGGAGCTGGACGAGGACATGGACAAGCAGGGGCCGCTGGACGTGCCGCCGCCCCATTACAACGGGTAACCGGCCATGAAGAATATCACCGCACAGGACGTCATCGACATGCTCGGCCTGGTCCCCCACCCCGAAGAGGGGGGCTGGTTCCTGGAGACCCATCGCTCCAGCGAGCTGTTCGACAAGGACGCGCTGCCCGCCCGGTACATGGACGCGCGCTGCCACTTCACGGCCATCTACTATCTCCTGACCCCGGAGACATACTCCCACATGCACCGGCTCAAGACCGACGAGGTCTTCCACTTTTACGCGGGCGACCCGTGCGAAATGCTTCAGCTCCACCCGGACGGCACCGGCGAGACCGTGGTTCTCGGCAACGTCCTGTCCCTGGGGCAGCGGCCGCAGGTCCGGGTGCCGCGCAACTCCTGGCAGGGCATGCGACTCATGGACGGCGGCGATTTCGCGCTCATGGGCTGCACCGTGGCCCCGGGCTTCGAGTTCGCGGACTACGCCCACGGCGACAGGGAAGCGCTCACGGCCCGGTATCCCGATTTCACCGAACACATCGCCCGGCTGACCGCCCGATAGGAAAGGGGCGCGTCCCGATCGGGAACGCGCCCCCAGGGGCAGGACCGGCGGGCAAGGAAGGGGCCCGCCGGATCGGATGGTGAGTGGCGTTGATTGATGTCTATGCTTCCGGCGCTGTCGGCCACACCACCGCATACGGGAACCCTTCCTGTTGCGGCACCTCGCGGAGCGCCTGGCGGTACGCGGCCCAGGACGCCTTTTCCTCCGCGTCCAGGGGACTGTCCGCAAGTTGCGTCCAATCGGATTCGGCCAGCAGCCTGTCGCGCTCGGCGCGCACCTGGTCGGCATGAAACGCGGACCGGGCCACCTCGTCCACCTCGGCGCCGGCCACGGTTTCGCGGTATATCAGGTCCTCGCCCTTGTCCCAGGCGGTGGCGTATGCGGTGAACGGCTGCCGCATCATAGCCACGGCCTCATTGTATCCGAGTTCATCCCACTCCGCGCGGGTCAGGTCGTAAAACCGGCGAATATATCCGTTGTATTCAACCTTTGCCGGGGGTGTCTGCCGATACGTTTCATCGGGATATCTGAACATATTTTGTCTCCTTAAAAGGCGTTAGAGTATTTGAAGGGTTGGCCGATGATGGCAAGACCAATTCCTATATTTCCAGTAGTATAATTTATTTTACAAGTAGCATTATACTTTACTTTCAATCCATTAGACCGAACAACTAAAGAGTCTAGGAAAGATTCAGCATACGAGTTAGAATTTGTTTTCAACATATTCCCCAATGGGTTGTATGTGTTTCTAACAGTATCCATATTTATCCAGTCTGAAGCCGCTCCTGTGTCCTTGATAAAAGGCATAAAAAGAGGAGTGCCATTCAAATCTATAACAGGACCATCAGCAGAACCATTAGTTGTATAATTGAAAACAGAAATTACTTCCGTATTGGCAAACAGATACGCTATTATCTGATAGCCATTATAATTTGACCATGGGGCATTACCAACAGTAAAGTGCGTTGATGTCGGCTCTGTATTTGACCAAATTGAATTATTTGTAGAAAACGCCTCGGCAGCATTAAAACGGCACCACTTAGATGGGCCAACAGCATCACAATACGCGGCCCACGCATTGTTTACACCAGTTATAGTTTTAGTGAGTATAAACTGAGGAATAGCCTTAAGGTTATGAGATATACTACGATTGTTAGTTCCATCACCCTCATACAGTTGGATATCCAGACCACTCTCAGGACAAGCCCTTATAACATAAACTAAATATGCCCTCTCATCTGTAAGTATGTTATTAGGTATTGTAATGGTTGAACCTGTTACCGTTAAAGGTGTAGTTAGTTCTACTTCCTTTGTATTCTGAGAACTATCAAGATACTTATTCAATCCTCGTTTTGTATCAATCCAATACCATGCACCGGAAGCACGGCCTTTTAATATAAGAAGCCAATCTGTATTTTCGGCATCCCAATTTACTACGATATCTTGATTACTTGAGGTTGGGGCAGTGAACAATCCACAAAATGCATATTGACTAGTATCTTTAATTACTGGTTTTTCAAGAGCTTTCCATATGGCGGCACCGCCGTTGTGCGTGGGCGTATCGTCGGATTGCGTTCCGGTCACGGCCCAGCGGTTGCCGTTGCCGGAAGAGTCAGAACCAAGTGAGTTACTATCTTCAAATAAATAATGCCCCCCACTAGAACCGTATTCAATAGATGTTACTCTCTTCCAAACCCATAAATCTGCTACCTTGCTAGATAGTTCAAAGAATGTATCCCATGACAAGACAGTTCCAGCTACAACATAAATATTGGAGTAGTACCCGTGGTCCGAGCCACAATATTTAGTAATAGCCTCAGAGAGTAACCCTGCACAAGTGGTAGCCGCAGTAGTGTACGTTCCAATACTCACATTGCTTTTCTTTACCTCTACCGATGCTCCTGTTTTGGTAATGAGCAGCATGTAATGGTTGGTTGGGTCACACAGCGGGTTTGCCGTGTTCACTACAGTGGGTTTAAACGATAGGGCTATTGTAGCATTAGTAGGTACTGCCTTGGCAGAAATATATCCAGATTCTAATAGTGCTGAATACTCAATCTCTACAGGATACACTTTAGTAGAACCAGCTCCAATTTCTTTAGGAGTAAGCATATTGTTATGCCTCCATGTTCTGTATGGAGATGATGGACACGCGTCCGTTGAACTTCTCCACGACAATGCGAATTTCGCCCGCGCTGGGGTTGGGGTCCTCGTAGCTTAACGGAAGTTTATATTCCGAGCCTAAGAGGATTTCAGTTGCGGTACCGGGATACAGGTGGATTACATACGTGCCGTCGTATGGCCACGGTACGCCGTTCCCCAAACGGACGGAACCAGTGGTGTCCGGCGACCAGAGAATGTGGTTTCTGGCGATTGAAGGCTCAAGGTTGAGGTTGTTTGCAATAGAAACCTGAGCCTCGTCGCCGTATACGGCCTGGAGCAGATCGGCGGTGTCCGCCTTGAGGATGTCCGGGTTGATGACGGCCGCGGCCTCGTCACCGGATTCGCAGCTCGCGATGGCGGCCCCGGCGGCCCCGAAGCCGAGGTTGAACAGGGCCTCGGTCACGTTGTCCGCGCCCGTGCCGCCCTGGTTGACGGACAGGGGCACCAGAATGCCCCCGGCGGCCAGCACGTCCTTGTTTTCCAGGTTGTCCCCGGCCGCGTTCCAGGCCAGCACCCGATCGGCGTCCGGTTCGGGCAGGGTCACCCCGCCCACGGCCGAGGAAACGCGGAACGTGATGGTCCGGTCCAGCCGCTCGGACAGGGACTGGCAGATCATGGTCAGGTAATCCAGGGCGGCCTCGTGCGAGGCGGCGGGAAAAGCGTCGTTTTCCGGGTAGTCCGTCTCCTGCACCATGGCCGGGTTGCGGCGCAGGTGCAGGCTCTGTCCCTCGGCGGGCGCAACGGTCATGACGCACGCGCCCCCGGCCTGACTGCCCGCTCCGGTGAGCTGGTAGTCGGTCCCGAGCGCCTGGACGTGTTCCGCCCCGGCCTCGTCGCGGAGCAACACCTCCACGTCCTCGTCGCGCAGGAACATGAAATCGATCTGGAACAGGGTGGTGGAGCCGTTGCCCTCGAAGCTGTCCGTGCTCTTGGTGGATGAAAGAGTCATGGCTACCTCCTCGGCCCGTAGATGCTCGACCCCATGGACAGGGTGGAACGGTTGGGGGCAGAGCCGCCATTGATGCGCAGCATGTTCGCCCGGTCGCGGGCCTGCCGCAGGATGGCGTCGGCGTTGCGCCGGCCCTCGTAGAGGACGTCGTCCTCCTCCTGCATGTCTTGGAGGGTCCTGGCGTCGCGGATGACCGCCTTGGAGCCGGACATCCGCAGGTTGGACCCGCCCCAGTCGGCCCGCTCCCTGGAGCGTTCCCGCTCGTTTTGGTCGCGGTTTTCGCGGGCCGCCGCAGCGGCCTTCCGCTGCGCCTCCCAGGCATCGGACCGGGCGTCGGTTTCCAGCAGCCGGGCCTGGGTCTCGGCGGTGTCGGACTGGCCGCTCCCGGTCTTTTCTTTTATTTCCTTGAACATTTCCACGCCCTGGCTGAACGCCTGCAGGGCTTGCTGCGAATTGCTTCCCATGGTTGATCTCCTCTTTGCTTTGTCGGGTTGCACCCCGGTTTATTCGTTGACCACAAGGTGGGGGACGATGAGCAGCACGGACAGGGGCAAAGGCTGTTCCTGCACGATGGTCAGCACGCCGTCCCGATTCCATCCCTTGGGGAAATTCACGATCTTGTCGCCCGTGAACGCGCCCGCGGACCGCCCCATGGGCGTGGACGGGGAGCGGAAGTATACGGGTTCCAGATGGGCTTCGTCCGGGCCGATGCGGCCGCCCAGGGTGTTGAAGAAGCGGGCCGCGACCTTGGTGATGCGTTTCTTCTTGGTCTGGGCCGTGCCGCGCGCGCTGCCCGACTCGATGCGCATGGGCTGGACCTTGGACACATAGGGCAGGCCCGCGTGGACCACGGAGGCGGGACGGTCCAGGTTCAGGGAGCCGTCCGGCCCGACCAGCCTGTCCGGCTGGATGGCCCCGTCGGCCAGCACCGACACGGTGCGCCCTGCCAGATGGTCCAGCCCGGTCACCGAGGCAGTCGGCTCGCCCGAATAGGACAAGCCGCTGTCCACGTAGAACCCGTTGACGATGTCGCCGTCGAAATCCCCTTCCAGGAACTCGATGCAGCGGCGCTCGGTCCCGTTCACGGTCCGTCGGACCACGGCCCACAGTTCGTCCCGCCTGGCGTCGTCGTTGTAGACGGCCGTGGCGTGCTCCACCACGCCATCCGTGATGATCCGCGACCAGGCGGCCACCTCCTGGTCCGGCACGTAGGTCAGGGCCACCAGCACGCCGTCGGAACGCACCGCGTAGACGATGGAGTCCGGCTCCTGGACATAGGCCATGGCCGTAAGCCCCTGGCCGGTGATGTGCTCGGAAAGAATGGTCAGATCCTTGGACACGTAGGCGTCGGACTCGAAGCGGTAGGACATCTCGCGGATCTTCTTGCCCGCGCGTTGAATGTACAGGGTGGCGAAGCCCACGGATTCGGGCCGGGCCGAGGACGCCCCGCAGGTGCCCTCCTGGTTGGCCTGGACGGATTCCGGGGTGATCGGGCCGTTTCCGCCGCTCAACGTCCATTCGCCGCCCGCCGTGCCGATCCACAGGCTGGTGCGGGCCACCACGAACTCGATGGCATTGGCCTGGCGTCCGGCCAGGGTGACCTCTATGGCGTCGTCGTCCAGCGGCTCTTCGCCCGCCGGAGCCTCGGTCCGGTCGCCGATCTCCAGGCACTCCCAGAATTCCTCGTTGAGTTCGTCCCCGTCCGTCCAGATGGACTCGATCTGGTTGCCCTCCGGCTCGTCGCTGAAGGTCAGGGTCAGGTTGGCGGTCGGGGCGGAGAAGTTCCCGGCCCCCTTGTATCGGTAGTACCGGGTGGTCCCGTCCGGGTGCTGGCCCTTGATGCCGTCGCGGCTTTCGAACCCGGACCCCGCGAGAAGGACGAAGGTGTCCCCGTCCTTGCCGTCGCGCCGGTCGTCGGCGTTGGAATCCACGATCTCCAGGTCACGCCAGCCGTCCACGGGCGCTTCGCGGGTCTTGAGCCGGAAATCCTCGATCTCGCCCACCCGGGACATCCAGACCGTGCCCGGCCTGTCCGGGGTGGCGGCCAGGACCAGCCGCTGCTGGAAAAAGCCGACCACGGACGGATAGTTGCCCTCGGTCCATGCCTCGGGCCTGCCGATGAAGGCCATATCCTCCAGGGTCCAGTCGTCGTGGTCCACGCGGGTCAGCCTGCGCGGGGGATGGTCGGGATGGACGAGGATCATCTCGTTGGCCGACTGGGCGTACCGGATGCGGCTGAACTCGGCGGAAACGTACGGAATGTCCCGCACGTACCCGACACCGTCCGACAACACCACGCCGTGCCCGGTGAAGACGCGCATCCGGCCCTGGCCTTCGGCGTTCTCGCCGAACTCCAGCACGTACGTGCAGGTCGCGTCGTACTCGAAGGGAATCAGCAGGACCGGGTTGTCCGAATGCATGGCCTCGGCCACGAAACGGAACCCGGAACGGCGGGTGATGCCGCCGTGGGGATGGATGTGGAAATTTTCCAGCACCCGGCAGCCGTTGAAGTATTTGGAAAGATCGATCCGCCCTTCGAGCCGGGGGCTGATCTCGCCCGCCGTGAAATTGGTGATCGCTGGTGTGGCTATGCTCATCTGTCTCGCTCCTTGGGGTGTCGGGGTCGCGCCCCGTGCATGCGGACAAGCCTAGCCCCGGTTTTCGCGCCCGGAGGCGACTGGCCGCCGACAGCGGGCGAGAAGCATAAAAAAACATATTGACAGCCCCGGGCCGGTGAAAACGGACGACAGAGGAAAGTGGGTTTTTATTTTATACTGGTATTACGGTACGATAATTCAAAGTGGATGCGGCGAAAAATGGGCCGATTATTCGCCCTCGGGAAGAAAAGGCGTGCGATAGGGCATCAAATGGCAGGCAAAAGCGGACGCGGGGAAAAAGGGATGAGGCGGGCCGGGCGATTCACCCGCCCGGAAAAGTGAAAGCGCCCCTGTTTCAGCGGGTTGTGCTGAAACGGGGGCGCCTTGAAAGCGGCATGTCGGCCGGGGTCAGTTGACCTCGGCGGGCATGAATTTGTGATCGTCCTTTTCCCTGTTCAGCCGGATGACCTGGGTAGTGAAGGAGGTCTCGCCGGGGACGCAGTTGGGGCATCCTTCGGAGAGGATGACGCACCGTTCGTCCAGGGTGGCCGGATCGATCTTGGCCAATTTGAGGAGTTTCGTAGTCAACCCGCGCTTCCAGAGGACCGGTTGGCCGCACTGGTGGCATTCCACGTACAACAGTTCGGGATCGAATTTTCTACTCATGCATTCAAGGTATGCCCCGCACGGGGGATTGGCAAGGGGCAAGGGGTATAATCTTTTATCCCGGCTCCGCCGGGGCTGATTTGGCCGCGTTGCCGAGGGGGGGCCGCGCAAGCGCGGCCGGGTGATTTTGGTCGTGCCGCCGTTTTTATTGAGAGGATCGTCCGCGCTCCGCGTTATACTTCCCTCTGTTATCCTTCCTGATTGTTTCGCCTTTACGGCGACGCACTTTTTGGCTGGCGCCCCAAAAAGTGCGCAAAAAGCGCGCTGGAGATGGGTGCGGTCGCCCCCAAGCCCGGCGGAAGAAGCTGATCCGCTCGGGGCGGCTCCCGGCTCTTGGGGGGCGGGACGCCTTGCCTTTTCGGCAGTCCGTGGTCCAAGGCTATTCGCCTGTGCTCCCGTACAAGAGCCGCCGCCCTTCGTGGTCAGCTTCTAACCCCCGGTCAAGGGCGGGTGCGGACCTTCGGTTTTCTGTTCAAGGGGTTGCGGAAGGATGGCTGTGGGGGAGCGTCCTGCCGATTGGTTGTTCGAAGGGCGGCGGCTTTGCGAGTTGTGAAGAGGTCCTGGACGCGGGGCTGCGTGCGGACGCGAGAGCCGCTGTCGGGTGCTGGAGCACCCGAATCGCTCCAATGGTTGGGGCCGTTGGTCGGGGCCTTGGCAAGATGGCAGGCATGGAGTTCGCAATTGTCTTTGGAGGACAATGGGCGAAAACCGAACGGTTTTTCAGGAGCTGCCGTGGGCGTCCGCATTTGCCTTTTTCAGCCCGCCGCCATGCGGCATTTCCAACACTCCCACTCGAAGAGCGGTAATTGATGCCGGGCCTTAGAGCCTGTCGCAGGC
>JACCQI010000048.1 GCA_015709315.1 Desulfovibrionaceae bacterium
AACTCAGATTACCTCAGATCTGGCCAGCATGGTATTTGGGTCGCCTGCGGCGAGGCCCGTGCGGGCGCGATTTGATGCCCCCGATTCCCCGTACAAGGCTCCCCAATAGCCATCACAAGCGATTCGGGTGCCCCCGGCACCCGACAGCGAGGCGCTCCGCCACCCGTCCCGGACAACGCACCTCCCCGCGTTCCGCCGCACCTCCGGGCAACCGCCAATGACGTAGCGAGGCTTGGGAGAGTGGGTCGCATGTGCATTTATAGTGAATTGTAGGCGAGTCTTCGAGCCGTACAAGATCTAATGCCCGCATGGGCGCCGAAGGGGGCTTTCACCGGAATGTAGCATACTACTTGAGGATGAAAGCCCCCGCTGAAAAATGTGCAGGCGGCCCGCTATCGCAAGCCGCCCGCGCCGCCAGCACCCGAAAAACCAAAAGGCCCCCGCATTTTGCGGGGGCCTTTTGGTTTTTCGGGTGCGCCGGCGGCTATATATCAAGCAACGCGGCCCGCACGTTTTTCGCGCCAAACTGCTTGGCCTGCGTTTCATCCCACATGAAGATGTCGATGCGCTGGGTGAATCGCTTGTTCATCAGGTCGTTGATTTCGAATATGCCGTAGCCCTCGATGCGGACCTTGCGGCCGAAGACCCAGCCCTGGTCGAACAGGTCGCGGGAAACCGCGATGGTGCCGGACCGGACCTTCCGCATGGACGCCGCAATAAGCGGATCGCTGTCGCACTGGTCGGTGGTGGGGTTGTAGGCGGTCACGGTCACGGTTCTGACCGGAGGCATGTTCATGGCCTTCTGGAGGAGGCGGGCCTCCTCGACAAGCCCCTTGCGGGCTTCGGCGGTCTTGTGCGCCAGTTCAAGCTGGTGGCTGAGATCGTCGATTTTCTGTTGTTTAACAACGACAACCACAGCCAGAATCACGATAAAGGCGCATATGACCGGCGTGATGGCGTAGTTGATCAATTTCTTCATTTATGAATGGCTCCCTTGGTTTTGATCCGGTGCCTATAATGACCGGCCCCGGCCTTGTCAATGCCAAGTCGACTTGAATGCAAGCCTTGGACCGTATAGGTATATCACATTGATTTAATTTATTATATTTTATAAAAATAGTAATCAATCGCCCAACATCATCCAATCTAGGTCAAAAAAATCAGCCCGTTATAGGACGGCTGAATTGTCCGTCTTTTTTGTTATACGATATAGGTTGACATATTAAATACGATATGACCTAATTCGTCCTTCCGAATAAAACAATGCAAGGATTCAAGGACGTTTGACGCAATTCAGGGCACTCCCCGTCTGCCGGGGCGACGCATTGCTTCTCAAAAGCGGGCGGGGGACATATCTCATGGACGGCGGCGACCTGTCCGGCGAACTGCCCGAAATGCTGCGCCGGCGGCTCGCGGGTTCGCTGCGGGCCGCCATCTGCACGTTTCCGTCCCCCGAACGGCTGGGCGGCATCCTCGACCTGCTGGCCGACGGCTACCCCATCAAGGAGTGCTGGCTGCCTGCCAGGCTCGGGGCCGTGGCGGCCCTGGCCCGGGACTTCAACGGGGACTGGCCGGGCTGGTTCGCCCTGGCCGGGGACCATGCGCCGCCCGCGTTCCCGCCGCCCGCCCCGCCTTCCGGCGACCCGCGCGGACCGGCGGCCGTGCTTCTGGGCCTGGCCCTGGCAGGCTGTCCCGGCGGGCCGGTGCAGATTCCCTCCCGGGCCGCCGATCCCGAAGCATACGTTTCCATGGTCCTGGCCGGGCTGATCGAGCGCGCCATTCCCCTGTGGCGAACCCGGAACGCGGGGCCGATGCTGCGCGACACGGCCCGCGCCCTATGCCGGGGCGGGGGCTTCGGGGAACTCGTCTTCACGTGCGGCTCCCTGATCATGGACGAGGCCGGGCAACGGCCCGCCGCCGACATCCGCGCACGGGTCGCCAAGGGACTGGCCCTTGCGGCCATGGCCTCGGCCCTGACCGAGGGCGGCCCGCGCGTGCGCTACTTCCGGCACACCAACGGACGGCAACGCAATCTGGTGGCCCGGCACCCCATCATGTGCCTCAACGGCGTGGAGGCATTCCCCGGCGCCTCCGGCCTTGACGCCACGCCTTTGCGCCTCTTCCGCCAGGCGGGACGGATGTCCGGCAGCGGCCGGGGCCTGGTCTTCCAGTACGGCGACGGCCGATGCGGCGCGCTGTTTTGCGGCAATTCGCGCCTGGCGTTCGCGGCGCACGGCTTGAGCGTCACGCTTTGCCACCCCACGGTGATCGCCGCGCCCGGCCAGGGGGGAACGGCCCTGGATGCGGCCTACGGCCGGATCGTTTCCCTTGATCCCCACCGGGACATCTGGGTGCGGACCCATTTTTCCTACGCCCGGAAGATCGCCCCCTCCTTCAGGCGGCTGCCGAACACGCTTTGCCTGAACAACTGCGTGAACCGCTCCGTGCAGGAAGTGGTCCTCGAATTCGGCGACGGCCGGTGGCACCGCCTGGCCGGAATGGCCTGCGCCTACATCTGACCCCGCGCCCCGCATCTTCTCCGGGACGCAAAACCCCTTTTCATAAGCCTTCATGGGTGATAACCAGGGACATCTTTACTTGTGATGCAAGGAACCGAACCCATGACCGACGTCCTTTTCAACAAAGCGCACTTTCTGACCAGCCTGGCCGATGACGAGGAACTGGCCCGGGAACTGCTGGAAGCCTTCCTGCAGGACAGCCCGGAACGCACTTCGGAGCTTGAGGCGGCCATTGCCGCCGACAATGCCCCGGCCGCCTCCAAGCTGGCGCACTCCCTCAAGGGCATGTGCGGCGTGGTCCGGTCCGAACGGCTGCTGAAGCTGGCTCTGGAAATGGAACACCTGGCCAAAAAAGGCGACATGGAGAAGGTCGGGGAACGGTTCGCCCTCTTCACCAAGGCCCACCGGGAGGCCGTGGCCCTGATGCGCGGGTACATGGGCCAAAACTGATCCCGAACGAACGACGCAAAAAAGGGGCGGCCATGCTTGGCCGCCCCTTTTTTGTCGCCTTGCGCGTTCCGCCTATTCAGCGGACTCTGATCCGGCCTCGGGCTGTTCAGTCTCAGCCTTGGGTTGCTCGGTCTCGGCCTTGGGCTGCCCGGATTCGGCCTCGGGCTGTTCGGCCTCGGCTTTTTCAGGCTCGGATTCGGCCTTGGGCTGCTCGGTTTCGGCCTTGGACTCGGGCTTGGCCATTTCGGCGGGCGGGTTGAAGTCCAGGTTCACGCCATCCATGGCCGCGACGATGTCGGCGGTGACGTCAACCGCGTCGCTGGCGGAAATCACGGCCTGCCTGCTCAGGATCATGGTCAGGCCCTTTTCGGCGCGATACTTCTCCAACACCTCGTTGAACTTCGCGTCCACCAGGGCCACGATCCGCTGCTGCTCGCCGTTCATCACGTTCTGCAGCTTGCCCATGGCCAGCTTGTAGGCGGCCACGGTCTCTTCGGTCTGGTTCTCCTGCATGGCCTTGTACGCGGCCTCGGCCTCGGCCTGCAGGGGAGCGCCCATTTCCTGGAGGTAGGCCATGGCGTCCTTGGCCACCTTGTTGTCCTTGAAAGCCGCAGCCTCGTCCACGACGCCGATCTTGACCGCGCCTTCCTGCCGGTCGCAACCGGCGAGCAGGGCGAGGACAAGGGCCGCCGCAGCGAGCAGAGTAATGGTCTTTTTCATCAAGTCATATCTCCATTGTGTTGTGATTGCCTTCACGGGGAAAGTCCGGCCAGCCTACGCACTGCCGGATAACCTGGCAAGGGAAACCCGGCCGCCGCCGGGACCAAAGGAGGCCGTCCGGGAAGGATATTCCCGGCATCATGCGGTGGTTTCTCCGTTGAAATGTCAGGCGAATTCAAATGGCACACCCCTTGCTCACATCCCCGTTGAGAAGGAATCGGGAATTTCTTTCCGGGAAAGGGTCTTTCCGGAGTTCCCGCCACATCCGGCCCGCCGGATTGGAGGAAGTATGAGTTTCAGCAGTATGTACGTCGGCGCCACGGGCGTGGTCGCACACAACACGAGCATGCAGGTGGTGGCCAACAACCTGGCCAACGTCAGCACCACGGGCTACAAGAAATCCGACGCCCAGTTCGGCTCCCTCATGAGCCGGCAACTGGGCTCGTCGGGCACCATCTACGAATCCGGGGCCTATTCTTTCGGCCAGATCGGCAAGGGCGTGGCCGTATCGGAGATCCGCACGGTCTTCGCGGAAGGCGGCCTGGAATCCACGAACTCCACCACGGACATGGCCATCGAGGGCAACGGCTACTTCGGCCTGAACAACCCGATCGACGGCAGGCAGGATCTGTACTACTCCCGCGCAGGCTCGTTCCTCTTCGACAACGACGCCTATCTCGTCAACGCCCACGGATACCGGCTCCAAGGCTACCAGGTGGACCGCGAGACCGGGGAGATCGCCACCACCATCTCGGACATCCAGCTTCCCTACGAGGATGTCCTGGCCAACGGGGAAACGACCCGTTTGGTGCGGTCCGAGCCCAGGGCGACCACCTCCTTCGAGATGGTCACCAACCTGGACCACACGGCCGCCGACCTCTTCTCCGACTACGACAATCCCTTCATGGCCATGATCGGCGCGTACAACGCCAACCTGAGCAACGCGTCCACGCCCTTCGGGGACACCCTGCCCGAATACTCGTCGAGCATCCTCTGCTACGACGAGGCGGGCAACGGCCACGAATTGACCGCCTACTTCGACCCCGTGGCGGCCTGGACCCTGTCCAACGCCACGCCGGGCTACAGTTATTGGGAATACATCATTGCCGTGCCGCCCGAATCGGACGCCTCGGCCGCCTACGGCACCTCCGGGGCCGGGCTGGTGGGATCGGGCGTCATGGTCTTCGACGGCCAGGGCCAGTTCGTGGACCAGATGGCCTTCAGCCTGGACGCCGTCACGGCCAGCGGCGGTGCCACCCCCGGCGCGTGGACCGCAGCCTCCTTCGACGAGAACGGCTTGCCCCAGTTCGCCGTCACCCTGGGCAGCAACGGCGGGGCCATCGGGCAACAGCAACTCGTCTCCTACGACTTCGGCCTCAGTTCCATGTCCGGCACCTGGGTCGGCGGGACCAGCAATGCGGGAGCCATCGGCTCCAACGTGAACAACCTCGCCGGCATGGGCAACCTGGAACGGGACGCCCGCATCACCACCAGCTACGACAATCCGTCCGCCACCCTGTACCACATCCAGGACGGCTACACCTCGGGCTATCTCCAATCCGTGACCGTGGACCGCGAAGGCTTCCTGAACGGGCATTTCACCAACAGCCAGACCGAGGCGCTCTACCAGGTCGCGGTCTACAACTTCAACAGTCAGTGGGGGCTGAGGCGGACCGGCAACACGGATTTCGTGGCCACCGAGGCATCGGGGGCCGCCATCGCAGGCGTCGCCAACGATGGCGGCCGGGGCACCATCGCCCAGAACACCCTGGAGCAAAGCAATGTGGACATGGCCGAAGAGTTCGCCAAGATGATCCTCACCCAGCGGGGCTACCAGGCCAACACCAAGGTCATCACCACCTCCGACACCCTGCTCAACACGCTCATCTCCATCAAGAGATAGGTCGTCCGACAGCCGCCGACAAGGCCGCCCCCGGTTCGTTCCGGGAGGCGGCCCTTTTCCGTCCAACCGCCCGCCTCCTTGAATTGCCGCGCCAAACGGGATAGGAAATCCGCATGCCCGGCAACCAAGGAGCCTTCCCGTGACAGACAATCCGACACCGCGCGCCCCGGCCGACATCCTGGCCGCCGTCAACGAAGTGGAACGCCAGGCCCCGGGCGGGGCCGAGGCCCTGTACATGGCCGCCATGCTGGCCGACTCGCCGCTGCCCTACGACTTCGCCCTGGCCATGGAAGGCGCCCCGCACAATCCCGCCCTGGTCAACCCCGCCGCCGCCTTTTTCGCCGCCACGGCCCTGTTCGAGCCGCTGGTGGAGCGCGGCCTGATCCACGGCGATCCCGACGCCCGGACCTTCACCCTGCCCCCGGACGTCCGGGCCGCGCTCAGGGACTCGCTCTCCCCCGAGGAAACCCTGGAATGGGCCGGACGGGCGGTATACGGCCTGAACCTGATCCTGCCCGACGCCGAGCCGCAGAACTGGCCCACGGTCCAATGGCTCATGCCGCACGTTATGGCCTGCCGCGCCCTGGCCGCCGACCTCGGTCTGGTTTCGGCTGCGGCCAACCGCGTCCTGCACCAGGCCGGTTTTTCCCATCACCACCAGCGCCTCCACCGCGAGGCGGCCGAACTCCTGGAAGCGGCCATGGCCGTGGACGTCGCCCTCAAGGGACGCCGCCACCCGGACATCGCCGCCGACCTGGAGGGATTGGGCACGGTCTACTGGGCCGCCGGGGACCTTGAACGGTCCGAGGCCGCCTTTGCCTCCTGCCATGAACTGCAACGGGAGATTTTCACCGAGGACAACCCGGCGGGCGCATCCGCCCTGAACAGCCTGGCCGTGGTCCGCCAGGCCCTCGGCCGTTTCGACGAGGCAAAGCGGGCGTTCGGCGAATGCCTGCGACTGCTGGAGGCCGGCCACGGCCCGGACCATCCTGCCACGGCCTCCTGCCTGTCCAACACGGCCCTGCTCCTCGAAGCCATGGACCGGCCCGAGGAGGCCCTGGCGCCGGCCGGACGCGCCCTGGCCATCAACACCGCCGCCTACGGCGAGGATCACCCGGAAACGGCCTCGGACCACAACACCGTGGCCCTGCTGCTGGAACGCACGGGCGATGCGGTCGGGGCCGAGGAGCATTTCCGCAAAAGCCTGCGCATCCGCGAGCGGATTTACGGGCAGGACCATCCCGAAACCGCCCAGGGCCTATGCAACCTGGCCCTGCTGCTGTCGGCCACCGGCCGCGAATCCGAGGCCCTGGACCTGTTCGACGCGGGCCTGGCCGCCTACGAAACGGCCCTGGGGCCAAACCATCCGCTCATGGAACCGGCCCTGGACAATTTCATCGCCCTGCTCGAACGGCTGGCCGCCGCGGACGACGCCCTGCGCGGACGGGCCGAATCCCGGCTCCGGGCCATCGTCGAAAAGGCGGGCCGGGCGTGAAGCCGCTGCTCGCCATCGGGCTGGGCGAAATCCTCTGGGACGTCCTGCCCGACGCCCGGACGCTGGGCGGCGCGCCCGCCAACTTCGCCTACCACATGAACGCGCTGGGCGGCGCGGGCATCCCGGTCTCGCGCGTGGGCGACGACGACCTGGGCCGCGAGGCCCTGTCCATCCTGGCCACCAACGGCCTGATCATCGACGCGGTGTCCGTGGACCCCATCCACCCCACCGGCACGGTGGGCGCCCGCATCGACCAAGCCGGGGCGGCCACCTACGTCTTTCCCGACAACGTGGCCTGGGACTTCATCACCCTCACCGACGCGGCCCTGGCCCTGGCCGCCAGGGCGGACGCGGTATGCTTCGGCACCCTGGCCCAGCGCTCCCCGGTCTCCAGGCAGGCCATCCGCGACTTTCTCCGGGCCGTCCCCAACGCCCTCAAGGTTTTCGACATCAACCTGCGCCAGGATTTCCACACCCCGGCCGTCATCGCCGAGTCCCTGGCCCTGGCCGACGTGCTCAAGATCAACGATGACGAGCTGGCCGCCGTGACCGGGATGTTCTCCCTGCCCGGCGGCGAACGCGAGGCGCTCCGGGCGCTCATGGACCGCCACGGGCTCGCCCTGTGCGTGCTGACCAGGGGGGACAAGGGCAGCCTGCTGCTGTCGCCGGACGGCGAATCGGACCTGCCCGGCACCCCGGTGCGGGTGGCGGACACCATCGGCGCGGGCGATTCCTTTACCGCGGCCCTGACCCTGGCCCGCCTGAGCGGCCGGTCCCTGGACGAGACCAACCGCTACGCCGCCAGGGTGGCGGCCCACGTCTGCGGCCGTCCCGGAGGCATGCCCGTCATGCCGGACGAGCTGCGCCTGGGCTAGCACAGGGGAAAGCCCCTCCGGGGCGATGAATGGAATTTCAGTAAGGCAGGCGGCCAATTCACCGCCCGCCCGCCATATTCAAACTCCATCAATGTGCGGCGCACCGAATATTGCGTCCGCACGTGCCTTTCCCCGCCGGTGGCAATGCTGCGCCCCCTCTTCATTTTCGCTCGGGGAACAGCGAAAAACCGCCTTTCGGCGGTTTTTCCTTGGGGCCTGAAATGGTTGAATCAACGGTTAGATGTAATCTCCCCGGTTGAATTTGAACCGTTCCGCGGCGGTCAGAGTCTCCAACTCGTCGACAATGGCCTTGAGGCCCGGATGGGACCGCGCCAGATCGGGCTGCTCGCTGTTGATGGCGGCCACCTCTTCGGCGATGTCGTCCAGGGCTCCGTACGCGGACTTGAGTCCCGCGTCGGCGTCCGACAGCGTCTCGGCGTAGTTGTCCCACTTGTCGAGGATGGATTCCACCTGGCCCGTCACCCGGTCGGCCGTTGCGTCCGCACGGACGTTCGATACCGCACCGGCGGCGATCAGGGGATTCACGATCGGAGGCGGCGCCGCGCCCTGCGCTGCGGCAGGGGCGTCTCCCCGCGCCACTTCCTGATTGAGAAGATCCCCGAATGCCTGTCCAGGCTCTTTCGCCCTGTCCTTCCGGTGCGACTGCTCCGGCTGGACGCCCTCGATTTGATCAGGACGGATCTTCATGGTTTCACTCCTATCCTGTGGTTTGCTTCAAAACTTGCAAAGATCTTGCCAAGGACCCGCTGTTGACAACTATCTGTAACTGCTTACCTTTTTCGTGCAGGAAGCCGGAAAAAACTGCCGTTTGGGGACGTTGGGCACGCCCGGCGTGGGGTTAAAAGTACCGCAGAAGAAAAAGGTTGTCTATTGGATGCGGGCAAGGCATATTTAGCTCAGGAAAAAACTAATTCGTCGGTCACTCGGCCGGAGAAAAGCAATACTGCAAGGAGGATACAGCATGGCTGACATCAAGAAGATTCTGTGTGCGGTTGATTTTTCGGAATACAGCCCCATCGTGGCCGACTATGCCAGGATGATGGCAAAGAGCTCCGGGGCCAAGGTTCTTGTTCTGTACGTCGCTCCCTCGCTCAGCCAGTATGTCGGCTTCCACGTTCCCCCCAGCTCCATCGAGTCCTTTGTGGGCGAGATCGTGACCGGAGCCGAGGACACCATGAACGCCTTCGTCAAGGAGCACTTCGACCAGCTGGATGTGGAAGGCAAGGTCGTCACCGGCTACCCGGCCGAGGAGATCCTGGGCATTGCCGAAGACGAGAAGTGCGACATGGTGGTCATGGGCACCCACGGCCGCAAGGGCATCGACCGCATCCTGTTCGGCTCCGTGGCCGAAAAGGTGGTCAAGAGCTCCACCGCCCCGGTGCTCACGGTCCGGCCCAAGGCCTAGGCTTTACGGCGTCCCATAAAGAATATAAGGAACGGCTTCGGTCGTTCCTTTTTTTTTATTTGATGATGTGAGGCTATGATGAGCAACTTCAGCGTCCGCCCCGAGATCGAGGACTTCGCGCCCTACGTGCCGGGCATGACCATCGAGCAGATTCAGGATATGTACGGTCTGAGCACCGTCATCAAGCTGGCCAGCAACGAAAACCCGCTGGGCACCTCCCCCGTGGTCCGGAAGGCCATCGCCCGCAACGCGGCCAGGGCCTTCCGCTACCCGGAAAACCATTCCCCGCGCCTGGCCGCCGCCATAGCGCGGTCCGTGGGCGTGCCCGAGGAGTGCATCCTGGTGGGCAACGGGTCGGACGAAATCATCGACATGCTCTTCCGCATGAAGGCCGTGCCGGGCCGGGACAATGTGGTCTGCTACGGCAATTCATTCGCCATGTACCACATGTGCGCCAAGCTCTGCGGCCTGGAATACCGGGAGGTCCCGCGCGGCGAGGACTGCGCCCTGCCGCTGGAGGCGATGGCCGAGGCCGCCGACGGGCACACCGCCATGGTCATCGTCACCAGCCCGGACAATCCCACCGGGCTGGCCGCCACCGTGGACGACCTCTCCCTGCTGTCCGGCACGCTGCCCGAAGACTGCCTGCTGGTGCTGGACGAGGCGTACATCGACTTTGCCTGGCCGCCCGAGGCGTATACCCCGGTGCAGGCCTTCGACTCGTTCGGGAACGTGGTCGCCCTGCGTACCTTTTCCAAGGCATACGGCCTGGGCGGGCTGCGGCTGGGCTACGGCATCCTGCCCGCCGACCTGGCCGCGCGCATGAAAAACGCGCGCATCCCGTTCACGGTCAACATCCTGGCCGAGGCCGCGGGCCTGGCCGCCCTGGAGGACGAGGTCTTCTACAACGAGACCCTGGCCCTGGTCATGCGCGGGCGCGAGTATTTTTCCAAGGAACTGCCCAAGCTCGGCTGCCGGGTATGGCCGAGCCAGTCCAACTTCGTCATGTTCGAGTCCCCCAGGGACACGGCCGAGGTCTTCGAGGAACTGCTCAAGCGCGGCATCATCATCCGGCCGCTCAAGTCCTTCGGCCTGCCCCGGTGCATGCGCGTGAACGTGGGCACGGACAAGGAGAACGAGACGTTCATCCGCGCCCTGGGCGAGGTCCTGAATGGGTAGCCCCCTGATCGTGACCATCGACGGCCCGGCCGGGGTGGGCAAGTCCACCATGGCCAAGCTCCTGGCCCGCCATCTGTCCATCCCCTACCTGGATACCGGGGCCATGTTCCGGTCCGTGGCCTGGAAGCTCGGCCAGGGCTCCTGGGAGTGGGACGAGGCCCGGCTCAAGGAAGCCCTGGACGGGATCGAATACTCCCTGTCCGGCGTGGGCGGGGACTCGGTCCTGTCGCTCAACGGCGTGCCCATCGGCGACGAAATCCGCACCGAAGAGGTGGGCATGTGGGCGTCCAACGTGGCCACCCTGCCCGTGGTCCGCACCTTTCTCAAGAAGGCGCAGCAGGACCTCGGGGCGCGCTTTTCCCTGGTGGCCGAGGGCCGGGACATGGGCACCGTGATCTTTCCGGGCGCGCCGCACAAGTTCTTTCTGGACGCCTCGGTGGACGAGCGGGCCGCCCGCCGCTTCCACCAGCTCCGGGCCATGGGCAGGCCCGCGAGCCTTGCCGAACTCAGGGAGCAGATCGCCCGGCGCGACCACCAGGACCGCAACCGCGCCGTGGCCCCGCTGAAACCGGCGGACGACGCCGTGGTCATCGACACCACGGAAATGGACAAAGACCGGGTTTTCGCCGCCTTGAAAGACGGCGTGGCCTGATATACTACGGGGATCGAAAGGAGATACCCATGCTGGATTTGAAGCTGATGCAGAACGCCCCGGAGGTTGTCCGGGAGGCTCTCGATAAACGGAACTCGAAGATCGACGTTCAGGAATTCACCGACCTCGACGACAAGCGCAAGGCGCTCATCGCCGAGGTCGAATCCCTCAAGGCCGAGCAGAACAAGGTCGGCCCCGAGATCGCCAAGCGCAAGAAGGCGGGCCAGGACGCATCCGACCTGCTCAAGCGCATGGGCGAGGTATCCGGCCGCGTCAAGGAGCTGGACAGGGAACTGGCCGAGGTCGAAAAGGCCGAAAAGGACTGGATGATGGCCGTGCCCAACATCCCGCACGCGTCCGTGCCCGTGGGCGTGTCCGAGGAGGACAACCCGGTCCTGCGCTACTGGGGCGAGAAGCCCGCGTTCGACTTCGCGCCCAAGGAGCATTGGGAGATCGGCACGGCGCTCGGCGGCCTGGACTTCGAGTGCGCGGCCAAGTTGGCCGGTGCCCGCTTTTCCATCAGCTTCGGCTGGTGCGCCCGCCTGGAGCGCGCCCTGGCCCAGTTCATGCTCGACACCCAGACCGGCGAGCGGGGCTACACCGAGGTCATCCCGCCGTTCATCGTCAACAAGGCGACCATGACCGGCACGGGCCAGTTGCCCAAGTTCGAGGAGGACCTGTTCAAGCTGACCGACGAGCGCGAGCTGTACCTCATCCCCACGGCCGAGGTGCCCCTGACCAACATTTACGCGGGCGAGGTCATCCCCGAGGAGAAGCTGCCCGTCAAGTTCTGCGCCCAGACCCCGTGCTTCCGCTCCGAGGCCGGCTCCTACGGCAAGGACACCAAGGGCCTTATCCGCCAGCACCAGTTCTACAAGGTGGAGATGGTCAACTTCGCCCATCCCGACCACTCCTACGAGGCGCTGGAGGACATGACCCGGTCCGCCGAACGCATCCTGGAGAAGCTGAACCTGCCGTACCGGACCATCACCCTGTGTACCGGGGACATGGGCTTCGGCGCGGCCAAGACCTACGACATCGAGGTCTGGCTGCCCGGCCAGGACAAGTACCGCGAGATTTCCTCCTGCTCCAACTGCGAGGACTTCCAGGCCCGGCGCGCCAACATCAAGTTCCAGCCCAAGGACTCCAAGAAGAAGCTGTTCGTCCACACCCTCAACGGCTCGGGCCTGGCCGTGGGCCGCTGCCTGGTGGCGGTCATCGAGAACTACCAGCAGGCCGACGGGTCCATCGTCATACCCGAGGCGCTCAGACCCTACATGGGCGGCCTTGAAGTGGTGAAGGCCGAGTAGGGCCGCTTCTACCGGCAAGGTACAGGAAGACAAGGAAGGCCGCCCCTCGGGGCGGCCTTTTTCGTGGAACAGTCAAACCTCGGCCAGGGGTCAAAAAGCCGAGGAAAGCAGTTCGTCGAATGCGGTGTCCGCGTCGGGGCTTGTCCGCCGCCATTCCCCGGCCAGGCTTCCCTCCCGGATGAGGATGACCCGGTCGGCCAGGGCGCGGGTCTGGCCCAGGCTGTGGGAAACCACCAGCATGGGCAGGGTCGGCGCAAGCCGCAACAGGAGCCGTTCGATGTGCTCGGAGGATCGGTAGTCCACCGATGCCGTGGGTTCGTCGAGCAGGAGGATTTCCGGCTCCAGGGCCATGGTCCGGGCCAGGCACAGACGTTGCTGCTGGCCGCCGGACAGGGTGGCCGCCGGTTGCCTGAGCCGGTCCTTCACCTCATCGAGCAGCCCGACGTCGTCAAGGACCCGTTCCATGATGTCCCGCGCCCCGGCCCCGTCCACGCCGCGCACCAGCTTTTGCGGCAGAAGCAGGTTCCGTTCGATGGAGATGGGCAGGACGTTGGGCGTCTGGAAGACCATGCCCACGCGGCTGCGGAGCCGTTCCGGGTCGGTTCCCGGCGCATAGGCGTCCAGCGTCTTCCCGGCCAGGCGCACGGCCACGCGGCCGTCCGTTTCGCATCCCTCGAAGCATTCGTTGAGCCGGTTCACGGCCCTGAGCAGCGTCGATTTGCCCGATCCCGAGCGCCCGACCACCACGGTCAGCTCGCCGGGCATGACGTCGAAGCTGACCTCGGATACGGCCGGTTTGCCCTGGAAGGAGACCGTGAGGTCCCGGATTGAAATGGCCGCGTTCATCCCCGTTTCCATCGTTTCTCCATTGCGTTGTGCAGTCCGTGCGCCGCCAGGAACAGCCCCGTGGTCAGGGCCAGCAGCACCAGCGCCGCGCCGAACCCGCGTTGCAGTTCCTCGGGCGACTGGTATTCGGCGGCCATGGTGTAGATAAAGAAGGGCAGCGCCTCGTAATTGTCGAAAAGCCCCCTGGGGAGTCCCGCATTGGCCACCACCCCGGTGAGCATGATCACGGCGGTGTCCTCGGCGGCCCGGCCGATGGACAGGACCACTCCGCCCATGATTCCCCTGCCCGCCGACGGCAGCAGGATGTGACGGATGGCCTGGCTTTTGGAAAAGCCCAGCCCGGCCCCCATGAGCCGCAGGTCGTCGGGAAGCCCGGCCAGCGAGGACTGGGTGGCCTTCACCATGTAGGGCAGGATCAGCAGGCCCATGCAGAAGCCGGAAAGCAGCAGGCCGGTGGAGGCGTTCGGCATGAGCGTGTGCCGCAAAAAGAGTATGAGCGCGAATCCGAACAGTCCCATGAGAATGGACGGCATGCCCGCCAGGAGGTTCACGCAGAAGTCCAAAAGGCCGGTGAAGCGGCTGCGGGGAAATTCGCTGAGGTGGATGCCGCAGAACAGGCCGAGCGGAATGGCCGTGAGCCCGGCCAGCGCGATGACGGCCAGCGTTCCGAAACAGGCGGGCCAGATGCCGTCCCAGACCGGCGCGAAGCCGAAGATCGCGTCCAGGGGCGGGGTGTCCCCGAAAAACAATTTCAGGCCCAACACGTCCCATCCCTGCCGCAGGAGAAAGGCGATGAGGCCGCAGACCCCGGCCACCGGCAGCAGGGCGCTGACCCAGCAAAAGGAGGTGAAAAGGCGGTATCCGGCCTTCATTCCTTCCTCCCGTCGGGCCGCCCGAGCCATTGCAGGCCCAGATTGACCAGGGTGCTGCTCAAGAACAGGATGAGGCCGCAGGCGAACAGGGAGAGGTAGGCGAGGCTCTGGCTGTCGGTGGCCACCACCAGCGCTATGTGCGCGGTCATCGCCCGGATGGAGTCGAAGACCGAGCCGGGAACCTGCGGCGCGTTACCCGCGAGCATGAGCGGGATCATGGTGTCGCCGAGGGCGCGCCCGAACCCGAGTACGAGCGCCGTGGCAAAGCCCCTGCCGGAATTCGGCACGACCAGGTGCAGGAGGCGCTGGGCCGGGGTCATGCCCAGGGCGGTGGCCGTGAGCTTCACCTGCGGCTCCACGATCATGAACTGGCTATGCAGCATGAGCACGATGGTCGGCAGGACGAGGATGGCCAGGCCGATCATGGCCGCCAGCCAGGAAAAGCCGCTCCCGCTTCGGAATACCTCCCGCATGAGCGGGACAAGGACGAACACGCCGACGAACCCGTAGATCACGGTGGGCACGCTGGTCATGAGCTTCACGAACCGCATCAGGAGCGCGGCCGGTCCGGCCGGACCCATGCCGTGCGCGAAGCAGCATATCCCCACCGAAACCGGAAAGGCCAGCAGGAGCGCGGAAAAGGAGAGCAGCAGGGAACCGGCGACCATGGGCAGGATGCCGAACTGGCCCTGGAACGGCCGCCAGTCCCAGGCCAGCAGTTTTGACAGCGCGTCGGCGTTGCATAGCGGCAGGCTGAACCACAGCAGGAAAAGGAGGATGGCCAGCACGGCCGCTCCCGCGACGGCCGATGAGCAACGGCAGAGAAGCCGGAGGATGCCGGTTTGTGTGTGTGCGGTGCGGTGCATGGACCATGGGGGTGAAGCGATGCCGCTCCCGGCATCGCTTCACCCGTTCAATCGGCTAGAAGGGAATGTACCCGGCGGACTTGATGTATTCGACGCAGTCGGGGCCGGTGATGTATTCCACGAAGCTCTTCACGATGCCCTCGGGCTGTCCCTTGGTGTTCATGTAGAGCTTCCGGACCACGGGATACTGCCCGCTCTTGGCCGCCTCCTGGTTCACGACGACGCCGTCGAGGGCGGGAGCCTTCACGCTGCCGTCAAGATGGCCGATGGACACGTAGCCGATGGCGTTGGGGTCCTTGGACACGGCAAGCTTCATGGCTCCGTTGGAGGGAACGACGTTGGCCGAGGTGACGACCGTGCCCTTCTTGAGGAGCTTCTTCCAGAAGACGTCGCGGGTGCCGCTGGATTCGTCCCTGGCGTAGACGTTGATGGCGCCGTCGTTGCCGCCCACTTCCTTCCAGTTGGAGACCTCGCCGGCGAAGATGGCCCGCACCTGGTCGCCGGTCAGGCCCTGGACCGGGTTGTCGGCATGCACCACGGTGGCCACGCCGTCCACGGCAAAGGGAAACATGACCAGGCCGTACTTGGACACTTCGGCGTCGCTGGCCTTGCGCCCGGAGTTGCCGATGTTCACAAGTCCTTCGCCCACCTTCTGGATGCCCACGCCGGAGCCGCCCCCGGCGATGGTGATCCGTATGGCCGGATTGGCGGTCATGATGGCTTTGGCGGCGTCCTTCATCACGGGGATGTGGGCGGTGCCTCCGGCAATGGAGATGGTGCCTTCCTTGCCCGCGAAAGCGTCGAGATCGCCCGCAAAGGCGGCCTGGCAACAGAACGCAAGGCCGATCAAGGCGAGACAAAAGGGAAAAAACATCCGTTTCATGTAAGACTCCTCTTGGTTTGAAAGGGTAACGGCATGGCAATTGCCGGAAATTTCAGTCCCAAAGTGTATCCCAGAGGCTTTTGTGACAACAAACAGATAATGCCCATTCCCGGGCGTTCGGTTGATAGGGGCCGTCTATGGATGCCGGGGCGCTGCGGGGGAAGCGTGACGGCCCGTGCGGTCAGACCAGCCCGGACAGATCGTAGGTGTCGGCCTTCTCGATCTCCACGGGGACGATGGCCCCCGGCTCCAGCCGTGTGTCGGGCGGGGCGCCGACATAGGTCACGCCGTCCACGTCCGGGGCCTGGAACCAGGCGCGGCCCACGTACAGGCCCGGCCATTCGTCGGATTCGCGCTCGATGAGCACGTCCAGGGTCTCGCCCACGTATGCTTCCATGATCTCGGCGCTGATTTCGGCCTGCAGGGCCATGAGCGCATCGCGCCGTTCGAGCTTGACCGCGTCCGGCACCTGGTTGTCCATGGCCGCCGCCGGGGTGCCCTCCTCGGCCCAATAGGGGAACACGCCCAGGTGGTGGAAGCGCGTGGCCCGAACAAAGTCCATGAGGGTTCTGAAATGGGCCTCGGTCTCGCCCGGATAGCCCACGATGAAGGTGGTGCGGAGGGCCGCCTCCGGGAAGAAGGCGCGGACCCGCTCCACCACCTTTTCCGGGTTGCGGGCAAAGGGTCGGCCCATGGACGAGAGCACGTCCGGGTGGGCGTGCTGGAGCGGGATGTCGAAATAGGGCAGGAAGGGGCGGCCCGTGTCCCGGAGCAGGCCGAGCAGGGATTCGGTCAGCCCGGCGGGATAGAGGTACATGATCCGCAGCCATTCGAGGGACGGGATGCGCGAAAGCCTCCGCACCAGGGCGTCCAGGTCCTGGCCGTCGTCCAGGTCCGAGCCGTAGGCCGTGGAGTCCTGGCCGACCACGACGATCTCCGGCACCTGGTCCGCGAGCTGTTTTGCCTCGTCCAGGAGGAACTCCACGGGCCAACTCTTGTGCGGGCCGCGGATGGACGGGATGGTGCAGAATCGGCAGTTGTGGGAGCACCCCTCGGAAACCTTGAGATAGGCGTACGCCGGGGCCGTGGACAGGTTGCGGGGCAGCCCCTCCTCGGTCCGCACGTCCAGCGCCTCCCGGGCCATGGCGGGCCACAGGTCGATCTCGGTGGTGTCCAGCCACAGGTCCACCTCGGGCAGCCCGTCCTTGAGGTCCCGGCCGTAGCGCGACACCAGGCACCCGGCCACGCAGACCAGAGGGCGCTTGGCTCCGGCCTCGGCCGCTTGGCGCACGGTGTCCAGGATCACGGAAATGGACTCCTCGGTGGCGGGCTGGATGAAGCCGCAGGTATTGATCAGCGCCAGGTCCGCTTCGGCCACGGTGTCCACCGGGACCACGGCCCGGCCGAGCGCGCCCAGAAGCCGCTCGGTGTCCACGCGGTTCTTGGGGCAGCCGAGGCTTACGGTGTGGATGCGAATGTTTTTTTCGAGCTTCCCGGTCATGTGATTATCCTTTGATTAGGATGTCGAAGTGGAGTAGTCTGTTAGTAGTCATCATTTCCGTTACCCGGCCGAGTGTGCCCGGGTACGCAGGGGAGGTCAATTTGATCGAGGCGAAATACGTGGAAGACAAGCGATACGTCATTGGCGTAATCGGCGACATTCCGGCCTTGCTGACCTTTTGGCAGATGTTCAAGGACCACACGAACGACGAGATTCTCCACGAAGTCGGCGTGGTGGCCGCCGCGCTGCCGGGCGAATCCGTGCTGCCCGAGGCGTACGATTCGGGCCGGACCATCCCCACCTACGCGGGCTACCGGACCATGCTTGACAACCACCCGGAAATCAACATGATCATCGAGGCTACGGGCCGCCCCTCCCTGGTCAACGAACTGCGCAACTACCTGCCGCCCGCCATCACCCTGGTGGAACGGGGCGCGGCCAGCTTCTTCATCAAGCTTCTGGCCTCGGACAAGATATGGGTGGCCTGCAAGCTCGACCTGCTGCACACCCAGAACATGCTCAAGACCATCGTCGACCAGATGGATCACGAAATCCTGTTCCTCAACAACCGGGGCGAGGTCGTGGACATGAACCGGCCGGTGCTCGAACGGAGCGGACGGCGAAAGAAGGATCTGGTCGGCAGCAACTACCTGGACGTCTTTGCCATCGGTCCGCAGAACGGTCAAGCGGACTGGCGCGATCCCTTTAAGCGGACCATGGCCACGGGCCAGACCTCCGAGGCCGTGGCCAGCCACGTCAACCCGGACGGACGGGTACTGTACTACCGCATCTACGCCACGCCCATCGCGGACGAGGACGGGGCCGTGAACCACGTGGTGGCCGTGCGCCGCGACATCACCCGCCGCCGCCACATGGAGTTCCGGCTCCAGCAGGCGGAAAAGCTCGCCTCCATCGGCGAACTCTCCACCTACATGGCGCACGAGATACGCAACCCGCTCTTTTCCATCTCCGGGTTCGCCAACTCGCTCATGCGCTCCCCGGGCGTGGACGACAAGGCGCGGGAAAAGATATCCATCATCCTGGACGAGTCCCGGCGGCTGGACGAGGTATTGAAGAGCCTCATGAACTTTACCCGGCCCACCGAGGCGCAGGTGGCGGAGGTGGATGCCAACGAACTGGTCCGGTCCACCATGGACGTCATGCGCCTGCCCTGCGACAACCAGAGCGTCGAGCAGCAGATCACTCTGGACGAAGGGCTGCCCAAGGTGCGGGCCAATCCCGACCTGATAAAGCAGTGTCTCATCAATCTGGTCAAGAATGCCCTCGAAGCCATGGCCGGCGGCGGCAAACTGCTCGTCACCACCGCCATGAACGCCGACTTCGTCATGCTCACCGTGGAGGACAC
Organism: Desulfovibrionaceae bacterium; assembly: GCA_015709315.1. Taxonomy (GTDB): domain Bacteria; phylum Desulfobacterota; class Desulfovibrionia; order Desulfovibrionales; family Desulfovibrionaceae; genus Pseudodesulfovibrio. The sequence goes on from JACCQI010000048.1 coordinate 18,864, forward strand.
GGGCCACGGCATCCCCCTGGAAATCCGCGACAAGATATTCAGCCCGTTCTTCTCCACCCGGGACAAGGGCGCGGGCCTCGGACTGGCCCAGACGCGGAAGATCGTGGACGAGGTGGGAGGCCGGGTGGACCTCTCCTCGGTGGAGGGCGTGGGCACCAAGGTGACGCTCTACCTCCCGCCGATCCTGGCGGTTGCGGAAGAGGACGACTCCGAGTAAGAAAACCTCTTCAAAACGCGAAACCAAGAGGTTTTTCCATGGATACCATCGTCCTGGCCACCAACAACAAAGGCAAGATCAGGGAACTCTCCGTCATGCTGGAACCCTTCGGCCTGAAGGTGAAGTCCTTAAGCGAATTCCCGGAGATCGGAGACATCCCCGAGACCGGCGAGACCTTCCTTGAAAACGCCTTCATCAAGGCGCGCACAGTGGCCCAGATCACCGGCCTGGTGACCGTGGCCGACGACTCCGGCATCGAGATCGACGCCCTGGACGGACGCCCCGGCGTCTACTCCGCCCGGTTCGCGGGCGAGGACTGCGACGACCACGCCAACAACGAAAAAATGCTCGCCCAAATGAAAAACGTGCCCGACGAAAAACGCACCGGCCGCTACCGCTGCGTCATGGCCGCATCCGCCCCCAACGGCACCGAAATCCACACCGACGGTGCCTACGAAATCACCGTGGGCCACGGCTACAAGGGCCGGGGCGGCTTCGGTTACGACGTCATCGTCATCGACCCGGATCACAACTGCCATGTGGCCGAACTCGATCCCGAAGTCAAAAACGGCAAGTCTCATCGCGGCAACGCCATGAAAAAATTACTCCAACTCTGGCCGGACTTCTGGGAGAAGGCGACCAAGTAGGCTTGGGGGGGGCCTCCGGCGGCCCCTTCGGGGAGACCAGGGCGCTGCCCTGGGCCCGCCAAAGGCCGAGGGCCTTTGGAATCCCGTGTCGCCTTCGGCGAGGGACGTGCGGACGCCGCCTTCCGTGCCGATGGGCAATTCGGGCCTGAAAAAAGAATCGAAGACGTGTCTTGTACGTTACAAGGCACGTCTTTTTTCAGGCCCGAATCGCGGGTTGGGGTTGTTTTGATTTGGTCGGACGCGAACCGCCCGACTTTTTCCCCGTCAATGTCTTAAACGCCACCACACCGACAGTTTCGCTGACCGCCCAACCAGTCCGTGTGGCGTGGGCAACCGTCCCGAAGTGTTCGCCTCGGGCAGCTTATCCGCGCGCCGAAGATGCCCGAGGCGAACACTTCGGGACATTCTTTCTCCCCCTCCCCCTTCTCCCCCTCGCCAAACCGCGTCCGCACACACCTCGCCGCAGGCGACCCAAGAAGTTTAGGAGGGGGGTCCGGGGGGAACCCTTTTCAAAGG
>JACCQI010000004.1 GCA_015709315.1 Desulfovibrionaceae bacterium
GAGAAGTGGTGAGCTGCAAGGCGCAAGAAAAGGCCAGGCCCGCAGCGTATCTCAATACGCAAGGGTCTGGCCTTTTCGCAGCAACGCAGCAGATCGCCGCTTATCGCGCTAGCAGCCGCAGCCGCCGGAGCCGGCGGAACCACAGGAGCCGGAGGAGGAGCAGCTGCAACTGCTGCCTTCGCCGGCAACCGGGTTCGAGGATTCCACCACGAAGCCGTAGTATGTCATATCGATTTTGACGTCGCCGGTCTGGGTTTCCAGATCCTTGTCGATCAGAAAGGTGAAGCCGGCGGTCTCGTAAACAGTGTCTTTGTCGTTAGGCTCGTCCAGAGCCAGGGTCAGGCGCGGGCCTGCTCAACCGCCCGCCGCGAGGTACACGCGGATGGGGGACGGCTTTTTGTCCTGAAAGTAGCCTTCCAGTTGCTTCTGGGCGGCTTCGGTGATTTCGAACATATAATTCCTCCTGATTGTACTCGGGAAATGAAGAGGTAAGACCAATAGTATTCTTTGTCAAATCGAAAAGTGTGCCGGGGTCGGGGCGGAAGTTGACCACCCTTTGTAGATGGGCTAATTTCCTCCATTCCTTTAACCGATAAAAAACGCCATGCGAGGCCGACGACATGAAGGAATGCGGCACCATATTGACCAGCAGGGAGATGAGCCGGACGCTGGAGCGGCTGGCCTTTGAAGTGTACGAGCGCCATGGCGACGACGATTCCATCGCCATTCTCGGCATCCAGCGCCGCGGCGCGGACCTGGCCGAACGCCTCAAGAGGCTTTTGGACCAGCGGCTTGAACGCAAGGTGCCGTTGGGCAAGCTGGACATCAATCTCTATCGCGACGACTGGACCACCAACCTGGAACTGACGCCGGTGATCAACTGTTCGGAGATCGGCTTCGACGTGGAGGGCCGTTCCATCGTGCTGGTGGACGACGTGCTCTACTCGGGCCGGACCGTCCGCGCCGCCCTGGAGGCGATCCTGGACTACGGCCGCCCGAAGCGGGTGGAGCTTTTGGTGCTCGTGGACCGGGGCCACCGCGAACTGCCCATCCAGGCCGACTACGTGGGCAAGAAGATCGACACGCTGGGCGACGAGCACGTCAACGTGCTGGTTTCCGAGCGCGACGACGAGGACAAGGTCTGCCTCGTCACGAGCAGCTAGAATGGCCTTTGTTCCCATCATGCGCGACGAAAATCCGCTTCCATGCATCACCCTGGTGGGCATGGCGGGCGCGGGCAAATCCACCCTGGGCGAGCTGCTGGCCGACCGGCTGGGCTGGGGGCGGCTGGATACGGACCGCTACATGGAGTCCTACTACGGCCTTCCGCTCCAGGGGGTCATGGACACCTACGGGCTCAAGGAGTTTCTCCGCATCGAGGAGCGGTTGGTCTCCGAGCTGAACCTGACCCGGACCATCGTTTCCACGGGCGGGTCGGTCATCTACGGGCAAAGGGCCGTGGCCCGGCTCAAGGAACTCGGCCTGGTGGTCATGCTCGACATCGGCGAGGACACGTTTATCAGGCGAGTGGGCGACGCCGAGAACCGGGGGCTGGCCATCGGCCCCGGCAAGACCCTGCGCGATCTTTACTTGGAGCGGCAGCCGCTGTACCGTGCCGCCGCCGACATCACGGTTTCCACGGACACGTCCACGCCCGAGGAGTGCGTGGCCGCCATACTTGAACAGGTCGATTTTTCATGAACAAGCTCACGCCTCAGGGGGCCTTCCGCAAGCTGGCCGCCCTGTATGACAAGATGGTCGCCGAGTACGACCGGGCCGCCGGACCCATCGGCCTGACCTGCGACGGCTGCACGGACAACTGCTGCCTGTCCTTTTTCCAGCATCACACCTACGTGGAATGGGCCTACATGTGGGAGGGGCTGAACCATCTCCCCGCCGCCCGGCTCGACGAGATCAGAAAGCGGGCGCGGGACTACGTGGACCAGGCCCAGGCCGCCCTGAACCGGGGCGGTCGGCCGCACATCATGTGCCCGCTCAACATCGACGAGAAGCAAGGCGTCTGCGGCCTGTACGAGCACCGGCTCATGATCTGCCGCATGCACGGCGTGCCCAACCAGTTGGTCAAGCCCACGGGCCAGATCATCCGCTTTCCCGGCTGCTACCGCTGCCAGGAGCGGACCGAGGGCATGGACGAGCCGCCCTTTGTGGACCGCACCCCCCTTTACAAGGAGCTGGTCCAGTTGGAGATGCAGTTCGTGGGCAAGAACCTGCGGATGCTCCCCAAGGTGGACCACACCATAGCCGAAATGATCGTATTGGGTCCGCCGAAGCTTCGATAAGCGGCCGATTGCGTCGTTGCTGCGGCGTGTTCGCGTCCTCACGTACTGAAGAGTACGCTGCGGGACGAACCCGCCTTGCGCCTAGCACTCGACCACTTCTCGAAGCTTCGGCCCTGAAGCGGCCGATTGCGTCGTTGCTGCGAACGGCCCGGCTACCGACCACTTCCGATATTTTGCTTCCGAACGGGAAAAAAGAAGACCGCCCTGCCGATGGACAGGGCGGTTTTTTCGCGGCTGGACGGTTCCGGCCCGGCGGCGTATGGTCCGAACATGAGAAAATTGTTGCTGACCGCCTGGCTGCTGCTGGCGCTTGCGGCCGCGGGGACGGCCGTGGAGATGACGGCCCTGCCGTGGACCGGGGACGCGCGGGCGGCCTCCATGGTCTACCACGGCAACCAGCGGTCATATATCTTTCACCGGCCCGGCTGCCGCTATTACAACTGCAAGAATTGCGTGGTGGAGTTCACCTCCCGGCAGCAGGCCCTGGCGGCCGGATTCCGGCCCTGCAAGATCTGCAAGCCGTAGGCGCTAGACCTTCAGTGCGAATCCCGCCTTGGCAAAGGCGAACTGCCCGGCCTGGAGCAGGGAAATCTCGTTTTCCCTGGCCGATATCTGGAGCATCTTTTCCTCGTCCGGCAGGGCGGAGTTCCAGACGCGGGCGATCTCCTCGCGGACCGTGTTGATGCGCTGCTGCAGGGACGCCAGGGTGAACGTGCCGTTCTTGATCGGCTCGATGGCCGCCTCCCGGAACGCGGCCACGGCCTCGTCCGACAGGTTGACCACGTCGCCCGCGAACCGGGCGGCCTCCTCTTCGGCAAGCTCCCTCAGATGTGTTTCGAATGCGTACCCGCCCAAGACGGGCGCGGTGTCGGTTTCCACGTACATGGGCCTCTCCGTGCTTGTTCTCCGCATGTCCTATCGGCAGGCGGGCCGGATCGCTGAAGGCCCGTGCCGGGACGGCGGGTTCGGGGAGGGAGAGGGGAAGGCCCGGAGGCTCAGATGGCGATGTCGTCGCCCTGCAGAAAGCCGATGAAGTCCGTGATCCCGGCGCGGCGGGCGAACACGTAGTTGGCCACCCAGCGGGCAAAGCTCATGTCGCGGCCATAGACCCGGTACCGGCGGTCCGGCCCGGCGAAATCCCAGCCGAAATGGGCCGCCACCTTGGGGTTGACGGGCTGCTCGAACTCGGGGAACGGCTCGCCCAGCGCGCCCATGGCCTCCCGGCCGGGGGACGTGAAGCCCAGCGCGTCCAGCACGCCCTCGGCCGCATGGTTCATGAGCCGCGCGCGGGGGTGGTTGACGGTATTGAACAACTGCTCGGCGCGGTATTCCCCGCGGATGACGTCCAGGTATTTGACCGGAGTATGGGACTCCCGGTCCTGCTCCCGGCCCAGGGTCTCGGTGATCATGGTGAGCAGGTCGAATTTGGCCGCCATGTCCGTGTGCAGGTAGATGAGGGTCGCTTCCTCGTCGGGCAGGTCGGAGTCGGCCAACTCGTCCAGGAGGGTGCAGCGATAGTCGAAACCCGCCGCCCCGGACCAGGTGGGCCAGTAGCCCTTGAAGAACATGTTCGGGATGCACAGGCTGCGGGCGTCGGCCGGGAGCCTGTCCAGCAGGGAGGCCGAGGCCAGTCCGCCCCATTTCGGCCCGAGGTGCTGGTACAGGAACAGAGAGCACCGGGACAGGCGGTCGCCGGGCACCGGCTCGCGCGTGTAGTTGGTGACGAGCGCGCAGTGGTAGCGGGCCTCGAATTCCGGGCACAGCCGAAGCCGTTCGATCAGGGGTTCCCCCTGGCAGTTGGCGTGTACGAGGCAGAGTTCCTTGGTCATGGCCGTCCGAATGGGTTGAAATCCCGGATGAATCCGGTGTCCGACCGATAGCACGGAACCCGCCCGCCCACAACCGGGGCCGCTCCTTGGTTTACAGGCCGCAGCCAACAGTGTATCCCTCCCGGACAATACGGATAAACCTGAAGGGACGGATAGGATGGAAAACGATTTCAATAAGGTATTGGCCGGGATAGAGCCGGTGGACCAGGGCCTGGCCGCAAAGGGCCAGGCGCATCTCGACGACCTGACCAAGCCCCGGGGCAGCCTGGGCCGACTGGAGGAGCTGGCGCTCCAGCTCTATCTCATTCAGGAGGGCAACGCGCTCGTGGCCGGTCCCATGCGCGTCTACACCATTGCCGGGGACCATGGCGTCAACGCCGAAGGCGTCAGCCTGTTCCCGCAGGAAGTGACCCGCCAGATGGTGCTCAATTTCCTCAATGGCGGCGCGGGCATCAACGCCCTGGCCGGGACCGTGGGGGCCGAGCTGTTCGTGGTGGACGCGGGCTGCTGCGGCGGGCGGTTCGACGACCACGACATGCTCATCCAGGCCAAGGTGGCGCCCGGCACGGCCAATCTCGCCCAAGGCCCGGCCATGAGCCGCGAGCAGTGCCTCGAGGCGCTCATGCTCGGCGTTTCCCTGGCCGACCGCGCCCACGCCGACGCCATCCGGGTGCTCGGCACCGGCGACATGGGCATCGCCAACACCACGCCTTCCACGGCCCTGTACTGCGCCTATCTCGGCCTCGACCCCGTGGACGTGACCGGCCCCGGCACCGGCCTGGACGCCGGGAGCGTGGCCGCCAAGGCCGAGGTCATCCGCAGGGGAATTTCCGTCAACAAGGATGCCGTGGATTCCGGCGACCCCCTCGCCGTCCTGGCCGGACTCGGCGGCTTCGAGATCGCGGCCCTGGCCGGACTCGTGCTCGGCGGGGCCAGGAACCGCCAACTCGTCTGCGTGGACGGCTTCATCTCCACAGCGGCCTACCTGGCGGCCTGGAAAATCTGCCCGGCGGTCCGGGACTACTGCATCCTCAGCCACGCATCGGCCGAACCCGGCTACAAGCAGGCGGTCGAGGCCATGGGCCTGACCCCCTACCTGGACCTCGGTTTCCGCCTCGGCGAGGGCACCGGCGCGGCCTGCGCCATGTTCCTGGTCCGGGCCGCGGCCGACATGTTCAACAAGATGGCCACCTTCTCAGCCGCAGGCGTGGCCGATACCAAGTAAGAATGCCTCCGGCGGCCGGGGGGAACCCTTTGGAAAGGGTTGCCCCCCGGACCCCCTTCCCAAACTTTTTATCATCGCTTCGCTCTGGTGCCGACGCAGTAGGCACTACCACTATCTCAACTCTTCCCATAGCCGCATCAAGCGATTCGGGGGCCACCGGCACCCGACAGCGAAGCCCCCAACCAAATCCTCCCCCAATTAGCCGCCATAAGCGCCTTGGCTGCCACCGGCAGCCAACAGCGGAGCGCCCCGCCAAGCTCTCCCGAGCAAGGCACCTCCCCCTCTTCCTGACGCAGTGAGGCTTGGGAGAGTGGTGTGGCTGTGCATTTTCTCGGAGGGGGCTTTCACCGCAGCGTACACCCCGTACGTGAGGATGAAAGCCCCCTCCGAAAAATGTGCAGACGCGCCGCTATCGCAAGCCGCCGCCGCACGGTTCGCCAAAAAAATAGGCCGGTCTGAAACGACCGGCCTATTTTTTTGGCGAACCGTGCGCTGCCCTATGCATCGCCCAGTTCTCCGCCGCTTATGGCTTGTACCACGTCGGCTTTGGCGTTGTAGGTTCCGGTGGCCTCGACCTTGACGAGTTCGCGGGCCATCTCCGGGTTTTCCAGGACTTCGCGCTGGAGCCTGACTTTGCGGATAGCCTTGATATGCTCCGCATTGCTCGGCGAGTTGATGTTGAAACCAGCAATTTCCATGATCCGTACCTCCCTGTTCGGAGTTCTGAATATGTGACTTGCTGTATTTATCGGCAAATCTAAAGAAATCTTAAGGGGCCGGTCGGGATCCATGGGCATTCGATCCCCGGCCAGGCGAATTCGTTTGATTTTTTTCATTCCTTCCATACCCACCAGTGCAGTTTTTCGGGGTCGTGGCGCTCGTTGGACGCGTAGTAGACCGCGCACCGGAAGACGTAGAGCACGCAGCGGTCCACGTGCCCTTGCTTGTCCGTGAGTTGTCGGTACATGGCCTCCGGGTCCTGCCCGGCCAGATCGTCCACCGAGGCGTAGCCCAGGTCGAAGAGAACTTGCGCCAGGCGCGGTCCCACGCCGGGGATGGCTCGGAGGCGTTTCAGGGCAACGGCTTTGCCGGTCATGGCCTCAGGCGGATTCGCGGGCGTAGACCTCGTCCAGAATGGCCTTGCCGCCCGCGTCGAGGACCCGCCCGGCCAGGGCCATGCCGATGTCCCAGGCGTCGCTCGCAGGGCCTTGGGCCTCCATGCGGATGGGCCGGGAGCCGTCCACGTCGGCCACGAAGCCGGTCAGTCTGACGGTGTCGCCCTCGAGCACGGACCAGGCCGCGATGGGCACCTGGCAGCCGCCGTCCAGGCCGGTCAGGAAGCCGCGTTCGGCCAGGACCTGGTATTTGGTGGGCTGGTGGTCGAGGAAGTCGAGCATGGCCCGCACCTCGGCGTTGTCGGTGCGGTATTCGATGCCCAGTGCTCCCTGGGCCACGGCGGGCAGGAACTCGGGCGGGCCGAGGACTTCCTGCCTGGGCGCGGACAGCTTGAGCCGGTTCAGCCCGGCGGTGGCCACCACGATGGCGTCGAAGTCGCCGTTCAGAAGCTTCTTGATGCGCGTGTCCAGGTTGCCGCGCAGGGACTCGACCCTGAGGTCCGGGCGCAGGGCGGCCAACTGGGACTGGCGGCGCAGGGAGGAGGTGCCGACCAGGGCGCCTTCGGGCAGCCCGGCCAGCCCTTCGTATTTGACGGACAGCAGGGTGTCGGTGGACGCCTCGCGCTCGGGGATGATGCCCACTTCCAGGCCGTCGGGCAGTGCGGTGGGCACGTCCTTCATGGAGTGGACCGCGATGTGCGCGCGGCCGTCCAGCAGGGCCTCCTCGATCTCCTTGACGAACAGTCCCTTGCCGCCGACCTTGGCCAGCGGCACGTCCAGGATCTTGTCGCCCTTGGTCTTGATCTTGAGCAGGTCAACGCTCAGGCCGGGGTGCTCGGCCATGAGCAGGTCCTTGATATGATTGGCCTGCCACAGGGCCAGCGCACTGCCCCGGGTGGCGATAGTCAGTGTGTTCATAAAAACCTTCGGCGGTGTGGAGAGTTAGGAGCCGCAGCTGGAGCAGTCGCCGCCCGAACAGCCCGCGCACGGGGAGCTGGCGGAGAAGGAGGAGCCGGAGTCGGCGTCGGCGGAGGAGCCGCCGGAATCGCCGGTGTCGGGGCGGAATCCGCCCACCTTGGAGCGGACCGCGCTCATGAGCTTGCCGGTCTTTTCGGACTGGCATTTGGGGCAGGGGGGGCATTCCTCCCGATCAAAGACGAGTTCCTCGAATTCGTGGCCGCAGTCGTTGCATTTGTATTCGAATATGGGCATGACGCGCTCCAATGCGGTTTAGCGCCGGGCCGTGCCCGGCGAAGGAAATGCATAGCTGAAAAGGTGCGGGCTGGCAATGTCCGGCCGGTCCGGTTGACAAGGTAAGACCGTGTGCGGCCATGTCCAGCCGGTTTATTTGAAAAGACCTCTTTACACGACGGGCCGCAGATGGGAAAATGAAAGCCTATCGGTAGTATTCAACGGCCGGAAAGCGGCAAGCGACGGTGAGCCATGATTGACGATTTTTTCGGGCTGGAACTGCCCCTTGTGACCGATGACGACGACGCCATGCCGTCGGGTTGGCGCTACCTGTCCGGCGGCGGGCTGGTCCGGTGCGCCTTTTCCACCCGCAAGCCGGTCAAGATGGGCCAGGGCGCGAACCGGCGCACCCACTCCAGCCGCAACTACTGGTTCGTCGAGCAGTTGGGCAGGGACCGGTTCGAGAGCCGGACGCTCAACGACCGCAACACGCCCGCCGGGGATGCCCGGTATCTGAGCCTGCGGGAGCTGATCTCGGGCTACACGCCGGAGCCCGCCTATTACGAGGAGCACGTCCTGCCCGCCATGATCGAGCGGGAATCGGCTCCGGGCAAGGGCGGCGGGCGGCGGTCCTTTGACGACGACGAGCGGGCGCGTCCCATTGAGGAGAAGAACGTCCGGGCCTTGTTCGGGATGGCGCTGGTCTTCCTGGAGCGGGGCGAAGCGGACCGCGCCGGGGAGCTGTTGTCCGAACTGGCCGGGATCAAGGCCGAGTTCGAGGGCAAGGACCAGCACCTGTTCAACGAGTTCGGCATCGCGCTCAGGAAAAACCACCAGTTTCCCGAGGCCGTGGCGTTCTTCCGGCGGGCGCTCGACTTTGTGGAGGACGACGACCACCTCTACTACAACCTGGCCCGCGCCCATTACGAGAACGACGACTGGGCCGCGTCCCTGGACAGCCTGGTCCTGAGCCACCGGCTCAACCCCGGGCTCGCGGTGGCCCGCGATTTGTTCGAGGTCATGGTCGGGCTGGAGAACAACCCAACGCTTCGGCGCCGCTACGGCAAGCCCGAGGTGCCGCCCAACGTGGCCTCCCGCGCCCGCGAGGTCCTGGCTTCGGGCACCGGGAAGCTCCGTCTGGACGACCGGCCCGTCAAGGTGGGCATCGACATCGAGCCGGGCCGCGTCCGATCCGGCCCCGCCGTGGGGGTCGTCGAGCTGAAGAAGCACGGCAGCGACGAGTAGGCGTTTCGTTACAACTTCGTTTTATTGTCTTTTTCCCCCTAAAGCTCCGTGGCCGCCTCTCCGATGAGAGGGATGGTTCACGGGTGGAAAACCGCCCCGGCCCGGTGTCGGCGGCGGATTTTCAACTGTAATCGCTTCGGTGTCTTGCGGGAGCCCGAGCGCATTGCAGGGTTGCCACGCCGTGTCCGGCGACGCCGCTTGAAGCCGGCGGCCCGCGCAGGGGGAAAGCGCGGCCGCGGGTCGGCCGGCCGGGCATGGGGCACCCTGCGAGGGGTATGGTTTCCATGAGCATGGACACGCAGGTCTCCCTGGACGGCAGGGAGCGCTTCCGATTCAGGCGCGGCCGGGACGACATCGGCCGCATCTGCTGCATCTTCTCCACACCCAAGTCGCGGAACGTCATCCGGGGCACCACCCTGCGCGGCCACGGGCGGACCCATTACTGGCTCGTGCGCCAGGTGGGGGAAGCCGCCTTCGGCGTCCGGGGCGTGGACGGGAAGTTCCTTCCCTTTCACGACGAGGCGGTCATCTCGGCCGACGAACTGCTGGCCGAGTACACGCCCGAGGTGGCGGTCTTCGAGGACTGCATGCTGCCCGCGGCCAAGCGGCACGGCTACCGGCTGGCGGGCGACGGTCCCGGTTCGAGGCCGGACGGGTCGGTGCTGCGCCTGGACGAGTCCAATGTGCGCGGCCTGTTCGAGCTGGGCCTGGAATACATTCTGGCGGGCCTGAGCACGCGCGGCCGCAACCTCATCCGGGAGCTGATCCGGGTCAAGACGCCGTTTTCGGGCAAGGACCAGTTCCTGTTCAACGAGTTCGGCATCCGGCTCCGCAAGATCGACTTTCTGGACGGGGCGGTGATCTGCTACCGGCGGGCGCTCAAGTACACCGACTCGGACGACCATCTCCATTACAACCTGGCACGGGCCTATTACGAGCAGGGTCAGTGGTGGGACTGCATGCGGACGCTGGCGGGGTGCTTCGTCCTGAACCCGCAACTGCCCCTGGCCCGCGACCTGGTGATGCTCACCCACGCCCTGGCCCGGAACGACGGGCTGCGGATCAAATACGGCAAGCCGCCGGTGCCGGACGGCGTGGCCCGCCAGGCCGGGCTTCTGGCCGAGGGGGTCCATGCCCGCGACGTGACGGCCCCGGCGTGCGCCGAGGCGGTTCGGGCCGAGGCCGGGGACAGGCGCAAAAAGGAACTCTGGCTTCCAGGGAGGGAGGCCGTGGGGCTGTGACCCGCGCCCGGCATGAGAAAAGGCCGCCCGGTTGCGGGCGGCCTTTCGGCTTTGGTTGAGGGTGCGGCTATTCGGCCTTGGCCAGCGGCCAGATCTCGTCCACCTTTTCCACGGTCTTGATGGTGATCTTCCGGCGCAGTTCGTCCGGTATCTCGGCCAGGTCCTTCTTGTTCTGGGCCGGGATGAGCACCTTTTTCATGCCCCGCGACACGGCGGCCAGGATCTTCTCCTTGACCCCGCCCACGGGCAGGACGCGGCCGCGCAGGCTGATCTCGCCGGTCATGGCCAGGTCGGGCGAGACCGGGGTGTCGGTCAGGGCCGAGATGAGCGCCGTGACCAGGGTGACGCCTGCGGACGGGCCGTCCTTGGGGGTGGCCCCGGCGGGCACGTGGACGTGGATGTCCCGCTCTTCCGCGAAGTTGGGGTCTATGCCGTACTCGTCGGCGCGGGTGCGGGCGATGGACAGGGCGGCCTGGGCCGACTCCTTCATCACGTCGCCGAGCTTGCCGGTGAGGGTCAGCTTGCCCTTGCCGGGCATGGTGGTCACCTCGATGTGCAGTATCTCGCCGCCCACCGGGGTCCAGGCCAGGCCCACGGCCACGCCCGGAGGCAGGGTGGGTTCCTTTTCGTCTTCCAGGAAGCGCGGCGGACCGAGCAGGACATACAGGTTCTTGGCCGTGATTTTGAACGGCCCCTTCTCGCCCTCGGCCTTCTTGCGGGCCATCTTGCGGCACAGGGTGCCGATCTCGCGTTCCACGTTGCGCAGGCCCGCCTCGCGGGTGTATTCGCGTATCACCTTGGCCGCCAGCTTGTCGCTGATGGCCAGTTCGTCGTCGGCCAGGCCGTTTTCCCTGATCTGGCGCGGGATGATGAAGCGGCGGGTGATGACGGTCTTCTCCTGCTCGGTGTAGCCGGGAATGCGGATGACCTCCATGCGGTCCATGAGCGGGCCGGGGATGGAGTCGAGCATGTTGGCCGTGCAGATGAACATGACCTTGGACAGGTCGAAGGGCACGTTCAGGTAGTGGTCCGTGAACGAGTAGTTCTGTTCCGGGTCGAGCACTTCGAGCAGGGCCGAGGACGGGTCGCCCCGGAAATCGCTGCCCAGCTTGTCGATCTCGTCGAGCATGATGACCGGGTTGCGCGTGCCGCACTGCTTGATGGCCTGCACGATGCGGCCGGGCATGGCTCCGATGTAGGTCCGCCGGTGGCCCCGGATCTCGGCCTCGTCGCGCATGCCGCCCAGCGACATGCGGTGGAACTTGCGGCCGAGGCTCCGGGCAATGGAGCGGCCGAGCGAGGTCTTGCCCACGCCGGGGGGGCCGACGAAGCAGAGGATGGGGCCTTTCATCTTCGGGTTGAGCTTGCGGACGCTCAGGTATTCGAGGATGCGCTCCTTGACCTTTTCCAGGTCGTAGTGGTCCTCGTTGAGAATCGTCTCGGCCTTCTTGATGTCCAGCCGGTCGCGGGAAGTTTTCTTCCACGGCAGCTCGATCATCCAGTCGAGGTAGGTGCGGATGACCGTGGCCTCGCTGGACTCGGCGTGCATGGACTCCAGCCGCCTGAGCTGCTTGAAGGCCTCCTTCATCACGTCCTTGGGCATGCCGGACGCGGTGATGCCTTTTTTCAGCTCCTCCATTTCCTCGGAGTCGTCGGAGTCGTCGCCCAGCTCGCGCTTGATGGCCTTGATCTGCTCGCGCAGGTAGAAATCGCGCTGGGCCTTGTCCATGCCCTCCTTGGCCATGGTCTGGATCTTGTTCTGCATGGAAGCCACTTCGACTTCCTTGAGCAGTTGGTCGTTGACCAGTTCCAACCGCTTCATGGGTTCCAGGCATTCGAGAATCTTCTGGGCGGCCTTGACCTTCATGCGCAGGTTGGAGGCGATGAGATCGGCCAGCCTGCCCGGCTCGGACACATTGTTGAGCACGGACATGATGTCCTGGGAGGAAATGCCGCGCAGGGACAGGATGCGTTCGGACTGCTCGCGGGAGGAGCGGATCAGCGCCTCCTGCTCCGGGGTCAGGTCGCCGGTCTCCGGTTCCAGGATCGGCTCCAGCTCCGCGATGTGGAACGGGTCGTTCTGGGTGAACCGCTTGACCTTGGCCCGGGCCAGGCCCTGGACCAGGACCTTGAGGCGGCCGTCGGGCATCTTCAGCATCCGCATGATCATGCCCACGGTGCCGGTCATGTACAGGTCGTCCGGGTCCGGGTCCTCCACGGACTCGTCCTTCTGGGTCAGGATCAGGATGTAGCGGTCGCCGGACAGGGCCTCGTCAACGGCCTTGACCGATTTCTCGCGGCCCACGAACAGGGGCAGGATCATGTAGTTGAAGACCACGATGTCGCGCACGGCCAGGACCGGCAGCACCTGCGGGATGTCGGCCGGGTTGGGGGCATGGGCGTCGTCGCTCTCGCCGAACAGGGGCGACGTCCCGGCTCCACTGGTCAGGGCCTCGATGATGTCGGGCAGCCCTTCGCCCTTGCCCGGCTCGTCCTTGGGGACGGCGGGCTTCTTGATGGATGTATCCTTGACGCCATCCGGCTTCCTGCGGGGCGGGCGCGCGGGACGGATGGGTGATTTCTTGTTTTTCTTGCTCAAGGGAATAACCTCGCATTGGTGTGCAAAAGGATCAATTAACACCAAATAAGTCGTCAATTCCCGAACGCAAGTATATTATTATTGCATTTTCCCGTTTTTTGAAATTCGGGGAAAAGGGGGCGGAACGGGTCAGCCGCGAACCTCGAATCCGGTGATGTCCTCGTGCTCCTCGAACCACTCGGAGCGGACTTCCCGGACCCGCGCCAGGGGCGGCCCGTCCCAGAGCCGGTCCTCGTACTCCGTGAGCTGTTCCCTGTCGCCCACGGCCAGGGTTTCCACGAATCCGTCGGCCCGGTTGCGGACCCAGCCCGCCAGGCCGAGTTCGCGGGCCGCGTCGCGCGCCCAGGCCCGGAACCAGACGCCCTGTACCTTGCCGCAGACAATGGCGCGGAACATGGTCATAGCCGCCCTCCTTCGTTGAAGCTGTAGTAGTCGGTGTCCGTGACGATGACGTGGTCGAGCACGCCTATATCCAGACCGGCCGCCGCCTCCTTGATCATGCCCGTGAGCAGCACGTCCTCCTTGGAGGGGCTGGGATCGCCGCCCGGATGGTTGTGGGCCAGGATGATGTTGGCCGCTTCCAGGCGAAGGGCCGCGGCCACGATTTCGCGGGGAAAGACCGGGGTGGCGTTCACCGTGCCCCGCGCCACCTGTCGCCATTCGATGACCCGGTTTTTGGTGTCCATGAACAGGACCCAGAATTCCTCGATGCCCTTGCTGCCCATGCGGGCCATGGCCGCGCGGGCCACGTCGCCGGGGTCGGACAGGGCCATGCCGCGCCGCGCCCCGGACTCGCCGAGCCGTGCATACAGCTCTTGGAGCAGCGCCCAGTGGGCGCGGACGGCCGGGCCGATGCCGGGCACGTCGCCCAGTTGGTCGGGCCGGGCCATGACCGCCCCCTTGAGGGAGCCGAACCGCTCGATGAGCGCCTTGGCCAGCGGCTTGGTGTCCCGCCGGGGCAGAACCGAGGCCAGGACCAGTTCCAGGATCTCGTAGTCGGCCAGTGCGCGGGGAGCGTCGGCCAGCCTGTCCTTGAGGCGCCGGCGGTGGCCGGTGTAGTGGGGGGCGTCCTGGCGGCTCATCGGGTGCGTCCTGCGGGGCGTTTGGGCTGGAACAGGTCGATCAGCCCGGCCATGAGGATGTCCAGGGCCTCCTCGTACTTGCGTTCGCCGGTCTTGAGCGAGAGTTCGGCCTCCATGGCCAGGTCGATCATCCGGGCCACGCCGCGCGCGCCGAGCCTCTGGGCCAGCGGCCCCTTTTTCTTGAGCATGTAGGGGTTGCCCCTGGGGTTCTCGCCGTGGGCGAGCATCCAGTACATGCGCGCCTGGCCGGCCAAAAATCCGATCAGGTTGAAGAGCATCTGGTCCTTGGCGGACTTGCCGTGGTCGTCGATGACCCGCTTCCAGACCGCGGCCTCGGCCCCGGGCCGTTCCAGGGCGTCCATGAGGTCGAAAAAGGCCATTTCGCCGGTCTGGGCCACCAGCCCGACATGGCTTTTGCGGACCACCTTTTCGTCCCCGGCGGCCAGCTCGATCTTGTCCAACTCCAGCCGGGCGGCCACGGCGTCCGTGGGCAGGGCAAAGGCGAGCGCCCGGTCCGCGCCCGGCTCGAAGGCCAGGCCCTGGCGTTTTGCCCACTGCTTGACGTGGTCGGCCATGGACCGCTTGTCCAGCCCCTGGGATTCCCATATCCAGCCCTCGTCGCGGGCTTTTTTGAACAGGGCGCGCCGGGACAGGGCGGGCGGCACCGGGGCTTTCTTGCCCTTCCATTCGCCTTCCAGGCAGAACAGGGGGAACACGTCGCGCCCCAGCCCCTTGACCGATGCGTCGAGCTTGTCCCACTGGTCCGCCTTGAGGGTGTGGGCGCGGCGCAGGATGAGCGCCTTGGGCTGCGGGAACAGGGACTTGATGGTCAGGTCCGTCCAGAAGGCGGCGGGCAGCGGCTCGTCGTCGTCGCCCCAGAAGACCTTGCGCTCCCAGCCGTCCTGGCCGGACGCCTTGAGGCGCTGGTCCGTCTGGGCCTTGATGAGCTGCGGGTCGGGGCAGATGAGAAATAGGTAGCGGGGCCGGTTCATAGGGTCTCGGGCTAGTAGTTCTGGGTCATGCGGTCGGCCAGTCTGCGGATGCCCAGCCGGGTCACCTCTGCGTCGGCCTCGGCCTCGTCGCCGGTGAAGAAGGGCCAGGTCTGGGACATGCGTCCCGAGCGCCACAGCACTTCCCCGCTTCGGGAAGAACGGATATGCGCCTCGAACTCGAAGATGGCCTCTGAGCGGAGGGTCTCCTCGCGTCTGCCCGCCACGGCCGTGGGCCGGTTGTAGCGCGTGATGTCGATGGTGATGAGCGCGTCCGCCCTGGCCCGGTCGTCGGTCCAGGTGATGGTTCCCCGACGGTTCAGTTCGTCGCGCAGCAACTTGCGCACTTCCGGTTCCAGCCAGGAAAGGGTGGTCGGGTTGTTCACGTCCTCGATGGCGATGGTCCGGTACTCGGGATCGAGCACGCTGGAATCGCCCTCGCCGAAGTGGTAGCCGGAGCACCCGGCCAGGACGAGCAGCAGGAAGAGGGCCGTATGTCGAAGCGGTGTCATCGCTGTCCTCCGCAGGATTCTTGATTGGGGGAGATGGTAAAGGGAATCGGGCAAAGAGTCCACACAATGTCGCTTGAGGTCTCTTGCCGCGCGTATGGAAAAGGGCGTAACCGCAACCGCAATCGGGGAGCGATCCATGTCCGATGCCGTGCTTGTCGTCATCGACGTCCAGAACGGCATGTTCAAGACCGAAGGACCGGTTCTTTTCGCGGGCTGGCGCGTGCTCCCGCCATCGGGTGGCTGATCGGCTCGGCCCGCGCGGCGGGCGTGCCGGTCCGCTATGTCCACCACATCACCACGGGCGCGGGAACGGAGTTTGAGCGCGGCACCAGCAACCGGTTCATCCGCGAGGAAATCGCACCCAGTCCGGGCGACACCGTGTCGGTCAAGCATTCATCCGACGCGTTTTGGGACATCGATCTCGAAGCCGCCCTGCGAAGGCTGGGCGCGAAGAGGCTCGTCTTTTGCGGGCAGCAGACACCGAGTGCTGCGTGGACACCACGGTGCGCAGCGCCCCGGCCCACGGCTTCGACTCCGTGCTTATGGGCGGCGCGCACACCTCCTGCGACAACGGCGTGCTGACCGGCACGCAGATCGTGGCCCCTCACAACAGGACCCGGCACAACCGCTTCTGCCAAGTGGTCATATACGGGGATTTTTCGTCCTAATCGGAAGATAGCCCGGCGGCCCGGTCGAGGTCGGCAAGCAGTTCGTCGAGGTCCAGGCCGTAGCGTTCGGCCGCGGCTTCCACGGTCTCGAACAGCGCCCGGCAGAGCAGGCACTCGCCCGCCTGATCGTCGCGCGAGCGGAAAACCGTTTCGGTGGCCGGGTGGATGCGGACGATGTCCAGCAGGGTCATGTCGCCGGTGACGCGGGACTCGCTCATCGGGCCTCCTTCATGGCCCGGGCAAGGGCCGCGGGCAGGTGCGGGAGCAGGTCGCCGATCTGGGAGCCGGGGTTGGGGCGGGCCAGCTCCCCGGCATAGCGGTTGGCCTGGGCCGCCACGTGTCCGGCCTTTGCCACGGGCAAGCCGTACTCCACCAGGGCGCAGGCCATGCCCGTGATGGTGTCGCCGGTTCCGCCCATGGCCTCCATGGCCTCCTCGCTGGGCGCGGAAACGGTGGACAGGACGCCGGTCTTGTCGGCCACCCGGTCCACGCTGCCCTTGACCAGCAGGCAGGCCGCCGCGTTGCCGTGCTCATAGGCGCGGCCCACGAGGTCCTCCACCCGGCTGTCGTCCTGAAGGATGAAGCCGCGCGTGTAGAAGGGGTGGGGCGCGGTCTCGTCCGCCAGGAAAGCCAGTTCCCCGGCGTCCGGGGTGAACAGGTCGTAGGCCAGCGCCTCGCCGCTCATCTTGGCCGCGTACATGAACCCGGCGTCGGCCACCAGCCGGGGGCACGGCTTCATGGTCTGGACCGCCAGCAGCACCCGGTTGTGCCAGTCCACGTCCGGCTGGAGATAGTGGAAGGCCAGGGTGGAATAGCCGCGGTCGGGCAGAATCCTTTCCAGGTGGGCGTAGAGCGCCCGACTGCCCTTGCCCAGCCCTTCGTCGCCCACGAGCAGGGCGTGGGGCAGGTCGATGCCCAGGTGGGCGCAGGCCACGGCCGCCGCTCCGAGCAGAGCGGGCGTGCCTCGGTCAGGGGGCAGGGGCATGCCGTTTGCCGTCAGGATGCCGTTTTCGAGCGCCAGGGGCGCGTCCACAAGCGGGGCGTCGGGATCGGGTATGGTGCCGACTACGGCGAGCATTGTTCCACCGCCTTGTCGAAAGCCAGATTCAGGGCGTAGCCGCACAGGGTGTGGCCGATGTCGCGGGGCCTGGGCGCGTCGTCCAGGGTATGGCCGATGAGCCGGGCCGCGATGTACGGCACGTCAGGGCACCCGCCGCCCGAGATGTTGACGATGGTCCGGGTGGACTTCTCCACCGTGATCTTCATGTTGGCCGCGCGGACCATGAGATGCTCGCCGAAATCCTTGACCTGGAAGAGGTCCACGGGCGAAAGCAGAGGGCCGGTGACCGGCACCACCTCAAGCGGTGCGGTCCCGGCGTCCTCAAGGCTGCGCCGGATGTTCAGCTCCTCGATCAGCGGGAACTCCAGCACCAAGTCGCAGCCGCGCTGGATCTCCGGCGGCGGCCCCATGACCTTGATGTGCCATCCCTCGGCCGTGAGCATTTTCTCGGCCCGGATGACCTCGCTGGTGTTCTCGAAGACGAGCAGACCCCGGTCGGCCTTGTCGCCGCCCGGCCGTTTGGCCGGGCGTTTCTTGAACAGCTTTCCGAAGACCAAGCCTAGGCCCCGGACAGTTTCAGGCGGTATTCGCCGCTGCCTTCCTCTTCGATGGACGTGACCGTCCAGCCCTTGCCCTGTGCGGCGCGGCTGACGTTTTCCTTGGCCGCCTCGGTATCCACCAGGACGTCGAGTTCCCCCGAGCCCATGGCGTCGATCTTGGCCAGCGTATCCAATACGGGTTGGGGGCAGGAAAGGCCCCGCGCGTCGATCATTTCGCTCATTTATTTGCTCCTTATGCCTTCTTCCGCATGGTGAATCCGATGAACAGGCAGACCAGCAGGCCGATGACCACGGCGGCGATGCCGTGCGGGCCCACGCCCTTGGGCGAGCTGGCCAAGCCGAAGTTGTGGGCGAATCCGGCACCCACGATCATGCCGAACACGAAGACCGCGGCGTCACCGTCGCCCTCGCCCGCCATGAAGAGCTGCCTGCCGGGGCATCCGCCCGCCAGGGCGAAGCACAGGCCCGCCAGGAGCATGCCCATGAAGTTCCACACCCCCTGGGTGTGGGCCACGGGCTGGCCCTCGAAGCCGGGATGGAACTGGCCGAAGGCGAGGTTGGCGACGAATGCCGCCACCAGCAGGGCGGCCACGCCGATGAGCAGGTGGGTCTGCTTGAACAGGATCAGGTCGCGGAATGCGCCCATGGTGCAGAACCGGCTGCGCTGGGCGATGGCGCCCACGATCAGGCCGACGACCAGGGAGATCAGCAGGGGGGCGTGCATGAAGCCGGGACCCTTGAGGCTGTATAACAGCACACCGGACTTGGCCTCGCCCTCGATCTGGGGGTAGATGAGCATGAGGACCAGGAATCCGAGCATGATCAGCGGCATGAGAAGGCCCACGGACACATGCGTCTTGTAGCTGCGGCCCAGGTCATAGCCGTTGCGGAAAAAGAAGGTGCCGATGCCGATGCCGCAGATGAGGCCGACCAGGCCGAGCAGGGCGTTGAAGTCGCCGCCCGCCAGCCTGAGGATCGCCCGCCAGGGGCAGCCCAGGAAGACCAGTGCGCCGATCATGGCGAACGCGCCCAGGACGAACCGGACGATGGGAGCGGACCCGGCCCTGGGCCGGAAGTCCTTGGCCAGGAACGCCGCCCCCAGCGATCCGAGCACGAAGCCGATGATTTCCGGGCGCATGTACTGGACCACGCCCGCCCTGTGCAGGCCCACGGCCCCGGCGATGTCGCGCTCGAAGCAGGCCACGCAGATGCCCATGTTGCCCGGATTGCCCAGGTACTGCAGCAGCGCCGCCAGGACGCCGATGACCAAGCCGACGATGATGATGCCCGTTCGTGTGGCAAAAACGTTTTTCATTCCCCATTTCCTCCTTGCTAACCGTCACTTCACGTATCGATTCCGATTCCGTATGAATCATCAGACAATTAGCAGAAACGGCGAGTCTGGAACCAATCGTTTATTATACTGTCGCCCGTCCGTTCCATAGATAATATCAATGTGTTTAATCGGGCATATAAATAAACTCGAGGAAAAAGGGAGGATATTCCAGCGCAGCGATCACGGACAAACTCCCGTCACCCGCACTTGCCTTTACCAGACAACACTCTCGCGGCACTCCCACCATTTCCACTCGAAGAGCGGTAATTGATGCCGGGCCTTGGAGCCTGTCGCAGGCGACGAAGCCCAGCCCGATTGCGCCTGTTCCCGGCAGGCTTTCCATCGGGCGGGCGAAAGTCGCCGTAAAGGCGAAAAAGGGAGTGACGATGACAGGCGATGTCGAACGCGGAGCGCAGCCCCCCGCCACAACAACAAAAAAGGCCGGAAGGACAACGTCCTCCCGGCCATTCTTTCTTTATTTCAATAAAGCGAAAGCCTACCCGACCACGATGTTGACCAGCCTGTTGGGAATGACGATCACCTTTCGCACGGCCTTGCCCTCGGTGTACTTGGCCACGTTCTCCAGCGAGAGCGCGATTTTTTCCGCCTCGTCCTTGGGCGCGTTGTTCGGGGCCTGGAACTTGCCGCGCACCTTGCCGTTGACCTGGACCACCAGGGTGACCTCGTCCTTGACCAGGGCCTTTTCGTCAAAGGCGGGCCAAGGCTGGTCCGTGAGGCGGTCGGCGTGGCCCATGGCCTCCCACAGCTCCTCGCAGATGTGCGGGGCCACCGGGGAAAGCAGGGTCAGGGCCGTGGCAATGGCCGAGGACAGGGCCTTGGGTTCGGTCTCCCTGAGTCCGTCCTTGACCTGGTACAGTTCGTTGACCAGTTCCATGATGGCCGCGATGACCGTGTTGAACTGGAACTCGTTCTCGATGTCCCGGGTGGCCCGCCGGATGGTGTCGTGCTCCTTGAAGCGCAGTTCCTTGGCCGTGTCGGACGCCGGGTCCGTAAACGTGGTGGGCACCTCGGGGGTGAGCACAGGTTCCAGGTCCTCCACCAGCCGCCACAGGCGGTTGAGGAAGCGGAACGCGCCGTCGATGCCCTGGTCGGACCATTCCAGCTCCTTGACCGGCGGGGCCGCGAACAGAATGAACAGCCGGGTGGCGTCCGCGCCGTACTTGGCCAGCATGGCGTTGGGGTCCACCACGTTGCCCTTGGACTTGGACATCTTGCCGCCGTCCTTCAGGACCATGCCCTGGGTGAGCAGGTTGGCGAACGGCTCGTCGTTTCTGACGAAGCCGGTGTCGCGCAGGGCCTTGGTGAAGAAGCGGGAATAGAGCAGGTGCAGGATGGCGTGCTCGATGCCGCCGATGTACTGGTCCACGTTCATCCAGTAGTCCAGAGGCTGGTTGCCCAGGGCCTGCTCCTCGTTGCGCGGGTCGCAGTAGCGCATGTAGTACCAGGAGGACTCGAAAAAGGTGTCGAAGGTGTCGGTCTCGCGCCGCGCGGCCGCCCCGCATTGGGGGCAGGTGCAGTTGACGAACTCCGCCATGTCCGGGAGCGGGGACTTGCCGTCCGGCCGCACCTGGGCGTTTTCGGGCAGGAGCACGGGCAGATCCTCTTCGGGCACCGGCACCACGCCGCACTTGTCGCAGTAGATGACCGGAATGGGCGCGCCCCAGAACCGCTGGCGGGACACGTTCCAGTCCCTGAGCCGGTAGTTGACGGCCATGACGCCCTTGCCGGACTTGTCCAGGTGCTCGACGATGGCCTTCTTGGCCGGCTCGTTCTCCATGCCGTCGAACTGGCCGGAATGGATCATGTAGCCGGGATCGGTGTAGGCGGCGTCGAGGTCGGCGGCGTCGAGCGTTTCGCCCTTTTCGTGCAGAGCGGGCGGGTTGATGACCGCCTGCATGGGCAGCTTGTACTTCCTGGCGAACTCGAAGTCGCGCTGGTCGTGCGCCGGGACGGCCATAACCGCGCCGGTGCCGTAGCCCATAAGCACGAAGTTGGCGATGTAGATGGGGATGTCCTTGCCCGTGACCGGGTTCACGCAGTACCGGCCCGTGAAGATGCCTTCCTTCTCCAGGTCGTCGGCGCCGCGCTTGATGCGGTCCATATCCCTGATGTTCTTAATGAACTTATCGATTTCATCCTTGTTGTCGGCGTCGGCGGTCAGCTTCTCCACCATGGGGTGCTCGGCGGCCACGGACATGAAGGTCGAGCCGAACAGGGTGTCCGGACGGGTGGTGAAGACCGTGATGGATTCGTCCATGTCCTTGACCTGAAAGGTCAGCTCCGCGCCGTAGGACTTGCCGATCCAGTTGCGCTGCATGGTCAGCACGCGCTCGGGCCAGCCGCCTTCGAGGATGCCGAGGTCGTCGAGCAGCTCGTCCGCGTAGTCGGTGATGCGCAGGAACCACTGCTCCATGTCCTTCTGCTCCACCTCGGAATCGCACCGCCAGCACAGCCCTTCCTCCACCTGCTCGTTGGCGAGCACGGTGTTGCAGGTCGGACACCAGTTCTGGGGGGAGTTCTTGCGGTAGGCCAGCCCCTTTTCCAGGAACTTGAGGAAAAATTTCTGCTCCCACTTGTAGTATTCGGGGCGGCAGGTGGCGATCTCGCGCCGCCAGTCGTAGGAGTAGCCCAGCCGCTTCAGCTGGTCGCGCATCTCGGCGATGTTCTGGTAGGTCCACTTGGCCGGATGGGTCTCATGCTTGATGGCCGCGTTCTCGGCGGGCAGGCCAAAGGCGTCCCAGCCCATGGGATGCAGCACGTTGAAGCCCTGCATGGCCTTGAAGCGGGCCACCACGTCGCCGATGGAGTAGTTGCGGACGTGCCCCATGTGAATCTTGCCCGAGGGGTAGGGGAACATCTCCAGCACGTAGTACTTGGGCTTGGACGGGTCGGTCTCGACCTCGAAGCAGCCGGAGTCCTGCCAGATTTTCTGCCATTTCCGTTCAATCGCCTCGGGAGCGTATTTGCCTAAAGCCATATGATCCTCGCGGAATGAAAATTATTTTTTGAGCGATTTGGCCACGCCATCCAGGATGCCGTTCACGAAGGAGCGCGACTTGTCGTCGCCGAACGTCTTGGACAGTTCAATGGCCTCGTTGATGGCGGCCTTGACCGGGATGTCGGTGAACATCATCTCGTAGAGCGAGAGCCGAAGGATGGACAACTCCACCATGGCGATGCGTTCGATCTTCCAGTTCTGCGAGTGGTTTTCGATGGCCTTGTCTATGTCCGCCACATGTGCGTCCACGCCCACGACCAGGTCGTGCGCGAAGTCGCACGCGGTCTCGGATTCCTGTTCCATAACCAGCGGGTTGACGGCGAACAGGGCCTCCATATCCGTGCCTTCCTTGCGGAAATGCACGGAATAGAGCACCTGGAAGGCCAGGGTTCGTCCCACCCTTCGGATGCCGGGCCGGTTGCCCTTTTTTGTGGACGCCATGAGCTAGATCTGCTCCAGCACCCGGACGGTCTCGAGCATGGCGGAAGCGGCCTCAACGCCCTTGTTGCCCGCCTTGGAGCCGGCCCGTTCGATGGCCTGGTCCAGGGAATCGCAGGTGAGCAGCCCGAAGCCCATGGGGACGCCGGTATCCATGCTGATCTGGGCCACGCCCTTGGCGCACTCGTTGCACACGTAGTCGAAGTGCGGAGTGGCCCCGCGGATGACCGCGCCGAGCACGACGATGCCGTCGAAGTCGCCGGTCAGGGCCATTTTCCGGGCGGCGATGGGGAGTTCGAAGGCGCCGGGTAGTCGGACCAGGGTTAGGTCGTCCTCGCTTCCGCCGTGGCGGACCAGGTAGTCCACCGCCCCGGAGATGAGCCGGTCAACGATAAAATCGTTGAAGCGCGCGGCAACGATGCCGATCTTGAGTCCCTTGGCATTCAACTGCCCTTCAATCGTCTTCATGGACATGTGTCTTCTCCCTACTGGATGAGATATATAGCGGTGTAATATGTTATCCGTTCCCGAAAATCAAACCGGGCTAGTCGCCGTTGTTGCCCTTTAGCAGGTGGTGCATCTTGTCGCGCTTGGTTTCCAGGTATTTCTGGTTCAGCTCGCAGGCCCCCACCTCGATGGGCACGCGCTCCACGACCTCCAGGCCGTAGCCTTCCAGGCCGACCATCTTCTTGGGGTTGTTGGTCATCAACCGCATCTTGGATACGCCGAGCGCCACCAGAATCTGCGCGCCGGTGCCGTATTCGCGCATGTCCGGCGGGAAGCCGAGCTTGACGTTGGCCTCCACGGTGTCCAACCCCAGGTCCTGCAGGTGGTACGCCTTGATCTTGTTGCCCAGGCCGATGCCACGGCCCTCCTGGCGCATGTAGACCAGCACGCCCCTGCCCTCGTTGCGGATCATGCACATGGCGTCCTGGAGCTGGGGGCCGCAGTCGCAGCGCAGGGAGCCGAAAACGTCGCCGGTCAGGCATTCGGAATGCACCCGGACCAGGGTCGGCTCGTCGGGATGGATGTCGCCCATGTAGAGCGCGATGTGCGTCTTGCCGTCCGCGTCGGACTTGAAGGCCGCGGACTTGAAGTTGCCCCAGCGGGTGGGCAGGTTGGCCTCGCCGACCTTTTCCACGGACTTGCCGTCGAACTTCATGCGGTAGGCGATGAGGTCGGCCACGGAGCAGATTTTCAGCCCGTGCTTCTCGGAGTAGGCCTCGAGGTCGGGCATGCGGGCCATGGTGCCGTCCTCGTTCATGATCTCGCAGATGACGGCCGCGGGCTTGAACCCGGCCAGGCGGGCGATGTCGCTGCCGCCCTCGGTCTGGCCCGCGCGCACGAGCACGCCGCCGTCCTTGGCGCGCAGCGGAAAGATGTGGCCGGGGGTGACGATGGATTCGGGGCTTGCGCCGTCGGCCACCGCGGCCAGCACGGTGGTGGCGCGGTCCTTGGCCGAGATGCCGGTGGTCACGCCGTGGCGGGCCTCGATGGACACGGTGAAGTTGGTGCCGAACCCGGACTCGTTCTTCTTGGCCATCAGCTCCAGGCCGAGGGCGTCGGCCATCTCGTTGGACATGGGCAGGCAGATCAGCCCGCGTCCATAGGTGGCCATGAAATTGATCGCTTCGGGCGTGACCGCCTCGGCGGCGCACACGAGATCGCCTTCGTTTTCACGGTCCTCGTCGTCCACCATGATGATCATTTTGCCCTGGCGGATATCCTCAATGGCTTCTTCGATCTTGCATAAGCCCATTTTCACACACCTCGATATGTGGTTTTTCCGTGGCAGTCGGCTTCGCTGGCCCCGCACGGGGACCATTTCTTACCGTAAATGGGGCCGGTGGGGAAGGAGAAATATCGTGCCGGGAAAGCACGTTATATCAGTTGATTGCAGCGGCGGCGGCCGTGTCCGGCGATCCGCTGCCGTGTCTCCGGCCATCCGAGAATAGTCATCGGGGGCGGAAATGCAACCGGTCGGCGTGGGAAAAAGGTGCGTCCGGCCGGGGTCAGCCGGTGAATTCGATGACCTGGTTGCGGCCGTTTTCCTTGGCCCGGCTCAGGGCCTTGTCCGCGGCCAGGATGAGGTTGTCGCGCAGCTTGCCTTCCTTGGGCGCGGCGCCGATTCCGGCCACGCCGCAGCTGACGGTCACCTTGACCTGCGGGCCTTCCAGGCTGATGTCGTTGACCTCCACCACGATGCGCAGCTTTTCCGCCGCCAGGGAGGCCCGTTCGGCCGTGGTCTCCGGGAGCAAAACCACGAACTCCTCGCCTCCGTAGCGGGCCACGACGTCCGAGGCGCGCACGTTGGCCGCGATGAGCCGGGCCACCTCGGCCAGGGCCTGGTCGCCCAGGGGGTGGCCGAACTCGCTGTTGCCCCGCTTGAAGTGGTCGAGGTCGATCATGATCATGGACAGGTCGTTGCCGTACCGCCCGGCCCGGTCCACCTCCTCGTCCAGCCGGTCGAAGAACCAGCGGCGGTTGGGCAGGCCGGTCAGGTCGTCGTGGGTGGTCAGGGTGGCGATCTTGTCGTGACAGCCTTCGAGCAGGCGCATGTACCGGGTGGCGGCAAGAAGCGACAGGCCGAGCACCACGGCCGAGGCCGCCAGGATCGAGGCCAGGGCCAGGCGGCGGTCGGCCAGGAGCAGGACCGGGAACACGGCCGCCGCAATGACGGCAACGGAGGCGGCCGATTGGAAGTTGAAGATGCGCCAGGCGGTTTTGCGGCTTCGGCTCTTGATGGTCGATGTCATGTCGTGCGCTCCTTCCGGTCAGGATAACAGGAGATTTCCCTATAGCCGTATTTTCGGCTTATGAAAAGGGGCGTCGAACGCGCGGGCCGCCGCGTGCGCCCCGGGGCGGTGCGCGCGGCGGCCGGTTGCGCCTTTATGCTGTTTGCGGGGGGATCAGGCCAGGGCCAGTCCCCGGGGCAGGGGCCGGTCCAGCTCGGTCGGGCTTACGCCGCGTTCCGAGGCCAAGCGGTCGAGCAGGCCCATCTGCCTGCGGGACAGGGCTTTGTTGTCCAGGGAGCGCCCGGCGTCGTACACGCCGACTACATCCTCCAGCACGGTCACGCTGCGGGCGCGCCGGTGCCAGTCCAGTATGTTCAAATAGTCCGCCTCGTACCGGCCCTGGTAGCGCCAGCCGCTGCATCGGTCCACCACCAGACTGCGCGACATGCACAGGCACAGGGGGTCGATGTTGCCCGGCCTGACCAGCGAGCCCGCGTCGAATTCGGGCAGGAAGGGCTTGTCGAAGGCCAGTTGCGTGTCCGCGCGGCCGATGATCA
The DNA here is from genome assembly GCA_015709315.1 of Desulfovibrionaceae bacterium. Lineage (GTDB taxonomy): Bacteria > Desulfobacterota > Desulfovibrionia > Desulfovibrionales > Desulfovibrionaceae > Pseudodesulfovibrio. The sequence continues at coordinate 25,702 of JACCQI010000004.1, forward strand.
TTTCGGCGTCGAAATGCTTGAGATACAGGCGCAGGGCATACGGCTTGATGGCGTTGTCGTCGTCGAGGAAAATGACTTTTTCCCCGGCGGCCACGCCGAGCAGGATGTTGCGGATGCCGTTGCCCCAGTCGTTGTCCCTGGGCAGGTTGAAGGTTCTGACGGGGTAGGTCGCCTTGGGCGGCGCGCCCTTGACCCCGTCGAAGCCTATGAGGATTTCCACTTGTTCCCTTTCCAGTCCGGCGAAGCGGGCGGCCGTTTCCACGGATTCGACCGCTTTTTGCAGCGCCTTGGGGCGTCTGCCGGTGGAAGGGGTGATGATCGAAAAGAGCATATCGCCGTCCCTGGCCATAGTGCCGTCTCCCTCCCCGCGTCCCTGCGGGTTTGAAGGGTCTCCCAACCCCTGATTCATGTCTCCCGGACAGCCGGGTGTATTCCGGCTGTTCATGGTTGGTATCGACGGCAAATATCTTTTGTTTAGAGAGGTGCACGGATTTTTTTTGTTAAGAATGGTTGCGGTGCCCCACCGGACGGTGTGATTGGTTTTCGGCTGCGCCGACGCTGGTTTTAAGGGGATTATCCGCGCTCCGCGTGGGGTGGGGGATTGTTCGCGGAACGGCTTTGCTGAAGAGGATTGTCCGCGCTCCGCGTTTGACGGCCCCTGTCATCGATACGTCGTTTTCCGCCTTTACGGCGGCCCTGTTTTTGGCTAGCGCCCCAAAAACAGGGGAAAAAGGGCGCTTGGGAGTAGCGCGGCCGCCCCCCAAGACCGGCGGAAGAAGCTGATCCGCTCGGGGCGGCTCCCGGCTCAAGGGGAGCGTGACGCCCTGCCTCTTCGACAATCCGTGGTCCAAGGCTATCCGCCTGTGTTTCCAGACAAGAGCCGCCGCCCCCTCGCGGTCAGCTTCTACCCGCCGGTCAAGGGCGGGTGAGTACTCTCGGTTTCCCGTTCGAGGGTTGCGGAAGGAGGGCTGCGGGGGAGCGTCCCTCCGCTCAAGGAGGCGGAGGGCAGCGGATTTACGAGTTGTGAAGAGGTCCTGAGCGCGGGGCGATGTGCGGACGCGAGAGCCGCTGTCGGGTGCTGGAGCACCCGAATCGCTCCAATGTTTGGGGCCGTTGGTCGGGGCTATGAGGGGAGGTGGAGAACGCACTTGCCTTTCCCGGTCCGCCTTAGCGCGGCACTCCCAACACTTCCACCCGAAGAGCGGTCATTGATGCCGGGCCTTAGAGCCTGTCGCAGGCGACGAAGCGCCGCCCGATTGCGCCTGCGTCAGCAGGCTTTCCATCGGGCGAGCGAAAGTCGCCTACAGGCTCTTGGGCCCGGCATCAGGCGGCAGCAACGCCAGCGCCCTTTTTCCCCTATTTTTGGGGCGCCAGCCAAAAACAGGGCCGCCGTAAGGGCGGAAAACAATGTATCAATGACAGGGGTAGTATAACGCGGAGCGCGGCCGGTGCAATATCTGCCCGCCCGCCAGCTTTCTTGATAAAACAAGGAGCGCGGAAATCCACCGCGCTCCTCCCCGGCCTCGGCGTTGCCGCTGCCTGCCGCCGCTAAAAACCGTGTTCCCGCAGATATTCCATAGTGATTTTGGATTTTTTCTCTGCGGCATGGTCGCCGACCCACGGAGCGACCATGCGCTCCACATACTTGCCGATGAGGTCGGTTTCCATGTTCACCTTGCGGCCGGGGGTCCAGCCGGAAATGGTGGTGGCCCGCTGGGTTTCGGGGATGATGTTCACCTCCAGCCAGGCGGGGGCGCAGTCGTTGACCGTCAGCGAGATGCCGTCCAGGGCCACGGACCCCTTGGGGATGACGTACTTGCCGTGTTTCACGTCAAAGGAGAGGCGGTAGATCTTGGACTCGCCCGCCGGGCGCACCTCGGTCACCTCGGCCAGGCAGTCCACGTGGCCGGACACGATGTGCCCGCCGAAACGGTCGCCCATGGCCATGGCCCGCTCCAGGTTGGCCGTGGACCCCACGCGCAGGTCGCCCAGGCTGGTGACGGACATGGTCTCGCGGGAGGCGTAGCAGGTGAACCAGCCCTCGCCGAAGGTCTCCACGGTCAGGCAGACGCCGTTGACCGCGATGGATTCGCCGTGCTCGATGTCCGTAAGATCGAACAGGGCGGTGATGCGGAAACGGGTTTCCGCGCCCCGGTTGTCGGCGGCGTCGATGCGGCCCATGCCCATGACCAATCCAGTGAACATAGTGAAATCCTCGTGCGGTTCGTGGTTGAACGCCGTTGTATCAGGGCCGGGGCCGGGTGTAAATCCGGGATCAGCGGAGATAGGCTTCCAGGATGGCCTGATAGCGGTCCGTGGCTTTGACCCGGTCGAGGGCCTCCTGGAAATCGCGGACCACGACGGACGGGGTGTCCCGGTGGAAGGCATAGAAGACCGGAGTTTCGCGCAGCACGAAAACCGTTTCGTAGTCGTCCGGCGACAACCCGTTCTTGATGGCGATCTGCCGCCAGGACGACTCCTCGTAGGCCACCATGTCCAGACGGTTGTCGATAAGCTTGCGGATGTTGTGCCGCATGTCGGCCACGGCCTCGATCTTGTTGCGCTCGGTATATTTCTTGAGCAGCGTGTCCGAGATGTCGTCGCGCAGGGTCCCGATCCGGTATCCCTCGGCGTCCTCCAGGGTGGACAGCGCAATATTGGCCGATTTCTTGGCCACGAGCACGAACCGGGTCACGGCGATGGGACCGGCCCAGCGGAAGAGATTTTCCCGCCGGACGATGCGCGCCATGCTGAACAGCACGGTGTTGTGGACGTTCAAGGCCCGGTCGTAGGCGCGCGCCCAGGGCATGATGTGGATGGGATGTTCGGGTTCGCCGAGTTCCCCCCAGACCTGGCGCAGGATGTCCACGGACACGCCTTTGAGCACCCCGTGCTCCGTGTAGTTGAAGGGATAGTATTCCTCGGTCAGGTAGGTGAGTTCCCAATCGGCCCGTGCCGGACTCGGCCAGGCCAGGAGCGTCAGGCAGACAAGGCATGTGGCCAGGACGCATAGCGGGACTGCTGCGGGTGGAGGCTCCCCAGCCTTGAAAATGTGCCCCGGTTCGGGGGGGTGCGGGTGAGATGGCATGTGTGTATTTTGCTGTATTGTATAATGCTATCAGGAGAAAAGGCGCGTGTAAACAGGGAGGTGCGTGTTCGGGCGGTCGATTGACCTTTTTCTTGGCGGATCGGCCGGAGGCGGGAAGGGGGCGGCGGCCGGGGATTTTCGGGGAGTGCGGCCGCGTGTCCGAAGGCTAATCGCGCAGCAGGGTCAGCATGACGTCGGCCCCGGTCCGCTCCATGCGGGAGATGCGGAAGTTGTCGGCCCGGGCCATGGCCGTGCCGGGGCGGCCCGAGTAGGCCGAGGGCGCGGCATTGTCGCCCAGGATGCGCGGGGCCAGGAAGTGGACCAGTTCGTCGGCCAGGCCCTGCTCGATGAGGGACAGGGCGAACCGGCCTCCGCCTTCGCACAGGGTGTAGTGGCAGTCCCGGTCGTAGCGCAGCCGCTCGAAACCGTGGGACAGGTGCAGGCGGCCGGGCTCGCCGGGCAGCGGCCAGACCGAGGTGCCGCGCTCCCGGAGCCGGTCGGCCGGCTCGGAGCGGGCGGCCTTTTCCGTGGTCATGAACACGGCCTGTTCGGGCCGGGAGCGGAGCAGGCCGAATCTTGCGGGGTCGCGGGGCAGCTTGGAGGTGACCACCACGGCCAGGGGCTGGACGAAATCCGGGGGCAGGCCGTTCATGCGGCAGGTCAGGCTCGGGTCGTCGGCGTAGAAGGTGTTGCCGCCCACCACCACGGCTCCGGCCATGCGGCGCAGCGCATGCACGCGGGCAAGGGATTCCGGGCCGGAAACCGGCTCGGGCGCACCCGATGCCGAGGCTATCTTGCCGTCCAGGGTGGCCGCCATCTTCAGGATGTTGTAGGGCGAATGCGAGTTCTGCCAGGTCAGGAAGTCCGCGATCAGGTCCCGGCATTCCCGCTCGCAGACGCCGGTGGTGACGGCGATGCCGTTTTCCCTGAGGCGCTTGATGCCGCCTGCGGCCACGGGGTTGGGGTCGCGGGCGCCGACCACTACGGAGCCGATCCCGGCCTCGATGAGTCCTTCGGTGCAGGGCGGGGTCTTGCCCTGGTGGTTGCACGGCTCCAGGGTGACGTACATGGTCAGCCCGCCCGGCTCGATGCTCTTGGCCCGCGCGTCCGCCAGACATTCCCGCTCGGCGTGGAGCGCGCCGAATCGGGTGTGGAACCCCTCGGCCACGATGCGGCCGTCGCGGACCAGCACCGCGCCCACGCAAGGGTTGGGCGCAGTGGCCCCCCGGCCCCGGCGGGCAAGCTCCACGGCCCGGCGCATGAACCGTTCGTGGCCGGTTGCGGTTTCCTTCATCGAAGACATGGCCTCTTCCTGTTGCGGGCGGTTTTTACGAGAAGTCGCCTTCCATATAGACGCAGGTGACTCCCGCCTCTTCGAGCATTTGCTCGGAGAGTTCGTCCGGGTAGTTCTCGGCGAAATAGATGTGCTTCACCTCGCAGTTGATGAGCATCTTGGTGCAGAGGATGCACGGCTTGGTGGTGCAGTAGATGTCGCATCCGTGGAGGTCCAGGTTGTGGGTGGCCGCCTGGATGATGACGTTTTGCTCGGCGTGCAGGCCCCGGCACAGCTCGTGGCGCTCGCCGGAGGGGATGCCGAGCTTGTCGCGGATGCATCCCACCTCCTCGCAGTGGGCGATGTTGGTGGGCACGCCGTTGTAGCCGGTGGCCAGGATGCGCCGGTCGCGCACGGCGATGGCGCCCACGGCGCGGCGGGTGCAGGTGGAGCGCTGGGCGACCAGATGGGCGATGCGCATGAAATATTCGGGCCAGGGAAGTCTGTCGGACATGGCGTTCCTCGTCGTGTTGTACGTCCGGTCCACCTATCACGTCTTGGGTTGAAAGGGAACGTCCGGCATGGGCGGCTTCCTGGGCGGGCTAGTAGTATTTCGAGACGATCTTCAGGTAGGGACTCATGCCTTCGGCATCGGTTTGCCGCATGGCGTCCAAAGCCTTTTGAAGTTCCTCGATGACGGCGTCAGGCGTGTCGGGGTGGAAGGCGAAGTAAAGCGGGATGGGGTCAAGGGTCAGGGCCGTTTCATAGTCGCTTGTGTCGATTCCCTGCCTGCCCAGGAACCAATAGGCCGCAGCCGTGGCCAGCAGCAGGCCGTCCGCCTGGTCGTTCACCAGGGCCATGACCGCTTCCTCGGGGCGCTTGAAGCGCAGGAACCGTTGCTCGGAAAGGGCCGCTCCCAGGAGCGTCCGCTCCGGGCCGCTGTCGATGACCGAGGACAGGACCAGCGTTTTCGCGTCGCTGATGCGCGCCAGCCGGATGCGGCGCGACCGTTTGACCACGATGCCGGAGGTGGCCGTGAAGATGGGGCCGACCCACTTGAACCTGTTGCCCTGTTGGTGTTTTTGGGACAGGGAGAGGAAAACCGCGTCCTTTTGGCGGTAGTCGCTTTCGAGGAAGTGGTTCATGGTCGTGGCCCGGGTCCGGGCGACGGCGTGGCCCGTGATCTTGAGCAGATGCATGAGCAGGTCCCCGGCCATGCCCGAGGGCTTGCCGTCCTTCAGAAATTTGAACGGGGGCGCGTTGTTGGTAAAGACGGTGAAGGATCTCGCCTCGGCCTGAAGCGGGCAGGCAAGGAAAAGGGCAATGAAACAACAGACGGCTGCGCGAATTCGGGATATCCTCGACATGGGATCGATTCCTATCATGTTCGGTGGTGAAAGTCAGCGGCATTTCGCCCCGGACCGGGGCGGCGGGTCAGATGCCTCAGCCGCCGGTGTTGCAGCCGCCGCCCGGAACTGGCCGGTCGCCGAGGCCCGGACTACCGCCGTCGACCTTGGCCGCGCACGCGCTCATGAGCTTTTCGGTGCGCTCGGAGCCGCACTGAGGGCAGGGCGGGAGCGCGTCCAGGGAAAAGACGAGTTCCTCGAATTCGTGGCCGCAGTCCTTGCAGGTATATTCATAGATGGGCATGGCGTGTTTCTCCGTGTGTGTATCGATGAATGTAATGTGGGTGCGTTCGGGCGAAAGTCAAGGCCGACGCTTGCACGTTGCACATTTTTTGTGCAATATATGTGCATTAAAATGCACAAAACAATGTGCAAGCCAGAAGGAGTTATTTGGAAAATAAATGTTGTTTCAAGGTGTTATAGGTTTGGCACGGCAAGTGCTTCATGAGTCGGCAAGGAGAAACACACACACTCCATTTTCCTGAAGCATGAACCATACAACAAATTAAGGAGTCAACCATGAACACCAAAAACATCAGCATCGCGGCAATGGCGGCTTTTCTTATTCTCGGCATGACGGCAATGGCCTTCGCGGCCCCCGGCCAGGGGCGCAACGGCAGGGGCGCCGGCCTGAACTCCAAGGGCGTCTACAGCCAGTTGACCCCGGAGAAGCAGAAGGCCGTCGACGCCATCTACGACAAGTACGACGGCAAGTTCGACAGCCTGCGTACCCAGCTGTGGACCAAGCATTCCACCCTGCAGGCTCTGATCAACGGCGGCAATGCCGACGAGAAGAAGATCGGTGGCCTGATCGCCGACATCAACGAGCTGCGTGACCAGATGCGTGACACCCGCGAGGCCATGCGTGCCGACCTGGAAAAGGAAACCGGACTGGTCTGTTTCGGTCCCCGTCTCGGCCAGGACCGTGGCTTGGGCATGGGTCCCGACCAGGGGCGCGGTCCGGGCATGGGCTATAAGCGGGGCTACGGCAAGGGCTTCAACCGCGGTCCCGGCCAGGGCATGGGCTTCAACCAGGGCGGTTGCAACGCTGCCGGTCCCTGCTGGAATTAAAATGTATTTCCGATAACCCGGAAAACAGGATGCATGTGGGGCGGACCGCCGTGGTGGCGGCCGCCCCGCAGCCGTACCTCTTGACCTCGGGGCTGACATTGTATGACAAGGCGGCATGGGGGACGGGAAAACCGCCCGTTCCCCGAGGAAAACCCGATGATTGACAGTCTCTCGCTGGTCTTGTCCGCCAGCTTCATCCCCGCGCCCCCCGCTGACGCGGTTTTGCGCGTTTCCCGGGCCGCAGCGTCCAACGGAGAATAATCCGCCATGGAAGTCGTCCACCGTCAAGGCAATGAGAAAGGCCCCCTGGTCGCCCTGGTCCTCGCGCTGATCGTGCTGGGGCTGGGCAGCCTGTACCTGACTTGGCAGTCCATCGCGCAGCAGCGCAAGATTGTCGAGGACCACATGGTTATGACCGGCAATTCCATCCTGCGCGGCGTGGACAACAACATCATACGCCTGGGCCGGAGCCTGCGGATGGGACCCCAGTCGTCCCACGTTTTTCGGGCCATGGCCGAGGAGCTTTTCACCGAGCTGTCCAAGTCGGAGGACATCGTGTTCATCACCCTGTACGGCGCGGACGGCCAGCCCCTGGTGACGTCGGGCGACAGCGGCCAGACGCCGATTTTCGTCCTGCCCGATTCGGTCAGGACGGATCTGGAGCCGGGCCGCGCCTGGCACGTTGTGATCGAGATTCAGAAAAAGAGTGTGCTCGTTTCCGGCCTGCGCGCCCGTCCCGGCATCGCCGCCCTGACCGGGCAGACCGCCACGGGGCCGGAATCCGGCCAGCAACACGGACGGGGCATGGGCATGGGCATGAACCAGGCGGGCAACGAGTCGCCGGTCTACCTGGCGGTGGGCCTGAACGCCGAGAAGCACCTGGCCCAGTACCGCAAGTACCGCCAGGCGGCCACCTACCAGACCGGATACGTGTTCCTGGCGGCCGTGGTGCTCTGGTCCCTGGCGTTCGCCTACCTGCGCCGCCGCGAGGCCAGCCGCAAGCTGCTCCGCATGGAGCGGTTTCAGAACCAGCTTTTGGACAACATGCCCGACGGCCTGGTCACCCTGGCCGGGGACGGGGAGATCATGGCCGCCAACCACTCGGCCAAGAACTTGCTTTCGCCGGCCGGGGCCAAGGAGGCTCCCGAGATCATCGGGGCCAACTGGCGCGACCTCGACCTCGGAAGGCCCGAGGGCGACGGCAAGACGTCCTCGTCCTACGAGTGGAAGCAGTACGACTACCAGGGCCGCAGGCTGGAGATACTCTCCCTGGACCTGATGACCCATGACGAGGATCTGGACCCGGAGTTCGGCCAGCGGCTGGTGCTCCTCCGCGACCGCACCCGCATCCGTTCCCTGGAAGAGGACCTGAACGAGGCCAAGCGGCTGGCGGAGATCGGCTCCCTGGCCGCGGGCGTGGCCCACGAGGTTCGCAACCCGCTCTCCTCCCTGCGCGGGTTTGCCCAACTGTTCGCCACCAAGCTCAAGGGCCAGGCCCCGCTGGACCAGTACGCGGCGGCCATGGTCCAGGAGGCGGACCGCCTCAACCGCGTGGTCACGGACCTGCTCTACCTGGCCCGGCCGCGTCAGCTCGATCCGATGGACATTGATCTTTTCCAGGTGGGCGACTCCCTCAGGCAGCTCATGCGGTTCGATTTCGAGGACAGGCAGGTGGAGCCGGCCTTCGGCTTCGGGCCGGACCCGGTCTATGCCGACCAGGACGCGCTCAGGCAGGTGCTGCTCAACCTCATCTCCAACAGCCTGGACGCCATCGGCGGGTGCAGGGATCGCGACAAGCCGGGCCACGTCCAACTGACCTCGGAGCGCGGCAACGGCGGGGTCTGGGTCATTGTGGCCGACGACGGGCCGGGCATGGACCCGGAGCTGGGCGACGACGTGTTCAAGCCGTTCGTCACCGGCAAGAAGACCGGCACCGGCCTGGGCCTGGCCATTGTCCAGAACATCATGCGCGCCCACAAGGGCCGGGTGGTCATCGAGTCCGAACCCGGCCGGGGCACGCGAATGAAGCTTTTCTTCCCGGACCGTCCGGGCGGCGATACAGAGGAATTGTCCCATGAATGAAGAACGCATTGCATTGATTGTTGACGACGAGCGGGGCCACCGGATGATGGTCCGTGCCGTTCTGGAGGACGACGGCTGGACCGTGCTCGAAGCCGATTCCGGCGAGCGCGCCCTGGCGGTCCTGGCCGAGGAGGCCGAATCCGACACCTACCCGGACGTGGCCCTGGTGGACATGAAGATGCCCGGCATGGACGGCATGCAGCTGCTCAAGGAATTGCAGGTGCGCCGCCCGAGCATGCCCGTGGTCCTTTTGACCGCGTTCGGGTCCGTGGGCAGCGCCGTGGACGCCATGAAGCGGGGAGCCTTCGACTACCTGACCAAGCCCGCGGACAACGACGAGGTGATCGCCGTGCTTTCCAAGGCGTTCGAGTATCACCGGCTGCTCGAGGAGAACGCGCGGCTCAGGGAGGCGGTGTCCGGCGAAGCGGATTTCATCGGCAGCAGCCCCGGCATCGAGTTGGTGCGCGACCTCATCGGCCAGGCCGGGCCGACCGAGGCCACGGTGCTCATTCTCGGCTCCTCGGGCACGGGCAAGGAACTGGTGGCCGAAGGGCTGCACCGGGCGTCCAACCGCGCCGACCGGCCGCTGATCAAGGTCAACTGCGCGGCCCTGCCCGATGATCTCTTGGAATCCGAGCTGTTCGGCTACGAAAAGGGCGCCTTCACCGGCGCGGTCAGGGACAAGCCCGGCCGGTTCCAGTTGGCCGACGGCGGCACGCTCTTCCTGGACGAGATCGGGGAGATGCCCGCCTCGCTCCAGGCCAAGCTTCTGCGCGCCCTCCAGGAAAAGACCATCGAGCCGCTGGGGTCGGTCAGGACCATATCCGTTGACACGCGCATCATCGCGGCCACCAACCGCAACCTGAAGCGCGAGGTGGAGGCCGGCCGGTTCCGCGAGGACCTCTATTACCGGCTGGCCGTGCTGGAGATCCGCATTCCGCCCCTGGCCGAGCGCAAGGAGGACCTGCCGCTTCTGGTCAGCTTTCTGCTCAGGCGGCTGGGCAACAAGAACAACAAGATCATCCGCACGGTCACGCCCGCCTTCCTGGACGCCCTGTCCGGCTACGACTGGCCCGGCAACGTGCGCGAGCTGGAAAACGTGCTCGAGCGCGCCCTGATCCTGTCCCGGTCCGACGCCCTGGGGCCGGACCTGCTGCCGCCCCAGATCACCGGCGCGCGCGAGGCGGGCATCCAGTTGGACATCGCCCCCGCTGTCCGGCAGGCGCAGGCCCCGGCCAACCTGGAGGAGGCCGAGAAACTGGCCATCATCCAGGCCCTGGACGAAAACGGCGGCCACCGCGAACGCACGGCCGAGGCGCTGGGCATCAGCCGCAGGACGTTGCAGTACAAGCTCAAGAAGTACGGGCTGACGCGGCGCTGAGTCCGGGAGATCAGGACAGGGCGAAGGCGCGGATTTCCCCTATCCGTTTGAGATAGTCCGCCCGGTAGAGCGGTCCGTTGGCCGTGAACCGCCGGGCGGTCTTTTCATGGGCGTCGGCCCACAGGGCCAGGGCCGGGTTCCTGAAGATGCGGCCGTAGTTTTTGATCATGTGCAGGGTGTTGTGGCAGACCGGGGTCAGGTGGCCGGTGCGGGCCAGCAGCTCCGTGTAGTCGGTTTTCAGGTCGAGGAAAAACGCGCCCACGGCCTCGGCGCACGGATAGTTGCCCCGCGAGGCGAGCTTTGCGAGCATGGTTTCCTCGTCCATGGGCCGGGGATGCCACGGCCGGTTCCATTCGCGGGGCACGGTCTCGGCCGCGTCGTATTCGATCCTTCCGGCTTCGAGAAATCCCTCGATCCTGGCGGCCAGCCGGGGCCACAGGGACCCTATGTGCTCCACGTCGCGGCTGGCCGCGAGTTCCGTGACGGTGCCGTCCGTTTCCGTCAGCTCGATTTTGAGGAAGGGGCAGTGGGTCTCGATGGGCGCGTCCGACTCGGTCCAGATGGCGCCGAATACCCGATCCATGTCGAGCAGATGCACGTCGTCGAGTTCCCGCTGCCAGACCCGGAAATGGGCCGGGGCTTCGCGGCGGAGGGAATCCCAGCCCCGGAGGTAGGAGTGGGGCCGGGGGCCGAAGGCCGGAAAGTGGGAGAGGCGCGAGACCACGATGATCGGCACGCCGGGGTGGTTGGCCCGGAGGGCGGCCAGGAACTTGCCGTACCGCTTCAGGTAGGTGGCCGGGTTGGGCCGGATCAGCCCGCACTCCTGCCGCATCCATGCCTCAAGCTCGGGTCGGCCCGCCCAGGCCGCCGGGTCCAGGAAGAAGATGTACCCGTCCCGCCTGTGCATGAACAGCGGGGCGGTTTCGTGGAACAGGTTCAGGACGATGAGTTCGGGTTCGGGGTCGCCGGGCGCGATCACCTGAAACTGGTTGGCCAGGGTCCGGTCGCTGACGTAATCGTCGAGGGACAGGTTGCGGAACAGTCGCGCAAGCTCCGGGGGGACGCGGCCCGGCGAGCTGGCGTAGGTCAGGGGCGAGGCGAGCACCCGGTGTTCGGCCTCATGCCCCAGGTCCATGACGGACCGGCTGAGGAAATCCATTTGACAGTTGCCGGGAAAGTACAGCATTTTACCTCGTGAGATCGGCAGAAGCCCAGAATCATTGCCCCATTGCTACCAGTCCTCCCGCCCATGAGCAAATTGACCATCGAGACCTTCATCCTCGGCCCGGACGAGACCAACTGCTACCTGCTCCATTCGGGCGGGGACGCCGTGGTCGTGGACGTGGGCATCGAGCCCGGACGCCTGCTCGACCGCATCGGCCGGCTCGGCCTGAACCTCGCGGGCGTGTATCTCACCCATTTCCACCTGGATCATATCGGCGGGGTGGGGGAACTCCTTAACCGCTTCGACGCGCCGGTCTACGCCGGCGGCGAGGACGAGTTCCTCAAGGAGATATCCATGGAGGCGGGCGGCATCCGCGAGCTGGCCCGGTTTGTTGATTTCGGCTACGAGCGCATCGGGCCCGGCCGCCGCACGGCGCTGGGACAGCCCCTGCTGGTCTTGGACACGCCCGGCCATACGCCCGGCTCCCTGTCCTATTTCTTCCCGGCCGCGGGCTGCGTGTTCACGGGCGATCTCATCTTCATGATCGCCGTGGGCCGGACCGACCTGCCCCAGGGCAGCGGCCCGGAACTGCTCGGCTCCATCCGGTCGCGCATCCTCACCCTGCCCGACGAGACCCGCATTTATTCCGGCCACGGCCCCATGACCACCGTGGCCCATGAAAAGCAATACAATCCGCATTTCCTGAAATGACGGGGAGAACAATCATTTGACAGGAAATGCTTTTATTCTTTATCTTTCCTTCTATGCTCCGAGCCAGGCCCGCTTCCCCAACCCCGAGGACGACACGTATGGCAGCAAAGCGCATGGAAATCGCGGCGGAACCCGCCGAGGACCCGGTCCGCGAAACACCCCCGGAGATCGTTGACGCGGCGAAAAGGCTGCTGTCCCGTCGGTTCCGGCACATCGAGGACCGGGACGCCTCCCTGAAGCGGCTGGCCCGGATCGGGGTCGTCCGCGTGGCCAGGGACATGGAGGCCAACCCGGCCCGGTATCGGGCGAGGAAGCGGACCGGCCCGCTTTCCGACGTGGTCCCGCTGGACCCGCTGGACATCCTGCGCCGCGACCACCAGCTTCCGGCCCTGCCCCAGGTCTTTGTGGAGTTGCAGCAGGCCATCGGGAGCCGGTCTGCCTCGGCCGACGACCTGGCCGCCATCATCGGCCGGGACCCCGGCCTGACCGCCTTCCTGCTGCGCATGGTCAATTCCGCCTTCTATTCCCTGCCCATGCAGGTCGATACCATTTCCCGGGCCGTCACCGTGGTCGGGGTCAACCAGCTCTCCACCCTGGCCGCGGGCACCTCGGTCATGAGCCTGTTTCGGGACGTGTCCGCCGACGTGCTGGACATGGAGCTGTTCTGGAAGCACTCGGTGGGCTGCGGACTCATCGCCCGGCGGCTGAGCCGCATCACGGGCATGGGCGACCCGGAACGCGCCTTTGTGGCCGGGATGCTGCACGACATCGGCCAGCTTCTTTTGATCCAGGCCGAGCCGGAGCGGGCCGCGGCCGTGTACGAGCACGCCAGGGCCGGGGACGCGCTCCTGGTCGACGTGGAACGGAAGCTGCTCGGCTTCGACCACGCCGTGCTGGGCGGCATGCTGCTGCGGAAGTGGAACTTCCCCTTTGTCCTGGTGGCCGCCGTACTGGAACACCACCGGCCCAAGGCCGAGCACAAGGTGCCGGAGCCTGTTTTGGTGCATTGCGCCGAAACCATCGTCACGGGCCTGGGCATCGGCTCCAGCGGCGAGCATTTCGTCCAGCCCCCGGACCCGGCGGCCTGGGAATCCATGGGCCTCACCCCGGAGCGCATGGACGAGATGGCCCGCGACCTGGAAGAGGACCTGGAAGAGGCGTTTCGCATCCTCGTCGACCGCTAGGCCCGGCCCCGGCAACGGGCCGCGCGCAACGCTCTTTATTTGACATAGCCGCTTCGAGGCCGTACTTCATCCATCCGTACATACAACGTACACACAACATGGAGGCTCACTCATGCGTGAAAAAGTTGAATCCGTTCTCAACAAGGTCCGCCCCATGCTCCAGGGCGACGGCGGCGACGTGGAACTGGTGGAAATCACCGACACGGGCGTGGTCAAGGTCCGCCTGACGGGCGCCTGCAAGGGATGCCCCATGTCCCAGATGACGCTGAAAAACGGCATCGAACGCATCCTGCTCAAGGAAATCCCCGAGGTAAAGGGCGTCGAGGCCGTCTAACGGATTGAGTCTTCGGGCGCGGCTTCCGACGACGGGCCGCCTGCACATTTTCCCGGTTTGCCGCTGTCCTCGCCGTATCGGGATATGGCCGAGGTATGGCTGCGCCGGAGAAAACGCCCATACGACCCGCCCTCGAAAGCCTGGCTGCGGGGCGCATCATACTATTGTATTTTTTTAGGAGAATTGTTCCATGACCAAGATCGTTTCCCGGTTCGCGCCCAGCCCGACCGGGTATTTGCATATCGGCGGTGCGCGCACCGCGCTCTTTTCCTGGCTCCTGGCCCGCGCCGCGGGCGGCGAGTTCCGTCTTCGCATCGAGGACACGGACCGCGAGCGGTCCACCAAGGAGGCCACGGACGCGATCATCGACTCCATGAAGTGGCTGGGGCTCGACCACGACGGCGAGATCGTGTTCCAGTCCGCCCGCGCCGACCGGCACAACGAGATCATCGACCGGCTCATCGAGACCGGGCACGCCTATTACTGCCGGTGTTCCAAGGAAGACGTGGACGCCATGCGCGAAAAGGCCATGAAGGAAGGCCGCAAGCCCAAGTACGACGGCACGTGCCGCGACAAGAGGCTGACCTCCGGCGTGGTCCGCCTGAAGGCTCCGCAGGAGGGCGCCACCGGGTTCGACGACATGGTCAAGGGATTCATTTCCATCGAGAACAGCGAGATGGACGACATGATCCTGCGCCGCACCGACGGCACGCCCACCTACAACCTGGCCGTGGTGGTGGACGACCACGACATGGGCGTGAACCACGTGCTGCGCGGCGACGACCACGTGAACAACACCCCGCGCCAGATTCTGATCTACAAGGCGCTCGGCTGGGACGTGCCCAAGTTCGGCCACGTGCCCATGATCCTCGGCCCGGACAAGAAGAAGCTTTCCAAGCGCCACGGCGCGCTGTCGGTCATGGAGTACGAGAAGATGGGCTACCTGCCCGAGGCCGTGACCAACTACCTGGCGCGGCTGGGCTGGTCCCACGGCGACCAGGAGCTGTTCACCATGGACGAGATGGTCAGGCTCTTTTCCCCGGACCACCTGGGCAACTCGCCGTCCGTGTTCGACCTGACCAAGTTCGAATGGGTCAACGGCCAGTACATGCAGCAGGCCGACCCGGATCGGTTGGCGGGCCTGCTCTGCGACTTCCTGGCCCGCGAGGTGGGCGGGGAGGAGGCCAAGGCCGTGTCCAGGGCGGACTTCGCCCGGATCGCGCCGTTGCTTCAGCCGCGTGCCAAGTCCCTTCTCGACATGCTGGAACAGTCCCGTCCCTTCATCGTGGACGCGGCGTACCTGCCCTATGACGAGAAGGCCGTGAAAAAATTCCTGACCGACGAGACCAAGCCCCTGATCGGGGAGATCGCGGCCCGCATCGAGGCGTTGCCCGAATACGACGAGCCGTCCCTGGAGGACCTGCACCGCGAGTTCATCGAGGAGAAGGGCATCAAGTTCAAGGTCATAGCCCAGCCCATCCGGGTGGCCATCGTCGGCAAGACGCAGTCCCCCGGCCTGTTCGAGACCATGATGGCGCTCGGCAGGGAACAGGTGCTCAAGCGCATGAAACGGGCCGTCGAGTTGTAGCCGCGGCCTGCGCCGCGCGTGCTCGGGACGGTTTGCCCAAGCAAAAGAAGAGCCCCCGCCGGAAGGATTTTTGGCGGGGGCTTGAGCGTGGGAAGGTGCTCGCGTTTCCCGTTAGGGTCTCCCCAGCTCTTTCTTCATGGCATGGAACGCTTGCGCGTCGATTTCTCCTCTGGCAAAGCGTTCGCGCAGGATTTCCTCGGCGTCGTCCGGGCCGGTCTGGCTGGCCGGTTTCCGAAACATCCGAACTGTGAAGTAAACAACCAGCCCGAGTGCCAGGATCGGGAGTACGCCGCCGAAGTGAAAGGGCAGGAACCACCCGCCCCATCCATGGCCGCCTCCAAATTGCCAGAATCCCGGCCCGCCGCACCAACTGCCTGCGGTCGTCAATAAATCCATATATTCACCTTCCATTTTTATTAGAGGGTGAAGCATACGCCATGCCAAAAAAATATGTTCAGTGATTTCAGCGAATAGGTGTTTTTCAGCCAGTCGTTTCGATGTGCAGAGTGCATCTCTCTGCACAACCCGCGCACGGTTTTTTGCACCGCCATCAAAAGCGAATCGGGTGCCACCGGCACCCGACAGCGGCAAGCCCGCACCAAGCCCTCGTCCAATCTCCCCCAAACGCCGCCAAGAGCGATTCGGGTGCGGCACGCACCCGACAGCGGGTCAACCTTTCGCCGTCACGCCCGAAGGCCCTCCCCGCGCACGCACGTACCGAGGCTTCGTAGAGTGGGTCAGCTGTGCATTTGCCGGGTGCGCGGCTCCCACAGCGTACACCCGTACGCGAGGACAGCCGCGTGCCCGGCAAATGTGCAGATGGCCCGCTATCCGAAGCCGCCGCCCCTCAAGACGGTTGAACGCAAAAAAGCTGCCACCAGCGTTTTGCCGGTGGCAGCAAAGCTCCAATAGCTATGACGCCTAAGCGGACTTAGGCTTCTTCTTTTTTGCGGGCAACCGGCTTGACCACGGCACCGTTGCGGATGCAGCGGGTACATGCCTTGACGGACACGACCTGGCCGGATTCGAGCTGATGGCGCACCTTCTGCAGGTTGGGCATGAAGCGGCGCTTGGTCTTGATGTGGGAGTGGCTGACGTTGTTGCCGCTCTGGGGACCCTTTCCACAAATATCGCAAACCTGGGACATTGCGACCTCCTGATGTATTCAAATGAAATCGTTCAATTAAATTCTTTGCTCGTCGCCCGGAGTTGGTAGCGTCCCCAGGCATCGGGAGAGATTCATTACCCAGCCTCGGGCCAAATGGCAAGGGTTTTTTTTCTTGACATATGAAATTGTTCCCATATAGGAAGCACCGGTTGTCCGACAGGTCCGCACCGCGCGGACGGAGTAAAGATATGTTTGAATTGTGGTTACCGATCAGCGACATCGCCGCCGAGGGCGGGCGTTTCACCTTTGACGACCAGGCGCCGTGGCGCGAGGCGTGGCGGGAGTTCAAGCTCGCCGTGCGTCCGGGCCGCGATCTGGTGGCCGAATGCCTGATCCTGCCCCAGTCCGACAAGGGCGCGCTCATCCGTGGCACGCTTAAGGGCGGCGTGACCCTGGCCTGCGACCGGTGCGCCACCCTGTTCGAGCAGGATATCGACGTCGAGTTCGACACCTTTGAGCAGCTTCCCGACGGGGAGTACGACGAGGTGCCGAGGGTGCGGCTGGAAAACGGCCAGTTGCAGCTCGACGTGGGCGCGGTCCTGTGGGAGGAATTCGCCCTGGCCCTGCCGTTCAAGCCGTTGTGCTCCGAGGAGTGCAAGGGCGTCTGTCCCGGCTGCGGCAAGGACCTCAATACCGAGGCATGCGAATGCGAGCGGGAAGAGGGCGACGAAAGACTTGCGGTTTTTCGCAACTTGAAGATAAAGTAACGCCCCTTGCCTGGAAGCGGATGTTTCTGGGCGGGCCGTAGCAACGATAGTACATTATCATACGAGGTATACATCATGGCAGTCCCCAAGAAAAAGACTTCCAAGTCCCGCAAGGGCATGCGCCGTTCCCACGACAAGGTGGCGGCTCCCAACGTGGTCTACTGCGAGTGCGGTGAACCCACTCTCCCTCATCGCGCCTGTTCCGTCTGCGGCACCTACAAGGGCCGTCAGGTAGTCAGCGTCGATGATGCCTAGCACCGGCGCAACAACGGCTCCGCGCATTGCCGTGGATGCCATGGGGGGCGATTTCGGCCCCCGTATAGTGGTGCCGGCCGCGGTGCAAGCCGCGCGCGAGGGCGTTTCCATCATACTTGTGGGCGACGAGGAACTCGTCAGGGCGGAGCTTGCCGGGTGCAGGACCGACGGCCTGGACATCCGGGTTGTTCACGCCTCCCAGGTTGTGGAGATGGACGACAAGCCTTCGGACGCGCTCAGGCGGAAAAAGGACTCGTCCATCCAGGTGGCTTGCCGCCTGGTCAAGGACGGTGAGGCCGACGGCGTGATCTCGGCGGGCAACTCCGGGGCCACCGTGGCCTGCGGCATGTTCGTGCTCGGCCGCATCAAGGGCGTGCAGCGCCCGGCCCTGGCGGGCATCCTGCCCACGGAAAAGGACCCCGTGGTCCTGCTCGACGTGGGCGCCAACGTGGATTCCAAGCCTCAGCACCTGCTCCAGTTCGGAATCATGGCCGACGTGTTCGCGCGCGGCGTCATGGGCATGGACAATCCGTCGGTCGGCATCCTGTCCATCGGCGAGGAGGAGGGCAAGGGCAACGCCGCCGTGCGCGAGGCGTTCGAGCTGCTCAAGAAATCCCAGCTGCGGTTCATCGGCAACGTCGAAGGGCGCGACATCTTCACCGGCGAGGTGGACATCGTGGTCTGCGACGGGTTCGTGGGCAACGTGGCGCTCAAGCTCTCCGAGGGGTTGGCCACTTCGCTCGGCCGCATCCTCAAGAGCGAGCTGACGTCCAACTGGCTGTCCAAGCTCGGCATCCTGCTTTCCCTCGGCGCCTTCAAGCGGTTCCGCAAGGTGACCGACTATGCCGAGTACGGCGGAGCGCCGCTTCTGGGCCTCAAGGACATCGTCATCGTGGCCCACGGCAAGTCCAACGAACTGGCCATGGTCAACGGCATCCGCATGGCCGCCACCTCGGTGCGGAACAAGGCGCACGAGCACATGGTGGAGCGGCTGGCCGACCACAAGGGCCTCAACGGAAGTTCCGAAAAGGACGCCGCCTAGTCCCTGGCGTCCCTGGAAAAATCAGATTTGTGCAAGTCCTCGCGCGGCTTGACCGCGCGAGTGCATTGGCATACACAGCCCCATGATCAATTGCATCCTACGCGGCTTTGGCCGGTACGCCCCCGAGCGTCTGCTGACCAACGCCGATCTCGAAAAGATAGTCGATACTTCCGACGAGTGGATCACCACCCGGACGGGCATCAAGGAACGCCACGTGGTGGCCGAAGGCCAGGCCGCTTCGGACATGGCCTACGAGTCCGGCAAGATGGCCCTGGCCGACGCGGGCATGGACCCGTCCGAGCTGACCCACATCGTGTGCGGCACCTTCACCCCCGACTCCATGATCCCGTCCTGCGCCTGCGTCATTCAGGAGAAGCTCGGCACCTCGGGCCAGGCGTGCGTGGACGTGCAGGCCGCCTGCTCCGGGTTCCTCTACGCCTTGCAGACCGCGCGCGGCTATCTGCAACTGGAGCCTGACGCCAAGGTTCTGGTGGTCACCAGCGAGGTCATCTCCCGCCGCGTGAACTGGGAGGACCGGGCCACCTGCGTGCTGTTCGGCGACGCCTCGGGCGCGGTGGTCATGACCTCCGGCACCGAGGACGAGACGCCCCGCGTGCTGGATTGCATGCTGGCCGCGGACGGCTCCCTGGGCAACCTGCTCACCGTACACGGCGGCGGTTCGGCCTACGCCTACAAGCTGGGCGAACCCGTGGGCGAGGAATTCTTCGTGCAGATGGCGGGCCGCGACGTGTTCAAGCACGCGGTGCGCTCCATGACCACCATCTGCAACGACCTGCTCGCGCGCAACAACCTGACCCGGGCCGACGTGGACGTGCTTCTGCCGCACCAGGCCAACTACCGCATCATCGATGCCGTGGGCCGCAAGCTCGAAATCCCCGAGGAAAAGGTTTTCTGCAACATCCACAAGTACGGCAACACGTCCGCCGCGTCCGTGCCGCTGGCCCTGTCCGAGGCCGTGGAGCAGGGATTCGTCAAGCCCGGCGACCTGGTTCTGCTGACCACCTTCGGCGGCGGCTTCACCTGGGGCGCGACGTTGGTGCAGTTCTAATATTAAAACGGCTGTTTTGTTGATTTTTCCGAAGGATTGATGCATAGGCTACAATCCTGTTACAACGGCCTGAGAATTTGCAGTCCGGCACCAATTGGTATATGGGGTGCTGACCAAAGCGAGAATCACGAGGTTACTCAATGAGCGATCTTCCCAACGTCGCCCTTGTCACGGGCGGCTCCCGGGGCATCGGCCGCACCGTGGCCGAGCGCCTGGCCGCCGACGGCTTCGAAGTCTATTTCACCTATGTCAGCCGTCCCGAGGCCGCCGAGGAAGCGGCGGCGTCCATTGAAAAGGCGGGCGGCAAGGCCCGCGCCTTTCAGCTCGATTCCGGCGACCGCGAGGCCGTGGCCGCATTTTTCAAGGATGAGATCAAGGGCAAGGTGTCCCTCGCCGTGCTCGTCAACAACGCGGGCATCACCCGCGACGGGCTGATGATGCGTATGAAGGACGAGGACTGGGACAAGGTGCTCGACATCAACCTGACCGGCTGTTTCACCTTCCTCAAGGAAGCGTCCAAGATCATGGGCAAGCAGCGTTCGGGCCGTATCGTCAACATTACCTCCGTGGTCGGCCAGATGGGCAACGCGGGCCAGGCCAACTACGCCGCCGCCAAGGCGGGGCTGATCGGCCTGACCAAGTCCGCCGCCCGCGAACTGGCCCCGCGCGGGATCACGGTCAACGCCGTGGCCCCCGGATTCATCGAGACCGACATGACCGCCACGCTGCCCGAAAAGGCCGTGGAGGCCCTGAAGGCCCAGATTCCGTTAAAAGCCCTCGGGCAGTCCGAGGATATCGCAGCCGCCGTTTCCTTCCTGGCGGGTCCCGGAGCCGGGTACATTACCGGCCAGGTGCTCGGAGTCAACGGCGGCATGTACATGTAAGTTACGAAAATAACATTTGGTATTGGAGGAAAGTATGTCCGACGTAGCAGCAAAAGTAAAAGACATCATCATCGACCAGCTGGGCGTTTCCGAGGGCGAAGTCGTGGAAACCGCCGCGTTCGTTGAGGATCTGGGTGCCGATTCCCTGGACCTGACCGAACTGATCATGGCCATGGAAGAGGAATTCGACCTGGAGATCGACGATGAGGAAGCTCAGAAGATCCTCAAGGTCGGCGACGCCATCTCCCACATCGAGAAAGCCCTCAAGTAGCGACAACTGAAACAAAGTCACCATTTGCGAGCGTCTTACGCACCAAATGCGGTGTAAGACGCTCCTTTTTCATTACCACAGACACGCGGTAGGTACCATGAACAGAGTAGTCGTTACCAGCATCGCGGCCATCACTCCGCTCGGCAACGACGTGGACGCCAGTTGGCGCAATCTCCTGGATGGCCAGTCGGGCATCGGCGCGATCACCAAGATCGACGCCGGCGATCTGGCCACCAAGATTGCCGGTGAGGTCAAGGGCTTCGATCCCCATGTTTACATAGGGAAGAAGGAAGCCCGTCGCATGGCGACGTTCACCCAGTATGCGGTGTCCGCCACCGCCATGCTGCTCGACCGGGCCGGTTGGACCGTGCCCGAGTCGGAGCGCGACCGGGTCGGCACCGTCGTCGGCGTGGGCCTGGGCGGGCTGCAGTCCATCGAGGACACACACGCCAAGATGCTTCAGCGCGGACCGAGCAAGATTTCGCCGTTTTTCATCCCCATCCTCATCGCCAACATGGCCGCCGGTCAGGTGTCCATCGCGGCGGGCGCCATGGGGCCGAACATCTGCACCACCACGGCCTGCGCCTCCGGCACCCACGGCGTGGGCGCGGCCTACACCGACATCGCCATGGGCCGGGCCGACGCCATGATCTGCGGCGGCGCGGAATCCACCATCACCCGGCTGGGCGTGGCCGGATTCAACGCCATGAAGGCCCTTTCGGTCCGCAACGACGAGCCCGAGCTTGCCTCGCGCCCGTTCGACGCCGACCGCACCGGCTTCATCATGGGCGAGGGCTGCGGCCTGCTGCTGCTCGAATCCCTGGAGCACGCCAAGGCGCGCGGCGCGGAAATCCTGGCCGAGGTGGTCGGGTACGGCGCGTCCGGCGACGCATACCACATGACCGCTCCGCCCGAGGACGGTTCCGGCATGGCCTACGCCATGGCCGCCGCCCTGCGCGAGGCCAAGGTGGACCCGTCCGACGTGGACCACATCAACGCCCACGGCACGTCCACCTACCTGAACGACCTGTGCGAGACCCGGGCCATCAAGAAGGTGTTCGGCGACCACGCCTACGACATCGACATTTGCGCCAACAAGTCCCAGATAGGGCACCTGCTCGGCGCGGCGGGCGGGGTTGAGGCCGTGTTCGCGGTCAAGACCCTTGTCGAGGGCGTCATTCCGGGCACCCTCAACCAGACCAGCCCGGACCCGGAGTGCGACCTGGACGTGTGCGCCGACGGCCCGCGCGAAAAGCGGGTGGAGTACGCGCTCTCCAACTCGTTCGGCTTCGGCGGAACCAACGCCTGCGTACTCTTCAAGCGGTTCGCGGGATAGCGAAAGACAACGGGGAGGCCATCCGGCCTCCCTTTTTTATTTGCGGGCGGGATGCCTTTCTTCTTGCGAGTCCCGTCCGAACGCTCTAAAAGCTAAAGCCTGTACGGTGCAATCGGAGCGGTTGAACGGCCCCTCCGTGACGATATAAGGACGGATCTCCACTCCACGGGAGGCGGCGGGAGCGCCGGGCCGGGACGGTGAAAAAGCCCGACCGGACCGATGACGCCATGATCGCTGGAGCCGCCTGATTGGAGTGGGAAGCCATTCGCATCCACATTCAACCAGAGGATATCACCATGGAAGAGCTGTTTATCCAGGACCCGGCGGTCGCCGCCGCCATCGCCGACGAGATCGACCGCGAGGTCTCCAAGCTGGAACTCATCGCCAGCGAAAATTTCGTGTCCACGGCCGTGCGCCAGGCACAGGGCTCGGTCATGACCCACAAATACGCCGAAGGCTACCCCGGTAAACGGTGGTACGGCGGCTGCGAGTTCGTGGACGAGGTCGAAGACCTGGCCCGCGACCGCGCCAAGGAGATCTTCGGCGCAGGCTACGCCAACGTCCAGCCCCATTCCGGCTCCCAGGCCAACATGGCCGTGTATTTCGCGGCCTGCAACCCCGGCGACACCGTGCTCGGCATGGACCTGTCCCACGGCGGCCACCTGACCCACGGTTCCCCGGTCAACTTCTCGGGCAAGCTGTTCAACATGGTGCATTACGGCGTGGACCGCGAGACCCAGACCATCGACTACGACGCGGTCGAGGCCCTGGCCAAGGAACATCGCCCCACCATGATCATTGCGGGCGCGTCCGCCTACCCCCGCATCATCGACTTCGCCCGCTTCCGCCAGATCGCGGACGAGGTCGGGGCCAAGCTCATGGTCGACATGGCCCACATCGCCGGGCTGATCGCCGCTGGCGAGCACCCGTCCTGCATCGAGTACGCCCACTACACCACCACCACGACCCACAAGACCCTGCGCGGCCCGCGCGGCGGCATGATCCTGGGCGGCGAGGAGCTGGAAAAGGAAATGAATTCCAACATCTTCCCCGGCATCCAGGGCGGCCCGCTGATGCACGTCATCGCGGCCAAGGCCGTGGCCTTTGGCGAGGCCCTGTCCCCCGGATTCGTGGAGTACCAGCAGCAGGTCGTCAAGAACGCCAAGCAACTCGCCACCTCCCTGACCGAGGCGGGCTTCAGGCTCGTGTCCGGCGGCACGGACAACCACATGATGCTGGTTGACCTGTCCGACATGGACTACACCGGCAAGGACGCCCAGATCGCTCTGGACAAGGCGGGCATCACCGCCAACAAGAACACCATCCCGTTCGAGACCAAGTCCCCGTTCCAGACCTCCGGCATCCGCCTGGGCACCCCGGCCCTGACCACGCGCGGCATGATCGAAGAGGACATGATCGTTGTCGCCGAAGCCATTGTGGCCGCGCTCAACAACATGAACGACGACAAGGCGCTCAAGGAAATCTCCGACGAAGTCGAGGAGTTCGCCCGCGAATTTCCGCTCTTCGCCTGGTAGGCCCGAACGAGTCGATTTAAAACGGCCCGCCCCAGCGATCGCTGGGACGGGCCGTTTTTTTTGCCTTCGGCGACCAGAGGGGGAACCTCTTGAGAGAGGTTCCCCCTCTGGACTCCCCCTCCAGAACTTTTTGTATCCGCCTTCGGCGGGGGCTGGTTATGCGGGGATTAAGCAGAGGTCTTTTGTTTCCGGCATTTCGCTCCATATTTTCCCATGCAGTGATCTGCCAGCCTTTTTTTTGTTTGTGCCACCCCATTGTTTGAAGAAGAATGGAACATCCTTTTGGACGCATTGACGCTTGATGTTCGTAACCCATCGTTCTTCCATCGGGCGAGCTCCTGGGCCAGACTCTCCGCCGACAATAACCCAGTCGATTGATGATAACGGTAGATTCGGCAGGGGACCAAGCAATGGTTCCAACGACAGGAATTTGATTTGAGCACCTGTCGATGCGAGATTGTTTATTCGATATAAATAATCAGAGTTTTCGACACTGACCCCCATCCAAACATTAGAAGGCCAATCCAATTTGTGGTTGAGTTCGGCAAGCCTGGATGAGCGTTTCGTCAACACCTGAAAGGTGTGCCAATGGGCCTGTTCCATGGTTTGAAATACCTGCTTTATGAACGCGAGAGGAACGTCTTTATGGAACAAGTCGCTCATTGAATTCACAAAGATCATCGAGGGTTTTTTCCATGTAAGTGGAATTGATAGCGCTGATTTATGAAGAGTGAGTTTGAAACCATTTCGATAATTATATTGGCCCATTGCGTGGAGTCTTTTTGCCATTCTTTCTGCGTAGCAATGTTGACAGCCTGGGCTAATTTTGGTGCATCCCGTCAGAGGATTCCAGGATTTTTCAGTCCATTCGATTTTGGTTGTTGTCATATTCAGCCTACCTGATGAGAGTTATGTCTTTTATATCTTTACGAACAATAGTGGTTTGATAGGAAAGTGGTGGAACGTTTGCTATCATCCCTTCGTTTTTCATCTTTCGAAGTACAGCTTTTGCGTGACTGGCCATAACCCCAAATTGAAGTGCAAATTCGTATGCTTCCTTGGTGTTGGTTATTTCTTTGACAAAAATTTTATCTCGGAGCTCAGCTTCAAAAGCATCTAGCTTTTTAGAAAAAAATTTGAGTAGCTGTGAGCTGTTTTGAATTATCCCATCAATATCGAAATTTGCTTCACCTGCATTTTTATCTTCGGCCCAGCACGCCTTTATAAATTTTTCGGCACCGCTGGGGTGGCTTGAGCCAAAAAGAAGCCCGTGAATATTATTTCCATGTTTAATTGAAAATGGAACGATAAAATAGTCAGGATTTGCAATTAACTCACGACATGTATCAGCGACAGTCCTATGAGCGTCCTTCCATGCTCCCTTCTGATTGAGGTGTAGGGCGAGGTTTTTATGTTTGATGAAGCGTCTGGCAGAACTGGAGGCAACAAAAGCTAGCCAGTCGGTGATAGGAAAGGAAGCAAGCTGCCGGAGATAATTATCACCGATTGCATTTATTCCGCATTGGTCTATAAATATAAAACAGGCTGTACTACATTTTGAAGCGACTGCAGCGACATGTGGAAATATGTCGGCATAGGGTAGGGACGTCAATTTGATGTTAACAATGTCAGGAAGTGGTGGGCGTTGTTCAATAATTTTAGTTAACCGATTAATTTTCCACTTTTTTCTGTCGTTAAATATAATATTTATTTTTGGTGGATTTTTGGTCGAAGGAAGATGCAGGTATTTTGTTAGTTCATTAAGTAAAATTAGGGGACTACCTTTTCTTCCATTGCGATCGCAACCTGGGCCGCAGAAAAGATCAAAAAGCCAAATTTCCGAAACTCTTCCAGAATTGGTCATGAAAACAGGGAGCCAAGCCTTTATATACGCTTCATATAGCCTTAATTTGGTCAACGTGTGTGCTTGATAAGCTATTTTATGGAATTCTTTTCTCATAACTATTCCTTAATAATTTTCCACGCCGCATCCGACGCACTTCGTGCATCCCTTGGGCGAGCAGCCCTTGCTGACCTTGGCGGCCTTGGCGCGCTCCCATTCCTTCCACAGGTGGTCGCGTCGGACGCCGATGTCCACGACCTCCCAGGGGAAAGGCTCGTCCTTGCCGCGCTCGCGGTCCAGGATGACCGAGGGATCGCCGTCCCAGAGCTTGAGCGCCTTTTTCCAGCCGCCGTGGTCGGCCGCCAGGAGGATGAAGTCCGCCACCTCCTCGCCGCCCCGGGCGAGCAGACCCTGGAGCCTTGCCTGGAACGGGTTGTCGTGCTGGAGCGTCAACCCCTTGAAGGGCTTGGCCATGTGTTCGAGCTGCTTCATGCGGGCGTTGAGCGCCGACTCGCCCGCCATGGGCGCCCACTGGAACGGGGTGAAGGGCTTGGGCACCAGGGAGGAGACCCCGATGGTGATCCGCATGAACTGCTTTTTCCGCCCGCCCGGTTCCTCGCTGCGGATGGCCACGATCTCGTGGAGCAGGGCCTCAAGCTCGGCGTAGTCCTCGTCGGTTTCGCCGGGCCAGCCCGCGATCAGGTAGAGCTTGAGGTGGTTGACGCCGTATCGGGCGCAGAGCCGGACCGCGCGTTTGAAGTCTTCTATGTCGAGCTTCTTGCTCATCATCCGCCTGAGCCGCTCGCCGGCTCCTTCCAGGGCCAGGGTCACGGTGCGGATGCCGCGCTCGCGCAGGTACGTGAGCAGCTCTTCGGTCACACCGTCCGCGCGCATGGAGGACAGGGAAAATTTCTTTTTTTCGGCGTGCAGCCACTTGAGGAAGGGGAGCAGGTCCGGCCAGTCGGTCAGGGCCGTGCCCACCAGCCCGACCTTGGGCGGGTCGGCCAGGGTGACGATGCGTTTCAGCTCGTCGATTTCGGCGTGGCGGGGCGGGCGGTAGATGTATCCGGCGGCGCAGAACCGGCAGCCGTAGGGGCAGCCCCGGTTGACTTCCAGGAGCATGGTGTCGCGGAAGGCGGCGCGGCCCGAGATGAAGCAGGAAAAGGCCGGGTCGGCGAGCGGGCCGTACGCGCCCGACACGATGCGCTTGACCGGCGTTTTCGAGCGGCCGGGCGCGTACACGCCGGGCAGGTCCTTGACCGCGTCCAGAATGGCCGCCCGGTCAAGGCCGTCGAACACGAGCCGCTTGATGGCTGCGAACAGGGTCAGGAAATGGTCTTCGGCCTCACCCACCCAGAAGAGGTCCACAAAGGGGGCGATGGGCGCGGGATTGAGAAAGGCGATGGGGCCGCCCGCGACGACCAGGGGCAGAGAAGGGCGTTCCGCCGCAAGCGGCGGAACGCCCGCCGCCCGGAGCGTTCGAGGAAGACTGAGGAAATCCTCCTCGAACGTGATGCTCCAGGCTATTACAGGGAATGAGGATAGTGGGCTTTTTGATTCGCGCGTGACGGGGCCGTCGCCATCGGTCTCCCCCAGCTTGTCCGGGAAGACACGTTCAACGGCCAGGCCGGGTTCCTCGGCCAGCGTCCGGTACACGGACTGCCAGCCCAGGGCGGAGATGGCGGCCTTGTCCCCTCCGGGAACGACCAGCGCAACGGGCAGTCGTCCCCCGAGGTCGGGAGCCTTTGGCTCCCGGACGCCATGGTACAGGGTGCGGTGAGCGATGGTGCCCCCCGGTCCGCGCGTATTACACATCCTAGTCGACGTTCTTTCTGATGAACGCGGGAACCTCGAGGTTGTCCTCCTCGAAGATGAATTCCTCCTCGCCGGGACCGGCAACGGCCCGCTGGCTCATGCGCACGCCGGGCATTTCCGTGGTGTTCAGCTCCCCGCCCGCCTTGCGCAGGTAGGCCGGGATGTTGCGGTCGGTGTTGAGCACCTTCTGGTGGACCGACCGCCGGGGCTGGGCCTCGGTCTTGTCCAGGCCGCGCGGCTTGCCGAGCAGCAGCAGTTTCTGCTGTTCCGCCTTGGAAAGCACCGGCTCCGGCTCTTCGGCGGCCGGGTCGATGCCCGTGGCGATGACCGTGATGCGCATCTCGTCGCCCGCGTCAGGGTCGAAGACCGTGCCGAAGAATATCTCGGCGTCCTCGTGGGCTTCCTTGTAGATGATGTCCGCGGCCTCGGAGACCTCGTCGATGAGCATGTCCGGGCCGCAGGTGATGTTGATGAGCACGCCCTTGGCGCCCTCGATGGACACGTCTTCCAGCAGCGGGGAGGTGATGGCCTTCATGGCCGCTTCCTTGGCCCGGGACTCGCCGGACGCGATG
Organism: Desulfovibrionaceae bacterium; assembly: GCA_015709315.1. Taxonomy (GTDB): domain Bacteria; phylum Desulfobacterota; class Desulfovibrionia; order Desulfovibrionales; family Desulfovibrionaceae; genus Pseudodesulfovibrio. The sequence goes on from JACCQI010000004.1 coordinate 53,482, forward strand.
CCCGTGCCCATGAGCGCCATGCCGGAGGAGGACATGGCGGCCTTGACGTCCGCGAAGTCCAGGTTGATGAGGCCGTGGACGGTGATCAGGTCCGCGATGCCCTTGACCGCGTAGTACAGGACCTCGTCCGCCTTTTTCAGCATGTCGGAGAAGGACGCCTTTTTGGCGGCCAACTGGAGCAGCCGGTCGTTGGGAATGGTGATGATGGAGTCCACCACCTCGGAAAGCTGCCTGGCGCCGTCGTCGGCCTGTTCCAGCCTGCGGCGGCCCTCGAAATAGAAGGGCTTGGTGACCACGCCCACGGTGAGCGCGCCCAGCTCCTTGGCCACCTGGGCCACCACCGGGGCGGAGCCGGTGCCCGTGCCGCCGCCCATGCCGGCGGTGATGAAGACCATGTCCGCGCCTTCCAGGGCGTCGCGGATCAGCTCGATGGACTCCATGGCGGCGCTGCGGCCGATCTCCGGGTTGGCCCCTGCGCCCAACCCCTTGGTCAGCTTTTCGCCGATCTGGATCTTGTGCTCGGCCAGGGACTTGTTGATGTCCTGGCTGTCGGTGTTGGCAACGATGAATTTCACGCCCTTGAGCGCGGACTGGATCATGTTGTTGACCGCGTTTCCGCCGCCGCCGCCGCAACCCACGACCTTGATCTTGGCGCTGCTTTCATGCTCGATCTCGAAGTATTCCATTGTGTCTTCCTCCTCGGAGTGTTCCCTGTTTGTTTCCCTGTATTCTCAATGCTCACTTGATGTCCGTGAACCATTTCTTCATGCGCGAGACGATGCGGTCGAAGCCGGAGTCGTCGCGGATCTTGAAGGGCCGAACCTTGCTGTGCAGGCCCTCCTCCTCGGCTCCGTGAAGGAGCAGGCCCACGGCCGTGGCGTACTTGGGGCTGCGGACCTCGTCGGCCAGGCCGCCGATGCCCTGCTCGGGGGTGCCGATGCGGACGGGCAGGTCGAATATCTGCTCGGCCAGCTCCTGCATGCCGTCGATCATGACCGTGCCGCCCGTGAGCACCACGCCCGCCGCGATCATGTTCTTGAAGCCGGACTTGATCAGCTCCTGGTCCACCAGGGCGAGAATCTCCTCGCAGCGCGGCTCGCAGATTTCCGCCAGCACCCGCTTGCTCATCTTGCGCGACTCGCGGCCGCCCACGCTCGGGACCTCGATGATTTCCTCGCTGGTCACCAGGTCGGCCATGGCGCAGCCGTATTCCATCTTGATTTTTTCGGCGCTCATCATGGGGGTGCGCAGCCCGTAGGCGATGTCGTTGGTCAGGTTATGGCCGCCGAGCGCCAGCACGCTGGTGTGCTTGATGGAGTCCTTGGAGAAGACCGCGATGTCCGTGGTGCCGCCGCCGATGTCCACCAGCGCCACGCCGATCTCCCTTTCCTCGGGGGAGAGCACGGCCTTGCTGGAGGCCAGCGATTCCAGGACGATGTTGGACACGTCCAGGCCGGAGCGGTTGCAGGACCGGATGATGTTCTGGGCCGATGTGACCGCGCCGGTGACGATGTGGACCTTGACCTCCAGGCGCACGCCCGCCATGCCGAGCGGATCGGCGATGCCGCGTTGGTCGTCCACGATGAATTCCTGGGGCAGGGTGTGGAGCACCTCGCGGTCCATGGGGATGGCGATGGCCTTGGCCGCCTCGATGACCCGGTCCACGTCCCGCTGGGTGACTTCGCCGCCCTTGACCGCGATCACGCCGTGGGAGTTGAAGCCCTGGATGTGGGAGCCGGCGATGCCCGCGTACACGGTGCGGATATCGCAGCCGGCCATGAGTTCCGCGTCCTCCAGGGACTTCTTGATGCATTGGACTGTCTTCTCGATGTTGACGACCACGCCGCGCCGAAGCCCGGTGGACGGGGACGTGCCGATGCCGATGATATCGACGCCGGTGTCCGAAGCCTCGCCCACCACGGTGCATATTTTCGTGGTGCCTACGTCCAGGCCCACGATCAAGTCATTTCTAGCCATAAACAGTCTCCTCTGTTGTTCCCTGCAATATTTCGAGCGCTATCCCCTGGAGGGCTCGCGCTTCTTGATCCAGATTTTTTCGCCGCTGGCCGCGATGATGGCCGCGTCCTTGAATTCGTCGCGCCGGAGCAGGTCGCGCCAGACGACCTTCAGCCGCTCCAACTGCGTTTCCCACTGGTCGGTGCAAAGCTTGACGGTCAGGCCGTTTCCGTCCGCGTGGCCGTCCAGGAAAATTTCCATCTCGTGGGCGCTGGTCAGCTTGATCCAGGCCGCCTGCCCCTGGGTGAAGGGGGTCTTCTTTTCCGCCATTTTCCTGAGGATGCCCCGCAGCACCGCCGGGCCTTCGTCCAGCCCCTCCGCCACGCTCAGCACGGGCAGGCTGGCCGCCTCGCCGGGGTGCATGGGCGCGATGACCCGGCCCGAGGCGTCCGCGAAATACAGCCCGTCGCCCTGGCGCATCCAGAAGGCCGGGACCTTCTCGACCACGCCGATGCGCAGCTTGTCGGGGAACTCCCGGCGCACGGTCACGGTTTCGATCCACGGGTTGGCGGACAGCCGCTGCTCCACCTCGCCCACGTTCATGTCCAGGCAGTTGAGGCCCAGGGCCACGTCCGCGCTTTTCAGGATGTCGCCCCTGGTCAGCCGGTCGATGCCGGTGACGGAAATCTCCTTGAGGCCGAAATAGGGGTGGGTGGTGAGAACGCGATAGCCGTAGAGCAGCCCCACGCCGAGCACCGCCACCATGGACAGGGTCAGCATGAGCATCACGGAGCGGAATATGAACTGGCCGACTCCGGCAAGCCGGCGGTGCGGTTTTTTCCGGGTGTTGTTGGACAGGGTGGACCGCTTCTGGGTGCGGAAGGAGCTGGTCTTCTTTTTGCGCCTGTTGCCGATGGTGATGCGGCTTTGCTTGCCGAGCGTCAGGGTGCTCACAGTATGATGACCTCCATTTCGAGAATGATGCCGAATCGTTCCTTCACCTTGTCCCGCGCCTGGTCGATGAGTTCCAGGGCGTCTTCGCTGGTGCCGCCGCCCGTGTTGACCAGGAAGTTGGCGTGCAGGTCGGAAAAGGCCATGCCGCCCAGGCGCGCGCCCTTCATGCCCGCCTTTTCGAGCAGCCTGCCCGCAAACTCGCCTTCCGGGTTCTTGAACACGCACCCGGCGCTGTGCGCCGTCACTGGCTGGGTGGCCTTCTTCCGCATGTAGTTGTCGTGCATGACCTTGCGGACCAGCTTGGGCTGGCTCTCGGCCAGGGCCAGCTCCACCTGCCAGATGACGCCCTTGCCCACGGCGATGGCGGGGAAGAAGCTGCGGTAGGAAAAATCGCACTGGTCGCGGTTGAGCCAGAACAGCCCCTGGCCCGGGGACCACAGGCGGACCCGGTGGACCGCGTCCCCGATCTCGGTGCCGAAGGACCCGGCGTTCATGGACACCGCGCCGCCCACGGAGCCGGGGATGCCGGTCAGCCCTTCCAGGCCGGACAGCCCGGCCATCTGCGCCCAGCCGAGCAGGCCGGGCAGCCGCTGGCCCGCGCAGCAGCGGACGATGAGCTTGTCGCCGATCTTTTCCACGCGCTCCGGGCCGGGCGCGTTGGCCACCTTGATAAGGGCCATGTCCAGATGCCCGTCGGGCGCGAGAATATTGCTGCCTTCGCCGATGACGAAGGGACGCAGGGACTCCCGCATGAGGAAGTCGCCCAGTTCGTCCAGGTCCCGGTCATCGCGGACAACGAGCTTCACCTCGGCGGTGCCGCCGAGCCGGAGGGTGGTCAGTTCAGCCAGGGATGGGCGGACAATGCGTTCCAGGGTCATGGATTCCCCCTTACTCCTCGTTGCCTTCCGTGCGGTCTTCCGGCCCCTCGTCGGGCAGGTCGAGCCAGTTCTCGCCAATGGTCCAGATGGAACCCGCGCCCTGGGTCATGAACAGGTCGCCGGGCTTCAGGATGTCCTGCAGCCGTTTTTCCAGGGATTCGAAATCCGGGAAGAATTGTACCTTTGTCTCGGACACCTGTTTGATGCCCTGGGCCAGGGACAGGCCGGAAACGCCGGGAATGGGCGATTCCGAGGCCGGATAGATTTCGGTGAGCAGGAGCAGGTCCGCGTCCCCGAAGGCCCGGCAGAATTCGCCGAACAGGGCCTGGGTGCGGGAGAAGCGGTGGGGCTGGAAGGCCACCACCAGCCGTCGGTCCGGATAGCACTCCCTGGCCGTGCGCAGGTTGGCCGCGATTTCGGCCGGGTGATGGCCGTAGTCGTCCACCACCACCACGCCCTTGCGTTCGCCCTTGCGCTCGAAGCGGCGGCCCACACCGCCGAAGTTGCCCAGGCCGTTGATGATGTCCTTTTTCTCCAGCCCGGCCTCCAAGGCCACGCCGATGCAGGCCAGGGCGTTCAGCACGTTGTGGGTGCCGGGCTGGGCCACGGTCGCCTCGCCCCATTCCTGGCCGTCGAGATAGACTTTGAACAGGGTGCGGAGGTGGGAGGAGACGATCTCGCCGCGCAGCCGGTTGCTCGCGCCCAGGCCGTAGGTCAGGCAGGGGCGCTTGATGAGAGGCAGAAGCCGTTGCACGCCCTCGTCGTCGCCGCAGACCACGTTCATGCCGTAGAAGGGGATGGAGTTCATGAAGCGCATGAACGACAGGTCGATGGCGTCCTGGTTGTCGTAGAAATCCAGGTGGTCCCGGTCCACGTTGGTGACCACGGTGATGATGGGCGACAGGCGCAGAAACGATCCGTCGGACTCGTCGGCCTCGGCGATCAGGTAGTCGCCCTCGCCGAGCCGGGCGTTGGCCCCGTAGGTGTTCAGCTTGCCGCCGATGATGACGGTGGGGTCGAGCCCCGCCTCGGTGAAGATGGTGGCCATGAGCGAGGTCGTGGTGGTCTTGCCGTGGGTTCCGGCCACGGCGATGCCGGTGCGCAGCCGCATAAGTTCGGCCAGCATCTCGGCGCGGGGGATGATGGGGATGCCCCGGTCGCGGGCCTCGGCCAGCTCCGGGTTCTTGTCCGGGATGGCCGTGGACTTGATGAGCACGTCGGCCGCGCCCACGTTGTCGGCGCCGTGGCCGATGAAGACCGTGGCCCCGAGCTTTTCCAGCCGCCGCACCGCCGCCGAGGCGGACAGGTCCGAGCCGGTGACGGTAAAGCCCATGTTGATGAGCACCTCGGCGATGCCGTTCATGCCGGAGCCGCCGATGCCCACCATGTGGATGTTGTTCACCCGCGCCCGCATGGCCGGGCAGGCCTCGCCGCCGATGGTCAGATAGGGTCCTTGTGCCGTCATTATCGTTGCTCCTTGCCCTGGGCGGCCAGTCCCTCGAGACCGGCGGCTATATCGGCGGCCGCGTCCGGCTTGGCAAAGCCGCGCGCCGCCTGCTCCATGGCGGACAGCCGCTCGGGGTTGTCGAGCAGCCGCGTGACGGCGCGGGCGAGTCCCTCGCCGGACAGCACCGGCTGGGGAATGAGTTCCGCCGCGCCCAGGTCCGCCATGGCCTTGGCGTTCATGGTTTGATGGTCGTGCGTGGCCTGGGGGAAGGGCACGAATAGGGCCGGCACCCCCGCCGCCGCGATTTCGAAGACCGTGGACGCCCCGGCCCGGCACACGGCCAGGTCGCAGAGCGCGTATTCGGTCCCCATGTCCTCGATGAATTCACGGACCTGCGACGGGTCCGCGCTTGCGGCCTCGTAGGCCGCGCGCACCCGCGCATAGTCCAGTTTGCCGGTCTGGTGGACCAGACGGACGCCCGCTTCCATGAACCGTGGCAGGGCCTCGATGAGGGCGTTGTTGATCGGCCTGGCCCCCTGGCTGCCGCCCAGGACCAGCACCCGCCGCCCCGGTTCGTGGTTTCGGCGGCGGACCGACGCCTCGATGACCTCGGGGCGCACCGGGTTGCCGGTCAGGTATGTCTTGTGGCCGGGAAAGGCGTTCATGCGGTCCGGGAAGCTCAGGAAAATTCGTTTGACCGCCTTGCCGAGCATGCGGTTGGCCACGCCCGGCACGGAGTTCTGCTCGTGGATGGCCGTGGGAATGCCCAGGATGCGCCCGGCCAGCACCGGGCAGAAGCCGGCGTAGCCGCCGAACCCGATGACCGCGTCCGGCCGGTGGGACCAGACCGCGGCCAGGGCCTTGGGGATGCCCGTGCCGAGCCAGCCCATGCCGGACAGGATGCCGGGGATGCCCCGCCCCATGATGCCCGAGGCCGGGAGTTCCTGGAATTTGAGCCCGTGCTCGCGGGCCATGTCGCCCTCCACGCCGGGACCGCCCATGAACAGGATGTCCGCGCCCGGATTGCGGCGCATGATCTCCGAGGCCACGGTCAGGGCCGGGAAGATGTGGCCCGCCGTGCCGCCGGTGGTGATGACGACCCGATCAAGCGTCATGCCTTCACCCTCCGCGAAAGATTGAGCAGGATGCCCGCGCAGACGAAGGACACGGTCAGGCTGGAGCCGCCGTAGCTGATGAACGGCATGGCCACGCCCTTGGGCGGCACCGTGCCGAGCACCACGGCCAGGTTCAGGACCATGCCCAGCGCGATGACGCAGGTCATGCCGAAGGCCGTGAACCGGTCCTGAAGCTCCTCCAGCCGGTAGGCGATGCGGAAGGCGCGGTACAGGAAGAATCCGATGATGCAGAAAAACAGCGACATGCCGATGAAACCCAACTCCTCGCCCGCCACGGCCATGATGAAGTCGTTGTGCGCCTCGGGCAGGAAGAACAGCTTGGACTGGCCCGAGCCGAACCCCTTGCCGAACAGTTTGCCGGAGCCGAAGGCGTACAGGGACTGGACCAGTTGGTAGCCCTCGTTCTGGGCCAGTTCGTGCGGGTTGAGGAACGCGGTCCACCGCTTCAGCCGGTAGGGGGACGAGGTGATCAGCATGTAGCCCGCGCCGCCCGCGAAGAACAGGGAGATCAGCAGGTAGCTCAGGCGCGTGCCGCCGACCATGCACATGAACAGGAGCAGGCCGCACAGGATGACCGCGCCGCCGAAGTCGGGCTGGAGCAGCAGCAGGCCGCACAGGAAGCCGGTGACCAAAAACGGGGGCAAAAAGCCCACCGAGAAGGTGCGGACCATGTCCTGCTTCCGGGAGAAGAAATAGGCCAGGTAGAAGACCAGGGCGACCTTGGCGAATTCCAGCGGCTGGACGTTGACCGGCCCCAGGCGTATCCAGCGGCTCGCGCCGTTGACGTTGACGCCGAAGGGGGTCAGGCACAGGACAAGCAGGATCACGGCCATGCCCACCCAGAAGTAGGTCAGGGAATAGAGCAGACGCCGGGGGACGTACATGCAGGCGAGCATGGCGGCCAGCCCCACGCCGGTGAAGGCGAGCTGGCGCTTGAAGAAGAAATAGGTGTCCTGGTACTTCTGTTCGGCCATGATTCCCGAGGAGGAGAGGACCATGATCAGGCCGAAGGCACCGAGAACCAGCGTGGCCACCAGAAGCCAGAGGTCGATGCGGCCCGTGCCGCCGCCGTTTTTCCTGGCATTGATCCGGTTAGTCATTAAGCCCCCCCACCACGCGCTTGAAGTCCGCGCCGCGCTCGGCCATGCCGTTGTACTGGTCGAAGCTGGCCGTGGCCGGGGAAAGCAGGACCACGTCGCCCTCGGCCGCGTCGGAGGCCAGCCGCTGCACGGCCTTTTCCAGGGTCTCGTCCCAGGTCACGGGGAACAGCTTGGCCAGTTCCGGCTCCAGTTCCTCGCGCGCGCCGCCGAACAGGCCCACCTGCACGACCCGGCCCTTGACGTCCCCGGCGAACCGGGCCACGTCGCCGCCCTTCCACACGCCGCCCATGAGGATGCGCACCGGGCGGTCGAAGGAGCGGACCGCGGCCAGGGCCGCGTCCAGGGTGGTGGCCTTGGAGTCGTTCACGTACAGCACGCCCCGTTTTTCGCCCACGGGTTCGATGCGGTGGGCCAGGGGCTTGAAATTCAGGATGGTCTCGGCGGCCTGCTCCTCGGTGACGCCGAACCGGCGAACCGCCTGCCACGCGGCCTCCACGTTGGACTTGTTGTGCTCGCCCGGCAGGTGCGGGGCCGCAAACCGCTCAGCGGCGTCGAACCACTGCACCCGGCCTTCGGTGAAGGCCCGGCCTTCGAGCAGGGGACGCAGGGACTCGTGGACCAGGGCCGTGTCCTCGCCGGTCATGCGGGCAAAGAGGTTGAGCTTGGCGTCCAGGTATTCGTCCATGTCCTCGTGATAGTCGAGGTGGTTGGCCGAGAGGTTGAGGAACACGCCCACGCGCGGCTTGAGCAGGCGGCAGTTCTGGAGCTGGAAGCTGGACACCTCGAGCACGATGATCTCGGCGGGTTCCATGTCCAGGAGGTATTCGCACAGGGGCACGCCGATGTTGCCGCCGGTGAACGTGCGGCGTCCTGCCTGCTCCAGAATATCGGTTATCAGGGTGGTGGTCGTGGTCTTGCCGTTGGACCCGGTCACGGCCAGGATCGGGGCCTCGATGAACCAGGAGGCCAACTCCATCTCGGCCACGAGCTTGCGCTCCGGGATGCCCGCAAGCACCGGGGCCAGCTTCTTGACCGGCACGCCCGGCGAAAACACGATGATGTCCGCGTCCGCGAAATGTTCGGGCCGGTGTTCGCCCGTGACCAGCTCCACCCTGTCCGCCAGCGCGCCGAGGGACGCCGGTGTGACGGACTCGTCGCGGTCCGCCACGCGCACCCGCGCGCCCAGCACGTCCAGAAGCCGGGCGGCGGCCAGGCCGGACTTGCCGGTGCCCACCACCACGGCCTGCTTGCCGTTCAGGATGGCTTGATCGATGAATTTGCGGACGATGCGGTTCATGGGATTACCTCAGCTTGAGCGTGGACAGGGCCATGAGCGCCATGAGTATGGAGAGAATCCAGAACCGGACGATGATCTTGGATTCCGGGATACCCTTGAGTTCGAAGTGGTGGTGGAGCGGGGCCATCTTGAAGATGCGCTTGCCCCCGGTGAGCTTGAAGTAGCCCACCTGGAGGATGACCGACAGGGTCTCGAACACGAACACGCCGCCCACGATGGCCAGCAGCAGCTCCTGCTTGGCCAGCACGGCCACGAAGCCGAGCGCGCCGCCCAGGCCCAGCGACCCCACGTCGCCCATGAATACCTGGGCCGGGTGGGCGTTGAACCACAGGAAGCCCAGCCCCGCGCCGACCATGGCCCCGCAAAAGATCGTGACCTCGCCGATGCCCTGGATGTTCTGCACCTGGAGATAGTCGGCCATGGTGGCGTGGCCGGATACGTAGATGAAGATGGCGAAGCAGGCCATGGCCACCACCATGGGGCCGATGGCCAGCCCATCCAGGCCGTCGGTCAGGTTGACCGCGTTGCTGGTGCCCACCATGACCACCAGGGCGAAGGGCAGGTAGAACCAGCCGAGGTCCGGCTGGAAATTCTTGAAGAACGGCACGGACAGTTGGGTGGAGTACGCGGGCTGGTTGATGAGCAGGGCGATGGCCGCGCCCGCCACCAGGCATTGCAGCCCGAACTTGGCCTTGGCGGTCAGCCCCTCGTTGCGCCGCTTCACCACCTTGATGTAGTCGTCCGCGAACCCGATGGCCGAGAAGCCGCCGAACACCAGCAGGGTCAGCCAGACATAGACGTTGGCGAGATCCGCCCAGAGCAGGGTGGACCCGGCCACGGCGATGAAGATCATGACCCCGCCCATGGTGGGGGTGCCTTCCTTGGCCTGGTGGTGCGGGCCGTCCGCCTGGATGTACTGGCCGCACTTGATGCGCTTGAGCCAGCGGATCATGGCCGGGCCGAACAGGATGGAGATGATGAGCGCGGTCAGGAGCGCCCACACCGACCGGAAGGTGATGTAGCGGAAGACGTTGAGGACGCCGACGTCCGTGCTCAGCGGTACGAGCAGGTTGTAGATCACTTGGTGCCTCCTTGGGCTCCCGCGTTCAGTTCACGGCAGAGTGCGTTGGCGTACTCTTCCATTTTCAGGGAGCGCGATCCCTTGACCAGGACCACGCCCCGGTCGATCCCCGTTTCGCGCCATGCTTCGAGAAATTCGCCGGGCGACGCCAGCGGCGTGATTTCGCCGCCATAGGCGCGGGCCACATCCCCCATGTGGTCGCCCTTGTAGAACACGGCCGCAGGATTCGCCTCGGCCACGGTCCGGCCCAGCGCCTCGTGGCGCATGACCGCCTCGCCGCCCAGCTCGCGCATGTCGCCGAGCACCAGGACCAGCGGTCCGCCGTCGGCCATGTTCCGGGCCGTGCGGATGGAGCGGGCCATGGACAGCGGATTGGCGTTGTAGGTGTCGTCGATGACCGTGACGTCCCCGCCGACCTTGCAGCAGAACCGCTGGGCGTCCACGGCCATGTCCTTGACGCCTTCGGCCACGTCGTCGCGGGTCAGCCCCAACTGGCGGGCCACGGCGGCCACGCAGGCCAGGTTTTCGGCGTAGTGCTCGCCGCAAAACGGGGCCGTGATCTCGCCGTCGCCCTCGGGGGTCTTCAGCCGAAAGCGTCCCCAGCCTTCGGCTTCGGCGCCCCCGAGGAACGAGGCAACATAGGAGGTGTCAGGCTGTTCGGCCTGAAAATGGGTGGAAAATCCTATGGGCGCGTCCACGATCTCGCGGGCCGCGTTCCAGAGCAGGGGGTAGTCCCGGCAGACAACGGCCGTGCCCGGCCGCCGCAGGTAGCGGAGCAGGGTCGTCTTGGCCGAGGCCACTCCCGCCTCGTCGCCCAGCCCTTCCAGATGGCCGGGGCCGACGTTGGTGATCACGGCCAGGTCGGGCGCGGCCACCGGGGCCAGCGCCTCCATGTCCCCCTTGTGGGAGATGCCCAGCTCCATGATCCAGACTTCCTGCTCGGCGTCGGCCTTGAGCATGGACAGGGGCAGCCCGATCTGGTTGTTGAGGTTGCGGTAGTTCCTGGCCGTCCGGTACTTGCGGGAAAGCACGGCGTGGAGCATCTCCTTGACCGTGGTCTTGCCCGCCGTGCCGGTCACGGCGATGAGCTTGGATCCGCACATGTCGCGCCAGCAGGCGGCCAACCGGCCCAGGGCGGACTCGGTGTCGCGGACCATGATCACCGGCGCGTCCGTCTCGCCGAGCATGCGCGAGGCAATGATGCCCGCCGCGCCGGATTTGGCGGCCTGGGCCGCGAACTCGTGCCCGTCGAAGTTTTCCCCGTTGATGCACACGAACAGGTCGCCCGGCTCCACGGTGCGGGAGTCGGTCTTCACCGCGTGGATGCGGATATCCTGATGGCCCTCTTCGGCCACGCCGCCCAGGCAGCGTTCAACGTCGGCCAGCGTCATGTTCACGAGCGGGTTTCCTCGATGCCCCTGAGGGCGGCTTCCTTGTCCGAAAAATGGCGTTTCTTCCTGCCCACTATCTGGTAGTCCTCATGCCCCTTGCCCGCGATGAGCAGGGCGTCGCCGGGATTCATCTCGGCAATGGCCATGGTGATGGCCGTCTGCCGGTCCACGTGCTCCATGACGCGGGCGGCCCCGGCCAGTCCGGGCCGGGCGTCGTCCATGATGGCGGCCGGGTCCTCGGTGCGCGGGTTGTCCGAGGTGAGCACGGCCACGTCGGCGTACCGGGCCACGGCCTCGGCCATGAGCGGGCGCTTGGTCCGGTCGCGGTCGCCGCCGCAGCCGAACACGGTTATCAACCGGTCGAAATCCAGTTCCTTGAGATTCTTCTGCACGTTTTCCAGGGCGTCCGGGGTGTGGGCGTAGTCCACGAAGATGTCGAGCCCCGCGTCGTTGACGACCCGCTCCAGGCGGCCGGGAACGCCGGGGAAGTCGGCCAGACTCCGCATGTCGCGGCAGTTCAGGCCCAGTTGCAGGCCCACGGCCTGGGCGGCCAGCAGGTTCATGGCGTTGTACGCGCCCACCAGCGGGGAGCGGACCACCCAGCTCTTGCCCTTGTAGGCGGTCTCCAGCTCGATGCCCTGGCCGGTCATGGACAGGATGCGTCCCCGGACCAGGGACTTTTTGCCCATTTCCCGTTCCATCAGGGAGGCGTCGCCGAGGCCGTAGCCCACGGCGTCCTCGCACTCCCTGAGCAGGCGGCGGCCCCAGGGGTCGTCGAAGTTGAGGACGTTGGCCTTGCGCGGCAGGGGATAATCCAGGAAAAGCATGGACTTGGCCCGGAAGTAGTCCTCCATGGTCCGGTGGTAGTCGAGATGGTCCTGGGTCAGGTTGGTGAAGACCCCGGCGTGGAAGTCCAGCCCGGCCACGCGGTATTGGTCCAGAGCGTGCGAGGAGACCTCCATGACGGCCACGTCCACGTCCGCCTTCTTCATGTTGAAGAGCAGCTCGTGGAGCATCCAGCAGTCCGGGGTGGTCAGGGGCGCGTCCATTTCGAAGCCGGGCCAGCGGTAGGTGATGGTGCCGAGCACGCCGACCTTGAGTCCGGCGGAGGCCAGCAGGTGCTCGATGACGTAGGCGGTGGTCGTCTTGCCGTTGGTGCCGGTGATGCCCACCAGCTTGATGTCGCGCTGCTCCACGCCGAAGAAGGCGCGGGCCAGCTCGCCCAGGGCGGCGGCGGTGTTGGGAACGTACACGGCGGCGGCCTTTGCCTCGACCACCGGGCCGACCAGGTCGCGCGCGGATTCCGGGGCCACCACGTAGGCTGCGCCGTTGTCCAGGGCGGCCGGGATGTAGTCGATGCCGCGCACGGCCGTGCCGGGCATGGCCACGAAGCATTCGCCCTCCTGGACCTTGCGCGAGTCCGTGCGGACCATGAGGCCCTTTGCCGCTTTTTTCAGTAGGCTGGAAAATTCCATTGTGCCGATTACCTCTTCTTCCTTGCCGCTATGAGAGCCAGAGAACAAAAACATGTTCCGTTCCCTCCTTGGTTTGGCCGCCCGGCCATGGCTGCCCCGCCGCGGGCTCCTGGCGGTCGACCGTCATTCCCTGTCCCTTGAGGACCGGGACGATTCCCATTTTGGTCAGTGTTTCCAAGGCACGGCGCACCGTCATTCCCTGGATGTCGGGCACGGCGTCGCCGGAAACCGTGCGTGTTCTGGGCGCGTCCACCGTCTTGTTCAGCGGCTCGGCGTCCCGGATGGCCTCGGGCGCGTCGCCGTCCGCGGCGGCGTGCAGGGTCTCGGACAGCTTGCCGTGGTAGGCCAGCGTCCGCACCGTGATGTCGCGGCAGACCGGGGCCGCGACCATGGACCCGTAATTGGACTTTTGCGGTTCGTCGATCATGGTGATGACCAGCAGTTCCGGCTCGTCCGCCGGGACCAGGGCCACGAAGGAGGAAAGATACTGGTCGCTGTACCCGCCCTGGGGCGAAGCCTTCTGGGCGGTTCCGGTCTTGCCCGCCATGGTGATGCCCTCGATGCGGGCGCTGCGGCCCGTGCCGTCCTCGTGGACCACTTCCTTCATCATATTGAGGACCTTGGCCGTGGTCTCCGGGCTGAAGACCTGGATGGAGGCGTTTTTGCGCTCGGAGCGGGGTTCCCGGACCAGGTTCAGCGGCTTGGTTGCGCCGTGGTTGGCCAGGCAGAGAAACGCCTGGCCCATCTGCACGGCCGTGGCGCCGATGCCCTGGCCGAAGCTGATGGCCGCCAAATCCACCGAGGTCCACCGGTCGGCCGGGCGCATGATGCCGGACGCCTCGCCGGGCAGGATGATGCCGGTCCGCCGGCCGAAGCCGAGCTTGGACAGGTAGCCGTGGTAGACCTCCGCGCCCATGGCCGAGCCGATTTTGGCCGAGCCGATGTTGGAGGAGTAGCGGAGCACCTTGTGGGCGGGCAGCCACTTTTTCGGATGGGTGTCGTGGATGGTCCTGCGGGCCACGCGCCAGCGTCCGTTCTCACAGTCTATGAGGGTGTCCGGCTCGATGACGCCTTCTTCCAGGGCGGCGGCGAACAGGAGGGGCTTCATGGTGGAGCCCGGCTCGTAGATGTCGGTGATGGCCCGCAGCCGCCGTATGGACGGCGAGGAATTGCGGACCGTGTTGGGGTTGAAGAACGGCTGGTTGGCCATGGCCAGGATGTCGCCGGACTTCACGTCCACCACCAGGACGATGCCCGCCCGGGCCTCGTACTTGGCGATGGACCGGGCCAGGGCCTGTTCGGCGGCGTGCTGGATGTGGGTGTCGATGGTAAGCCGCACGTCCCGGCCGTTGATGTCCACCTCGCGGCCGTCGGCGTCCAGGTAGAAGCGGCGGCCCTTGCGGTCGCGCTGGACCACGAACTTGGCCTTGCCGGGCTTGAGCCGGTCCTCGAACACGCGCTCGATGCCTTCGCGCCCCTTGCCGTCGATGTCCGTGAAGCCGAGGATCTGTCCGGCTAGGTGCCCGTTGGGGTAGATGCGGGAAAATTCACTGAGCAGATGGACGCCGGCCAGACCGGAGCGTTCCAGGCTGATGGCCTCGCGGTCCGTTATCTGCCGCTTGATCCAGACGAAGCGCTTGGACGAGGCGAGTTTGTTCCTGACGGACGCGGCGCGCAGGCCGAGGGTCTTGGCCAGCACGGCCGCCGCGTGGTCGGGGTGGGCGACTTCATAGGGATAGGCACAGACGGACTTGGCCTCCACCGAGGTGGCGAGCATCTCTCCGTTGCGGTCGAAGATGCGGCCGCGCTCGCCGTACTCGTACTCGGCGGCGTGCCCCTGGCGCGCGGCCCGGTCGGCTAGGGCATCGCCCTCGTAGAGCTGAACCCATGCTGTGCGGACCCAAAGGGCCGCGAGCGCGATGGCGAACAGGGCCGTGACGAACCCTATCTTGATCCCGCTGCGATCCTTGCGCCCATTTTTTCCACTCGTCATCTGACTCCCACTATCCAAAGGCGCGTTTATGATGAAACGCGCGTCAGTCGGCTATTCGCCTGATCTGTCCAGGCGCAGCCACCCCCAGGCCGAGTCGGCCCGCGAGTTTCTTCAGCTCGTATGGCGAAACCAGGTTGTTCCTCTCAACCGTCAGTTTCTCTGCCAGATCCTCTTTCTGGCGAAGGCTTTTCTCCATCTTCCGCAGGTCGTAGGCCATGTCCATGCGTTCGATGTTCAGCCAGACCGCTCCCAAACCGAGGGACAGCGCCATGCCCAGCAGGCAGAGCACCATCCAGAGGAGCGTTTTGTCGGTCTTGCTCATGCGTCTTCTCCGTCGGGGGCGAGCCGTTCCGCCACGCGGAGCTTGGCGCTCCGGGCGCGGGGGTTCGCGTCCCTTTCGGTTTCCGAGGCGGTCATCGGTTTCTTGGTCAGCACTTTCATCTCGGGTCTGCCGCCGCAGGTGCAGTGGAGTTGATGCGGGGGGCATTTGCACCCTTTGGCGGCATCCCGAAATGCGTGCTTCACGGCCCTGTCCTCCAGGGAGTGAAACGAAATGATGGCCAGCCTGGCGCCCGGCTTCAGGCGTCCGACTATGGTTTTAAGGTAACGTTCAAGTTCCTCTGCTTCCCTGTTGACTGCCATTCGCAGTCCCTGGAAGGTACGGGTCGCCGGATGATTGCGGGCTGTGTGCCGCATCTTGGGCGGGTAGGCCAACCTCACTATCTCGGCCAGTTGGAGGGTCCTCGTGATCCGCTCCTTTTCCCGTGCCTTCAAAATTGCCGACGCGATTTTCCCGGCCAGGGGGTCTTCCCCGTAGGCCCTGATGATCCGCGCCAGATCACCATGCTTCAGCGTATTGACCAGTTCCTCCGCCGACTGTGCGGCGTCCTCGCCCATACGCATGTCCAGCGGTCCGTCGTGGACGAAGCTGAATCCCCGTTCGGCCACGTCGAGCTGCATCGACGAGACGCCGAGGTCCAGGACCGCGCCGTCCACCGTGTCCCAGCCGAGTTCGTCCAGGGCCTCCTCAAACCGGGAAAAGGGCAGGTGGAACAGGTGAACGCTGTCCGCGAATTCCACCAGGCGCTTTTGTGCCAGCGCCAATGCCTCCTGGTCCCGGTCAAGCCCTGCGAGCTCGGCCTTGCCGCCTGCCGCCCGAAGGATCGCCAGGCTGTGGCCGCCCATGCCCAGGGTGCCGTCCAGATAACGGCCTCCCGGTTCGGGGCGCAGCCACTCAACCACTTCGTGTAAAAGAACCGTCGTGTGCAGCGAGGCGGGGTCGACCATCTCCGGCTTCATCAGAAGGGCAGGGAGACGTTGTTTTCCGCCAGTTCGGAGGACACGTCGTAGTCCTCGTCAAGCAGTCGCTCGAAGGCTTCCGCGGACCAGATCTCGAACCGTTTGCCCGCGCCCACCACGACCACCTCGCCGTCCAGCCTGCCGGACTTGCGCAGGTGCGCGGGAATGGCTATGCGTCCCTGCTTGCCCACGAGCGTTTCCGTGTAGCCGGAGTTGAACAGGCGGATGGTGTTCTGGAGCGCGCGGCTGGGGGTCTTGACCTTCTCCAGCTCGGCTTCGAGGCGGGTCCACTGTTCCGGGGTGATGCCGATGACGTGCTTGTCGTAGATGGTCAGCACGATGACCGCGTCCGGCAGACCGGATCGGATCATGTCCCGGAACTCGGGCGGCAGAATGAGCCGACCCTTGTCGTCCAGGCTTCTGTGTGCGTGACCTCTAAACTTCATTTTTCCCCCGGAGCAATCGCTCGCCCCACTTCTTTACACCATTATTACACTAAATTCCACTTCTTCCCACGTGTGTATGAAAATCAAGGGAAAGTCAACCGTCTAGCTGAAATAGATGGAGATAAAGAAATGGGGATTCATTGATTTTTTTCGGGGGTACGCCTAGACTTGCCCTGCATATCCATATAGTATGGATTAAAAAATACAGTAAATACAATATGTAAGATAAACAGGCCGCTGACCGGGACCCAAGGCGCGTCCGGGCGGCGGCAGGGAGTAGCCATGGACAGGCATATCAAGATCATCGCCACGCTGGGGCCCGCCACCGAGTCGTACGAGGCGGTCAGGGAGCTGGTGGAGTCCGGGGCCAAGATATTTCGGCTCAATTTTTCCCACGGGGGACGGGAGTTCTTCGCCAAGATGGTGGACATCATCCGCAGGCTGGAGAGCGAAACGGGCCTGACCCTGACCGTGCTCCAGGACCTGTCCGGCCCCAAGATCCGCACCTGCGACGTGGGCCTTCCCTCCTTTGAGGTGAGCAAGGGCGAGGAGGTGCTGCTCGGCACCTCGGACCAGTTCGCCAAGGTCGAGGAGCCGTTCATCTGCCTGGACATTCCGGAGATGTTCGAGGGCGTGAAGGTGGGCGATCCCGTGGCCCTGGGCGACGGCGTCATCCGGTTCAAGGTGGTGGCCATCGAGGAAGAGCGCCTGATCCGGCTGGAGGCCACCAACTCGGGCATCTGCCCGCCGCGCAAGGGCATCACCTTTCCCGGCATGACCACGCCCCTGGCCCCGCTGACCGACAAGGACAAGGCGGATCTGGCCATCGGCATGGAGCTGGGCGTGGACGTGGTGGCCATGAGCTTTGTCCAGAAGCCCGAGGATATCTGCAACCTGCGCGCGGAGATGATCCAGTACGGGCGGAGAGTGCCCATCATCGCCAAGCTGGAGCGCACCGCCGCCCTGGACAGGCTGGACGAGATCCTGAACGAGGCGGACGGCATCATGGTGGCGCGCGGCGACCTGGGCCTGGAACTCGATCTGGCCGAGCTGCCCGTGGCCCAGAAGCGGATCATCAACGCCTGCAACGACGCGGGCAAGCCGGTCATCGTGGCCACCCAGATGCTGCTCTCCATGGTCAACTCGCCCATGGCCACCCGGGCCGAGACCACGGATGTGGCCAACGCCATCCTGGACGGCGCGGACTGCGTCATGCTGTCCGAGGAGACCGCCGTGGGCCGCTATCCGGGTGAGGCCGTCCGGTTCATGCGGAAGATCGCCTACGAGATCGAAGCCTACATGTTCGAGCCGGGCCGGGACGAGATCGACCGGGGCGGGGAAAAGGACAACCCCTCCACCTTCCTGGCCTATGCCGCGGCCATGCTGGCGGGCAAGACCAATGCCAAGGCCATCGTCTGCCACTCCACGTCCGGGGCCACCACCCGGCTGCTGTCGTCCTGCCGTCCGCGCCAGTCCGTGTACGCCCTGTCCACGGACCACACGGTGCGCCATTTCACCAATCTTTCCTGGGGCGTGATCCCGGCCGAGCCGCTGGACGTCATCGACGATCACCAGGAGCGGGCCGAGGTGTTCGTCCGCCAGTCCTCCGACTTCGTGGAAGGGGACATCGTCATCGTCACTGCCGGGCAGCCGGAAAAGGGCAAGTCCGTGACCCAGACCAACGTGGTCAAGCTGTATGAAAAACTGAGCAAAGAAGCGAGCTGATGCAAGCCGAAAAGCACGATATCCCCGACGGCCTCAACGAGGAATACTACCAGGTCAGCAATGACATCCTCGGCAGCTTCAATAAGTACCGTCCGCCGCTGAACATCTTTCTGTTCAAGGAGGACGTGTCCCGCGTGGTTCCCTATTACAAGGTGGGCGGACGTCTTACCAACGAGCAGATCGAGGAGTTGCGGGCGCTGACCAACGATGGGCTGGTCTTCGTGTCCCGCGCGGACCATCCGGTGTACGTCAAGCACATCAGCTACCAACTGGACCTGGTGCTGGTGGACCGGCGTTTGACCGAACGGGAGATCGCGGACATCTTCACCCAGGCCCTGACCCGCCGCATGGCGGATTTTCTCGAACAGCCCGTGAAGCCGGTCCTGGAAAAGCTCCGGGTGGACGTCATGGTCCTGACCGAATACCTCTACACGGACATGGCCCGCGCCCGCGCCCTGGTCCGGCGGCTGCACACCGAGCATTCCCTGGAAAACCATTCGGTCAACACCGCGTTCACGGGCATCGCCCTGTGGGGCCGCCTCAAGGGCGACAACTTCCAGGATTCGGTCAAGCGCAAGGTCTTCGACCGCACCGTCCTCGGTCTGTTCCTGCACGACATGGGCATGACGCGGGTGCCGGAATTCATCCGTTCCAAGACCAAGCCCCTGACCCTCGACGAACGCGGCAAGGTCAACGCCCACGTCAAGGCGGGCTTCGAGATGCTGCACAAGCTCGACCTGCGCTATCTTGAGATGGAGCAGTGCGCGGTCCAGCATCACGAGCGGCTGGGCGGCTCCGGCTACCCGCTGAAGTCCGTGACCCAGGATTTCGCCGGGCGGCTGTGCGCCGTGGCCGACTCGTTCAGCGCCATGGTCGCCAAGCGGCCCTATGCCGAGGCCATGGGCCCCGTCAAGGCGGCCGCGCTCCTGGCCCGGGACGGCAAGTACGACCGGGAGATCACCGGCGCGCTCCAGGCGCTGCTTCTGCTCGATCTCAAGATGAAGCCGTGACCTCGGACAGGGGGTACGGGGTGAGCCGCCGGACTGTCTTCAAGTGGCTCAAGCGTTTCCGGCAGGAAGGCGAGGGGTTTTTGTCGAGTTGCAGGATTGTGGTTCGCCCGCGGCCGGGGAAAACCGGCCGCGGGCGTTGTTGGCTTGGTGTGCCCGTGGGCGTCTATTTGAATATCTGGACCATGTCACGGGTCATTTCGCGGTACACGTCGGTGACGTAGACCACGCCCATGACCTTGTCGCTCTCCATGACCAGGGCCCAGTCGCGGCGGGACTTGAGGAACACGTCCAGGACCACCAGGATGGGGTCGTTGGGCTTGAGGGTCGGCGGGTCCTTGATCAAGGAGTTCTCCAGCCGCTCCTGGGTGCAGATCAGGCAGGCGTTGGCGAACTGCTGGTCCCAGTCCACGTTGCCGTCGGCCTTGAGGTTCTCGTCCTTGAGGACCGACTGCTTGACCGCCTTGAACAGCTTCCAGAGGTTGATGGTCCCGACGAGCTTGCCGCCCTTGTTCTGGACCACCACCACCTGCGAGTCCGGCGCTTCCACCATGGCCTCGCGCATGACCCGGATCGCCTCGGCCAGGCTGGCGTCCTCCTGCACGGTGGGGAATTCGTCGCGCATCATGTCCCAGGCGCGTTTTCTGAGCATCATATGGATTATCCTCCGATGAATTGCGGTTTTCGGCAGGCCGCTTCCAAACGGCAACCGTTGCCTTCGCGAAAAAACCGGGCCGTCCATGCGCCGGACGCACCGTGCGTCCGGGGTTTTTCCGCTTTCCTGCATCGTGCCATTTCCAAACGGCCGGTGTCGTTTGAGCGTTCAACAGTCAGTGGACTCATTCTTGTGCAATAATCCGTATCGTTAGAGCACTATTTTGTCCATGTAAACAAGCGGTCCCGGGCCGGGAGGCGGGCATGCCCGCCGGATGGCGGCCGCAGCGGCCGGTCAACGCGTTGAAATGTTTTTCGATGTTTCGGGCGAAATCCGGCCGTGCGCGTTTCGACTTGACTCGGGCATGAATGATGCAAATGTATCCTCTATGAAGAAGATCCTATTGCTGACGGCCCTGGCCGTTTTCCTGCCCTTGGCCGCCCATGCCGACGGACTGCCTTTCGGCCCCGGCGAGCGCATGGAGTACAAGATATACTGGACCGTGTTCCACGCGGCCGACGCCGTGCTGGAGGTCATGCCCCACACCGAGATGCGCGGGGAGCCCGCCCGGTATTTCAAGGCCACGGCCACCAGCGCCAAGTGGATCGAGAAACTCTACCCCGTGCGCGACACCCTCGAGGCGTGGACCGACATGGGTATGGGCTATTCCCTGCGCTACAGCAAGGACCAGAACGAGGGGTCGTACCATAAAAAAGTCGACCTGATCTTCGACAAGAAGTCCAACCTGTCGCACCGCTACTCGCGGGGCAAGTATTCGAAAAGTCTGATCCAGCCGGTGGACGTGTTCGACCCCATGTCCATCCTGTTCCATTTCCGGGGCCAGAACCTCTTTGAGGGCATGCATTTCAAGGCCAATGTGTCCGACGGCAAGAAATCCGTGGTCGGCGAGGCGCTCGTGGGCAAGGTCGAGACCGTGAAGACCGACCTGGGCAAGTTTCGCTGTCACAGGGTGGTTATGGACGTCAAGCACCTGTCCGGCGTGTTCAACAAGTCCAGGGACGCCTCCCTGCACGTTTGGTTCACGGCCGACGACCGGCGCATTCCGGTCAAGGTTAAGTCCAAAGTGGCGGTGGGTCATTTCACCATGGAGTTGGTCCGGTACCGGCCGCCTTTCCCGGTCGAGATGTCCGTGCGCTGATTTCCCGCAATTCCTTTTGGGCGGTTTCCCGGCCATGCGCGGCTTATTGTTCTTCGCCCAACGGACGGACGCGCACCTTGTTGGAGCGGGGGAATTCCCGTTTCAGCACGGTCTTGAGCACGCGCTTCATGCCCTTCAGGTCGGCCCGGACCGTTTCGGCGCGAAAGCCGAATTCCGTGGCCGTGAACGCATCCTCCCCGGTTTTCACGACGCGCAGGCCCCGGTCCCGCTTGAAGGTGAGCAGTTCCAGGCCCCGGCCTGCCGGGAGTTTTTTCAAACGGCTGAGGATGGCGGGCACGGCCCCGGCAATGTCGATCATATCTTTTTCCGTTGGATGTCGGTGTCGGCTTCGGCCTGACCCAGGTCGTAGAGGCGGATCTTGGTGGAGCGCGGAAATTCCCTTTTGAGCAGGGTCTTGAGCAGTTTTTTCATCTTGGCCGCATCCACCCGGAAGCGTTCCTTGTGAAAGCCGTTTTCCACCACGTCGAAGTCGTCGTCCCCGGCCCGTCGGATGACCACGGACCGGTTGCGCTTGTAGGTGCGCAGGTCCACGGCATGGCCCACGGGGAGCTTTGCCAGCTTGCGGAGCACGGTTTCCACGGCGGTGGCTCGGTCGATCATGGCTCAAAGGATAGACAGTGGGCGGGAATCGTGTCAAACCACGTTTCCCTCAACCAAGCGGAGTATCCCATGGAAATGAAGAAAGACGATTTCATCGAGTGTGCCATAGAATCCCTGGCCTTCGGCGGCCGGGGCATCGCCCGCGTGGACGGCATGGCCGTGTTCGTGTCCGGCGGCCTGCCCGGCGACACGGTGCGCGCCCGCGTGGTTCGGGTGAAGAAGCGGTTCGCCGAGGCCGAGGCCGAGGAAGTGCTCACGCCCTCGTCCCACAGGGTGGAGCCCGCCTGTCCGCATTTCGGCGTGTGCGGCGGCTGCGCCGTGCAGGACCTGGCCTACCCGGAGCAGCTCAGGCAGAAGGCGGACCAGGTTCGGAGCGCGCTGAAGCGCATCGGCGGGGTGGAGGTGGTCATGGACGAACCCGTGGGTTCGCCCTCCATCTGGCGCTACCGCAACAAGATGGAGTTCGTCTTCGAGCAGGACGGGGGCGACCTGCGGCTCGGCCTGCGGCAGCGGCTGGCGGCAGGGGAGAAGGGACTGCCCCCGGTCATCGACATCGAGGAGTGCCGGTTGTGCGCCGAGCGGGATGCGGACATGCTGCGCGCGGTCCGCGAGTTCTGCCGCGCGTCCGGCCTGCGCGCCTACGACCCCAAGACCGGCAAGGGCTTCTGGCGGCATCTGGTCATCCGGCGCACCCTCCTCGGCGAGGTGCTGGCCCACGTCATCACCGCGCCCGACGCGCGCCGCTACAACCAGGTCAAGGCCCTGGGCGCGGCCCTGGTGGACCGGTTCCCCGAGCTGACCTCCTTTGCCCATTCCTCCCGCGCCCGGCGGAGCCTGTCGGCCGAAGGCGAGATCGTGGAGTTCCGGCTGGGAACCAAGGTCGTGGAGGAGATGGTCGCCCATGGCGGCCGCGAGGCGCGCTACCACATTTCCCCCAACGGATTTTTCCAGACCAACACGGCCGGCGCGGCCGAGCTGTTCGGCGCGGTCCGCGAGTACGCCGGGCTGACCGGCGGGGAGACCGTGCTCGACCTCTATTGCGGGTCCGGGGCCATCGGCATTTTTCTGGCGGACCGGGCCGCGCGCGTCATCGGCTACGAGTTCAGCGAGGAGTCCGTGGCCAAGGCGTGGAGTTCGGCCCGGCTCAACGACCTTTCCAACTGCGAGTTCGTGGCCGCCAACCTGGACCGGGGCATCGAGGACGTCAAGGCGTTGCCGAAACCGGACGTCCTGGTGGTGGACCCGCCGAGGTCCGGCATGCACGGGAACGCCATCGAGGCCATCCTGGCGCTCGCGCCGTCGCGGATCGTGGCCGTGTCCTGCGATCCCAACACCCTGGCCCGCGACGTGAAGCGGCTGTCCGAACACTACACCCTTGAACGGGCGCGGGCCGTGGACATGTTCCCGCACACCCACCATGTGGAGACCGTGGCCCTGCTTCAGCGGCGTTGAGCGCGTTTCCATTCCGGTTGCCTTCTCCCTGCGATTGCGGCACTCTTGGTGATCATCGAGCAACCATGGGGGCTGATATGTCCGTTGTCATTCGCAAGAGCTTGTTGGAACTGATCTTTTCCGGCGCATTCATGAAGCGTTGGAACGACAAGCTGCGGCCCATGGAACTGGTGGAGGTGGACAAGCAGGGGCACAAGATGATCGTGGCCTGGTTGCTCTTTTTGCTGAACTCGCGGGACATGGACGTGGCCCGCAAACGGGCGCTGGGCGAGGCCATCATCGAGGGCGGCCTGTTCGACTACCTCTACCGGCTGGTCATCACGGACATCAAGCCGCCGGTCTTCTACCGCATCAAGGAAAATCCCGAGGACTACAAGACCCTGTCCAACTGGGTCCTGAACACGCTCAAGCCGCGCATCATCCCGCTGGGCGAGGAGTTCATGCACCGCATGGAGGAGTACCTGAGCCAGCCCGAGGACGCGGGCCTGGCCCGGCGCATCCTCAAGGCCGCGCACCTGTACGCCAGCTATTCCGAGTTCAAGCTGCTCAAGTCCATCAACGCCATGGACCACGAACTGGCCGGGATCGAGGACAGCTTCGTGGACCGGCTCAAGGCCATGCGCGACCTTTCCGGCGTGACCGAACTGCTCGACGAGGACGCCACCGTGCTCGGCCGCTTCGCCCGCATGTGCGGCAGGCTCCGTTTTCAGAAGCGGTGGTCCCAGACCCCGCGCGTGCCCGAGACCTCGGTGCTCGGCCACATGTTCATCGTGGCCGCCTATTCCTGGTTCTTCTCCATGGAGGTGGGGGCGTGCCGCGCCCGCAGGCAGAACAATTTCTTCTCCGGCCTGTTCCACGACTTGCCCGAGCTGCTCACCCGGGACATCATCTCCCCGGTCAAGGGCGCGTCGCTGGAGATCGGCGAGCTGATCCACGAGTACGAGAACCGGGAGCTGAACCGGGTGGTGCTGGAGCCGCTCAAGCAGGGCGGGTACGGGGACATCGCCGCCCGGCTCGAATATTTCCTGGGAGTGGAGGTGGGCAGCGAGTTCAAGGCCACGGTCTGCCGCGACGGCAAGGTGGCGGAGGCGTCGGACGAGCAACTGGCCGGGGAGTGCAACCACGACTCCCTGGACCCCAAGGACGGACCGCTGCTCAAGGTGTCCGATTCGCTGGCCGCCTATATCGAGGCGCACACCGCGCTCAGAAACGGCATTTCCTCGGACCAGCTGCACCAGGCCCTGTACCGCATACGGGAAAAATACAACAGCAGGCCCGTCATCGCGGGCGTCCAGATTTCCGCGCTTCTGGCCGATTTTGACTAGCGGCACCTCTTGAAAAAATCTGACACACCGGGTATACAAATTCCTGTTTGTTAACACGGTGCCGGAATCCGCCCGATTTTCAACGTGATTTTCGTGGCCCGGCGCAAGAGGGAAGAAACGCACATGCATATTTCTGAAGGGGTGCTCTCCGGCCCGGTCCTGCTCACGGGCGCGGCCTTGGCCGTCGTCGGCACCGCCATCGGCCTGAAGAAAATCGACTACGACCGGATCATGCCGGTGGCCATCCTGTCCGCCGCCTTTTTCATCGCCTCGCTCATCCACGTGCCCATAGGCCCGTCGTCCGGGCACCTGATCCTGAACGGGCTGCTCGGCGTGGTGCTGGGCTGGGCCGCGTTCCCGTCCATCCTGGTGGCGCTGACCCTTCAGGCCGTGCTGTTCCAGTTCGGCGGGCTGACCGTGCTCGGCCTGAATACCTTCACCATGGCCACCCCGGCCGTGCTCTGCTTCTACGTGTTCAGGCCCATGCTCGCCAAGGGCGCGGGCACCCGGTTCACGGCCGCCTTCTGCTGCGGCTTCTTCGCCATCCTGCTTTCGGCCATGCTCACGGCCGGGGCGCTCGCCCTGTCCGGCGACGCCTTCCGCGAGGCGGCCTGGGTGCTGTTCTATGCCCATGTGCCCATCATGATCGCCGAGGGCATGATCACCGCGTTCGCGTATTCGTTCATCGCCAAAGTCAAGCCCGAGGTGCTTGCCGTATGACCAGATTATTGTTGATTGTTTGCGCGGCCCTGGCCGCCACCCTTTGCCTTGCCGCCGCATCCGACGCCCACCGGGTGAACATCTTCGCCTATGTGGACGGCGACAGCGTGGTCACCGAATCCGGCTACAGCCGGTCCAGCCGCGTCAACAAGGGCACGGTTGAAGTCTACGACGCGGCCTCCGGGGAGCTGCTGCTCTCCGGCGTCACGGACGAGGAGGGCCGGTACGCCTTCCCGATCCCGGAAAAGGCCCGCCGGGAAGGGCTTGACCTGCGGTTGCTGCTCAAGGCGGGCGTGGGGCATCAGGCCGAATGGGTGGTCAAGGCCGAGGAGTTCGGGGACGCCCCCGCGCAGGCGGCTTCCGCCCCGGCCCCCGAGCAGGCTCAAGCGCCTGCGGCGGCCGTTCCTGCGCCTGTGGCGGCTCCTGCCCCCGCGTCGGTCGCGGCCGTGGACGCGGCGGCTGTGGAGGCTGTGGTCAAGCGCGAGCTGGAGCCGGTGAAGCGGATGCTGGCGGACATGAGCGAGCCCGGCCCGTCCGTGACCGAAATCCTCGGCGGAATCGGCTATATTTTCGGGCTGTTCGGCGTGGCCGCCTATGTGAAGAGCCGAAAATAGCGTTTATTTCAAAAAAACATACTATAAAGGTCGCGATTCGATTGTCGCGGCCTTTTTTTTGTGTTAATTCCCCTATAAAACGAATCTAAATAGGCAGGGGAGGAGAGATGGAACTGTTCAAGCGTCTATGGAGAGGGGAAATCGGCCTGGCGCGGACGTTCTGGATTTACGGCTTTGCCGTCGGCTTTTGCCTCAGGTTGATACCGCTGCTGCTGGTCGGGCTGTTGGGCCCAAATCCGGCTTTTGTCCTTGCGCTCATGGTGTACGCGCTCTTCCTGATCGCATACCAGGTGTTCATCGCCGTGGCCATCTGGCGGAGCGCCGGCCGCTACCAGGGGAATCGGGCCTGGGCCTTCCTGGCCAAGGCCATGGTCGTGCTCGGCATCCTGCAGACGGTTCTCAGCCTTGTCGGGGTCGGGTGATCCCGGGCGTGACGATTCGTTTGACCGCACTACATGCCAGTTAGAAGGAAGCTCTAATGAAATTGACTACACGCAGCCGCTACGGAACGCGAATGATGCTCGACATCGCCCAACATTGCCAGGACGGACCCGTCCGCATCCAGGACATAGCCTCCCGCCAGGGGGTTTCCGCCAAGTACCTTGAAAAGCTCATCCGCAAGCTCAAGGACGCCGGATTCATCAAGTCCAAGCGCGGCCCCAAGGGTGGGCACACCCTGGCCGTTCCGGCGTCGGAAATTCTCATCGGCCAGGTGGTCCACGCCCTGGAGGGCGACGCCTCCCTGGTGGAATGCCGCTCCGGCAAGGACGGGTGCGAGCGCATGGACATCTGCCTGACCAGGCGGCTGTGGAAGGAGGCGGCCGAAGCCATGTACTCCCGGCTCAACACCTTTACCCTGGCCGACCTGCTGGAAGACGCCGAAGCCTGCGCCAACCCGGATTCACTGCCCATGGAATTGCTATAGTCCCGGCGGCGGCCTGCGAGCATCGCGCACAAGGGTCATTCAAACACTTGTTTACTTCCTCCCGGTCGTGTACGGGAAACCATAGAGTGACCTTCAACAGGGAGTAATCGTGGAACTTCCCTTACGTGATCCCGTCAGCGGCCTGACCCATTGCATCGCGGCCGGGCTGGCCGTGCTCGGCACGGTTCTGCTCATCCTGCGCTCGGTCAGCCCGGCCATGCCGTGGCATATCGTGACCTTTTCCGTTTTCGGCGGTGGTATGATCCTCTTGTACACGGCCAGCACCCTGTACCACTGGCTGCCGGTCTCCGAGGACTGGGTGCGCTTTTTGCGGCGCGTGGACCACTCCATGATCTTCTTCTACATCGCGGCCACGTACACGCCCATCTGCCTCATCCCCCTGCGCGGCGGCTGGGGATGGTCCCTGTTCGGGGTCATCTGGGGGCTGGCCCTGTTCGGCATCGCCATGAAGATTTTTTGGATCACGGCCCCGCGCCGGCTTTCGACCTCCATCTATCTGGCCATGGGCTGGATGGTGCTGGTCGGCATCTATCCCCTGTACAAGTCGCTGCCGGGCGCGGCCCTGGCCTGGCTGGTGGGCGGCGGCCTGGTCTATTCCCTGGGCGCGGTGATCTATGCCGTGAAGTGGCCCGATCCCGTGCCCCGGGTCTTCGGGTTCCACGAGATATTCCATCTGTTCGTCATCGGCGGCAGCTTCTGCCACTTCGTGGTCATGTACTGGTACGTGTAGCGAGGGATCCGGCCCGGCATGGGCAGGCCCCTGCAACCTGACCGGAAGCGGCGTCGGAAAGAAAAAAAGCCTTCGGGGAAATCCCCGAAGGCCTTTCAAGTCGATGCGTTCAGCCGCTAGCGGCTCCGGCGGCAGATAGCGGTGCGGATGCAGTATGCCGCGCCGCCCCAGGTCACGCCCAGGCCGAGGATCATCATTATGATTGCGGAAGTGGACATTCGAACCTCCCTAGTTTTTGCGGACGAAGCTGCACACGGGCTGCTTCTTGTTCAGGGCCAGGGACAGGACAAAGGACACGGGCAGCAGGGACCAGCCGAGCATGACCAGGTCCGAGGTGGCGTACCCGCCGTAGGGGGTGCCCAGGTCGGTGACCAGGTTCATGACGAAGGAGTAGCCGAGCACGCCCACGGTGACCAGTTTCAGGCAGAGCTTCCACGCCTTGCCCACCCGGAAGTCCGAGGTGGCGTTCACGTGGCTTTCGATGCCGTCCAGGCCCACGATGTAGCTCATCAGGCATATTTCGGCCAGGGCCAGGCCCAGGATGCACATGTTGTTGATGAAGTGGTCGACGATGTCCAGGATGAGCAGGCCGCCGCCGGTGGTGAAGATGATGGTGGCCGCGTAGCCCAGGCCGCAGACCACGCTGGCGGTGGCCTTCCGGCTCCAGCCGAACTTGTCGATGAACGAGGAGCTGACCGCTTCCACGATGGAGATGTGGGAGCTGACGCCCGCCATGGTCAGGCAGAGGAAGAACAGGGTGCCGAAGAAGACCGGGGCGGGCATGGTGTTGATGGCCGCCGGAATGGTGATGAAGGCCAGGCCCACGCCGGAACCGGCCACGTCGGCCACGGATTGGCCCGTGGCTTGGGCCATGTTGCCGAGCATGGAGAAGATCATGACGCCCGCCAGCATGGAGAAGCCGCAGTTGATGAACACGGTCATGGCCGCGTTGTTGCTGATGTCGGATTCCTTGGGCAGGTAGCTGGAGTAGGCCAGCATGATGGAGAAGCCGATGGACAGGGAGAAGAATATCTGCCCGTAGGCGTCGGCCCAGACCGAGAAGTCGGCCAGCTTGGAGAAATCGGGGGTGAACAGGTAGTCAAGGCCGGTCATGGCCCCGTCCAGGCTGACCACGCGGACGATGATCAGCAGCACCAGGAAGAAGAGCAGGGGGATGAGCACCTTGCAGGCGCGCTCGATGCCCTTGCGGACGCCCGAGGTGATGGCCAGCCAGGTCACGCCCCAGGCCAGGGTGCATGCCGCGAGGATGGGCCAGCGGATCGAACCCAGATCAAGGGGAGAGCCGGTCAGCCCGAGGTATTCGCCGAAGAAGAACGCCTTGGGATCGACGCCCCACGCCTGGTTGAAGGCAAAGCCGGTGTAGTTGATGGTCCAGCCGACCACCGCTACATAGTATATGGAGATGACAAGGGCCACGATGACCTGCATCCAGCCGAGCGGTTCCCAGTGGGAGCCGAGGGCGCGGAACACCTTGGGCGCGGAGCCTCGGTGCTTGTGGCCCATGCCGAATTCGAGGATCATGAAGGGGATGCCCGCGGTCAGCAGGGCGAAGATGTAGGGGATGAGGAAGGCGCCGCCGCCGTTCTCATAGGCCATGTAGGGGAAACGCCAGATGTTTCCCAAGCCGATTGCGGAGCCGACCGCCGCCAGGACGAATCCTGCGCGAGAGCCCCATTGTTCACGTTGAGCCATGTCGTGTCACCTGTGTTTGAAAGTCTGCCCCGCCCCGGCAGGCGGGAAAAATCGACGGGGGAGAAAGCGAACATGCCCGTCTCCCCCGGTGTCGGACGCAATAACGGGGTACCGCTTTCGGTAACCCCGTTGTCGTATCCGCCATTGGACCCGATCTAAATTATGAATTTCTCATATGTGCTTAATTAGAGGCGCTCCACTTGTCAATAGCGAAAAATAACGAATAATAGTTCGATTTCTCTATCTAAAAATGAACATTGTTCGTTTATTCGTTACGCACGAGTTCATGGAGGCTCGACGCGGCGGGCCCCGGGAACCAGGGGACCCCCGGGGTCCGGCTTTTGGTCCGCCGCGGCTAGAAGGTGATGATCGTGTAACCGCGCTCAATATAAGAGGACATGGACGGGTGGCCGGACATGTCGTCGAGCAGATCCAGGCCGGACGCCTCGACCGCTTCGAGCACGCCCATCTTGGATGAGCACGCCCGGCACGCGCCGTCGATGAGACCCGCTTCCCTGGCCTTGGCGTACAGGGGGGAGAACGGGCTTTCGCCGCTTTCCAACTCGGGGATCAGCTTGACCGATGCGCCTTCGAAAACGATGGTGCATTCGGTCCCCTTCGCATGCATGTCCAGCGCGTTCAGGAGCACATGGGCGAAGCACGTCATCTCGCCGTTGAAGGCATACAGGCAGTACATGGTAGCTCCGTTGGTTGGAGTGTCGGCACGATAAAGGCCCCCTGAGCATAACAGAGGGCCTTGGTTGTCGTCACGCGGTTGCCGAAACCGGCGATCCGCATCCGGCGCGGGAGCCTAGTCGAAGGCCTGCTGGACCTTCCATTCCTCCCAGACCCTGCCCACCAGGCCGGGGCCGGGGTTGAGCACGGGCTTGCCGGGCTTCCAGCCGGACGGGGTGGCCTGCGCGCCCTTGGACTCGCGCACCAACTGGAACGCCTGGATCTGGCGGATGCTCTCGGACACGTTGCGGCCCACGGGCGGGGCCAGGACCTCGAAGCCCTGGATCACGCCGTCGGGGTCGATGATGAACCGGCCGCGCACGTCCACGCCCGCGGTCTCGTCGTAGACGCCGTAGGCGGACCCCACGGCACCGCCGCCGTCGCTGAGCATGGGAAAGGGCATCTTGCCCTTGGTGATCATCTTGGAAAGTTCGTGTTCCTCCCACATCTTGTGGATGAACATGGAGTCCGTGGACATGGACAGCACCTGGACGCCGAGCTTGTCGAATTCGTCATGCTTCTCTGCGACCGCAGAGATTTCGGTGGCTCAGACAAAGGTGAAGTCGCCGGGGTAGAAGCAGAGCACGACCCATTTGCCCAGGTATTCGGACAGGGTGACGGAACCGAACCCGCCGTCGACGTACGCCGCTACGGTGAAATCAGGGGCTTTTTGGCCAACGCGTATCATGGGGCCTCCTTGCGGGGTTTGCGCCTGGGACTGGGCTTCCTCTTCGGGCTGCGCCGCTTTCTCGATTTTGGGAGCCGGGCGTTCGCAACCGGGGTTCTGCTGTGAAGGCATGGCAGTCTCCATCGGGTTAAAGGTGAAACGATCTGGATGGGCCTACCGATGAAAATGATAATACTTACCATTTTGGCCGATGCAACAATTATTTTAAATATAGATGGAATCGAGAGTAGTCGATTATAAAAATAAATACAATGTGGAAGCGGTCTTGGGCTGCCGGTGGCGCATGGCGGGCGGAACTTCCGGTTTGCCCGGAAGGCCCCGTCTGGCGCGTCCGTTTTTTCAAGACATTGTCAGGATTATTTCAATATCTTGTTTTTATTGAATGTTGCTGGGTGGCGACCAACGGGTCGCCGGTGGGTTCGGGCGGGCGTCGGCCAGGGTAATTGTCCGGGAATCCTGGAACAGTGACGCTGTATAGTCACAATCACTTTGAATTACAGGAAAAAATTAATGGAATGGAAATTGCTAAATATTATAGTTTTGTAATATTCGTCAATAAATTCGAGTGACAGCGAGGAGTGCAGCGTGCGGTTGATGAAAGTGACGATGATGACGGTGGTTGTGGTATGTTTGCTGGCAGTGAATGGATTCGCCTACTCCCTGCCCGGCGGCATGACGGGATACAATTCCATGGGCAAGTCGTTTGTCTGGGAGACTTGGACCGATATCGAGCCGGAGCCGACTGCTCCGGCGGACGCCGATTTTCTGAAGTTCGACGGCAACCAGAACGTCACGGGCTTCAAGCCGGTGCCCGGTTTCGGCGGCAACCTGTCGTTTTTGGCGGGCGGGTCCTCCAACCCTCTGTCGAGCTTCCAGGCAACTGTTGGTTATTCCAATTACTCGCCCAGCGCTTCGGCTGGCGTTGCCAGCTTCGGCCTGGAGTTCTCCTGGCATGCCGGGCAGGACTCCTACGGCGACGACATGTACTCCGGCATCGGCGTGTACCGGGGCACCGTGGCTGCCGGGGCCGAGTCCGGCGTGACGCAAGACCTGGACGGCTTTGCGGTTTCCTTCTGGTCCGATGACGAGGACAATTATCCGGAACAGCTTGAGTTTTCGCCCACACCGGGCGGCCCGAACGGCTCCCTGTCGCTGTCGCTTTCCGGCGGGCAGTTGGAGGCCAAGTTCCTGCTCGGCGACGGGACCTGGGAATCCTTTGCCCTTATCGACCTGACCGCCCTGGGCTGGAGCTCCACGGCCATGGATCAGGTCCTGGGCCTCTCCGGCCAGGAAGCGGACGTGGATTTCGCCAACTTCCAATCCTCCCCCGAGGCACCGGCCGCCACGCCCATTCCGGGCGCGGTCTGGCTGCTCGGCTCCGGCCTGGTCGGCCTGGCCGGCTTCCGCAAGCGCTTCCGGCGCTGACGCGCGGACGAATCACGCATGCAAAGAGGCTCCCCGGCAGTGCGCCGGGGAGCCTCTTTTTCGTGTGCCGTTGTCCGGGTCTACAATCCCTTTCGTTCGATGAAACGCAGGATCAGGACGTAGAGGGCCGCCAGGACCGCGAGGACGATCCAGTGGTTCACGCCCAACGCGTCCGGCAGGGTGATCTTGCCGAAGTTGCCCCAGGTGTAGACGGTTTCCTTGAGGGCCGGGTAGGTGTGGGCGAACAGGGAAGCCCCGCCCAGCATGCCGAGGATGGCCCACAGCGCGTCCAGGCGTCCCTCGCCCAGTGCTCCGGCCGAGGTGCCGGGGCAGTAGCCCACGATGCCCCAGCCCAGGCCGAACAGGAGACCGCCGATGATGTTCGGGCCAAGGGCGGTGGCCTTCAGGGAGAGCTTCACCAGCCCGAGGTCGCGCAGCAGGTAGATGCCCACCATGGCCACGATGATGTTGGACAGCATGAACTTCACGATGGTCATGTCCATCAGGCGCAGCGCGCCCAGTTGCTTGTCGTAGCGCAGGACCCGTCCCTTCTGGAGCAGGAAGCCGAAGACGATGCCGGTAATGAGTCCGTATACGAGTGTCATCGCGTTGCCCTCCCGTACATCAGCCGCGCCGAGACGATGCCGCCGATGAAGAAGCAGGCCGCGGCCACGAAGCCGCTGACCGACATCTGCGCCAGGCCCGACAGGCCGTGCCCGCTGGGGCAACCTCCGGCCAGGCGCGCGCCGTACACGCCGATGATGCCGCCCGCAAAGGCGGCCAGGGCGCGCGGCAGGGGAGATGCGCCGAACCGGGCGGTCCACATGTCCGGCACCATCTGCACGCGGAAGGAGCCGTCCGTGCGCGAGGCGATGAAGGCCCCGATGACGATGCCGACCACGAACAGGAACTGCCAGTCCACGGCCAGGTTGTATTTGAGGTAGTAGGCCGTATCCACCAGGGCGGGGGAAAGGGTGTTTTCAATCATCCCCGCCGAACGAACAAAGGTGGTGGAGGCCCCGAGGTATTTGCCCGCCACCAGGACCGAGGCCACGGCCAGTACGCCGCTCAAGGCTCCGGCCACATAGGGGCTCCAGGGTCTTTCCGATCCGCTCATGAGATGCATCCTCCGTAAAACGGTTGAGGTGTCCCGTGCCGTTCCCCGCGGCCGCCGAAGGCGGCGGCCCTGCGAAGAGCGCGACGGGTCCGCTGACGTATGAATATTTGAGTATAGTTATCATTTTCAACGAAAAGGCAAGGGTGGAATCGAAAAAAGTGGCGTTTCCGGTCGGCAGCCAATGGCTTTTCGTTTGTAAAAAAGGCCCCGGATTCGTTTCGGGGCCTTGGCGATGCGGTAAAGGTGCGGCTCTCGTTGCGGAAACGCCGCTTGTCCGCGCCCGACGGCCCGGCTGTGGCGGGGCGTGGATGTTTCGGATGCCGGACGGCTGGGCGGAAAAAGGAAAGCGGGCCGGGCGAATTGCCCGGCCCGCTGCTTTTCACTGGTCGGAGTGGAGGGATTTGAACCCCCGACATCCTGCTCCCAAAGCAGGCGCGCTACCGGTCTGCGCCACACTCCGAAGGCATGAATACCTACTGGAAACGGGAGCGGTTGGCAAGGGCGGTCAGCCCATGCCCACGCCGGGGATGGGTTCGCCGCAATGGGCGCAGCGGCCGTCCCGGATGCCCGAGGTGTGCAGGGCGAAACCGGTACGGTCCACCAGTTCGGCGCCGCAGTCGGGGCAAAACGTGTTCTGCCGGTTCAGGCCGGGCATGTTGCCGATGTAGACGAACTTGAGGCCCTTGGCCCGGCCCATGACAAGGGCGCGCTCCAGGGAATCGCCCGTGGTCGGCCCGGTATCGGCCATGCGGTAGTCCGGGTGGAAGCGGGAGATGTGCCACGGCGTGTCCGTGCCGATCTCGTTCACCAGAAAGTCCGTGAGCCGGTCGAGTTCCTCCTCGGAGTCGTTGCGGCCGGGAATGAGCAGGGTGGTCACTTCCAGCCACCAGCCGAGCGAGTGCTTGATGGTCCTGAGGTTGTCGAGCACGGGAGCAAGGCCCGCCCCGGTGAGGTCATGGTAGAAATCCTCGGTGAACGCCTTGAGGTCCACGTTGACGGCGTCGATGTGCGGGCCGAGCTCGTCGAGACATTCACGGCTCATGTAGCCGTTGGAGACCATGATGTTCTTGAGTCCCTTGTCGTGGGCGAGCCGGGCCGTGTCCTGCATCAGTTCGAAGAAGATGGTCGGCTCGGAGTAGGTGTAGGAGATGGACGCGGCCTTGAGCCGCAGCGCGTCGGCCACCAGTTCGCCGGGCGTCGTGTCCCGGCCGAGGATTTCGCCGCTCTCGCGCGGGGGCTGGGACAGCGACCAGTTCTGGCAAAACCGGCAGTTCAGGTTGCAGCCCATGGTGGCGAAGGAAAAGGTCATGGAGCCGGGCTGGAAATGGTAGAGCGGCTTCTTCTCCACCGGGTCGAGGTTGCGGGCCGCGATCTTGCCGTAGTTCAGGGCGTAGAGCGTGCCGCCGCGGTTTTCGCGCACGCCGCATGCGCCGCGTTCGTCCGCGTCGATGATGCAGTAGTGGCTGCACAGCCTGCATTGGACGCGGCCGTCCTTGAGTCCCTTCCAGAGCCGCGCTTCAATCATGGCGTTTCCTTTTTGGTCTCGGAGGTGGTCGTGGTGGTTGTCGTGTCGCCCGACGGGTCCACCGTTTCTTCCGTGGTGGTCGTGGTTGTGGTGGATTCCTTGGGCCAGTCAACCTGCGGCTCGACCTTGATGCGGACCTTGTCGTACCAGTCCTTTTCCTCGGCCGGGACGGGGCGGCTTCGGATGACCGTGTTCCCGCGCTCGTCCTTGCCCACGGAGATGTCCGTGTTGCCGGAGGCCGGGTCCGTGCCGAACACGTTGTCCTGCCGGTCCTTGGCCGTGTCCTCGTTCTTGAATTTGTTCCCGGCCTGGGCGGCCGGGGCCGTCAAAAAGAGAACGGCCAGGAAGATTAGGGCTATAATGCTGAAATGACGCATGGTTTCCTCCATGGGACACGGGGTTTCCCCCTATGTTCAACATAGACACTCACAGGGGAAAAGGCAATGCAATTGGTGGGCCGCGCATTTTGTTCCTTGAACTTGGTCCGGCAACAATCTATAACCCGTACCAACCGAATCCGAGGAGACTTCAATGAGCGAAAGCGCCAACCGTTCCAAGGCATATACCGCAGCCGGCGTGGACATCGAGGCGGGCAACCGTTTCGTTAGCCGGATCAAGAACATGGTCAAATCCACCTTCACCCCCGGCGTGGCCACGGACATCGGCGGCTTCGGCGGCCTGTTCAAGCCCGAGATCACGGGTATGGAGGCCCCCATGCTGGTGGCCGGGACCGACGGCGTGGGCACCAAGCTGAAGGTCGCCTTCATGTTCGACCGCCACGACACCGTGGGCATCGACCTTGTGGCCATGTCGGTCAACGACGTGCTGGTCCAGGGCGCGGCTCCGCTGTTTTTTCTCGATTATTTCGCCACGGGCAAGCTGGAGTCCGGCGTGGCCGAGCAGGTCGTGTCCGGCGTGTGCGAGGGCTGCAAGCAGTCCGCCTGCGCGCTGCTGGGCGGCGAGACCGCCGAGATGCCCGGCTTCTACCCGGACGGCGAGTACGACCTGTCCGGGTTCGCCGTGGGCCTGGTGGACACTCCGAAGCTGGTCACGGGCAAGGACATCGCGCCCGGCGACGTGCTCATCGGGCTGGCGTCCTCGGGCGCGCATTCCAACGGCTGGTCGCTGATCCGCAAGATCTACGACGCCTCCGGGCTGTCGGGGAGCGACACCTTTCCGGGCACGGAAAAGACCGTGGCCGACGTACTCATCGAACCCACCAAGATCTACGTCAAGCCCGTGCTGGAACTCCTGGAGTCCGTGTCCGTCAAGGGCATGGTCCACGTCACGGGCGGCGGCTTCTACGACAACGTGCCGCGCGTCCTGCCCGAGGCGGTCACCGCGCGCATCGAGTTCGGCTCCTGGCCCATGCTGCCCATCTTCGACTGGATCAAGGCCCAGGGCGACCTGTCCTGGCCCGAGATGCTCCAGATATTCAACTGCTCCATCGGCTACATCCTGATCCTGGACGCGGACAGCGCGGAAAAGGCACTGGAAACGCTCGACGCCCGCGACGACGTGGACGCCTACCGCATCGGCGAGATCGTCCGGCGCGAGGGCGCGTCCGAGCAGGTCGAGGTCGTTTTCCCGTAGGCTTTGCGCCACACGAAAGAACGGGCCGCCTTCCCTTTCGGGATGGCGGCCCTTTTCGTTTCGGTTGCGCGGGGCTAGCCCAGGTACGGGTTGAAGTACCCGTAGCGGACCCAGGGCAGGGCCTTGCCGAGCCTTTTTTTGAAATTGACGAACCCCATGCACGGGGAGTGGCCGAACGGGGCCATGAGCTTGAGGTACAGCTCCGGGTCCAGGTTCAGGTTCCTGAGTTGGATGAAGTCGTACCGGCAGGTCTCGCCCAGCTCCGC
This sequence comes from Desulfovibrionaceae bacterium, assembly GCA_015709315.1. GTDB lineage: Bacteria > Desulfobacterota > Desulfovibrionia > Desulfovibrionales > Desulfovibrionaceae > Pseudodesulfovibrio. Next base: position 89,951 of record JACCQI010000004.1, read on the forward strand.
CAAGGCGTCGTATTCCTCTTCCGTGTCCGTGATGCCGGGGAAATAGAGCAGGTTGAGCGACACGAACAATCCCACCTCGTGCGCCTTGGCGATGGTCGCGCGCACGTCCTCGAAGGCGTAGCCCTTGGGCCGGTAGTACGCCTCGTAGGGGCCTTTACGCGCGGAGTTCAGGCTGACCCGGATGGAGTTGACCCCGGCGATCTTGAGCGCGGGCAGGACCTGGGTGCGCGAACCGTTGGTGTTGATGTTGACCGTGCCCGTGCCGCCGTCGGAGCGGTACTGCCTGACCGCCTCGCAGATGAGTTCGGCCTCGGTCAGCGGTTCGCCCTCGCACCCCTGTCCGAAGGAGAAGATGGGCCGCCGCTCGCGCGACTCGTGGCGGCGCATGATGTCCACGATCTCCTGGGCCGTGGGCGTGAAGGAGATGCGGCACTGGGGCGAGGGGAACCCGGAATCCTCGGGCTGTTCCGAGATGCAGCCCACGCACCGGGCGTTGCAGTTGCGGGCCGTGGGCAGGGGGCACTCGAAGCGCCCCAGGGCCAGGTTCTTGGCGGCCGGGCAGCCGCTGGTCAGGGCGCAGCCCGCCAGATGGTTGACCAGCCTGTTGCCCGGCATTTCCTTTATCAGTTCGTGGGCGCCGGCCTCGATGCGGTCCGGCGGGATGTGCTTGAACACCTGCCGGTCGTCCTCGTCCACTTTTTTGGCGCAGACCCAGAACTTGCCGTCCGCGTATCCGATGGCCGCGTAGGAAAGCAGGGGCAGGACGGGCGCGTCCTCGTCGGACTCGTAGGCTGCGATGCCCGTGACCGTGTTGCCGGGACAGGCAAAGGCGGCCACGGCCAGTTCCTCCATGACCTCGACCTGGCCGGACTCGGCGTCGTAGCCCATGGCGTGGCGGCCGGGAAGCATGAAGAATTCGGATTCGTCCGGGAGCACGGTGATCTCGTCCGGCCTGGGCAGGCCGAATTCGTCGCCGCGCCGGACCATGAGCAGGAGGTCCGGGTGGTCGTAGATTTCGCCGTCCGGCGCGGCGAACAGCATCCTCGGTTGGGGGCGTTTTTTCGATGACATGATGCGTATATCATAATTGAATGCGGCGAATTCGCAAGATTTTAATATTCGTGTGAACGGCGCGGACCGGCCCGGCCGGGCGGAGCGGATGAGAAATGGGCATTATGGTTTGCCAAAAACTTCTGGCTGTGAGAGGCTTGGGAAGCAGCGCGATTACTGTGCACTCAGGAGGATTATATGGAACAGAGGCATTCCGCCTGGACTGTCGTGGCGGCGGTCATTCTGGCTCTGGGTTTGTCCGGCGGCTGCTGGATTCTCGGCAAGGCCGTGGTCGGCTTCAAAGCCCTGGACAGGTACGTCACCGTCAAGGGGCTGGCCGAGCGCGAAGTCCCCGCCGATCTGGCCATGTGGCCCGTCAGCTACGGCGCGGGCGGCGATTCCCTGGAAAACGTGGACGCGGCCCTGAAGCGGTCCCGCGCCGAGATCGTGGCCTTTCTCAAGGAGCACGACCTGGGTGAAGCCGAAATTCTGGACACGGTCCCGCGCATCCAGGACAACCAGGCCCACAACCCCAACCGGGCCTTGGCCGAGCGGTATTCGGCAACGGCCATTCTCACTGTCCGGTCCAAGGACATCACAACCGTGAAGAAGGCCATGTCCTTGGCGGGTGATCTGGTGTCGCGCGGCGTTCTGCTTGTGCAAAACTGGGAGTATCAGCCCACGTTCGCCTTCACCGGGTTGAACGATATCAAGCCCGACATGATCGCCGAGGCCACGCGCAACGCCCGCGCGGCGGCCCGCCAGTTCGCCGAGGATTCCGGCTCCAGAGTGGGCACCATCCGTCGCGCCACGCAGGGGTATTTCAGCCTGCAGGACCGCGACCGCTACACCCCGGAGATCAAGAAGGTCCGCGTGGTGACATCAGTGGACTATTTCCTGGAGGATTAGCCTCCGGCGGGTTCGCTTCGAGCCGCGGGCCTGAAGAAGGTAAGGATGGCCGCCCGAAAGGGCGGCCTTTTTGTCGGAATGGGGTGAGTGTGCTTTGTAAAGAGGCGCATTGCCCGCCATATGTCTGGGTGGGGCGGGTGGACGTTAAACCGGCCGCGCTCCGCGTTGGACGCCCTCTGTCATCGAAACGTCGTTTTCCGCCCTTACGGCGGCCCTGTTTTTGGCCGGCGCCCCAAAAATAGGGGAAAAAGGGCGCTTTTGTGCTGCCGCGTGATGCCGGGCCCAAGAGCCTGTAGGCGACTCTCGCTCGCCCGATGGAAAGCCTGCTGACACAGGCGCAATCGGGCTGAGCTTCGTCGCCTGCGACAGGCTCTAAGGCCCGGCATCAACTACCGCTCTTCGGGCGGGAATGGTGGAGTGCCGCGATGCGGCGGGTTGGGAAAGGCAAGTGCGGACGCTGTATTCGGTGCGCCGCGCTTTGATGAGCTTGAGGTGGGCGCGAAGGTATTACACCGGCCGCGCTCCGCGTTGGACGCCCCCTGTCATCGAAACGTCGTTTTCCGCCCTTACGGCGGCCCTGTTTTTGGCTGGCGCCCCAAAAATAGGGGAAAAAGGGCGCTTGCGTTGCTGCCGCGTGATGCCGGACCCAAGAGCCTGTAGGCGACTTCCGCTCGCCCGATGGAAAGCCTGCTGACACAGGCGCAATCGGGCTGCGCTTCGTCGCCTGCGACAGGCTCTAAGGCCCGGCATCAACTACCGCTCTTCGGGCGGGAATGGTGGAGTGCCGCGATGCGGCGGGTTGGGAAAGGCAAGTGCGGACGCTGTATTCGGTGCGCCGCGCTTTGATGAGCTTGAGGTGGGCGCGAAGGTATTACACCGGCCGCGCTCCGCGTTGGACGCCCCCTGTCATCGAAACGTCGTTTTCCGCCCTTACGGCGGCCCTGTTTTTGGCTGGCGCCCCAAAAATAGGGGAAAAAGGGCGCTTTTGTGCTGCCGCGTGATGCCGGGCCCAAGAGCCTGTAGGCGACTCTCGCTCGCCCGATGGAAAGCCTGCTGACACAGGCGCAATCGGGCTGAGCTTCGTCGCCTGCGACAGGCTCTAAGGCCCGGCATCAACTACCGCTCTTCGGGCGGGAATGGTGGAGTGCCGCGAGCGGCGGGTTGGGAAAGGCAAGTGCGAACTCCCACGGCACCTCCTGAAAAACGGATCTGTTTTCGCCCATTGCCTCCCCTAAAGACAATTGCGAACTCCATGCCCGCCACCCCTCCAAGCCCCCGATCAACGGCCCCAACCATTGGAGCGATTCGGGTGCTTCAGCACCCGACAGCGGCTCTCACGTCCGCACCTAGCCCCGCGTCAAGGTCCTCTTCATAACTCGTAAATCCGATGCCCTCCGAACCTTTGAGTGGCAGGTCGCTCCCGCACAGCCATCCGTCCGCAACACCTCGAACAGAAAATCGCAGGTCCGCACCCGCCCTTGACCGGCGGTTAGAAGCTGACCACGAGGGGCGGCGGCTCTTGTACGGAAACATAGGCGAATAGCCTTGGACCACGGATTGCCGAAAAGGCAGAACATTCCGACCCCCAAGAGCCGGGAGCCGCCCCGAGCGGATCAGCTTCTTCCGCCGGTCTTGGGGGCGGCCGCGTTACTCCCAAGCGCCCTTTTTCCCCTGTTTTTGGGGCGCTAGCCAAAAACAGGGCCGCCGTAAGGGCGGAAAACAATGTATCGATGACAGGGGGCGTCAAACGCGGAGCGCGGACGGTTCTCTTCACCGCCGCCGTTCCGCGAACAAACCCCCATCAGGCCCGAAGGCCCCCCTTCTCTTCTCATTCGCGGGAATCACGCCACACGCAAAAAGGCCGATACCCAACGGGTACCGGCCTTTCGAGTGTCGTGATTTCCAGTCGTCGGCTTAACGCTTGGAGAACTGGAAGCTGGCGCGGGCGCCGCGGAGACCGTACTTCTTGCGCTCCTTCTTGCGGGCGTCGCGGGTCAGCAGACCGGCGGGCTTCAGGATGGCGCGCAGTTCGGGATCGAGCTCGCACAGGGCGCGGGAGATGCCGTGGCGCAGGGCCTCGGCCTGCCCGGACACGCCGCCGCCGGTGCAGTTGGCCTTGATGTCGAACTTGTCGATCATCTTGGCCAGCTTGAGCGGCTGCTGCACGATCATCTGCAGGGTCTTGCGGGGGAAGTATTCGTCGAAAGGACGACCGTTGACGGTGATCTGGCCGGTACCGGCGTACAGGCGGGTACGGGAGATCGCATTCTTGCGTTTGCCAGTGGCGTAAGTGAAATCGCTCATAGTAATCCCCGATTAAATATCCAGAGGTTTGGGGGCCTGGGCGGCGTGCGGATGCTCGCTGCCGGCGTAGACCTTCAGCTTCTTGATCTGCTTGGCGGCCAGGCGGTTCTTGGGCAGCATGCCCTTGACCGCGGCGGTGATGACGTTCTCGGGCTTGAGAGCCAGCATTTCGCGCAGGCTCTTCTGCTTGAGGCCGCCGGGATGATTGGTGTGCTTGTAGTACATCTTGGCATCCAGCTTCTGGCCGGTGACCCGGATCTTCTCGGCGTTGATCACGATCACGAAGTCGCCCATGTCCATATGGGGGGCGAATTCGGGCTTGTGCTTGCCGCGCAGACGGGTGGTGATCTCGCTGGCCAGGCGGCCCAGGACCTTGTCCGTAGCGTCGACGATGAACCACTCGTGGTTCGCGTCTTCCGGCTTCGGGCTATATGTCTTCATAATGTTCGCTCCTTAAAGCAACAGGGAAGGCACCGCGCAACCTGTGAAAATCAACTGGTGCCGTCCCTTCGGATTCATTTTATTTCGATCGATATTCCAGCAACTTAACGCGCCCATGCAAATGTAACGGGGGTAGCCCAGGCAACGCCGGTGGTCACGACCGGGAACAGGTACTTACATGAAAACCCGTTGGTGCTCAAGCCTTTTGTTGACGAAAAAGCGCGGCCCGGCATGGCGAAAATCCCGCTTGATCAACCGGCCGGATGGGCCTAGGTTTTCTGACCGCCCCGCGCGAGTTTTCCGACATGAAGAATACTGCCGCCACCCTGCTCACCCTGTCCGTTTCCGTCTGCTCCGTCATGGTCGGGCTGGGCATCGTCTGGCCGCTGCTGCCGGTTTTGGCCGTGCAGTACGGGGCGGGCGGCCTGATCGTGGGGCTGATCATCGCCAGCTACAACATTTCCCGCACCGCGTTGTCGCCGTTCGTGGGCCGGTTTTCGGACCGGTTCGGGCGCAAGAATTTCATTCTCCTCGGGCTTGTCGCCTATTCCGCCGTGTCGTTCGCCTATCTTTCGGCCCACAGCTCCGGGGCGCTGATCGCGGTCCGCCTGGCGCACGGCTTCGCCTCGCTTCTGGTTGTGCCCATCGCCATGGCCCTGACCGGGGACATCGCGCCCAGGGGCAAGCTCGGCTCCTACATGGGCACCCTGAACATGGCGGCCATGGCCGGGCTCGGCCTCGGCCCGTTCATGGGCGGCATCCTGTTCGAACACGCGGGCATGACCGCCGCCTTTTCCAGCATGGGCGCGCTCTCCCTGTTCGCCTGCGTGCTGGTGGCGGCCTTCCTGCCCCCGGACCGGGAGAGCGGGGCAGTGGTCCGGCGGGAAGGGACGGCCACGCTCAAGGATATTTTTACCAACCGCACCGCCCTGGCGCTGGTGTTCATGCGCTTCTTCACGGCCACGGGCCAGGGCGCGGTCTACACCTTCCTGCCCATCTACGCCATGCGGGCGGACATGCCCTCCTCGCAGGTGGGCGTGCTCCTGTCCGTGAACATCTTTCTCATGGCCGTGGTGCAGCGGCCCGTGGGCCGGTGGACGGACCGGCACAATCCCAAGTACCCGGTCATGGCCGGCATGTTCGTCGCGGCCCTGTCCATCTTCCCCATGCCGTTCGCCGGGGGCTTCATCCCGCTGCTGGGCCTGAACCTGGTCATGGGCCTTGCCAGCGGTGCGGTCTACCCCGGCAGCCTGGTCGTTTCCGGCCACCTGGGGCGCGTCATGGGCATGGCTTCGCTCATGAGCGTGACCGACGCGGCCTGGACCTTCGGCCTGATCGTGTCGCCCATCCTGTCCGGCCTGATCCTGGACGTCTGGGGCATCGTTCCGGTGTTCGCCCTGGGGGCGGGCCTGCTCTTCCTGGGCAGCGTCCTGGTCACGGCGCTGCTGCGCGGCTACCGGCCGCCTGCGGAAGAGAACGCCGGATAATACATATATAGATAAAGCCCCCGCACCATTCGGCGCGGGGGCTTTCTTTCAAAGTACTGCCGGGAGCCGAAGCTATCCGGCCACCAGCTCCTTCAATTTGGCGATGGCATTGGGAATGCCCGCGGCGTTGGAACCGCCTGCGCGGGCCAGGTCCGGGCGGCCTCCGCCGCCTCCGCCGACCTCACCGGCCACGGGCTTGATGAGGTCGCCCGCCTTGAACCTGTCGTGCAGGTCCTTGGTCACGGCGAGCGCCACGGAGACCTTGCCGTCCGGGTGACCGGCCAGCAGGCAGATGATGCCGGAGTCGATCTTGGAGCGCAGGGCGTCCATCTGCTTGAGCATGACGCCCATGTCCGGGGCCTCCAGCTCGGCGGCCAGGACCTTTACGCCGCCGATCTCCTCCATGTCCGAGAGGATGTCGCGGCCGGCGCCGGAAGCGAGCTTTTCCTGCAGGGTCTTCATTTTCCTGGCCATGTCCTTGACCTGCTGCTGGAGGTCGTGGACCTTTTTCGGCAGGTCGGCGGGCTGCGCCTTGAGCATGGCCCCGGCCTCGGCGGCGGCTTGGCGGCGCTCGTCGAGCCAGGCCACGGCGTTGTGCCCGGTGGCCGCCTCGATGCGGCGGATGCCCGCGGCCACGCCCGATTCGCTCGTGATGATGAATGCCCCGGCGATGCCGGTGTTGTCCAGGTGCGTGCCGCCGCAGAATTCCATGGACACGCCCGGCACCTCGATGACGGACACCGTGTCGCCGTACTTTTCGCCGAACAGGGCGGTGGCGCCCTTGGCCTGGGCGTCCTTGATGGCCATCACCTCGCGGGTCACGGGCATGGCGTCGTAAATATCCTGGTTGACGATGGCCTCGACCTCGGCGATCTCCTCGGGAGACATGGCCTTGATGTGGGTGAAGTCGAAGCGCAGCCGGTCCGGCCCCACCAGGGACCCGGCCTGCTTGGCGTGGTCGCCCAGCACCTTCTGCAGGGCGGCGTGGAGCAGGTGGGTGGTGGTGTGGTTGCGCATGGTGGCCAGCCGCCGGGTCCGGTCCACGTTCAGGAACGCGGAATCCCCGGTCTTGAGCGCGCCCTCGGTGACCACGACCTTGTGGGCGGTCAGGTTGGTGGACGGCTTGACCGTGTCGAGCACGTCCGCCTTGCCGCTTGCCGCGGCAATGGACCCGGTGTCGCCCACCTGGCCGCCGGACTCGCCGTAGAAGGGCGTGGTCCTGGCCACCACCCAGCCGGGCGCGCCCTCGGGCAGCTCGTCCACGACCTCGCCCTTGGGGGTCAGCACATAGGCGATCTCGGACTGGTCGGCCATGGTCTCGTAGCCGGAGAACCCGCTGGTCACGTCCTGCTCGAGCAGGGTCTGGAAGATGGAGGCCACGTCCTTTTCGCCGGAGCCTTTCCAGGCGGCCTTGGAGCGGTCCTTCTGCTGCTGCATGAATTTGTCGAATTCGTCCTCGTCCACGCCCAGGCCCTGCTGCTCGGCCACGTCGCGCACGATGTCGATGGGGAAGCCGTAGGTGTCGTAGAGCTTGAAGGTGGTCTCGCCGGGCACGACCGCGGCGTCGGCCTTCTTCAGCTCGGCCAGCTCGCCTTCGAGCATTTCGAGGCCCTTGTCGAGCGTCTTGGCAAAGGATTCCTCCTCGCCCCTGACCACCTCGACCATGAAGTCGCGGGTTTCCTCCAGCTCCTTGTAGTGGCCGCCCATGTCGTCGATGACCTTGGAGGCGGTCTTCCACAGGAAGGACCCCTCAAGGCCCATGAGCTTGCCGAAGCGGTAGGCGCGGCGGATCAGGCGGCGCAGGATGTAGCCGCGTCCCTCGTTGGACGGGAGCACCTGGTCCGGGATGAGGAAGGCGATGGCCCGCGAGTGGTCGGCGATGACCTGCAGCGCGGTGTCGATCTCCTCGTTGTCGCGGTATGTAACGCCCGCCAGGTCGGCGGTGTACTGGATGATGGACTGGAACAGGTCGGTCTCGTAGTTGGAGTGCACGCCCTGGACCACGGCGGCGACGCGCTCCAGCCCCATGCCGGTGTCGATGGACGGGCGGGGCAGGTCGGTGCGGGTGCCGTTCTCGTCCTGGTCGTACTGCATGAACACCAGGTTCCAGATTTCCAGGAACCGGTCGCAGTCGCACTTGCCGATGCCGCAGTTCGGGCCGCAGCCCACTTCCTCGCCCTGGTCGTAGTGGACCTCGGAGCAGGGGCCGCAGGGGCCGGTGTCGCCCATGGACCAGAAGTTGTCCTTTTCGCCCAGGCGGTAGATGCGGTCCTCGGAGACCCCGGCCACCTTCTGCCACAGCTCGTTCGCCTCGTCATCGTCCTTGTATATGGTGATGTAGAGGCGGTCCTTGTCGAGCTTCAGTTCCTCGGTCAAAAACTCCCAGCAGAACCGGATGGCGTCTTCCTTGAAGTAGTCGCCGAAGGAGAAGTTGCCGAGCATCTCGAAAAAGGTGTGGTGGCGGGCCGTGCGGCCCACGTTTTCCAGGTCGTTGTGCTTGCCGCCCACGCGCAGGCATTTCTGGGAGGTGGTGGCGCGGTTGTAGTCGCGCCTTTCCTGGCCCAGGAAGAGCTTCTTGAACTGGACCATGCCCGCGTTGGTGAAAAGCAGGGTCGGGTCGTCCTTGGGAGTGAGCGGCGAGGACTCCACCTGGGCGTGGCCGTTCCTTTCAAAGTATTCCAGGAACCGCTGTCTGATTTCGTTGGCTTTCATCGGTAAAAAAATCTCCAAGACTGGTTGATCTCCGACAGAAAAACGCCCCGGGCGGATTCCCCGAGGCGTTTGTGTCGGGCTGAAAATACGCTATTCGCCGGTATCCCCGGCTTCTTCGACCGGCTCCCGGAAACCGAGATGGGTCATGAGTTCTTCCTCGATCCTTTCGGCGATGTCCGGGTTGTCCTGCAACAACTGGCGGACGTTCTCCTTGCCCTGGCCGAGCTTTTCCGGCCCGTAGGCGAACCAGGAGCCGGACTTTTCGAGAATGCCGTTCTCCACGCCCATGTCGATCAACTCGCCCATGCGCGAGATGCCCTGGCCGTAGAGTACGTCCACCTCGGCCTGGCGGAAGGGCGGGGCCACCTTGTTCTTGACCACTTTGATGCGGGCGCGGATGCCGTATGCCTCGTCCTTGTCCTTGAGCGTCTGGATGCGCCGGATGTCCAACCGGCAGGAGGCGTAGAACTTGAGCGCGTTGCCGCCGGAGGTGGTCTCCGGGTTGCCGTAGCCGGTCATGCCGATCTTCATGCGGATCTGGTTGATGAAGATGACCACGCAGTTGGATTTGTGGATGGTGCCGGTCAGCTTTCTGAGGGCGTGGGACATGAGCCGCGCCTGGCCGCCCACCTGGGTCTCGCCCATCTGTCCCTCCAACTCGGCCTGGGGGATGAGCGCGGCCACGGAGTCGATGACCACCACGTCGAGCGCGCCGGAGCGCACCAGCAGGTCCGCGATTTCGAGCGCCTGCTCGCCGTAGTCGGGCTGGGAAATGAGCAGTTCGTCGGTCTTGACGCCCAGCCGCCGGGCATAGCCGGGGTCCAGGGCGTGTTCGGCGTCCACAAAGGCGGCGCTTCCGCCCTGCTTTTGGGCCTGGGCGATGATGTGCAGGGCGAGCGTGGTCTTGCCCGACGATTCCGGGCCGTAGATCTCGATCACCCGGCCGCGCGGCACGCCCCCGATCCCCAGGGCCATGTCCAGGCCGATGGAGCCGGTGGGAATGAACGGGATGGAGTGCGACGCCTCGTCGTCCATGCGCATGATCGAGCCCTTCCCGAACTTGCGTTCAATGGTGGTCAGGGCGGTGCCGAGCGCTTCCTTGCGCAGGGTTTCGGGGTCAACGGTTTTCCGTGCCATGCAGGTATCCTCCGGGATTTACAGGCGGCAACAAACGAGCAACACGTTTGGATACCAGATACCTTCGCGGTGGGCAACAAGCACATACGGTACGGGCCTGGACGGTTTGCCGGTAACACTTGCCCTTGGCCGCGATCTCACATAAAGGTGCCACCCATGATGGCGAAAAATCCGACATACGACGCTCTGGCGCTCCTGTCCGGCGGCCTGGATTCCATCCTGGCCATGCGGACGGTCATGGACCAGGGGCTCAGGGTGCTGGGCCTGCACTTCGTCACGCCCTTTTTCGGCAAGCCCGCGGAACTGCCCCGGTGGAAGAAGCTCTACGGCGTGGACGGCGTGGCCGTGGACATCGGCCAGGACTACGTGGACATGCTGCTCGCCCCCTCCCAGGGGTACGGCAAATGGCTCAACCCGTGCATCGACTGCAAGATCACCATGCTCACCCACGCCGTGCGGCTGCTGCCGGAGTACGGGGCCAAGTTCCTCATCTCCGGCGAGGTGGTGGGCCAGCGGCCCATGAGCCAGCGCGAGGACACCCTCAACCTGATCACCAAGCGGGCGTGCGTGCGCGACCTGCTCCTGCGGCCCCTGTGCGCCGAGCGCCGGCCGGTCACGCCCATGGAGGCGTCCGGGCTGGTGGACCGTGAGCGGCTGCACGGCTGGTCCGGGCGCGGCCGCAAGCCGCAACTGGCCATGGCCGAGCGCTACGGGTTCTCCGAGGTGCCCACCCCGGGGGGCGGCTGCTGCCTGACCGAGGTGCAGGGCGCGGCCCGGTTCGCAACCCTGCTTTCCCATCGCCCGATTCCGTCGCCCAACGATTTTTCCCTGGCCCGCGCCGGGCGGCAGTACTGGGCCGGTCCCCACTGGCTGACCTTCGGCCGGACAGCGGCGGACAACGACCAGATTGCGGCCCTGGTCGAACCCTCGGATCACGTGTTCAAGCTCAAGGATTTTCCCGGCCCCCTGGCCGTGGGCCGTCCGGTGGACGGCCGTTGGCCGAACGAGGCCGTGGCCGATGCCGCCGCTCTGGTCGCCTCCTATTCGGGCAAGGCCCGCAACCACTTCGAGTCCACGGGCGAAAAGGTCCGGGTGGCGGTCCGCACCGGCGACGCCGTGGACGTCGTGGAGGTGGCTCCGGTCCGCGACGCCGCGCTCCCCTGGGCCGAGCCCAGGCCGGAAACCGTGGCCGAGTGGAAAAAGGCGCGCGCCGAAGCGGACGCGCAGGTTGTGCCCCGCCCGCCGCTCAAGTAAGGAGAAGAGATGGTCCTCAACATCCTGACATTCTGCGCCGCAGCAGCCCTGCTGTGGTTCGGCGCCAATTGGATCGTGACCTCGGCCGCGCTGATCGCCCGCAAGTTCAACGTGTCCGAGCTGATCATCGGCCTGACCATCGTGGCGCTGGGCACCAGCGCGCCGGAATTCCTGGTCACCGTGAACGCGGCCTTCAGGGGGCACAACGACATTTCGCTGTCCAACGTGGTCGGCTCCAATATCTTCAACCTCGGCTTCATCCTCGGCCTCATGGCCCTGATCAAGCCGCTCAAGTCCACCCCGACCATCGTGTACCGCGACGGGCTGCTGCTGTTCCTGACCACGGCGGCCATCCTGGCCATGTCCTACACGGGCGAACTGGGCCGCGTGTTCGGCGGGTGCCTGCTGGCCCTGCTTATCGGGTATCTCGTCTACCTGGGCATGAAGCGGGAGAACGTGGGCGACGACGAACTGGAGGAGATCAAGGGGCGGTCCGCCTCCTGGCGGGATGCGGGCCTGCTGTTGGGCGGGTTCGCGGCCATCGCCGCGGGCGGGCACCTGATGGTCTCCGCCGCCACGGCCATCGCCTCGGCGCTCGGCGTGTCCTCCTGGGTCATCGGCGTGACCATCGTGGCCGCGGGCACCTCCCTGCCCGAGCTGGTCACCTGCCTGGCCGCCTCCATCAAGGGCAAGAACGAGATGCTGCTCGGCAATCTCATCGGTTCGGATTTCTTCAACTTCGCGGGCGTGCTCGGCCTGACCTGCCTGCTCAAGCCACTGCCGGTTTCGGACGCGGCCTCGTCGGGCCTGGTCGTGCTCGTGTCCATGGTCGGGCTGGTGCTCATCCTCCTGCGCACGGGCTGGAAGATCCGCCGCTGGGAGGGCGGGCTGCTCATCGCCATCAACCTCATCCGCTGGGCGCGCGACTTCATGGGCTGATTCCGGCTTGCGGCAGTCCATTCCACCAAGTCTCATATTGAAATAAGGGGAGCCTGAGGCTCCCCATGCGGTCCGCGTTATTTTAATGACCGGGTCTGCCGTCGCGGCTATTCCCCGTCCGGCCTGTCCCAGATCAACAGTTCTATCTTGTAGTCCGTCCGTTCCACGAACACGCCGGGTTTTTCCTCGTACCGGGCCATGAATCGCTTCAGGTCGGCCGGGTCCGGGTCCACGCCGTACTGCTTGAGGAAGAGGGAGGCCCCGTCCACGCGCGCCTCCAGGGTCTTGGGGACCACCCAGGTGCCCTCGATGGGGTGCATGCGGTACGGGACGTCGTGCTCGTCGAGCCACAGGCGCATGTCCGTGCCGTTGGTGAAGACCTTGGGGGTGACGCCGTAGCGGGCGTACAGGGGGGTCATGATGTTGGAGTCCATGAGCCCGGCAAAGCCCATGAACACGGTGACGCCGCCGGCGTGGCGCAACAGCTTGAGCCGGGAGGCGTCGTCCCGGATGGCCGGGGTCATGGAGCAGAACACGATGTCGAAGGTGGCGTCGGAATCGAACTCCATCCACTCGGAGCGTACGCAGTCGATGTTGGAAAGCCCTTGCGCCCCGGCGTCCTCGCGCAGGATGTCCAGCATTCCCTGCGAGATGTCCACGGCCGTGACCCGCTCGGCCTCACGGGCGATGCGGATGGTGTACATGCCGCTGCCGCTGCCCACGTCCAGCACGGTCTTGCCGTTAAAATCCACGCCGTGGCGGCGGATTCTGTCCAATACGCCCGCCTCGTAATTGTCCTCGCCTTCCTCGAAACGGGGAAAGGTCCTGGCCTTGTTGTCCCAGAATTCCCTGGTCTTGGGGTCGTTGGGCTTCACCCCTTCCATATGCGTCATGGATCGCTCCCGAATGCGTGTTCGCCGCCGTGCGCCTGGCTGCGGCGGCTGGATAACAAAAGTGAAATAGTGACATGAAACAGGTTTGATTTTAAAACCTTTGCGCAATGAGGACAAGCCTTTTCCGGTGCCGGGGCATCGCGCTTTGGCGAAATTTTCACGGCGGGCGGATTTCAGGCGGGCCGAAGGCATGGGGGCAGGCGTCGGGGCATTGACGAAATCGGGCGGATGAGCGAACACCGTGCTAGACGTTTCAACCGCAAGGAGTCGTTCATGCTGTCACTCATAGGAAACCTGATCTGGTGGATCATCGGCGGCCTGCTCATGGCGCTCGGCTGGTTCCTGTCCGGCTGTCTGCTGATCATTTCCATCATCGGCATTCCCTGGGCGCGCAGCGCCTTCGTCATCGCGGGCTTCGCCCTGATGCCGTTCGGGCGCACCCTGGTGAAGCGCGACCTGGTCACCGGGCAGAAGGACCTGGGCACCTCGGATTGGGGCATTCTCGGCAACATCCTCTGGTTCCTGTTCGCGGGCTGGTGGCTCTGCCTGGGGCATCTCGCGTCCTCGCTCGGCTGCTTCATCACCATCATCGGCATCCCCTGGGGCTGGCAGCACCTCAAGCTGGCGGCCGTCACCCTGGCCCCCATCGGCCTGACCGTGGTCTCCGCCGAGGAGGCCGAGTGGCTGCACGGGGTCCGAAGATAGCGATCCCCCGCATTTGCATGATGTTGTGCAAACGCATGCACGGTCTTGCCAGTCCGTGAAAGACTGATTATCTATGGCGTTGACGCCGGGGAAACCGGCCTGAAAAAGAAAACAACCGGAGGATAATATGTCCCAGTATTCCAGCATGCCCCAGGCCGGCGCGGCCAAAGCGGAACTCGTCAATGCCTTCATGCGCGGCGTGTACGGCTGGATGAGCGCGGGCCTCGGCCTGACCGCCCTGGTGGCCTACGCGACCCTGACCGTCCCGGCCCTGTCCCGGCTCGCCTTCTCCATCAACCCGGAGACCGGCGCGCTGCAGCCGACCATGCTGCCCATGATCGCGCTTCTGGCCGGATTCGGCATGGTCTTCTACCTGAGCTTCAAGATCGCCACCATGAATCCGTCCACGGCCACGACCCTGTTCATGGTCTTCAGCGCCTTGACCGGGTTCTCCCTGGCCCCGATTCTCATGGTCTACACTTCGGCCTCGGTCTTCTCGACCTTCCTGACCACGGCCGGGATGTTCGGTGCCATGTCCATTTACGGCATGATCACCAAAAAGGACCTGACCAGTTGGGGAAGCCTGCTGATGATGGGGTTGATCGGCATCATCATCGCCATGGTCGTGAACATCTTCATCATGAGCCAGGCCATGTCGTTCGCCATTTCGGTCATCGGCGTGATCATCTTCCTGGGCCTCACCGCCTACGACACCCAGAAGCTCAAGACCATGGGCGAGAACGTCCCCATGGGCGACGCGGCGGCCGTCCGGCGCGGCACCATCCTGGGCGCGCTGACCCTGTATCTCGACTTCTACAACCTGTTCCTTCTGTTGCTCAGGTTCATGGGCGACCGCCGGTAATCCCGGCCGATATTGCAGAAAAACGGCCGCATCCGGTTTTCGGGTGCGGCCTTTTCCGTTCCGGCGGCATGCGGCCGCGCGCCTTGCCACGCGACCTCGGGCCGCGTATGTTTTCCCCATGTCGCACTCCCTGGAGCATTATGTCTGATACCGTGACCGATGTGCAGCGTTCGCTTTCCGCCGTGCTCAAGCCGTGCGGATGGCTTTACGGCCGCGCCATGCGGCTGCGCGGGAAGCTGTACAAGAAAGGGCTTGCGCGTAGTTGGACGCCGTCCGCGCCCACGGTTTCCGTGGGCAATATCGGCTGGGGCGGCACGGGCAAGACCCCGGTGGCCGACTGGCTGCTCGGCTGGGCCGGGAGCCGGGGGCTGCGGACGGTCCTGCTCACGCGCGGGTATCGGGCCAAGCCCACGACGCTGCCCTACGTGGTCCGGCCGGGGGCCCTGGCCGAAGAGGCCGGGGACGAACCCCTGATGCTGGCCCGGAACCACGAGCGCGCGCACGTGGTCGTCGATCCCGACCGGGTGCGCGCCGGGAAGATGGCGGAGCGCGAATTCGATCCGGGGCTGATCGTCCTGGACGACGGGTTCCAGCACATGGCGGTCAGGCGGCACGTGAACCTCGTCCTGCTCAGGCCCGACGACCTGGGGGACGGGTGGGACAAGGTGCTTCCGGCCGGTTCGTGGCGCGAGCCCAAGGACGCCCTCAAACGGGCCGACGCCTTCATGATCAAGACCTCCCCCGAGGGCTTCGAAGAACTCCGGTCGGTTATCGACAAGCGCCTGGGCCTGCTGTTCAAGCCGGTATTTTCCTTTTCCATCGCGCCCACGGGCGTGAGGCACGTGGTTTCCGGGCGCGCGGCCCCCGACCTGGAGCAGGCGGACTATCTGCTGGTTTCGGGCGTGGGCGAGCCGGGCCAGGTGGCGGCCACGGCCGAGCGGTATCTCGGTTACGGGCCGAAGGACCACCTGGTTTTCAGGGATCACCACGCCTACACCAAGAAGGACGTCCTGCGCATCGCCGGGGCGGCCGAGCGGACGGGCTGCGGGGCGGTGCTGTGTACCCCCAAGGACGCGGTCAAGCTCGGGCCTTTGTGTACCGAGGCGTTTTGGCAATTCGACCTGCGCGTGGAGTTCGGCCCCTCCACCCTGGGCAGGGACATCACCTTCGAGTCGTGGTGGGAAGCCCGGTTCGAGGAAACCCGGGGCCGGAAAGCGGGACACGGCGGCAATGGCTAAGAAAAAAAAGGGCAACCAGCCCAGACCGTCCACGCCGCCCCTGTCAAAGGCGGCGTTGCTCAAGCTGTTCAAACAGGTGAAGCGGCCCCTGTCGCGGGCCGAGATCATTCGCCAGCTCAAGCTCAAGAAGCGGGACAAGAGCGTTGTCCGGGAACTGCTCCAGGAATTGGTGCGCGACGGCAAGCTGATCCGCATTCGGCGGGCCTTCGGTCTGGCCGAGGCCATGCGCTGCGTCACCGGGCGGCTTGAGATCCAGCGCCAGGGATTCGGCTTTGTGGTGCCCGAGGACGGCAGGCGCAACGATATCTTCGTCAACCAGCGCGACCTGAATGATGCGTGGCACGGCGACAAGGTGGTCGTGTCCGTCATCGGCGAGGCCCGGCGCGGGCGCAACGCGGAAGGGCGCATCGTCCGCATCCTGGAGCGGGGGCGCAAGGTCCTGCCCGTCAAGATATTCAAGAAGATGTCCGGCGGCGACTGGCTGTGCCGTCCGTCCGATCCGAGGCTCGGCTTCGGCATCATCGCCAAACTCAAGGACCCGGCCCTGGCGCCCAGGCCGGGCGACGTGGCCCTGTGCGCCCCCGGCGACAAGATCGACGCCACCATGTGGGAGGGCGAGATCACCAGGGTACTCGGCCCCGAGACCGACGTTTCCGTGCAGGAGGCCCTGGTCAAGTCCAACCACAACATCCGCACCCGGTTCCCGTCCGGGTCCCTGAACCAGGCCGAGGCCCTGCCGCCCGAGCCGTCGGAAAACGACTTCAAGGGCCGCCGCGACCTGTCCGGCCTGGCCTTCGTGACCATCGACGGGGCCACGGCACGGGACTTCGACGACGCCATCCTGGTGGAGCGCTCGCGCAAGGGGTACCGGCTGTGGGTGGCCATCGCCGACGTGGCCCACTACGTGCCCGAAGGCTCGTCCTTGGACCGCGAGGCGTTGGAGCGCGGCAATTCCTATTATTTCCCCCGGTCCGTGGAGCCCATGTTCCCGGTGCGGCTGTCCAACGGCCTGTGCTCGCTCAACCCGGACGTGAAGCGGCTGACCATGGTGGTCCGCATGGACACGAACGCCCAGGGTGAGACCGTGAAGGCCGACGTCTTCCCGGCGGTCATCCGCAGCCACGCCCGATTGACCTACACCCAGGTCAAGGAGGCGGTGCTCGACAAGGACCCGGCCGCCCGCAAGCGGGTGGGGCCGGTGCTGCCCATGTTGGAACTGGCCGAGGAACTGGCCCGCAAGATCAATTTGTTGCGGCAGCGGCGCGGCTCCGTGGACTTCGACCTGCCCGAGCCGGAGATATTCTTCGATGCCCAGGGGGACGCCGCGGACATCCGGCCCAAGGCCCGGACCTTCGCCAACCAGATCATCGAGGAGTTCATGATCGCGGCCAACGAGGCCGTGGCCCGCTTCCTGGAGGAGCGCGAACTGCCGTGCCTGTTCCGCATCCACCCCCCGGCGGACGAGGAAAAGCTCAAGAACCTGTTCCGCCTGCTGTCGCGCACGGACAAGTCCGTCACCATGCCCAAGGAGATGACGCCCAAGCAGCTCCAGATGCTGGTGGCCTCCGTGCGGGGCACGGGCAAGGAGTACATCGTCAGCCGCATGCTGCTGCGTTCCATGAAGCAGGCCAAGTATTCGCCGGAAAACGAGGGGCATTTCGGCCTGGCTTCGGACGCCTACGCCCATTTCACCTCGCCCATCCGTCGCTACGCCGACCTGGTGGTCCACCGGCTGGTCAAGGCGGCCCTGGCCGCCGGGGAGGGCGGCGCGCCGCAGCCTTTCCCGGGCCGCAAGAAGCTGTTCAACGTGGCCGGCCATCTTTCCGGCCGCGAGCGGGTGGCCATGGACGCGGAGCGGGAAATCCTGAAACGGGTCACGGTCCTGTTCATGCGCGACAAGATCGGCGAGGCCTTCAACGGAGTCATCTCGCACATCACGGATTACGGCTTTTACGTGGAACTCAAGGAAGTCATGGCCGAAGGCATGGTCCGCCTGTCCTCCATGGAGGACGACTACTACACCTACTGGCCCCAGCGGGAAATGCTGGTGGGCGAGCGCACGGGCCGGGCCTTCACCCTGGGACAGCCCGTGGAGGTGGTCCTGGACGACGTCAGCCTGGAACGGCTGGAGCTGAACTTCAGCCTCAAGTCGGTGGTGGCGGCCTCCATGGACTACAAGGACCTGATCGAATAGCCCGGTGCCCGACAGCGGGGCGTCCGCATCCTTCCGGTCGGGCTTCGATTCCCGCGCGGGCGGTGCGTTGCGCTCGAATTCCAGGCGGGAAAACGCACGGCCTCCGGCACCCGGATACCTTTTCATCACAGCGGCAAAGAAAACTGAAAATATAATTGACGTCAAAGTTAATTATTGTTAAACACCGTGGCCATAGAGCAACACATTCATCAACCAAGGCGCAACAATGAGTAACGGATTCGAGGACTTTTTTCGGAGGTTGTGTTCCGAGACCGAGATCAAAAATCAGTCCCAGCTCGCGCGCGAGCTGAACGTAGGCCGGGCCGCGGTGTCTTTGGCCAAGAAAAAGAACGCCGTCCCGGCCCGCTGGCTGCTGGACCTGTCCGCCCGGTTCGGGCTGAACCCGCTGTGGTTGGAGCAGGGCAAGGGGCTGCCCCGGCCCGAGGCCGCCGCGGCCGCTTCCGACAATGGCCCGTACTACGAGCAGATTCCCAAGGTGCGCGCCCGGCTGTGCGCGGGCGGCGGCTCATTCGAGACCGACGGACAGGTGGAAGGGTATTATTCCTTTCGCTCGGAATGGCTGCATGGCCGGGGCAATCCGACCAACATGGTGCTCATGGAGGTCGTCGGCAATTCCATGGAGCCCGAGATCAGGGAAGGGGACATGGTGCTTATCGACCAGTCCCGTTCCGATGTGCTCTCCGGCGGCATCTACGCCGTGGGCGTGGAGGACACGGTCATGGTCAAGCGCGTGGAGCGGCTGCCCGGCACACTGGTGCTGCGCAGCGACAACGTGGACTATTCGCCCATCCACCTGTCCGGCGACGAGTTGGAGAACGTCCGCGTCATCGGCCGGGTCCTGTGGTCGTCGCGGGAATATCGGTAGCGGTTATTATTTCACATGAACCCGTCGGCCCCGGCAGCGCACGCGCTGCCGGGGCTTTTTATGCTTGAAATAATAGGTTTTATCGGGGCAAAAATGAAATGTAGAAAAAAACAAAACAAAGTGTAAAAAATTAGTTGACAAAAAATGTCGGGGGCGTTTATTAAAGAGTCACGTTGAGTCCAAAACAACATCAGAGGCACTTCGGTGCGGCATATAAAGGAGAGCGTCATGCAGGAGAGGTTTTGCAAGTGCGGTCACAGGCTGATGGTCCAGTATACCCTGGACGGTTTTCTCCCCTGGGAGGCGGTCATCGTGGATGACGCGGAGACGGTGTCCCCGGTCAAGGTCTGCCCCTGCTGCGGGTCCTATCTTTCCATTCATTTCCTGAGATAGATTTTCATTGTTCGAGTTGGGGGTCCGAACCTTGCGGATCCCTGCTTGCCCATCCCTGTTTGATGAGGGCCGCGCGCAACCCCCCGGAGCGTGCGGCCCTCGTCCCTTTATATGGGGAGCGGGGGCGCGGCCGGTGCGCGATATTGCAAGAGGGACGGCATGGTCCGTTATTGGCGGGCTGCTTCCGGCTCGGGGAGGGCGATGCCTTCGGTCCGGTTCCGGCCGGACTGCTTGGCCTGGTACAGGGCGCGGTCCGCGGCGTTCAGCAGGTGCTCGGGCGTGGTGCCGCAGGAGGGAACGCCCGAGGCCACGCCGATGGACACGGTCACTGCGTTGCCGATTTGCGAATTGGGGTGGTCGAGGTGAACCTCGGCCAGGTTGGCGTGGATGTTGTCCGCCACGGCCTTCGCGCCCGCGAAATCGGTGCTCGGCAGGATGATGGCGAACTCCTCGCCGCCATACCGGGCCACCAGGTCGGCGGGTCGGCGGGTTGCCCGGCTGATGGCTTCGGCAACGGTGCGCAGGCAGGCGTCGCCGTCCACGTGGCCGAGGGCGTCGTTGTACTGCTTGAAATAGTCGATGTCGATCATCAGCAGTCCCAGGGGCAGGTCCTCGCGTCCGTTGCGGACCCATTCCCGCACCAGGGTGTCGTCGAAGCACCGCCGGTTGGCCAGGCTGGTCAGCCCGTCCAGGTTGGACATCCTTTCCAGCTGTCGGGCCAGCCGTTCCAGTTCCTGCTCGCGGAGCATCCTTTTTATCATTTCCCGTCGCAGCTGCAGGGCGGACCGAACCCGGGCGCGCAACTCGGTCTTGCCCACGGGCTTGACCAGATAGTCCGAGGCCCCGGCGGCAAAGGCGCGGTCCAGGACGCGGGCGCTGTCGTCGGCCGTTATGGATATGATGGGCACGTCCTCGAATTCGCGGTGCGACTTGATGGTCAGGGTGGCGACCAGCCCGTCGGCGGCGGAATTGTCGAGGTCGATGAGGACCAGGTCAACGGGTTCGCCTCGGCTCGAGGCGCGCTTCATGAAGGTCATGGCCTCGTCCAGGGTGACGACGGCGCTGACGTCCATATAGTTGGCCCCGTTGAGGATCACCGTCAGTTGGGCGATCGTTGAACCGGAATCGGTGACGATGAGAATTTTCATTGCTGAGGGTTTTTAGCAGGAATCATTCTTTTTGGCGAGAGGGTAATGCCCGGTGCGGCCCATGGGAAGTGCGGCCCTCGATCAGTGCCAAAGGCCGAGGCCGGCACGGCCAACGGTTCCGGGACGCCGTTTTGTGCGCGGTTTTTTTATTGTTATTTTTTTGCAAAAACAATCGGGGGAGTGTATCTTCAAAAACAATGTCCGGTAAGGTCCACCCGTCCACCAGTCACTCTCTTTATACGGAGGCATGATGATCCGTTCACCCCTCGCTCCCGTCGCCGTCCTGTTGCTCTTCTTTCTCCTCGCCCCCGCCGTTTCACAGGCCGGGGGAAACAACGCCTTTGTCGCCGTGTACAATTCCGGCCGCGCCCAGGTCCGCGAGATGCGTACCGTCACCCTTCCCCAGGGGCCTGCGGCCGTCATCTTTTCCGACGTGCCCGCCACCCTGGACCCCTCGTCCATCCGGGCGGCCGCGCCGGGCATGGCCGTGCAGGACATACAGTACACCTACCGGCCCATCACGCCCGCGAACCTGCTCGATATGTACGTGGGCAAGGAGTTGAGCGTCATCCTGCCCGACCCGGCCGACGCCAACGCGCGCATCCTGCGAAAGGCCACGCTGCTCTCCAATGTTGACCGGCCCGTGTTCGCCATGGGCAAGGAGGTCTACGTGGGCTCCTACGAGGCCCTTGTCCTGCCCGAGCTGCCCAAGGGGTTCGACACGAAGCCCACCCTGACCCTGACCACGGACAACGAGACCGAGGGGCGGCGGAACGTGGCCCTGCACTACCTGATGGGCGGCCTGTCCTGGCGGGCCGACTACACCATGATGGTCGGGGCCGACGGCAATGCCGCCGATCTGGAGGCGTGGGCCACGGTGACCAACACATCGGGCTACGGGTTCACCGGGGCCGACCTCCGACTGGTGGCCGGCGACGTGCGGCGCGCCCCGGAGAATTACAAGATGGCGCGCATGGCCCAGCCCGTGCTGGCCATGGAGGCGTCCCCGGACGCGGCCGGCGGCGCAGCGGAGGAGGCGTTCTCGGAATACCATGTCTATTCACTGGACCGGGTCGTGACCCTGCCGTCGCAGGGCGCGCGGCAAATCAGCCTGTTCTCTGCCTCCGCCATTCCGGTGGAGCAGAAGCTGGTCAGCCGCTACCACGCGGGCACGGGCCAGCGCAGCGGCGGGATCAGTCAGGGCGTCGAGTCGGTGCTGACCTTCCGCAACCTGGCGGAAAACCATCTCGGACGTCCCCTTCCCGCAGGCAAGGTGCGGGTCTTCATGCCCACCACGGATGGCCACCATCTTCTGGCGGGCGAGGCCGAATTGGGCCACGTGGCCGAGGGCGGCGAGGTCAGGCTCGCGCTGGGCCGGTCCTTTGACGTGAACGTGGAGCGCAGGCAGACCGCCTACAAGAAGGTCGGGAAGAACGCCTTCGAGATCGGCTGGGCCGTGACCGTGAGCAACGGAAAGAAGGTTCCCCAGGACCTGACCCTCAGGGAAACCTTCCCCGGCCAGTGGAAGGTGGTGTCCGCCGACGCCAGCTACACCGAAACGGATGCCTCCACCATCGCGTTTCATCTCAAGGGACTGCCGCCTTCCGCCGGGAAGGAAGGCACGGTCGTCAACTACACGGTGCGCATAGAGTATTGAGGAGGAAGACCATGCCGGAAATCGAACGCAGCGAGTTGATGACCCTCAAGGATTTCTATGCGCTCATGGGCGAGACCCGCCGGGTGCGCTATCGGGCCGTGGGCGAGATCCTGGCCGGGAAGTCCGGTGCGGAGGCCGTTCCTTCCCTGGACAACGCCCTTGCCGCGCTCGAGGCCGTGCCCGGCAAGGAGGGCCGGAAGGAACTCGTCCTTTCCGGGGATCGGACCATTTCCCTGGACATGGACTACGAGATCAACGAGCTGAGAAAGGACCTGTATTATCTCGAAAAGGGCGAGGACGCCTTTCTGGAGCTTCTCGCCGACCTGCATCCCGGATTCGCGGAGCATGTGGCGGCCGGGCGCGATCTCCTGGCCGGACTGGACATCAACACCTTCATCACCGACCGGGACGGGACGGTGAACAACTACTGCGCCCGCTACCTTACCTCCATCCAGTCCGCGTACAACGCGGTCTTTCTCTCGCGGTTCGCCCGCGACAAGGCGGCCGTCCCGGTTGTCCTGACCTCGGCCCCGCTGGAGGGGCTGATCGAAATCAGCGTCAACCCGGAAGGAGAGATCTACTACGCCGCGTCCAAGGGGCGTGAGTGCCTGGACCTGGAAGGGCGGGTCAGGCGGCTGCCCATTTCCCCGGAAAAACAGGCGGCCATCGACGTCCTGAACGGGCGGCTCACGGAACTGACCTCGCGGCCCGAGTACGAGAAGTTCACCCTCATCGGGTCCGGGCTTCAGTTCAAGTTCGGCCAAACCACCGTGGCCCGGCAGGACCTCGGCCGGTCCGTGGACGAGGCCGAATCCGACGCCTTCATAGCCACCCTGCGGGCCCTGGTGGCTGAACTCGACCCGGAGGACCTGAACTTCCGCATCGAGGACACGGGCCTGGACGTGGAAATCATCCTCACCGTGGAGACCGAGGGCGACGGGCTCAAGGATTTCGACAAGGGCGACGGGGTCCGTTTTCTCAACGCGGAATTGGATTTTCAGATGTTCCGGGGACCGCACCTGATCTGCGGGGACACCGGATCGGACGTGCCCATGCTGGAGGCCGCCCTGGAGCTGGCCCCGGACACGCGGGCCATTTACGTCACCCGGAACCGGGATCTGGCGAAACGGGTCGCCGGGCTGACGGCCAACGCGGTCATCGTCCCGGAACCCGACATGCTGGTGGCCATACTGGGCACGCTGTAGTGCCGTCGGAGTATCCCAGGCAACAAGGAGCGTTCTGTGCCGAACATTACCCTCAAAGGCGTCATATTCGACCTTGACGGCGTCATCACCCGAACCGCCCGCGTCCACGCGCAGGCGTGGGAAACCTCGTTCAACGAATTTCTTAAGCACCATGCGGAGGAAACGGGCACCCCGTTCGAACCGTTTGACCGGCGGGCGGAGTATCAGCAGTACGTTGACGGCAAGCCCCGGTTCGAGGGCGTCCTGAGCTTCCTCAAGTCGCGGAACATCCGGCTGGACCCCGGTACCCCGGAAGATCCGCCCGGGTTCGAGACCATCTGCGCCGTGGGCAACAGGAAGAACGAGCTGTTCAAGGAGATACTCAGGGAGGAGGGACCGGAGGTTTTCCAGTCGTCCGTGGAGCTGATAAAGACACTCAGGTCCCAGGATGTGCGGATCGGCCTGGCCACGTCCAGCCGCAACTGCTCCCTGGTCATCGACCTGGCGGGCCTGGGCGGTCTGTTCGACACCCAGGTGGACGGCGTGGTTTCCGCCGATTTGGAGCTCAAGGGCAAGCCCGAGCCGGACATCTTCGTCACCGCCGCCGAGCGCATGGGGCTGCGGCCCGGTGAATGCGTGGTGGTGGAGGACGCCATTTCCGGTGTCCAGGCCGGTTGCGCGGGCAACTTCGGCATGACGCTCGGCGTGGCCCGCAACGTGCCCGGCGAGTTGCTCATGCGCTTCGGGGCGGACCGGGTAATCTCCGACCTCGGCGAGATCACCGTGGACGAACTCAACGAGTGGTTCGAGTCGGGCATGGCCACGGACGAGTGGTCTCTCACCTACCACGGGTTCGAGCCGGGCGACGAGAAGCTGCGCGAGACCATGACCACCGTGGGCAACGGCTACCTGGGCACGCGCGGGGCCTACGAGTGCGAATGCTCCTCCTATTATTTCTACCCCGGCACCTACATTTCCGGCGTGTTCAACAAGACGCCGAGCCAGGTCCAGGGCCGTGAGATATGGAACAATGATTTCGTCAACTGCCCCAACTGGCTGCCCGTGGAATACAAGATCGGGTCCGGCGACTACACCAGCCCGCTGTCCCAGGAAATCCTGAGCTACTGCCACAGCCTGAACATGCACGAAGGCGTCATGGAGCGGCACATGGTGGTCAAGGACAAGGTGGGCCGCATCACCCGCGTTTCGTCGCGCCGCGTGGCCTCCATGGCCGATCCCCACCTGCTGGCGCTCAAGTTCGACTTCACGCCGCTCAACTACTCGGCCAAGCTGACCATCCGTTCCTCGCTGGACGGCAACGTCGGGAACGACGGCGTGGCCCGGTATTCGAGCCTCAACACCCAGCACCTGAACAGGGTGTCCAGCGGCAAGGCCGGGGACGGCGTCTATCTGCACGTGGAGACCTCCCATTCGCGCTACCAGATACTCATGGTCTCCAAGTCGCGGGCTTTGGAGGACGGCAAGGAGATTACCCTGCGAAAGGAAGTGACCCGCGACAGGTCCAAGGTCTCGGAGGTGATGCAGGTCGGGGCCAAGGAGAACCACCGCTACTCCATCGAGAAGTTCGTCTATGTGCGGACCTCGCTCGACCGGCGGCCCGGCAATCTCAAGGATCTCTGCCTGGACGGCCTCAAGGGGGTCAAAACCTACAAGGGCGTGCATGGTCCCCACGCCAAGAACTGGAAGGGGCTGTGGCAGAAGGCGGACATCCGCATCACCGGAGACCGGTTCGTTCAGCGCATCGTCCGGCTGCACATCTATCACCTGCTGGTCACGGCCAGCCCCCACAACGCCAACCGGGACGCGGGCATGCCCGCGCGCGGCCTGTCGGGCGAGGCGTACCGGGGCCACATCTTCTGGGACGAGGTCTACATCCAGCCGTTCTTCGATTCCAATTTCCCGGAGATTTCCAAGGCCCTGCTCATGTACCGCTACAACCGGCTGGATGCGGCCCGGGAGTACGCCCGCGAGAACGGTTATTCCGGGGCCATGTACCCGTGGCAGACCGCCGACGACGGCGGCGAGGAAACCCAGGAGGTCCACTACAACCCCGATGCCGACAACTGGGGGCCGGACCTGTCCCGCCGCCAGCGGCACGTGTCCATCGCCGTGTTCGTCAACGCCTGGCGCTACGTGTCGTGGACCGGCGACCAGACCTTCCTGCGCGACTACGGCGCGGAGATGATGCTCGACATAGCCCGGTTCTGGGGTTCCATCGCCACCTATGACGAGTCCACGGGCAAGTATCACATCGACGGCGTCATGGGGCCGGACGAGTTCCACGAGAAGATGCCGGGCACCGACGAGCCGGGCGTCAGGGACAACGCCTACACCAACATCATGGTCGTCTGGCTCATGGAGCGCTCCCTGGAAATCCTGGAGGATCTGCCTTCCAAGTCCCGGCACCGGGTGGCCGCCCGGATCGGCCTGTCCGATGCGGAAATCGACAAGTGGCGCGACATGACCACCAAGCTCAACGTGATCATGACCGAAGACGGCATCGTCAGCCAGTTCGACGGGTACATGGACCTGGCGGAACTGGACTGGGACGGCTACCGCAAGCGGTTCTATTCCATCCACCGCATGGACCGCATCCTCAAGGCCGAGGGCGACAGCCCGGACAGGTACAAGGTGGCCAAGCAGGCCGACACGTTGATGACCTGGTATATTCTGGAGCCGGAGGAGGTGGCCCGCATCCTGAACCAACTCGGCTACAAGGTGGACGATCCTCTCAAGCTGCTCAAGGACAACTACGATTTCTACGAGCAACGGACCAGCCACGGCTCCACCCTTTCCAAGGTGGTGCATGCGGTCGTTGCCAAGTACATCTACCCGTCCAACATCTCCTGGGACTGGTTTATGGAGGCCATGACCTCGGACATCCGGGACACCCAGGGCGGAACCACCATCGAGGGCATTCATACCGGCGTCATGGCCGGGACCATCGAGGTGGTCAAGCAGGACTTCGCGGGTCTGAACATGTCCTCCTCTCCCATGCGCGTGGACCCGGACCTGCCCGAGCACTGGGGCGAGATGCATCTCTCGTTCATCCGCCGGTCCATCTGGTTCGATCTGAGCATCGAGGCGGACCGCGTGAACATGACCGCCTACCACAAGGGCGACAAGGTCGTGCCCGTCGAAATCTTCGGCAAGCTCTACGAGCTTAAGCCCGGCATGACTGTTGAAGCGCGGCGTTAGCGCCCAAAAAAGGGCCGCCCAGAAAGGGCGGCCCTTTTTTGGACGCTCGCCGACCCGGCTTGCGATAGCGGGCCGCCTGCACATTTTTCGGAGGGGGCTTTCACCCTCACGTACGGGGTGTACGCTGCGGTGAAAGCCCCCTCCGAGAAAATGCACATTCGACCCACTCTCCCAAGCCTCACTGCGGCGGGGGGAAAAGAGGGCCTTCGTGCGAGGCGCTTTCCGAACGCGGTCGCTGAAAAGCCCCTGCCGGATGAATCCGGCAGGGGCTTTTGGCGCTTGGTGGTGGCTTTTTTTTGGGGGGGAAGGACTGTGTAATGACGGGGTTAGTTCTATCAACCGATCACACCACAGTGAGGCTTGAGAGAGTGGTGCAGAGGTGCATTTTCTCGGACGCAGCCGACCCGCAGCCGTATTCCAATACGGCGAGAACTCGGCAAGGCCGAAAAATGTGCAGATGCGCCGCTATCGCAAGCCGGGGCATCCGTCACAAGCCTGAGCAACGAACAGCCATCGGCATACGCCCCGCTATCGCAAGCCGGGGTTAATCGTCAAAGTCGCCGTGCGGACCCTTGTCCGTGTCTATCTGCGCGGCGCGGGCCTTGATCTTTTCCTCGGTCCATTCGGCCGGGTCCTCGAACGTTTCGGCCTTGGGGCCGAGGTCGTAGGAACCCGCCTGGAGGATCAGGTCGTAGGCGATAGGAGCGGTGTCTTTGGCGTTGAACACGTTGACCAGCAGGTCGTGGACAAAGTCCTCGACGCTTTGGACCATGCGCTCGCGGGCGGCCTCGTCCTGGCCCTGCCAGCGGCGCTCGAACACGAGGTTGAGCTTCTTGTAGTTGCCGCCCTTGATGGAGTTGGCGTCGGCATAGGCGACCATCTCTTCCCAGATGGACTCGTTCACGCCCTGGCCCGGGATCTTGTCGAACCGATCGCCGTCCATGATGGCGTTGCCGAACTCGTTGACCTTGACGCCCCAGCTGATCATCTGCAGGGCGGTGGCCACGTTGGCCTTGGTGGTGGCGGTTTTGGCGGCGATGGCGCGCAGCCGGTCGGAGTCGTTGCCCGAGGTGCCGTGCTGTGCGCCGGAGGTGCCGTACGGCTCGAGCGCCTTGTGGATGTCGGCGGTCAGGTCCACCTGGATGCCCTGGCCCGAAGCCTCGATGCCGTGGGTGGTGCCGTTGTTGAGCGCGATCCAGTCGGGACACAGGCCGTGGGCGTTGAGGCCCTGCATCAGGAACTTGGCCTCCACCGGGCTGGACAGGCCGAATTCGCCCTTGATCTCGCCGATTTCGGTCTCGTATCCGGCCCAGGAGGGGATCACCGGGGCCATGGCCAGGTTGGCCAGCAGGTTGAGGTCGTCGGTCATGTGCGAGGCGTCGATGGCGATGGAGGTGACGCCCGTGGCGAACAGGGACGGGATTTCCGCCCTGGCTTCCTCGACGCCGTCCCAGGACTTGATGAAATAATGGTCCGCATGCACGGCCACCGGAATGGTGATGCCGAATTTGTTGCAGATGTAATCAACCCGGCGGGCGACGTTCCACAGGGTGGTCGGGCAGTAGGTGGCTTCGCTGCGCGCGATTTCGATGATGATGGCGGCGTTGGCTTTTTGCGCGGCCTTGAGGGCGCCTTCGATGACGAAGAGATTGCGGCCGTTGGCGGCGATGGTCATGGCGCCGCCCTTGGCGCGCATGGCCCGGTCGATGACCTTGCCGCTGACGATCAGGGCGCGGGAACCGGGGAAGTTCTGCACGACGTTCGGCGGACGTCCCACCGCCAGCGCCTTGTTGAATGTATCCTGGGACATGCCCTTCCTCCTTGGAAATAAGTACTTGCTCCGGGTAGTAGAAACCAATCACTGCCGGAAGTCAAAATGAAACGGCAAGTTGTCCGCAGGCCGCGTGCGGACAGGGTGCCGGAGCGCTGGCGCGGCCCGGAGCCTTGACGAAAAACGGGTTGCGGGCGGGTTACATCGTGATCGTCCCGCCGCGCTCCGTCCGGGATGCGCGGCGCTTTTCCGTCTTCGTGTCCCGGGCGGGCATGAGGGTGTACCCCAGCTCGCTGGCCATGAATTCAAGGACCGTGACGTTGTGCGTGGCCTTGACGATCTCGAACATGGTTTCGGCCCCGAGCTTGGCGTGCGAATCGAACGGATTCAGCTCGCGAAGAAGCGTTGAATAGGGCTTCCTGATGACGCGGGACACCTCCTTGGCGGGGATGCGTCCCTCAAGGACAACGTCCTGCATTTTCTTGGTCAGATTTTTCTCGAACATGCTTACCCCCCACATGTTGGATTTTTCTGCCATGTACACCGAAGTTAGCGTCATTTTCATTTTTGCGTCAACGATAATCGGTTTTCTTCGGGTATTTTTTCAGGGTTGGACGCATTGTTTTTACCAAAATGTCATACCATGAAAATGGTTGAGCGCTGATTCCCTTTAAAGAAAAGGGAATTGCGGGCGACGGCGCGGGGCGGGCACCCCTCCGTCGGATCAGACGTGGACCACGGTCACAGCGGTCGGCAGGCCGGTAAAGACATGCACGGCGTAGCCGGGGAAGGGAAGGCCGGGGCCGGCAGGAAGAGTCCGCGCACGTTAAAGCGCGCGGCAACGGCAGCGGCCACGTATCCGCCCATGCTCGAACCGGCCAGGATTGCGGGCCGGTCCGATGTCTCCAGCAGGGCGGCCAGCATCTCCGCCCGGCGGTCCGGGGCCTCCATGGCCAGGCCCAGCTCGGACGCGGTTTCGGCCAGGGCCGTGCTCTTGGACCCCCAGGGCAGCCCCAAGGAACCGTGGCACCAGATGAGACGATGATCGGGCATGGCCTTCCGGTGCGGTTATGCCTGTTTTTCGGCCGCCAGCCGGCGGATGGCCTCGAAAAGCGCGCTTTTCTTGACCGGCTTGGGCAGGTGGTGGTCGGCTCCGGCCTCCAGGCAGCGCTCGGCGTCCTCGTTCAGGGCGTAGGCTGTCATGGCGATGATGGTTGCGGGCTTGAGTCCGCTTTCCCGCTCCCACTGCCGGATGGCGGCCGTGGCCTGGTAGCCGTCCATGACGGGCATCTGGATGTCCATGAGCACCAAATCCCAACTGCCTTCCTTGAACTTCTCGATTCCGTCCCGGCCGTTGGCGCACACGGTCAGGGAGCAGGGCGTGCCCTTCAGGTAGGTCTGGATGACGAAGGCGTTGTACTTGGAGTCCTCGAACATGAGAATGTTGGCGGCGGGCAGGTCCGCGCCGTCCTGGGAGGCGTCCCGGTCAGTGATGAGCCGTACCTCGGCGCTGGGCGAGATGTCGAAGGCGGCCGTGAAATGGAAGGTGCTTCCCTGGCCCGGCGTGCTTTCCGCCCAGATGCGGCCGCCCATCATCTGGACCAGCTCGCGGCTGATGGTCAGGCCCAGGCCCGTGCCGCCGAACTGCCGGGTGGTGGAGCTGTCAGCCTGGGTGAACGCCTCGAAGATGGAGGAAAGCTTGTCGCCCGGCACGCCCACGCCGGTGTCCCGGACGGAGAACTGGAGGAGCAGCCTGTCGTGGGCGGTCTGCATGGTTTCCACGGTCAGGTTGATGGATCCCTTTTCCGTGAATTTGACCGCATTGCCGAGCAGGTTGATGAGGATCTGCCTGAGCCGCGTTGGATCGCCCTTCAACTGGTCCGGGATCTCAGGGGATATGTTGCAGGTGAGTTCGAGCTTCCGCTGCTCCGCCTTGGGCTGGATGATGGAGCAGAGTTTGTCCATGCACTCGTTGAGCGAGAACCAGCGGTTGTTCAGTTCCATGTGCCCGGCCTCGATTTTGGACAGGTCCAGGATGTCGTCGAGAATTTCCAGCAGGTTTTCGCCCGCGGTGCGGAACACCTCCACGTACTTGGCCTGTTCCTTGGTGAGCTGCGTCTCCCACAGGATGTCGGCCATGCCGAGGATGGCGTTCATGGGCGTGCGGATTTCATGGCTCATGCTGGCCAGGAAGCTCGACTTGGCGATATTGGCGACTTCCGCCTCGCGCTTGGCGTTCCGCAACTCCTCGATGGCCTCGTTCAGGGAGGCGTTCTTGCTGTTGAGTTCCTCGGTTCGCTCCCTGACCATGGTTTCGAGCATCTCATGCTGGTTCTTCAGCTTCTCGTTGGCGTCGCTCAGGTCGCGGATGAGCAACAGGACCGATTCGCGCATGTCGTCGATGGCCCGAGCCAGGTTGCCCAGTTCCCCCGGTGCGGAGGTGTCGATGTGGCCGTTGAGGTCCCCGTCGGCGATGATGATGGCCGATTCCTCCAGTTTTTTGAGCGGGGCGAAGATGTTTTTCCGGGTGAAGTGCGTTGAGGTCAGGAATATGGCCGCGATGAGCAGCAGGGCAAGCCCGATGATGCCGCCCGCGTAGAGGAGCAGGTCGCTGCGGTATCCGGCCGTGGACACCACCAGGTTGAAGGAGCCGATCCAATCTCCGTATTTGCGGATTTCCACGGTGCTTGAAAGATATTCGTCCTTGTTGCGGAAGAAATTGAATTCCTTGCCCGCGAACCTCGGCCGGGTCTTGAGGGCCATGATCTCCTTGCCCGTGACCACCTCGGCGAAGACCACGTCGTTGTTTTGCAGCACGGCCTCGATGAAGTCGCGGGCCGAGGAGTGGTCCACCTGCCAGACGGCGGACGCCAGGCTGGTCTTGGCCAGGTGCGAGATGCTTTCGGCCTCTTCGGCCAGGCGTTTCTTGAGCAGGTAGCCGGTGAAGAAGACGATGGCCGCGGTGAAGCACAGGACGATGGCGCCGATGATGGCCATCTGGGCAATGGCGGCGCGACGGCTGAGCGAGTGGGCTCTGACCAGTTTTGTGTTTGAATCTGGCAGCATCGGTCTGTGGTCCTCGGTGCCGGTAAACGGTTCGGCACTCTGATCACACTACGTTTCCCTCCCGTATTTGGCAAGGGCATGCCGGTCGATCGCGTTGCGGTTTTCGCATTGAATCGGTGCCGGGCGGGAGGGCGCGAAAAAGCCGGGCCGACTCGTGGTTGCGATGCGAGACGGCCCGGCTTTCCTGCAATGCTTCCGCTGCCGGGGTGAGGAGTGCCCGGAACTAGGCGCTGCCCTTGTTCAGGGTCAGGCCCATTTCGGTCGCCATGAACTGCAGGGGCCGGATGTCATGCGTCACCTTCATGATTTCCAGCAAGGTTTCGGCGCCCAGCTTCGCGCTGACGTCGAACGGGTTGATTTCGCGCATGAGAGTGGAGTACGGCTTCTGGATCTTTTCGGCCACGTCCTTGGCCTGGATGCCGCTGTCGAGAATGCAGTCCTGAACTACCTTGGTTACATTCTTTTCAAACATTTTGCCCTCCCGCACATGTTTGTGGTGATGTACTGCGGCGCAGCACTGCGAGGGATTCAGCAACTGGCGTGCCAGGATGGAATTAGGGGCGTGATTAGGTGTAATTTCTAAGACTTATAATTGGTTTTCGTATTTGGGAATACCTGTCGCGCATGCGACAGAGCATGTCGCATGCGACATTTTTGTGCAACGGATGCTACATAAGTGTCGCAATGCGACAGGAGTGGCGGGGGAGTAAAAGAAGGAAGGGGAGCCGCCTTGGCGGCTCCCCGTATTCCCGGCATAGCCGGGGAGGTCTGTCCGAATCGTATCTGTCAGGCGTTCAGGTGTGGGTTGCGGTCCATTCCGATGCCTTTAGGAGGTGATCCGATCGGGCTAAGAGTTTTGGTTGCGGGTCCAATCCTGGGACCAGGTCTTGAATGAGTCGATATAGTTCAGCCATGTCCGGCTGCCCAGGATGATCTCCAGTATGCGGGATGCCGTAAGGTTGGTAAACATGTCTGTGTCCTCTTCTGTGTAAACTTTGTGTCGGTCAGTCTGCGAGTTCCTGCCGTCGACGTGCCAGGTGTTTTATCAACAGCCGTCCTGGCCGGGGCTGTTTTTGAGGCTGCGGACAACGTGCTTGATGGTCTCCTCGAATATCCTCCCGGTTTCATAGGGAGTGAGAAGATTGGTTCGGACGGAACCCACGATGTTGCCGTAGATGATCAACGCGGTCTCCTTCACGGGAAGGGGGCGGATCGATCCGTCCTGCATGCCGTTGGTCACGCAGCGTTTCAGCTCGTCGATGAAGACGGTGAACTTGTCGGCCACCTTGGCCGCGTCCACGCTTGCCTCGACGTGGCTGAACGGAGAACACCGGAGCAGAATCGGAAACCGCAGCCTGTGTTCCTCCGTAAATTGAAAGTACGCGGTCATGTACCGCTCCACGGCCTCCAGCCCTGTATAGTCGCCGGAAGTCGCCTGTGTAAGGCAGGAGACAAGCTTGTCCGCCATGTCGAAACCGGCGGCCAGGTAAAGCTCCTGCTTGCTGCCGAAGTAGTGCGAGACCAGGCCGAAGGAAACCTGCGCCCTGCCCGCCACGTCCTTGACGGTGGCGGCGGTGAATCCCAGTTCGCCGAAGGCTTCCTGGGCGGCTCGGAGTATGGCTTCCTTCTTGGTCATGGTACCTCGGTTTTTCATATCGATTGATTGTACAATCAGCCTGTTGATTCAGCTATAGATTGATTGAACAATCAATGTCAAGCGGCGATGTGAAAAAAAGCGCATTAATTTTATGGCCGCCACAAGTAAAGCCCCTTGCGGGGCTTTACTTGTTTCAGAAAAACACGTCCGGCATGCGCGCCGGGACCGGCGGCTATTTGCCTATCTGCTTCTGGATCTTGGCCCAGGAATCGCGCAGGGTGGCCGTGCGGTTGAAGACCAGGTTTTCGCCGGGCCGGTGGTCGCGCAGGTCGGCGCAGAAGTAGCCGGTGCGCTCGAACTGGAAGTTGGTCCCCGCGGGCATGTCCCTGATGGCGGGTTCCACCCGGCATTCGGGCAGCACTTCCAGGGAGTCCGGGTTGACCAAGTCGATGAAGGTCTTGCCCTCGCCCGGCGCGTTGGGGTTGTCCGTGGTGAACAGGTTCCCGTAGTTGCGGATCTCGGCCTTGAGGCCGTGCCGGGCCGACACCCAGTGCAGGGTGCCCTTGACCTTGCGGCCGTCATCGGACCAGCCGCCCTTGGTGGCGGGGTCGTAGGTGGCGCGGATTTCCGTGATCCGGCCTTCCGCGTCCTTTTCATAGCCCGTGCAGGTGACGTAGTAGGCGGCGCGCAGGCGCACCTCGCGGCCCGGTCCCAGGCGGAAGAATTTCTTGGGCGGCTCCTCCATGAAGTCGGCGCGTTCGATCCACAGCTCACGGGAGAACGGGACCGTGCGGGCGCCGAAGGATTCGTCCTCGGGATGGAGCGGAATCGTGAACTCGTCCACCTGGTCCTCGGGATAGTTCTCGATGACCAGTTTGACCGGGTCCAGCACGCCCATGTAGCGCGGGGCGCGTTCGTTCAGGTCCTGGCGCAGGCAGTGCTCGAGCAGGGCGTATTCAACGGTGGAGTCCGCCTTGGCCACGCCGATGCGGTCGCAGAAGTCGCGGATGGACTCCGGGGTGAAGCCCCGGCGGCGAAAGCCGCAGATGGTGGGCATGCGCGGGTCGTCCCAGCCCGAGACGTGGCCCTCCCGCACCAGTTGGATGAGCTTGCGCTTGGAGAGCACGGTGCCGGTGATGTTCAGGCGGGCGAACTCGAACTGGTAGGGGCGCTGGTTGAAGCCGGGCAGTGCGGCCAATTCATTATATATATCCGCGTGTCTGCCGAAGAGTTCCGGGTGCTTCAGCCCGGCCATGAGCGTGTCCACGCACCAGTCGTAGAGCGGGCGGTTGTTTTCGAACTCCAGGGTGCAGACGGAGTGGGTGATGCCCTCGATGGCGTCGGACAGCCCGTGGGTGAAATCGTACATGGGGTAGATGCACCAGGCGTCGCCCGTGCGGTGGTGGTCGGCGTGCTTGATGCGGTACAGGGCCGGGTCGCGCAGCATGACGTTGGGGGCGCTCATGTCGATCCGGGCGCGCAGGATGCACTCGCCGTCCTTCATCTCGCCCGCCCGCATGCGGCGGAACTGGTCGAGGTTCTCCGAGGGGGTCCGGTCGCGGTAGGGCGAGTCGATGCCCGGCTCGGTGAGGGTGCCGCGCGTGGCGCGGATCTCGTCGGCGCTCTGGTGGTCCACGTAGGCTTTGCCCATCTTGATGAACAGCTCGGCGATGCAGTAGAGCTTTTCGAAGTAGTCCGAGGCAAAGGGGTTGGCGTCCCAGTCGAAGCCGAGCCAGCGCACGTCCTCGCGGATGGAGTCCACGTACTCGATCTCTTCCTTGACCGGGTTGGTGTCGTCGAAGCGCAGGTTGCATTTGCCCTGGTAGTCGCGGGCGATGCCGAAGTTCAGGCAGATGGACTTGGCGTGCCCGATGTGCAGGTAGCCGTTGGGTTCGGGCGGGAAGCGCGTATGCACGCGGCCGCCGTACTTGCCGTCCTCCAGGTCCCTGTCGATGATCTGGCGGATGAAATCCTTGCCTTTTTCCGGGGTGTCACCTTTGGCGCTCATGAAAAACCTCGTTTATATTTCCGTGCCCGATGCGGGCCGTGACGTCGAAAGAGGGCCGTGCCGCGTTCGGCACCGCCGACGGATTCAGGAAATACGGGAATTCGGCATGGCGGTCAACGCCCCCGTGCGCCGCCGGGCGGCGGCCGGGGAATCATTGACCCGGATGGCGTCCGGGCGTAGTTTTCGGCATGGCCGAAATCGTAAACCGTCATCAGGGAGTGAATCATGCCCCTTTTTACTGTTGACCCGGACAAATGCAACGGCGACGGGCGCTGCGCCGCGGAATGCCCTGCGGGGTGCATCGAGTTCACCAAGGGAACGCTCCCCGTGCCGCATGAGAAGAAGCAGGCGTATTGCCTGTCCTGCGGCCATTGCGTGGCCGTCTGCCCCTCGGGTGCCCTGCGCCTGGCGCGGTTCCCGGTCAAGAGCGTGCCCCTGGAGCGGTCCATGGCCGTTAGCCTGGAGCAGGCGGAACAGTTTCTCAAGGGACGGCGTTCCGTGCGCTTCTTCAAGGACCGGGCCGTGGACGAGGCGTTGCTGGCGCGCCTTTTGTCCGTCGTCGAATACTGCCCGTCGGGCCACAACGCCCGGTCCGCCCGGTGGCTGGTGGCGTCCACCCGGGAGAAGGTGGCCGAGTTGGCGGGTGTGGTGGTGGAGTGGATGCGCGGCGAGGTCGAGGCGGACAGCCCCATGGCCGGGCATCTGCATCTGTCGGGCATCGTGCGCGCCTTTGACGACGGCCTGGACCTGGTCTGCCGCCATGCCCCGGCCCTGGCCGTGGCCTATGGCCCGGTGGCGGGCATCACTCCCCGCGAAGACGCGGTCATTGCGATCACCTACCTGGACCTGGCCGCTCATGCCGCCGGGCTGGGCGGGTGCTGGTGCGGATACCTGATGGCCGCCGCGGCGCACGACCCGCGCGTCGGCAAGGCCCTGGGCGTGCCCGACGGCTCGACCGTGTACGGGGCGCTCATGCTCGGGGAACCGGCGCACCGATACAGGGCCATTCCGCCACGGCCCGAGCCGGACGTGCAGTGGCTGTACTGACGGCCGCCGATATCGATTCCGTTCACAGTGAACGAAAAGGGCCGCCCCATGGACGGCCCTTTCTTGTGGACGGTGTTTGCGGCCGTCAATACATCAGCCCCGGCAGGAACAGGATGATCTGCGGGAAGATGAAGAGCAGGGCGATGCCGGTGACGATGGACAGCATGAAGGGCAGGATGCCTTTGAACACGTCCTCCAGCGTCACGTCGGGCGCGATTTTTTGGCACATGCCGAAGACCACGTACACGTTGATGCCCACCGGCGGGGTGATGACGCCCATCTCCGCGACCAGCACGATGATGATGCCGAACCAGATGGGGTCGTAGCCCATGTCCATGACCACCGGGAAGAAGACCGGGATGGTCAGCATGATGAGCGCCAGGGAATCCATGAAGCAGCCGCCGATGAAGTAGATCAGGATGATGGCCCCCATGATGGCGAACGAGGGCATGTCGAAGGAGGACACCCAGTTGGCGATGTCGAAGGGGATGCGGGTCACGGCCAGGAATTTGCCGAAGACCACCGCGCCCGCGATGAGCACCAGCACCATGCAGGAGGTCCGCAGGGTCTCGTGCAGCGAGTTGACGAACGCCTTCCAGGAGAGCTGCCGTTTGATGACGGCCAGGGCGAGCACGCCGATGACGCCGATGCTGGCCGCCTCCGTGGGGGTGAACAGCCCCCAGAACAGGCCGCCGATGACCAGCATGAAGATCAGGATGGTGTCGATCAGGTTGGCCAGGGAGCGGAGTTTCTCGCTCCAGGTGTACGGGTCCCCCTTGGGGCCGAGCTTGGGGTTGATGCGGCACTGGATGTCGATGCCGATGACGAACAGCGCGGTCAGCAGGATGGCCGGGAGGATGCCGGACACGAACAGCGCGCCGATGGACTGCTCGGTGAGCACGCCGTAGATGATGAGCACCACCGAGGGCGGCATGATCATGCCCAGGCTGCCGCCGGACGCCACCGAGGCCGCGGCCAGGGAGTTGGCGTACCCGTAGCGCTTCATCTCCGGGATGCCCACCGTGGACATGGTGGCCGCCGTGGCCGGGCTGGAGCCGCAGACCGCGCCGAAGGCGGTGCAGGCCGAGACCGTGGCCATGGCCAGGCCGCCGCGCGTGCCGCCCAGGAAGCGGTAGGCGGTCTCGTACAGCCGCCGTGAGATGCCGCAGTTGAAGGCGATCTGGCCCATGAGGATGAACAGCGGGATGGTGGACAGCTCGTAGGAGGCGAACGCGTCGTAGATGTTGCGGCTCATCAGGTTGAGCCCGCCCTTCCACGAGGTGAGCAGGGAGAAGCCGATGAAGCCCACGAGCATCATCACGAAGGCCACGGGCATCCTGGTCATGAACAGGAAGACCATGACGACGATGCCGATGATTCCGGCGGTGGTCGGATCCATGGCTAGTCCCTCCCGCCCTTGAAGAATTTGACGATGTCCGCGAGCAGGCAGACGGCATAGACGAGGAAGCCGAAGGACAGGACGTAGACCACCATGTATTCGGGCAGTTCCAGGTTCATGGACACCTCGCCCGACTCGGCCAGGGTTCCGGCATACGCGTACATGCGCCAGGTGACGATGGCCAACAGGACCAGGGTGGCGGAGTCGGTGACCAGCTTGAGGCGTCTGCGGATGCGCGCGGGCAGACGGCGGACGAGGATCTCGACGCCGATGTGGCTTTTCTGCCGGTGGGCGTAGGGCAGGGCGAAGCCCACGGCCACGACGCCGAGGATGGTCACGATCTCCTCGCATCCGAAGATCGGGGTGTTGAAGGCCCCGCGCAGGAACACGTCCATGCCCGTCATGGCGGCCATCCCGGCCAGGCAGACGGCCGCGATGAAGCGCATGGTCCGTTCCGTAAGGCCGAGCAGGCCCTTTGCTTCTTCCATTTCAAAATCCTTTTTGTGCATGAAACGGGGCGGGCCGTCCGGCCCGCCCCGCAGTCTGGCGGTTGGACGCTGTTTCAGCGTGGATCGGGTGAATTCCGGGATGGCTCCGTCGTCCGGCGTTCGGTCCGTCGGCTTCCTACGGACCTTTTGCCATTTCGGCCTTGATGAATTCCACCACGGCGGCCGCATCGACCTTCTTCCCTTCCGGGGAGGCGGTGTATTCGTCCATGACCGGCTGGGCGGCCTTGACCCATGCCTCGGCCTCGGCGGGGTCCAGCGGCAGTATCTCGGCGCCCTTGTCCAGCGAGAACTTGCGGCCGATGGCGTCGGCCTCGTCCCAGGCCGCGCCGTGCCGGATGGTCCATTCCCGGTTGATCTGCTCGATGATCGCCCGGGACTCGGGGTCGATCTTGGCCCACTTGCCCTTGTTCATGACCACGAACATGGTGGTGGTGTAGCCAACGGGAATGGACTCGGTGCAGTACTTGACCACTTCGCCGAGCTTCCAGCCCTTGTTGGACTCGATGGGATGCATGCTTCCGTCCACCACGCCCTTTTGCAGGGATTGGTAGGAGTCGGGCATGGGCTGGGCCACGGGGCTGCCGCCCAGGGCCTTGACCAACTTGGCGGAGTTGCCGGTGGCCCGGATTTTCAGGCCCTTGAGGTCGGCCAGGGTCCGCACGGGCGTTTCGGTGGTGAACAGCAGGCCCGGGCCGTGGGCGTGGAAGTACATGGGTTGCACGTCGTCGAACTCGGCGGGCGAGAATTTGGCCGCCACGGCGTTGGCGATGGCCGTGGCCTGCGCGCCGGAGGTGTAGCCCAGGGGCAGGTCCACGGCGGCCATGACCGGGAAGCGGCCGCGCGAGTAGGCCAGGCAGGACATGCCGATGTCGGAGATGCCCTCGACAACGCCGTCGTAGCACTGCTTGGCCTTGGTCAGGGTGCCGCCGGGATAGTAGTCCACGACCACCTTGCCGTTGGTGCGTTTTTCCACTTCCTTGCACCATGCCTCGGCAAGCTGGGAATGGATGTGGGT
Organism: Desulfovibrionaceae bacterium; assembly: GCA_015709315.1. Classification (GTDB taxonomy): domain Bacteria; phylum Desulfobacterota; class Desulfovibrionia; order Desulfovibrionales; family Desulfovibrionaceae; genus Pseudodesulfovibrio. The sequence continues at coordinate 128,975 of JACCQI010000004.1, forward strand.
AGGCGGGAAAAAGTTGGAGTAGCTCAGGCGGACGGATTCCGCGCCCGCCATGGAGGCGGGGCCGAAGGCCAGCAGAAGGAGGGCCGTAAGGGTCAGGAAGGTTTTTTTCATGGCACGTCTCGCTTGGATGGAGGTGATAGGGGTCGGGCGGGGCGGCATCAGCCCTGCTTCGTTCCGTTCATGAGCGCCAGCGCGATGGCGTTTTGCCGCACGTCGGCCAGGCTCAGGACCTGGGTGCCGAGCGCCCGGTGGATGAGGTATCCCTCGAATATGGCCGTGTTCAGCGCGCCGACTTTTTCGGGCGGGAAGTCCGTTTCCATGTGCTCGCGCACCAGGTCGGCGAAGACCTGGTTGGAGAGCCGGTAATCGGACTTGTTCATAAACTTTCTTAAGGGTTCGTTGGTGGCGGAGTAGACCGTGAACTCCAGGAGGATGGAGGGCCAGTTCCGGTCGGCCAGGATGGTCTCCAGGAAATCCCAGATGATGTTCATGGCCTCTTCCAGATTGCGGGCTTTGCGGATTTTCTCGTGGCGGGCGGCGCGGTATTGCCGGAACTTCCGCTCGATGATCTGGAGGAACAGTTCGTCCTTGGAGTTCCAGTGGCGGTAGAAGCTGCCCTTGGCGTACCCCGCGTTGTCGGTGATCTCGGCCACCGACGTGGAGGCGAACCCTTTGGACCCGAACAGCTGGATGGCCGAGTCCATCAGTTCCTGCATGGTCTGCTGTGATTTTTCCTGTTGTTTTGTGGACATGTCTCAATGCCATCCTTTGGAAAGTGCTCGTCTTCCGCTGCGACCGGCAGTCAGGTTGTGACTCACAGTCAAAAAGTGACCGCCGGTCACGATTAGCAGGGAGGGAGGAATGCTGTCAAGCGGTATACGACCTTTCCCGAGGCCGATTGCGTGTTTTGGTTCACATGCCGGCGTGCATGAAGAAGCCCCTGGAAAGGTTTTCCAGGGGCTTGTTTGTGTGTTGTCGAATGACAGGGTTATGCCGTTTTTCTTCTCAATCCGATCAGCCCGACCAGCCCGGCCCCGAGCAGCCAGACGGCGCCGGGGATGGGAGTGACGGAAATGGTCGTGTCAAGGGAGTGAAAGTTGTCTGAGTAATATGTGTCCCAGCAAACCATGTACAGGATTCCGTCAAAGGTCGCCGCCCAGTCGAGGCCCGCCGTTCCGATGCCGAGATAGCCGGTGTTGGTCGTGCCGTCGTTGCCGAGAATATAGCCGACAAGGGTTCCGAGTTTGAACGAGCCGGTACCCATGTCCCCGGTGATGTCTACCGGATCGCCGACGCCGTCGGCGGTGATTCTCCATCCGCTGGACTGGGTTCGGATACTCCATCTCGAGTTCGGATCGACCGTCACGGACAGCGTCTGCCCCGCCTGCACGGAAACGCCGGTATTGTAGGCATGGGCGGTGAGAGTGTGCAGTTCCGATTTGGTTCTTGCGTTGACGGAAAAATCCGTGACATACGCGGCAAAGGCTGAATGCGTTCCAAAGGCAAACAGCGCGAGGGCCATGATCATTGAGCAACGGAAAAGAGCGAGCATAGATTCCTTCCTTTTTTAGGTCGGAATAGACTCAGCAAGATTTGTTCCTGTCGCATTATTTCACGATGTTGGCCCGGCACGCCGCCCGTGCCGCGCAAAAGTCCCGAAAAACCGGAAAAGTCGAAAAGACCCCCTCATTCCCATCCACGGCAAGGGTTCGCTGGCGGCTGGGGTCCGGCGGCGGTTATTTCCAGTACGGGTGCGAGATGTCCTCGAAGGCGGACATGGCCGCGATGGATCCCTCGCCGATGGCGGTGACGATCTGTTGCAACCCGCCGGTGAGGTCGCCCGCCGCGTAGACGCGGGGCACGTTGGTCCGCATGTCCGGGCCGACCTTGATGAACCCGTCGGGTTTCAGGTCCACGCCAAGCGACTTGGCCAGGCCCGTGGCCGGTTCCTGGCCGATGGTCACGAACACGCCGTTCACGGGCAGGTCGGACACGGCGCGGGTCATGAGGTTGCGGATCTTGAGGCTGGTTACCCGGCGTCCGTCGCCCTCGATTTCGTCCACCACGGTGTTCCAGAGGACCGGGATGTTCTCGTTCTTCACGGAGTCCTGAAGCGGCTGCTGGGCGCGGAAGGCGTCGCGGCGGTGGATGAGGGTCACGTCCACGCCGAGGTTCTTGAGGTGCAGGGCGTCGGTCAGGGCCGTGTTGCCGCCGCCCACGATGGCCACGGACTTGCCCTTGTAGATATAGCCGTCGCAGGAGGCGCAGTAGTTCACGCCGTGGCCGAAGTGCTTGTCCTCGCCCTTGGCCCCCAGCTTGCGGTAGGCCGCGCCCATGGCCAGGATGACCGCCTTGGCCGAGTACGCGCCGCGCGTGGTGGTCACGGTGAGCGGCCCGCCCTTGGCCGGGTCGCCCATGTCGATGGATTCCACGCCCTCGCCCTCGTTGACGGGCACGTACTGGCGGGCGTGCTCGCTCATGATGTCCATGAGCTGCTTGCCGGGTACCGAGGCAAAGCCCGGATAGTTCTCGACCACCGGGGTCAGCGCCACCTGGCCGCCCGCGATCTGCTTCTCCAGGACCACGGTTTTGAGTCCGGCCCGGGCCGCGTAGATGCCTGCGGTCAGCCCGGCGGGGCCGGCCCCGATGATGACCAGGTCCACCTCGCCCGGCTCGATGGTGCCGAAGCCGGACAGGGACTTGCCCTCCTCCTGGCCGGGCAGCGCGCCTTCCTCCAGGAGGTCCTCGGCGGATTTCAGGTGGACCAGCTCGACCACGAACCGTTCCTCGGGCATGAGGCCGAGGCCCTCGTGTGCTCCCTCGTTGAACACGGTGTGGGGCACGGAGCCGACCCCGTAATGGTCGGTCAGTTCGGGGTTCTCGTTCATTTCGATGCATTCGGCCCTGACCAGGCCGGGCTTGGCGATGGCGCACTTGACGGCGGACATGACCTGTCCGGGACAATACGGGCAGGTGGGCGATACGAACACCTGGACCAGCCGCTTCTCGGACAGTCCGTCGAGAATTTGGGCGGACGCGTCCGAAAGCCCGGAGCGGCCCAGCGACAGGAGCATGATGGCCGTGATCAGGGACTTGCCCTCTTCGCCAACGGGCGCTCCCAGGAAGCGGATGTGGCAGTCGTCCGGGTTGAGGCACAGGGTGGGCGCGGCCGTGACGCCCAGCGCCTCGGCGCGCTCGGACGGGATGGCGAAGGTCCGGGTGGTGATCTTGTCGGACAGCCGGTCCAGGTCCGCGCAGAACTTGAGCATGTAGTCGGCGAATTCGTCGTTCACGCCGGTTTGGGTGAAGGTCTCGAGGACCACTTGGCCTTGGAGGTTTTTGAAGGTTTCGCGCAATTGGTCGCGGGCGTCTTCGGGCAGGAACCAGTCGTCGGGGGCATTTTTCTGGAAAACGGGAGCCATGGGTGAAAACCTCGTGCTGTGGGTGTGGGGGGAGGGCGCGGCCGGGTCAGGCGATCTCGACCCGGTTGCGCCCGTTGTGCTTGGCCTTGTACAGGGCTTCATCGGCCCGGTGGAGCAGGGCGTCGATGGTCTCGTCGGCCGCCTGCAATTGGGTCAGCCCGATGCTGATGGTATAGGAAATGGAATGGCCGTGGGTGCTCACCGCGTGCCGCTCGATGTTTCGGCGCAGCCGCTCGGCGGTCCTGAGCCCGGCGGCCAGCCCGGTCTGGGTGAGCGCGGCCAGGAATTCCTCGCCGCCTACGCGGCCGAACACGTCGGTGGTTCGCAGGGTCCGGGTACACAGCCGGACCAGGTCCTTGAGCACTTCGTCGCCTGCCGGGTGGCCGAAGGTGTCGTTGATGTCCTTGAAATGGTCGATGTCCAGGGAAAGCAGGACCATGGGCGTCTCGTACCGTCGGCACCGCTCCAACTCGTCGTTCAGCCTGCCCATGAAGTGGCGGCGGTTGCTGGCCCCGGTCAGGGGATCGGTGGAGGCGAGCAGGCGCAGTTCGTCCTCCATGCGCCGGTGCTCGGTGACGTCCCAGTTCACCCCGGTCAGGAGCACGGGCGAGCCGTCCTCGTCCGTCTGGACGGTCCCGGCGACCCTGATGATGCGGATGTCGTCGTCGGGCCAGACCAGCCGGTACTCCATTTCGTACCGTTCCTTGGTCTCGATGCATTCGGCCAGCTTTTGTTCCACCTCGGGGAAATCGTCCGGGTGGATGCGCGCCCTCCATGCCTCGTAGATGGACCCGAATTCCCCCGGCTCCACCCGGTAAAGCTCGTATGTCTTCTTGTCCCAGTAGTTCTCGTCGGTGGCCAGGTCCCGCTCCCAGATGCCGATGTTGCCCGCGTCGGTGGCCATGTCCAGCCGCCGCGCCGTGGTCTGGAGGGCCTCCTCCTTGCGCTTGAGCTCGGTCATGTCGTGGGAGTCCACGGCCACGAACTCGACGACGCCGTCGATGCTCACGGGGTGGTAGGTGGTGGCGAAAAACCGCCTGCCCTGCTCGGGCAGGTCGATCCAGGTCTCGACCCTGACCGTTTCCCCGGCCAGTGCCCGGTCCAGGAGCCTCTTGACCACGTCCCGGAAAAGCTTGCTGCCGAGGATGTCGGCGACGGTGCGGTTCAGGATGTCCCCGCGCGTCAGCCGGAAGTTCTCCAGGTAGGCGTCGTTGACCATGCGGTAGCGGTATTCCCCGTCCACCAGGGAGATGAGGTCCGGGGTGGACGAGATGATGCGTTCGTACCGGATCTGCCTGGAACGCGCCCGGCGCTGTTCGCGGTCCTGTTCGTCGAGCCGCCGGTTGAGCGCTTCCAGCTCGGTTGCGAGCGTGCGGACGCGCTTTTGGGCCGCCTCAAGCGTTAGTTCACTGGTCTTGCCGGTCATCGGGACCTCGTTGCGGCGGGGCGGGAAGGGTGATCACGAAGACGGTCTCGCCGTCCTTGGAGGTAAAATTCACCTCGCCCCCCAGGCTGCGTTCCGTGAAGAGCTTCATGGCGTAGGCGCCCAGGCCCCGGTCCCGCGACTTGGTGGACACGTAGCGCTTGAACATCTGCTTTTGAATGTCCGGCGGCATGACTCCGGGGTTGCGGAGGGAGACGGCTGTCCGGCCGTCGTCCAGGTGGGCGCAGGAAAACGTGATTTGGCCGTTGGTCTCCTCGCGGGCTTCGAGGGCGTTCTGGATCATGTTGCCCAGGACGTGCCGCAGGATGCGCGGATCGGACCACAGTTCGCCGCAGGAGGACTCCACTTCCACGCAACTCGGCTGGGTGTTTCGCAGCCGGCACTCCTCGACGACCAGCGAGCCGAGAAAATCCGCGGTGTCCACGGTCCGCATGTTCACGGCCAGCCGTCCCTTTTCCGCAGCCTCGAGGTCCCGGTGGTAGAGGATGTCCCTGAAGACCCGTTTGGCGGCGTCGGAGAGCAGTTGGAGGACGGGCTGGTTGTCCTGCTCGACTTCGAGGATGTCCGTCATGGCGTTGATGCCGCCCACTCCGTTGATCAGGCCGTGGTGAAAGGTCCTGTTCAGGTAGGCGAGCCGCTTTTCGTGGCTGACGTCCAGGGCGTAGAGGGCGGACAGGGATATGCCCCGGTGCTCCACGGGCCGGGTGAATATCTGGAGGTCCAGCGGGACCGCCGTGCCGTGGTCCAGGCGGATCATGCGGCATTCCCGGCAGTCGGGTTCGCCTTCGAGGCTCTTGATGATGGCGATGGCCGCGCCGCAGGCCGAGCAGTAATCCGAGCAGCCGCACCCCGCCTTCATGGCGTGGGAGTGGATGCAGTCCAGGGCCTCGCCCGGCCTGAGTCCGAGAACGTCGTTGCAGTCTGCCCTGAGGCAAATGGCGCAGAAGGCGTCGTTGCTGAAAAGAATCTGCCGGTGCCGGTTGATGACCGCCATGGGCATGGGCATGGAATCGAACCATCGGGCCAGGGGCTCGTCGCGCAGCTCCAGCGCCAACTCGAGCACGGCGTCCATGGAATCCCTGCCGGGCGATGCGAAGCGGGTGGGCAGGTCCGTCCCTGTAGTTGCCATGGTTCTTCTCCGTCCGGGCCGCTCCCCGGAATGTTTATTGACCGTCTATATCAACTATCACGGTAATTGGCGACAAGGTCAATGATCTCTTGAATGTTTGCCTTCCGCCGCCTGCGGAAAAGGGGGCGCCGAAGCGCCCCCCTGGTTCATGCGGCGAAGCCTTGAAGGCTACTGGTTGCCGAAGATGGCGGCGGGCTTGGTGGTGTCGCCGCCGGTGTTCGGGAAGTCGGGGTACTTGTACGCCTTGGAGTTGGTTTCGATCAGGTGGCGCGCCTCTTCCATGAAGTGGTTGTAGCGGTGCTTGCATTCGTAGAATCCGTGCCACCAGGCGTAGTCCGGGGCCATCATGGCCGTACCCATGCGGGCCCGCCGGCCCTCGTGGTGCCACAGCTCGTAGAACTGGACCTCCAGGTTCTCGTCAAAGAACGTGGTGTTGTCCAGATGCCCCTTTTCGTACAGCTCGTTGAGCATTTTGTTGGCGGGCTTGTAGTAGACCTCGTTGTACTCCTCCACCGCCTTGTCGAGTTGGCCGTAGAAGTCGTCGATCCAGACCTGGCCGTGGCACTGCTTGCAGATGTCCTTCATCTTGTCGCGTTCCACCTGCCAGTCGGTGCCGGACGGGAACGGCTTGAAGTCCTGCGGCCGCACGGTCAGCGGGGCCTGGGTCTCCCAGGACAGGCGCTCGGTCACGTCGTGGGTGGTGGGCTGGTTGCCCGAGCCGGACATGTGGCAGGAGGCGCAGGTGGGGGCGCGGTAGTCCACGCCGGGCGTCCACGCGCCGGGAGCGGAGTCGAAGTTGTACTCGTGCTTGAACGCATGGTAGATGTCGCCGTGCTTGGACTCGTTGAATATCTCGATCTGCGGGTGGTCCGGGCCGAGGTGGCACTGGCCGCAGGTCTCGGGCTTGCGGGCCTCCATGACCGAGAAGCGGTGCCGGGTGTGGCAGCTGGTGCAACTGCCCAGGCTGCCGTCCAGGTTGAGCCGGCCCACGCCCACGTTGGGCCAGGTGGACGGGTCGAGCCTGCCGTCGGTCATCTTGAGGATCGTGCCGTGGCAATAGTAGCAGCCGGTCTTGCGCTCGTTGTCCGAGTTCATGCCCTTGTTCAGCCAGGGGTCGAGCTTCCACATGATTTCGATGGTGTTGGCGTGCTTGCTCTTGGAATACTGCTTGGCCTCGTCCGGGTGGCAGCGGGAACAGTCCTTGGGCGTGACCGGGGAGGCGATGGGTACGAAATACTGCTTTTCGCCCATGGGCAGGTCGCCCCTGGAGTAGTATTTCTCGTGGTCCACGCTGATGTCCTGGTCGCCGGGCTGGGCCTGGTGACAGTCCAGGCAGGTGATGCCCGCGGCCGCGTGGCGGCTCATGGCCCAGTCGGCGAAGATGCCGGGGTTTTCCTGCTTGTGGCACTCGATGCATGCCTTGCCCTGGGGCGAAATGGCGCGCTCCATGCGGAGTTCGCGCTGCTTGGGGAAGTTCTGTGCCCGGGCGGTTGCCGCCGCCAGGGCGGTGACGGCCACGATCACGGCCAGGGTGAGAATCGCTTTTCGATACATGGATATACCTCCTAGATGCCCAATGTCCGCAGCCCGGACGCCCGGTACGGGGCGGAGAACTGCTTGTAGTCGAAGAATTGCCGGTCCGTGTGAACGAGATTCCTGTGGCAGTCCGTGCAGCGGTATTCGGCCCCGTCCTCGTTGTAGAGGACGCGCCGGTGCGCCAGCATGGCCCCGCGCTTGGCGGGCATGTGCAGGATGTTCCGGTGGCATTTCATGCACTGGTCGTTCTTCATGGACGCCCAGATGCGCTCCCGCATGACTTCCCTGTCATAGGTCTCGGCACCTCCCGTGAAGTGGGAGACCACGTCCTTGACGCCGTGGGCCGTCTTGGCGAAGAAGAAGTCGAACGTGTCATGGGGCGCGGGCAGGTGGCAGTCCATGCAGTCCGCCACGAATCCCTGCCCGTTGTTCACGTGCGTCGACGTCTTCCAGGCCATGACCGAGGGCCGGATTTCATGGCAGAGGCCGCAGAACTCCGGCGTCGAGGTCCTGACCATGGTGTAGTAGGTCATGCTGAAGAGTGGAAATGCGATCAGAACACCGCACAAGACCAAAAGAATCGGCCTGGTCTTTCGCTTCATGCCTCCTCCCGGTTGAAGGATTTTCCCTTTCCCGCGCCGTTCGCCCCCAGGCGGCGGAAAATAGATTCTTGGCATGAAACGTACCACAATCGGCGGGAAAAGCCATTACAAATCCCTTTTCGGCCAGGGTTCCGTTTTCAAAGGGAATTGGTGTGAAATGGAATGCAAGATACGAAAACGGCGGGAACTTTCGCTCCCGCCGTTTTCGTTCTTGAAATGAGGGCGTTATAATTCGCACTCGGCTTTGGGGAAGGATATCTCGAAGCAGGCCCCCCCGGTCCCCCAGGGAAGCGCCCGGATATCCCCGCCGTAGTCGGTGATGATGCCGTAGGAGATGGACAGTCCCAGGCCGGTGCCCTTGCCCACGCTCTTGGTGGTGAAGAACGGCTCGAACAGCCGTTCCCGGATGGCGACGGGAATGCCCGACCCGGTGTCGCAGACCCGGAAGGCCACGGCGTCGCCGTCCTGGAAGGAGGTGAGCAGGATGCGTTTATCCGCGCCCGGCCCGTGGTCCGCCCACCGCTCCTCGATGGCGTCGCGGGCGTTCAGGAGCAGGTTGATGACCACCTGCTCCAGCCGGTTGGAGTCGGCCATGACCAGGGGCAGGTTCGGGTCCAGCTTCCAGTTCACGTCGATGTTGTGGACCTCCAATTGGCGGCTGAAGAACTCGAAGCCCCGTTCCAGGACCTCGTTGACCTGCACGGGCATGGTCTTGAGATCGGCCTTGCGGCCGAAGTCGCGCATGTGCTCGATGATCGAAGCGGCCCGGTCCACGTGCTCGGAGATGCCCTCGGCCATTTCGGCCATGATCTCCGGCTCGATGGGGGCGTTGTTGGAAACCCGGCGCGCCATCAGGTTGGCGATGGTCTTGAGGATGGTCAGGGGCTGATTCAGTTCGTGGGCCACGCCCGTGGACATCTCGCCCAGCGTGGACATCTTGCTCGCCTGGATGAGCTGCTGCTCTGCCTCGGTCTTCTTGGTCACGTCCGTGCAGGTGACGATCAGGGTTTTGCGCTCGTCGAACCGGGCCGGGGAGATGCGAAGGACCACGAAGATGGGCTCGCCGGCCTTGGTCACATGGGTGCACATCTCGATCTCGGGCCAGGTCCGGAGCGGGGTCTCCCAGTCCGCGGCCTCGCCCTCGCGGAAGAAGCGCAGGAACGAGCTGCCGCGCAGTTCCTCCCGGGTCCAGCCGTAGATGTCCGTGGCGGACTCGTTGCAGTTGAGGATGTCGAGGGTTTCGGCGTCCAGGACGAAGATCGCGCTGGGGATGGAGTCGAAGATGGCGTGGTAGCGGTGCTCGCTGGCCGCCAGCTTGGACTCCAGCTCTTTGCGCTGGGTGATGTCGATCATCATCTCCATGGCGGCGATCACCTTCCCCTGCTTGTCCTTGACCGGGGAGGTGTACACGATCCAGTGGATGGGCATGCCGTCCTTGGACAGCCCGGACTCTTCGCTCATGTGGGAGCGTCCGTCCCGGAAGGTGGCGTCCACCGGGCAGGACTCGCACTTGTCGAGCCGTCCCTTGTTGATCTGCCAGCACCGCTTGCCGCGCGGCAGGCCGAAGTGGCGCTCGTAGGCGGAGTTGTGCCGGATGACGCGGTAGTCCGCGTCCACCACCGAGACCAGGCAGGGCACGTTGTCGAACAGGTTGCGGTATTCCTCGCGCTGCTCCATGAGCTCGCGGTGCTTTTCCGAGACCCTCCGGCCCATGAGGTTGAACGCCTCGCCCAGCGTGCCGATTTCGTCCACCTGGGCGATGCCGATATCCGAGAAGGACTCGCCGTCGCTGATGCCCCTGGTGGCCGAGATGAACCGCTTGATGGGCCGGAAGATGAATCGGTAGGAGAAAAAGAACAGGGAGATGAAGGTGGCCGCGAAGACCACCACGGAGATGCCCACGTTGGCCTGCTCGAACGTGCGGATCATGGCGTTCTTTTCCCGCATGGACACGGTCACGTCCAAAAGCCCCAGGACCTGCTCGTCCCCGCTGTGCACGTGGCAGGGGCCGGGCGAGCAGCCCTCGGAATTGGGGATGGGGGTCATGATGGCCATGAGCTGGTCGCCGTTGGCCCCGTCGAGCATTCGGGTGCGCCTGTCCAGGGGCATGGTGGGCGGGGTCGGGTCGTACTGGTGGCAGGTCCAGCATTCGGGCGAGTCCATGGGAATGACCGCACCCACCTCGTCGGGGATGTTGGAAAAGACGATGTTCCCCTGCTTGTTGTAGACGCGGATGGTCTCGATCTCGTCCTGCCGGGCGATGTTGTTGATGTTCTCTTTGATGTCCTCTTCGGAGTCGAGCATCATGGCGTAGTGCAGGGCGAGCAAAATGGTGTCCGAGACCATATCGATGTCGCCCATGACCCCGGTGACTACGTTGTTCTTGAAATAGTAGACGTTGAATCCGGTCCACAGGAAGATGCACAGCGTGAGCGTGACCCCGCCGGACAGGATCATCTTGGCGATCAGGCTTTCACGGAATCGCTTGAACAGCATGACACCTCCCTCATGGCGTTGCCGTTGCCGCGGCTTCCTAACCGTCGGCGTCCCTGGCGTTCTCCGGGCAGAGCCGGGCGTCCTTCATCAGGTCGGCCAGGGAAAAGGAATCGAGCATCTTGTACATGGCTATGGACGCGTCGTCCCATATGGACCGCCGCAGGCAGACGGCCGCGCGCGGGCAGGTGGTCACGTCGCAGTCGCATTCGAGGACCTGCTCCTCGCCGTCCAGGATGCGGGCCACCTCGCCGATGGAGATGTCCTCGGGCTCCCGGATCAGGACGTTGCCGCCGTTGGGGCCGCGCTTGCCTTTGACGTAGCCCGCCTGCTTGAGCATCTTGATGAGTTTTTCGAGATATTTGAGCGACAGCCCCTCCCGTTCGGCCGTGTCCTTGCTGGGGACGGGGGCGCCGTCCGCCGAATGCAGGGCGATGTCCAGTAGCAATCGTGTGCCGTATCGGCTGCGGGTGGTCAGTTTCATGTCGTACGTTCCTGGGGCGAAGGTGGTGGCGCGGGGTGCGTCGGCCAAGCATAGGAAAAAACCACCGGACTATCAATTCCCCCGGCCCGGGTTCCCCGCGGCCTAGCCGGACGCGCCGGGCAGGGTGATGGCAAAGGTCGAGCCCTTGTCCGGGGCGGAGTCCACGGAGATGGAGCCGCCGTGCCGCTCTATGGTCTGGTTGGAGATGAACAGGCCGATGCCCGTGCCCTTCTTGCCCTTGGAGGAGAAGAACAGGGTGAATATCTTTTCCCGTGTTTCCCGGTCCATGCCCATGCCGTTGTCGGACACGGTGACGACCACGCCGGTCCCCTCCCGCCGGGCGGCGAATCCCACCCGGCCGTCCTGCCGGCCTTCGGAGGCGTCCACCCCGTTTTCCAGGAAGTTGATCAGGGCGGCGGACATGGCGGCGGTGTCCACGTCCAGTTCGCCGAGATCGTCCGGCAGGTCCGTATGGAATGCGACGCCCGCTGCCTCGGCCTTGGCCCCGGCAATGGCCGCCGTGTCCCGGAGGAACCCGGCTGCGTCCACCCGCTCTGTCTCCAGCTCGCGCGACTTGGCGTAGTAGAGGATGTCCAGCACCATTTTCTTGACCCGGCCGATCATGGCCTTGAGGGTCCGGGTGGCCGCGTCCACGCGCTCCCTGTCGCCCTTCCGCAGCCCCGATTCCAGCCGGTAGATGCCGCCGTCCAGGGACGTGAGCATGCCCTTGACCCCGTGGGACATGGAGCCGAGCATGATGCCCAGCGACGTGAGGTGGTCCTGCAGCCGCCGGATCTCGGTGATGTCGGTGCTCATCTCCATGGCCTGGACCACCGCGCCCGAGGCATCGTGGATGGGGGCCGACTGCACCAGCATGTTCTTTTGCTCGCCGGAAAGGGTGGTGACCACGGTTTCGCGCTGGCGGGACTGGCCGTCCCCGATGGTCTTTTTGACCAGACAGTCCTCGCACGGCTCGTCGCGGTGCTTGTAGCAGGTGTAGCACGGCCTGCCCGCGGCCTCGCCGAAATCCTCGACGAACCGCCGGTTGGCCTCGGCTATGGACAGGTCCGGGTTCTGGACCGTGATGTAGCAGGGAGCCTCGTCGAACAACCGCTGGTACTTGTACTGGGTGGTCAGCAGCTCGTCCTTGAGCCGCTTGAGCTCGGTCATGTCCACGGAGATGTCCAGCACCAGTTCGATTTCGCCGTCCTTGCCGGGGATGGGCGCGGTGTAGACCGTGACCGGGATCTCCTCGCCGTCGCGGGAGAGGAAGGTCTCCTTGCTGCGCTGGCCCTTGCCGGTCTGGAAGGTCTTCTGCACCGGGCAGGCGTTGCCCGGCGAGGTGCGGTCGGAATAGATGTCGAAGCTGTTGTCGCCCACCCGGTTGCCCAACCGCTCCTCAAACAGGGTGTTGTGGGCCACGATCTCGAGATAGCGGTTGTGGATGGACACCAGGCAGGGCAGCTCGTTGAACAGCTCCCCGCCGGCCTCCACGGAGCGGGCGGCGTCGGACAGGGCGTCGGACAGCCCCTTGACCACCTGGCAGGCGGCGTTCTGGCGTTCCAGCTCCACGATGCGCCGGGTTTTCTCGTCCACGAGCTTTTCCAGGTTCTCGGTGTATTCCCTGAGCTGGCGGCGCATGGACACGCGCTCGCGGGCGCGCTCCAGGGCGAACTCCAGGACGTCGTGGTTGATGGGCTTGGTGATGAAGTCCGAGGCGTCGTGCTTCAGCGACTCGATGGCCAGGTCCATGTCGCCGTGGCCGGTGATCATGATCACTTCGGTGTCCGGGGATTGGGCCTTTATGCCCTTCAAAAGCTCGATGCCGTCCATGACGGGCATCTTGATGTCCGTGAACACGATGTCGGGGTGGAATTCGTCGAACAGCGCCAAGCCGTCCCTGCCGTTCTCGGCGGTCCTGACCTCGTATCCGAGGTCCATGAGGGAGAGGCCGAGAAAGCGCCGTACGCCCTCTTCGTCGTCCACCAGCATCAGTTTCTTGAAGTCCATCTGTCCCTCCCGGAAGGCCCCCTCCGCACCGCCGCCACGGTGTGTATCGGATTGTTTCCCTTCCAGCCCTGCTGTCGGGCGGCTATTCGCCCAGCGCCTCGCGGACGATCTGGATCACGTCCGCAGGATCGAACGGCTTCTTGATGGTCGCCACGGCCCGCCGGATGGCCAGGTGTATCCCGGACAGGCCGCTGATGACGATCACCGGGATGTCCGAGAACTCCGCCTCGTTGGTCAGGCGACGGTAGAAACGCGGCCCCCATTCGTGGGGCATCTCGATGTCGAGCGTGATGAGGTCCGGCTTTTCCGCCATGGCCACATCATAGGCCGACTTGCCGTCCGAGGCGCGGCAGGTTTCGTATCCGTGGTCTTCAAAGACGCTGACGAGGTAGTCGACGATATCCGGGTCGTCGTCCACCACCATGATCTTCTTGGGCATTGGCTCCACCTTGGGTTCGCGGTGTGGGAAAGGTCCCGCAACGCCTGCACCGTATACTCAACCTGCGTACCAGTTCAAGTTCCAAGAACCCGGCCCGCGCACCGGAAATGCGCGGACCGGGCGTCGCCCCGGCTAGCCGATGGCGTCCTTGACGATTTTCAGCAACTGGGCGGCTTCGAACGGCTTGGTAAGGGTCGCGATCGCCTTGGGAATGGCGTACTTGATCGCGTTGAGGCCGCTGATGACCACTACCGGGGTGCGCTTGAGCGCGTCGTCCTGGCTGATCCTGCGGTAGAACCCGGCCCGCGCACCGGAAATGCGCGGACCGGGCGTCGCCCCGGCTAGCCGATGGCGTCCTTGACGATTTTCAGCAACTGGGCGGCTTCGAACGGCTTGGTAAGGGTCGCGATCGCCTTGGGAATGGCGTACTTGATCGCGTTGAGGCCGCTGATGACCACTACCGGGGTGCGCTTGAGCGCGTCGTCCTGGCTGATCCTGCGGTAGAACCTCGGGCCCCATTCGTTGGGCATTTCCAGGTCCAGGGTGATCAGGTCGGGCTTTTCCGCCTTGGCGATCTCCACGGCCTCGGAACCGTCTTCAGCGGTCACAGTCTCATACCCGTTGTCGCCGAGCAGCTCGGACAGGTAAGAGCGGATTTCCTGGTCGTCGTCGACAATCAGAATCTTCTTCGACATAATTGTCCTCCTGGTACAAGGAATCCTCGGGATTCCTGTGTTGCCGGAGCCGTATGGCCAAAGCCCGGCTGGCGGCATTGATAAGCAGGCGTCCGGCCCCGGGCCGGGCGCTTTGATTTCGTTACACCTTGTCCGGCTTGGACACGCTGACCACCGGGCAGCCCGCGCGCAGGATGACCTGCTCCATGGTGGAGCCGATGCGGGCCTTTTCCGGGTTCAGCTCGCGCGAGTGGTGGGCCATGACGATCATGTCGGCCGATTTCTCGCGGGCCATCTTGACGATTTCGACAAAGGGGACGCCCTCCCAGACTTCGATGTCGTAATCCTTGAAGTCGCCCATCAGCGGTACGTAGGTGGTGCGGATGCGGTCGCGGGCCGCGATGATTTGGTCCTCGATCTCGTTCTGGTCCAGCACCTTGCCGCTGATGTCCAGGGCATGGAGCAGGGTCAGGTCGCAGCCGATCTCCTGCGCGGACTTGAGGGCGAACCGGAAGGCGTTTTCCGCCTGTTTGGAGAAATCGGTGGCAAAGAGGATGTTGGAGAACCCGCCCCAGTAGGAGGCGGTCTCGCGGTGTACGGTCATCACCGGGCAGCGGGCGGCCTTGGCCACCTTTTGCAGGGTGGAGCCGGGGTAGCCCTTGCGGTAGACCGAGGAATCGCCGGAACTCGCGCCCATGACGATCAGGTCCGCGTCCTCGTCCCGGGCGCAGCGAAGGATCTCGCGGCTCGGCACGCCGGTGGTGAGCTTGATCTGGGAGTACTCCACGATCTCGAACTGTTTCTCGAACGTGGTCTTGAGTTCCTCCTCGACCCAGGCGCGATACTCGTCGTCCACCTCGATCTCCTCGCCGGTCCGCACGTCGTTGACGATGTGCGAGAACGCCTTGGTGGGCACTCCCATGACGTTGAGAACCAGGACTTCGGCCCCGTAGCGCCGGGCCATGTCAAAGGCGACACGGGCTGCGCCGAAGGTGGACGGAGCACCGCTGGTCGCCAGCAGAATCTTCTTGAACATATCTCACCTCGTCCTTTGGTTACTCGTCTTTGGGCAGCAGGTGCTCGGGCACGTCGAGCATGCCGATGACCAGCGGCTTGAGGAACGACCAGCGGATGCCGATCTCGTATTCCTCCTCCAGGTCGCGGATGGCGTCCCAGCAGTTGTGGCAGGGGGCGATGACCAGCTTGCAACCGGTATCGAGGATCTGCTCCATCTTCTTGCGAAGGGCCATGTTGCGCTGCTCGCGGTACAGGCCGATGCCGTTGAAGCCGCCACCGCCGCCGCAGCAGTAGTTGTGCTCCTTGTTGGGAGCCATCTCCACGAAGCAGCCGGGCTCGACGATGTAGCTGATGATCTCGCGGGTGACGTCCTTCAGCCCCTGGTTGCGCACGTAGTTGCAGGAGTCCTGGAGGGTGACCGGCTCCTTGATGCGCTTGGCCGGATCGATCTTGAGCTTGCCGGTCCGCAGGGCCTCGGCCAGCCATTCCACGTAGTGGATGTACGGGACCGGCGTCTGCCCGTCCTCGCGCCCGGCCCAGTAGGGACCCTCGATGACCGTGGCCCGGTGGGCGTGGCCGCACTCGGTGCCGATGGCCCGCTTGGGCCGCAGCCGCTCGATGGCGGAGTAGACGTTCAGGACGTTGTCCTTGCAGCACTCCCAGTCGCCCGCGAACATGGACAGGGAGGTTTGCTCCCACCCTTCCGAAGGCACGGTCCAGTTCTCGCCCGCCACGTGGAAGAGGATGGCCGCCTCGGCGATGTCCTCGGGGTAGTGCTTGGGTTCGCGGGCGTTGCAGGTGTACATGATGTCCGCGTCTTCCTTGTCCACGGGGATCTCGAGGCCCGGCCATTCGTCCTCGTTCTCCTCGGCCATCCACTCGCAGGTCTCCACCCAGTCCTCGGTGGTCACGTCCATCTGGGCGCGGTACACGCGGTGCATGCCGGAGCCGATCTTCAGCTCCCACGGCACGAAGCCCTGGGAGTAGAGCAGGCCGCGCAGGTAGCTGAACATGATGCCCATGTCTATGCCGTGCGGGCAGTACATGCCGCAGCGGTTGCAGCAGGTGCATTTGCTCCAGGCGGTTTCCATGCACATCTGCATGAACGCGTTGTCCACCTTGCCCTTTTTCTTGACCATCACGCCGAGCGTGGACTGGATCTTGTAGGACGGCACCTGTTCGGGCACCCGGCCGTTGACCTGGTACAGGAAGCAGGACTCGGCGCACAGGCCGCAGTGGGCGCAGATTTCGAGCCAGGTCCTGGTCCTGGATTTCATGGTTTTCCGGATGGCCCCCCACAGCTTGTCGGAGTCCACGTCCAGTTGGTTCATCTCTTCGTAGTATTGCTTGCCGCCCTTGTCGTTGAGCGTGGCCTTGAGCTGCTCATCGGTATTGATGGGCGTCTTGTTGCAGAATATTCCTTCAGGCATTGTGCTTCTCCTTGTATGCGACCGGCTACCAGGCCATGTCGGTGCCCTTCATGCCGCCGCGCTTGATGCCGTAGTCCATGCCCAGTTGCAGGCGGGACATGAAGAACAGCAGGACGTGGCTGAGCTTGGTGAAGGGCAGGCTCAGGAGCCAGATTTCGCCGGTGATGATGTGGGCCGTCAGCCAGAAGTCGTAGTTGCCCATGTCGTAGCGGGCGATGAGCCCGGTGACGAAGGGGGCCACGGTGATGACCAGCAGAAGGTAGTCGTAGACCGTGGTGATGATGCGGACTTCAGGGAAGGCGATCCGGCGCAGGACCAGGAACAGGCCCCCCGCCAGGCAGGTCCAGGCCAATGCGTCCGCCACGCCCGCAGGCAGGGCGGGCAGGCTGAAGCCGAACGCCTGCTTGAGCATCACGTTGTGGGCTTCCAGGAAGATGGGCGTGACCAGAAGCCCGATATGGAAGCCGAAGAAGATGATCGTGAAGCCGGGACGGACGCGCCACAACCTCGCCTTGAACGGTATGATGAAGGCCAGGATCGAGCGAATCCCGCCGCGCATGCCGTAGCCCAGGTGCGGGCGGTAGGCCACGCGGTCGAGCTGCCAGCTCAGGCCGCGAACATACATCACGGCGCGGACGAGCAGGCCGCCGAAGCTGACGAGGAAGGTCACCCAGAGCATCGGCCCTGTGAGGAAATCGTACATTTCCGCTTCTCCTTGAATATTTGGTGACGATGGCCCGCGCCTAGTCGTCCTTGTTGTTGCCGCCCATGAGGAACCGCCAGTAAAGGGTGGCCCCCACCAGGATTCCGCCCATGATCAGGTACACGACGCCCTTGGTGAACGTGTAGTAGTCCTGGAGTGTGTAGAATTCCATTTCGCCGACCTCCTAGTGTGCGTCCTTGTAGTCGGGATGCTCGTGGAAGATGGGCATCCGCGTGGTGATGAACCGGAAGGCGAGTACGCCGATGGCGACCACGAACAGGGAGATGGTGATCTCGCTCCAGCTCGGGAAGTACCGCTGCGAGGAAGGCAGGAAGTAGTTGAAGGCCACCAGGGAGACGTTGAACCGGTTGACGACGATGCCGAGGACCGTGAGGCCCGCGGCCCACTTGATCAGGGGTATGTTCCTGTCCCGGACGCCCACGGCGTACAGGAAGGAGGGCAGGGCCACGAAACCGAGCATCTCCACCATGTACCACGCGCCCCAGCCCGTGGTCAGGTAGTGCCAGTTGTTGTCGTAGGCCAGGCCGATGAGCTTGATGGCGAAGTACCCGAACAGCACGAGGGAAGTGGCCTTGCCGAAGCCGAGAATCAGGCCGTCGTGGTTGTCCAGGTACTCCTTGTCCATCAAGCGGTGCATGGGCTTGTGGGAGAGCGTGCCCTCGAAGATGACCATGGACATGCCCGCGCAGATGGATGACACGAAGAAGAACACCGGCAGGTATGGCGAATACCAGAGCGGGTGGAGCTTCGACGGCGCGATGGAGAACAGCGCGCCCAGCGAGGACTGGTGCAGGGTCGAGAGGATCACGCCCATGATGGTCAGCGCCAGGGTTCCCTTGACCACGATGTTGCGGATCTTCTTCATGCCCAGCCATTCGAACATGGCCGGGGTGAATTCAACGAACAGCACGGTCAGGTACAGGAACACGCAGAGACCTACTTCGAACAGCAGGGACGTGGTGCCCTGCTGAACGAAGATGGGGTATGGCAGACGCCACGGCCGCCCCACGTCGTAGTGCAGGGCGAAGACCACCAGGGCATAGCCCAGGAAGGCGGTCAGGATGGCCGGGCGGACGCCGGAATGGTATTTTTTCAGCCCGAAGATGTAGCAGGCGGCGGAAGTGGTGTACCCGCCGGCCGCCAGGGCCACGCCGCAGAGCAGATCAAAGCTGATCCAGATGCCCCACGGGTTGTTCTGGTCGAGGTTGGTGACGGCCCCCAGGCCGCCGGTGAACCGCATCACCGTGACGACCAGTCCGGCGACGAGGATGACAGCAGCGATGATATTGAACGGCGTGAACAGGGATTTCCTTTCCGCCGTGACGGTTTCGACAGTCATCTAGACCTCCTCCTCGCTCTTTTCGGCGTCCTCGTCCTTGGCGGAGAGGGCCTCTTCAACGGCCTTCTTGACCTCGACCTCGATGCGGCGCCGGCCGGCGGTCTCGGCCTTGGAAAGCTCCTCGTGGAGCTTTTTTTCGGCCTCGGCGGCGGCCTTGGCCAGGGCGTCCTTGACGGCCGTGACGCGTTCCTCGTTGGCGACCTTGTCCTTGCGCCGGCTCACGGCGTAGATGCCGCCCAGCAGCACGGGCCACAGCCCGACCACCATGGGCACGGCCGCCAGAGCGCCCGCAGTCAGCTCCGGGGCCGAGGCCGTGCCGAGGTCCTCGCGCAGGCCGATATGGGAGAAGGGCTCGCCCGATATGTACATCCAACTGGTGCCGCCCATCTCGCGCTCGCCGTAGATGTGGTCCACGTACTTGCCGGGGAAGGCGGCGATGCGCGCGCGGGCGATCTCGATAAGCGCGTCGCGCGGGCCGAAGGTCAGGGCCTCCTTGGGGCACCGTTCCACGCAGCCGGGCAGCTTGCCCTCGGCCAGCCGGGGCGCGCACAGGGTGCATTTCATGACCCGGGGGGTCAGCGGCTCGCCGTACTCGTAGGCCGGGATGGAGAACGGGCAGGCGACCATGCAGTAGCGGCAGCCCACGCACACGGAGGCGTCGTAGGTGACGGCTCCGTTCGGCTGCTTCTTGAAGGCCCGGACAAAGCAGGCCGAGGCGCAGGCGGGTTCCAGGCAGTGGTTGCACTGCGCCTTGCGGTACACCGGGCCGTTCATGCCCTGGTATTTGTTGACGACGGTATAGGTTTTCTCGTCCGTCCGGCGCTCGGTGTCGAGGACGGACAGGTCGTCGAATTTTCTGTCGGGTGCGGGCAGCTCGTTGACCTCGTTGCAGGCGGCCTCGCATTTGCGGCAGCCGATGCAGCGGGTGGCGTCGAAGAGCACGCCCATGGTGTCGGGATGGGGGCCGAACTTCTTGGAGCCGGCCGCAGCCGACCGGGGAAGCGCGACGCTTGCGCCCGCAGCGCCCAACAAGCCGAGGAATGTTCTGCGTAACATCGTTGTTCTCCTCCGGTTAGTTGGCTTTCTTCTCGTGGCACGCGGCGCAGTCGGTGGCGGCGGGCTTTTCGAGCTTCATTTCGGTGTGGCAGGTCATGCACTGGCCGTGATAGGCCGCCATGAGTCCGGGCCTGCCGTCGACCTCGAAGGGCTTGGTGTGGCAGCTCCCGCACTTGGGCGGATTCACCGTGGCCGGGCTGTTGTGATGGCACCCGGCACACAGGGACTCGGGGGCGGTGTGGAAGGCCGCGGCAAGCGGGTTGTCCTTTACGCCGTCGACGAGCTTCATGACGATCTTGCGGTGCGGCATCTTGCTCGGCTGGTAGTCCTTGGAGAGCGACCCGATGGTCACGAACTCGGGAATGGCGTCCACGGCGACCAGGGCATGGGTCCCGGAGCGGGTGGCCACGGCCTCGGCGGCCACGGCGGCGCGCATTTCCTTGGGAGCGGAGACCATAAGCCTGCGCTCGTCCGCATCCGTGCCCACGTTGTGGCAGGTGGCGCAGGACGCCTCGTTCAGGGCCGCCGCTTCCGGGCGCTGGGCGTGGCAGCCCGCGCATTCGGGCTGCTCCTGCCTGGCGGCGTGGCAGCCGACGCAGGAAGCGTCGGAGGCCGTGTCGTGCAGGGCGGCGAAGCTCTTGTCCATATCCGCGTTCACGCCCTTGGTGTGGCAGGTGACGCAGTTGTCCACGTTCGCCTCATGCCGCTTGTGGTCGAAGGCGACGCCGGCCATGCCGGGGACGGTCTCGACGGGCTTTTCGGACTTGGGGGCCAGCAGGACCGCGTCGGGCTGCTTGCGCGGCAGCCGGGGCAGGCCGCCCATGGCCTTGACGGTCTTGGCCAGCTCGTCCTTGCGGGTCGCGATTTCCTTGGCGCCGTGACAGTCGGCACACAGCACGGGACCGGTCCGCTCGGCCTTTTTCTCGGCCAGGGACTGGTGGCAGGTGACGCACTTGGCGTGGAACGCCTCGTTGACGGGCATGGCCGCGAACTTCGGGTCAAAGCGCCAGGCGTCCTCTTCACCCGCCTTTTCGTGGCAGGTCGCGCAGTTGGTGTCCTTGCCCTGGGCGGGCGGCAGGACCTTGGAGTCCCAATGGATGAAGTGGAGCGCGCCGTCCATGCCCGCCTTTTCGCGCACGGCGGTCGCGTCGGGCGCGGCCTGGTGGCAGCTCCGGCATTCGCCCGCCATGGGGCCGGTCTTGAAGCCCTTTTCGCCCGACTCCACGTGGCAGGAAATACAGCCGTCGTGGTACAGGTCCTTGAGCTGCCCGGCCGACATTTCGTCGGCCCGGCCCTTGAAGGACAGGGACATCTCGCCCCGGACGTCCTTCGTGTGGCAGGACTCGCAGCTCATGCCCTGATCCTTCAGGGCCTTGGTGTGTGCGTCGTGCTTGAACACGGCCGCTGACTGTTCGAGATTCTTGATCTTGGCGATGGTGTCTACCATGATCACGTCGGGCCGCCCGTTGTCGGCGGCCTTTTCCAGCATGCCCATGGCTTCGATGCCGAAGCCCAGCACGCCTGCGAGCGCGAGCACGATGACAGTCATTCGCAGCAACTGTTTCCCGTTTGCCATGTGTCGATCCCTTTGCTGAAAAGCGTTGATGGCAATGAACCGGCCTCCCGGCTGGTTCGTGGCCCCCGTTTCCGGGTCCTTTACCGGCCCCCGCGCGCGGATTGGTCCCGCGCAAAAACTGATCGTTAATTCCTCCTCGCCAGGCAGGTTAAAAAACCTACCGAGCCACGAGGTTTTTAATCCATACTTGGCCGGTATGTTAATTGTGAAGGAATCGTCAAGTAGAAAATAGCATAAGATAATCGTTCCTAAATTTATTATATCATTCTGGAATAACGAGAGAACCAGTTAAGTAGGTTTTTTGAAAATCATTTTCAGTTCATGCCCGCAGGGCAGAGGGCGCAACGGCTTGTGAAAAAAAAGGCCAAGGAAATAAAACGTACTAAAAAAGTATGCAATCAGCCTTTGGACGTTCGTTTCAGCGCTTCGGGAAGAGAAAGCGGACTTTTCCCCCGGGCCGGAAAATGCTCCAAGGTGTTTCGGTGGTTCGGTGTTTCGGTGTTTCGGTGTTTCGCGATGCCAGAGCCCGCGCAATTTTGGGGCTGATGTGTAACACATTGAAATTGTTCAAACAAAAAATCGACTGTAGAAAGTGATTGCGTAAACTCCTGAATTGCTGATAAAAAAATAAGATGGCAAAAGGTCTATGCCGTGAGCTTCCGTATTTTCGGGCACGGCATGGCCCGAGGACAGCGTTCCGGCGGTGTTCCGGGGATGGGCGACAGGATCCGACAGGTGAAATTCGATGGATGAAAAGAAGAATCCGTATATCTGCGACAGGTGCGGGGAGAACCTCCTCGCCAAGGGCGTTGCCTGCGCCGGTTGCAACAAGCTTTTGTGCCCGGTGTGCGACTGTGCCTACACCGTGGACTATTACTGTTATTGCACCCAGTGCCGGAAGATGGTCGCCAATAGGTTCGCCATAACCCCGGCGGGCCGCTATGCCAAGGACCGGCATCCGGCGGGCGAAGAGTAGCCCCGCCACCTTCCCGGCGCGGGCTTTCCGTTTCAGTTTTATTCCTTCAGCAACGGCGGCCGGACGGAAATGTCCGGCCGCATGCCGCCGCGGCTCTCCACGATTTTTTTCGCGGAGGGCCAGGCTCCGGCCGACACCTTCGGGCGCCTCGGCTATCGCTTGAAGCGGGATGCAGGCATGAAAAAGCCGCCGGTCGAAGCGGCGGCTTTCGGCATCGCGCAAAGGGATTCGGGCTAGCCGCCGAACCAGCCGGGCGCAATGACTTCGAGCGCCTTGGTGTAATGCACCCTGAGGTCTTCGAGCTTGCCGCCGATGACCCGTTCCTGGTCGCTCAGGCTGTCGGGGCAGGTGCCCTGCATCTGTGCGGCGATGGCCTCGATTTCCTTCACCGTCGATTTGATGAGGTTGATCTCATCGGCCATGTGCCCGCTCTTGTCGGATGCCAACACATCATAGAGGCGGGCCTTCCACGTGTTGAGTTCCATGTCCAGTCCCTTGCAGTAGTGGGCCACGGCCTCCTGCTTTCCCGTTTGAGTCGGGCAGCCATCGATGCCCATGCAGCTGGGGCACGGTCCGGGATAGTCCATATTCGGCATAGCGCTTCTCCATATGGTTGAGGGTTTGCAATACCCAACCCGTATCAGAACGGACCCTTTGAAGAAGTTATAATTTCCAAAAAAAAGCGTCCGAATCTCGGTCCCTTTCCAATTCCCTTGGCTGAGACGCAGCGGGGCGATCCCGCCTGCGGCATCACTGCCGGCACCATCTGGCGTCCTCCATTGCGGAATCGGCCGACAGCGGAAACCTTCCGCCGATTGAAGATGCCCCGTTCCCATTCAGGCATCGGCAGTTCGGCGCAGGATTGCCGACGGAAGTGG
This sequence comes from Desulfovibrionaceae bacterium, assembly GCA_015709315.1. Taxonomy (GTDB): domain Bacteria; phylum Desulfobacterota; class Desulfovibrionia; order Desulfovibrionales; family Desulfovibrionaceae; genus Pseudodesulfovibrio. Next base: position 152,204 of record JACCQI010000004.1, read on the forward strand.
TTCCGGTTATTCGGACAGTTTGGCGGCAGAATTAAGGTGGAGCC
>JACCQI010000049.1 GCA_015709315.1 Desulfovibrionaceae bacterium
ATTACGGCCCGTCAAAAGGGGCACACTGTCAGATCAAGTATGAACCACTACAGATCAGGCCTTGGTGTTTGAGGTCGTTGACCTTGTTGCCAAACTCGTTTGTCGTCGTCCCAGGGGTTGAGATCTGTAGGAAACCAGCACGGAGATTGATCTCTGCGGCCATGTCATCGGGGATGGAGAATAGCTCCGGCCACGAACAGTAGATTTCCTGCTGAAAAGCATCGTCTTTGTTGATTTCGCCGTTCTCCAAAGCCCATGGGCGGCGTGATTTACGTGTCATTTCGTTGTCCATTTTTCCCTCCACGGCTACAGATCTTCGACTGCTTCACGAAGCATGTCTCCAAGATTTTTTTCACGCTTTCCAATACCGTGAAGGAGGCGTTCACCAGTAAAAATGTCGTAAACAATCCCGCATTTTTCGGCTTTTCTCACCGCATCTTCGTACGATTGGACGATCCTTGCCGGTGCCGAGTCGCTTGGTGCCCAATCTCCGAGCTGGAACGTCACGTAGTGCAATGTTTCTCCTTCCGGGTTGAACTCGGCGACGATTTCACCGCTTTCTTCGAGATACAGGCAGATCCCGGAGAAAATCTCGGCTAACGAGTGACGCGAGTTCATGCCGCTACCGATCAAGCCAGAGAATTTCTTGTCGTCGAGAACGACGTCTTTTCTGCTGATTTCCACGACTCCTCCTAGCATTCGCGGTTCATGACGATTTCGAGAAGAGCATCCTGGTTCTCGAATAGCTCGTCCCTTGACAGCGCGATCTCCGTTGGTAACTGCAGATCCGTCGTGATCAGCGCCTCATCGGTGCAGAACCCGGTAAAGACCCGTCCAACATGTCCACCGCGCTGACACCTGGAAATCTGGAGATGGTAAAAGACGGCTCCAGGAACAGCCACAAGGACCTCACTAATAACAAGGCCGTCAATTTGCGGCAGCGCCTCGATCAGTGACCGCCGATCTTCTGCAGCCGCAATCCGTTCAATCTCCGCTTCTAAAAAGTCTTGAATCCGCATCAAACCCCCGTCGTGTTGCGGTTACCGGCCAGAACGGCCGACGAAGACAAAGCATAGCTCTATTTGCCGTGGCGTCAACAATGGAAATGAAATAAAAAGAGGTGTTTAGACTCTTGCTAGTGTGGGCGGGGGGGGGCCGACTTTGGCGGTGGCCAAGTGTGGGATGATGTGGAGATGAGGTTTGTATAGCGCCGAGTACAAGCGGTGGTATTCGCACCCAAATCGCACCCAAGGCCAAAAAGGGAAGCCCCCTAGAACAGTATCCAGGGGGCTTAAAAAATGGTACCGGGAGCGGGGATTGAACCCGCACAATCACAAGGATTACGAGATTTTAAGTCTCGGGTGTCTACCAGTTCCACCATCCCGGCATTTGCTCGACCCGGTGATGCTTGGGTAGACAGCTGCAAGGTTTTTTAAGTCCCTGGTGTCTACCAGTTCCACCACCCGGGCTTGGGGTGTGTCTCAGTATCCCGCAAATCGGCGGGGAGTCAATGGTTTTGCCTATTCGAACAGGGCCAGGTAATTGCGGAACAGCCTCGGGCTGACGCGGGAATACTGGTCGAAATCAGAGATCAGCTCCAGGCCGGGGATGATGGCCCGGCAGACCGGGATGTCCAGGTCCTTGCGGGTCAGGTCCGCGTAGACGGGCGGGTAGCCGCTGTCCGTGAGCGTCTTTTCCAGAACCATGAGGTCGCCCTCGGCGCTGCCCGTGGACAGGTCGGGCAGGTCTTCGAGGCGCCGCACGGGCAGTCCTTCCGGAGCCGGGCCGGAGCGGGGGCCGGGGTAGGGGTAGGCGGTCTCGGTCATGGCCGATACCAGGGCCGATTTGCCGTTCAGGCCGCAGCCGCCGCCCTTGTTCACGTCGCCGTGTTTGCCCAGGACCACGGACTTGTAGCAGGGCACGCCCAGTTCGGTGGTCTGATCCATGAACCATGCGTCGATGCCGTCCTCGCGGTAGCCGTCGAGCAGCTTGCCCACCTCCGGGTCGTCGGTCTCGATGCGGAAGCACCGGCTGGGATCAAAGGGCATGGTGGCGTCCGCGTCCCGCTCGATGACTTCGGTCAGCGCGGACACCTTGGCTTCGGCCATGGTGTTGCCCGAGGCCAGGCCGGTGGAACCCAGCGCGCTGAACAGGGACGGCTCGTCCAGGTTGCAGAAAAGGAACACGAACTGGGCCGGGATCAGCACGGCCGAGCCGTCCGGTGCGCGGCCCTCCATCCAGTGCAGCTTCTGCCCGGCGTAGGGCACTTCCAGCCGGACCCGGTTCGGGTCGAGCGCCGGGACGTCGAGTTCGTCGAAGGCCGCGCGGACGAGCGGCCGGTCGCCTTTGTATTTGAGTACGCCGCTTGGGCCGAAGCTGGCGTAGGAGGAAAATCGCTCGACCATTTCCATGGAGCAGGAGGCATCCGCCTGGGCGCGGGACAGCCCCCGTCCGTAGCTCGTCTGGATGGCCTCCAGGGAGTTGGACATGGAACCGCTTGCGGTGCGGGTTTTGGCCATCCAGTGGCGCAGGCTGGCGATGGGCGACAGGGATGCCTTGTGCTGCATGACCGGGCCGAGGAAGGCGTCCGCCTTGTCCAGGACCGCAAAGGCGTGGGCGATGGTTTCCTCCAGCGGCCTGCGTTCCTTGGGCGGGGGAAGCGTGCCTTCCAGCTCCTGCCGCGCCTGTGCGGCGGTTTTGGCCGGGGGCGTTTCCAGGTCCGCGTCGGTGAAGACCGGCTTTGGCCCGTCTTCGGGGGCGGGCAGGGGGGCAAGGGTGAAAATGTTGTTGCCGAACAGCTTGATCCACTGCCGGTGCAGGGGCTGGTCGGCGAGCAGGCGGGAGCGGATGTGGATGGCCGGGGTGTGGTCGAGCAGCGTGGCGGGGTCCAGGCCGTCGAACAGGTCGAGCAGCGGGGCCTGGCGCTGGTGGCAGATGCACGCCTCGAAGAGTACGGCGGCCAGCGCCGGGTCGGACCGGCCCTTGTCATGCATGGTCTCCTTGATGAGCTTTGCCAGCTTGCGGGTGCGGAAATCCTTGAATCCCCGGAGCACGAATTCGTGCATGTAGTCGTCAAAAGGGTGGGCGCGCAGGTGGGCGACCATCTCATTGAAGCTCAGGTTGACGTCCGGGACGGCGGCGAACATGCCGACCCCGAATTCCGTGTCCGTCATCTGGAGTTTGTAGCGCATCAATCCCTCTTTCGTGCGGTTTCGATCAGTTCCCCGACCTGGGGCAGCAGGGCTTCGGCCATGGCCTCCACCCCGCCCGCGTTGGGGTGCAACCCGTCGAGCAGTGTGAGCGACGGGTCCGCGAAATAGGGGGCCAGGATGTCCGGGAACAGGGACAGGCCGTATCGATTTGCCAACTCGCCGAACAGGGCGTTGAATTCGTCTTCGTGCCCGGCCCCGATTTCCGGGTGGGCCGTGATGCCCACCAGCAGGACGGGCAGGCCGTGCGCCAGAAGGTGTTCGATGACGGCCGAGGCGTTGTCCCGGATGGCCGGAACCGGGTCGCCTGTGAAACAGTCGTTGGCCCCGAATTCGAGGATCACGGCGTCCGGCGAGGCGTTGATGACGCGGTCCACGCGGGCCAGCCCGTCCTCGAAGGTTTCGCCCGAGATGCCGAAATTCAGGCATTGCGCGGGCACGCCCCGTTCGCTCAGACGCCGCTCAAGCACGCTGGGCAGGGCTTCGTCCCGCGTCAGGCCGTATCCTTCGGTCAGGCTGTCGCCGAAGCAGGCTATGCGGACTACCCGTTGATCCATAGCTTGACCCTGGCCGCCTCCTCCGCCCACGCCTTGCTCATGCGTAATTTGAGGAATTCGGCGTAGACCACGTCGAACATTTCAAGGCAACGTTCCACCAGAAAGAATTTTTCCAGGAACTTGGCGTCCGGGTCGTCGCCCTCGTCGTCCCTGGTGGATATCTTGGGCGTCTTCAGGCCGGACAGGCCGAAGTCCGAGGCGCTGACCGTGACCAGCCAGTTGTCCTCGTCCATGGCGAAGAGCAGCTGCGCCTTGTGTACCTTCTTGCCCGTGGACAGGCCGGTCTTGGCCTCGGACAGCTCGCCCGCCGGGCTGGTCACCGTGGCCGTGGCCTTGGTTTCGCCCTCGCCGCCCTGGACCGAGAGCTTCTGTTCCAGGTTCAGGGCGAAGGTGCGGTTGTCCCCAAGCTTGAACAGCACGGTGTCCGCATCGGTCTTGTACCAGAGCCAGGTCAGGAAATCCTGGCCCAGCAGGGTGTTTTCGCGTTCGACAAGTGACAGGTCCATGGGACGCTCCTTACACGAAGATGGTGGGGTCGAGGTTTTCGAGCTTCGGCGCGGCCTCTTCGCCGAGGATGTCCATGGCCATGAAGAACGGGGTCAGCGGCTCCAGGTGGAGGTCGAAGGTCGAGGCGAAGTGGTCCTCGAACAGGGCGCAGACCTTGGCATTGGTGGTGGCCAGATAGATCCGGTTCTCCGCCGGGTTCCAGACGACGTCGAAGACCGCCGGGATGGGCAGGGTGCGGGCGCGCAGCCGGAGGACGACCTGCTCCTTGACCTCGCGCTTGCGGTCGCGGGAAACGAAATTCTTGCCCTGCTCCTTGTTGTGCTCAAGCTCCTTGTTCAGCGCGATGGCGTTGTGCTTCTTGAGCACTGCGGGCGGGATGCGCCGGGTGTCGAGCCTGAGGGAGAAGGTCAGGTACGCGCCCTTTTCGGGCGGGGACTGGGTCCAGTTCATGTCCAGCATGTCGTCGATGTTGGTCCAGCCGAAGGCCCGCTCGTCGGCCGTGCCGTCGATGTCGATCATGCAGAATTGCTTCAGTTTTTCAGGCACCTGCTGGAGCAGTTCCCGGGGAACTTCTTCAATGATGCGGTAGCGTGTCAGCCCGAGGCTGGCGGAAAGTATGCTCAAGGAAGTCTCCTTGTTTCAGCGATTGCAAAGGGCCTTAAGAGGTAAAATCTATTGCCCGATCTGTAAAGTGAATTTCCCCCTCGGGGAGAGTGCCGGAAGTGGGATGCACCCCCTTGTGTTGTGCGCCGTCGCGCGCTACAGTCCATCCTCAAAAGGAGAGTGCATATGGCCGGGGAAGCATTGAGGAAATTGATTGATTTGCTGGAACAAGCCAGTGCCGAGGTCAGGCGTCTGGAAGCCGAGGGCGACGCCGTGATTAAAACCGAGGGACAGCTTGCCTTCCAGGCCAGAATGGAGAAGAAGGCGGAGGTTCTGGCCGGGCTGGCCGAAAAGGCGGCCCCCCTGACCGCGGAGATGGACGGCGCGCTGGGAAAGTTCGCCGACGACCGGCTGATCCGGTTTTCCACCAGCGCGGCCACGGCCCTTCGCATCGGCAGCGTGTTCTTCATGACCGCGCTGCTCTACCCGGAGGAGCATAAGCCGGGCGAACCCAACGACCTCGAAGTCTTTATAGGGGAATTGAGGGAAAAGGCTTAAGTCGGAATCTTGAATTCCGCGTCTTTTCTGGCTTTCTTGCGCTCGGCCATCTGCTTCTGGCCGAGCAGGACCACTTTGCTGACCGCGTCGTCCTGGGCGCGGTCCAGCTCCACGAACCTGCAGCCGACCAGCCCCCCTTCGTGGCGCATGACCTTGCACATCACGTCCTTGGCCACGACCTTCTTGTCGAGAATGAGGTCCATCTTGAGCTCCACGCCGCCCTTGATGCGCGGCTTCTCGAAGGGAAAACCCAGCCCGGTGGCGCTGATGTCGGCCACCTTGATGATTTTCTTGAGCCGGGGGATGCGGACGGCCAGTCCCTTGACCCGGATGCGGATGGCACCGCGCTTCCTGGCGAGTTCATCGGAGTTCTTGAGGGAGATGCTGAAGCCGAGGGCGGCCGCGTCGATGGGGTCGGCCGTGACTTCCTCGGATTTCTTGCGGCCCTTGGCCTTGCACGACAGCTTGATGGCTTCCCCGTTGGAGGAGGATTCGCGCCGGGCCTTTTTTTTGGGCGCGGTCTTGCGGGCGGTGGTTTTATTTCGTTTTCCCGCGCCGTTGCCGGACTTGGAAAAGAGGGAAGTGATGAAGTCGATTATGCCCATATCGTTACCTAGTTCGGCTTATAGGATAAAGAGGCGGGCCTGACAAGCGCCCCGGCCGCACGCCGGACGGGAACCGTGCGATTATTGCGAACGGGGTTGACAATAACCCGTTTTGAGAGGCAATAAGATACATCTTATCAAGCTCAAATGGGTTGATCGAGGAGGAATAACATGATTGGCGAACTGCTTTCCGGAATGGCGCACAGCACCGGCCCCGGCTTTGTCGGCGTATCCCTGATTTTCATTTATCTCGCATGGATCATCACCATCGGCGTCATCCGCGTTCGTGAAGCCATGCAGGAAGACCACCACTAGATCGCTGAAAAACGCTTTTTCATAGTTGCGAAAAGCTCAACCCCTTGCGCGGGAAACGCCGCGTTTCGGGCTTGAGCTTTTTTGCGCTTCGGCATCGATCCCCATTGCTCGGAATGAAGTGAAAAACGCGGCCGACCGGCCGCGTTGCCTTATTTGCCTTCAACCGTTTTTCCGTCCGGGGTAAAGCGGGTTTTTACGACCAGCCCGGTTCTTCACGGGCCACTTCCATCAGGTAGCGGCCGTATTCGTTGTTGCTCATGGCCCCCCCCAGTTCCCGCAACTGCTCGCGGTCGATGAATCCCCTGCGGTAGGCGATTTCCTCGGGGCTGGAGATGACGTAGCCCTGTCGTTCCTGCACCGCCCTGACGAAGCTGGACGCCCCGTGCAGGGATTCGTGGGTGCCCATGTCCAGCCATGCGTAGCCCCGGCCCAGCGTTCTGACTTCCAGGTCGCCGCGTTCGAGGTAGAGCTTGTTGATGTCCGTGATCTCCAGCTCGCCGCGTGCCGACGGCTTGAGACCCCTGGCCATTTCGACGACGTCGTTGTCGTAGAAGTAGAGGCCGGTGACCGCGTACTTGGATTTGGGATTCTCGGGCTTTTCCTCGATGGACAGCGCCTTGTAGTGGCGGTCGAATTCCACCACGCCGTACCGCCTGGGGTCCTTGACCATGTAGGCGAAGACCAGTCCTCCGCCGGTCAGCCTGCCCGCGTCCGTGAGCATGGCCCCCAGCCCGTGGCCGTAGTAGATGTTGTCGCCCAGCACCAGGCAGACGTTGTCGTCGCCGATGAAGTCCTCGCCGAGGAGAAACGCCTGGGCAAGCCCCTCGGGGCGGGGCTGTTCGCGGTAGTTGAGGTTCAGCCCCAGCTGGGACCCGTCTCCCAGGAGTTGACGGAAGTTGGGCAGGTCGTGGGGCGTGGAGATGATCAATATGTCCCGGATGTCCGCCAGCATGAGCGTGGACAGCGGGTAGTAGATCATGGGCTTGTCGTACACGGGCAGAAGCTGCTTGCTGACCACGCGGGTCAGGGGGTGCAGCCGGGTGCCGGACCCGCCCGCGAGGATGATGCCTTTCATGGGTTCCTCATGGTGCTGTGATTTACTTCGGTTTCGAGTTAGGATACATCCCAACCAACTGGACTCGCCGCAGTATAGGTCCGGGATAAAAGAAAAAGCAACCGGCTTTTGGCGGGGCCTCATGTCAAGGTGAAAATGATGAATCCCTATTTCCAATATTCCGGCGGTATTATCCCCGCGTTGTTGTTTTTGGTCGCGCTGTTCTTCCTGTTCGTCTTCCTGCCGGTTTCCATGGTGGCCGAGGCGTTTTCCAAGCTCGGCCTGACCCCGGCGCAGGGCGTGCTCATGCTCATCGCCATCATGGTGGGCCGCATGATAAACATTCCGGTCCTTACCAGCGAACGGCTGGTGGTCGTTCCCGGCCCGCGTTCCGTGCGGTTTTCCGTGGACGAGGCCGGGCGGCCGGTGCGCGTCGAGCAGGAACCGGCGGGCGAGGTCCGCAAGCAGGTATTTGCCGTCAACGTGGGTGGCCTGGTCCTGCCGTTTCTCTTGAGCGTCACCTTCCTCATCCGCCAGCACATGGTTTTCCAGTCGGACGGCGTGTATCCTTGGATAGGGTTCGTCCTCGTCATGGTGGCGGGCGGCTGCTACGCCATGGCCAAGCCCGATGTGCTGACCGGCATCCGCATCCCCCTGGTGCTGCCCGCCCTGATCACCTTTTTGTGCGTCTATTTCTTCGTGCCCGAGCCGTTCAGGCCCGTGGCCGCCTATGTGGCGGGCACCATGGGTGCGATTCTCGGCGGCAACCTGATCCCGCTTCTCTCCAAACGGTTCCGCAACTCCGTGGGCACGCCCATGGTCATCATCGGCGGCCCCGGCACTTTCGGCGGGGTTTTCGTGGCGGGCATATTGTCCGTCCTGCTGGCCTGATTCAACACTTGGAGAAGATATGTCCAATGTAAAGATACCCCTGGTCCTGGCCGATTCCGTCAAATCCGGCGACACCGTTTCCCTGCATGCCGGGACCGTGGATGTCCCGCAAGGGGGAGCGGCCACGCCGAGCTATTGCCCGGGCCTGCGCGTGGGCGACAGGTTGAAGAGTGATGGCGCGTCGCTGCTGGTCCTGTCATCGGGCTGGCTGTCCGGCGGCCCGGACGAGCGGTCCACGGCCGTCTACCGGCTGCGGGCGGAAACGGACGCGGCCGCCGGCGAGCACGTGTGCGCGGTGTCGCGGGCCGGGTACGCCCTGGCCTGGATCACCCTGAGCGACAAAGGCTCCCGCGGCGAGCGCGTGGACGAGTCCGGCCCGCTCATCGGTCGGGCGGTGGGAGAGAAGCTGGACTTGGCCGTGATCCAGGGCTTCGTCATCCCCGACGAACCCGGACAGCTCAAGGGGCTGATCGCGGACCTGGCTCTGAACCGGGGATTCGATTTGATTATGACCACGGGCGGAACGGGCGTGGCTCCGCGCGACGTCACGCCCGAAGCCACGCTGGCGGTCATCGAGAAAAGGCTGCCGGGGTATGAGCGGGCCATGACCGCCGCAAGTCTGTCCAAGACGCCGCACGGGGCCATTTCTCGGGCCGTGGCCGGTACGCTGGGCCAGGCGCTCGTCGTCAACATGCCCGGCAGCCCCAAGGCCGTGGCCGAGTGCCTGGAGCCGCTGTTGCCGACTCTGCGGCATACCCTTGAAAAGCTTCAGGGAGATCCGTCTGACTGCGCGAATTTGCACAATTAACGCTGTGTTTTCGGTTGCGGCCTCCATTAAGAGTTGCTACATACTGAGGTGTTGTTTCGTTGCCGACGCAACAGAACCATCGAGACATAAACAGGATTGAATGTATGAACCGCAAACGGTTTTTGATGTATGCCGCGGCAATCGTGATTTTCATGTTCGCCGCAGGATTTGCCTGGGCGCAGGACGCCGATCCCTCTGTGGAGGCCGACACGGATGCCTCCATTTCCGGTCCTTTCGACCTTGAACGGTGCGTGAAGCGCGCCCTTGAGCGCAACCCGGCCATGACCGCCATCCGCGCCCAGCTCAAGGGGGCCGGGTACGGTACCTATTCCTCCATGGGAGACTTCGGCCCCTCGGTGTCCGGCACCTACGGCTGGACCCATTACGACAGGAAGAACACCACAAGCGGCGAGTATTCCGACTGGGTCGGTTCGCTGTCCGCCACCCAGCCCGTGTTCCACGGCTTCGCCCTGCTGGCCAGCTACCAGAAGGCCCGTTTGTCCGAGGAATCCACCGAGGCGTCGCTGCGCAACGTGGAATTGACCCTGATCCAGAGCGTGCAGTCCAATTTCCTTTCCCTGCTCAAGGCGCGCATGGACGTGAAGTCCGCCGAGGATTCGGTGGCCCGGCTGGAATCGCAGTTGCAGGTTATCAGCGCCTTTTACGATGTCGGACTGCGGCCCAAGGCCGAGGTCCTGGACGCCGAGGTCGATCTGGCCTCGGCCCGCCAGGTGCTGCTCACCGCGCGCAACAATGTCTCCACCCAGGAGGCGCAGTTGAATACGCTGCTGAACATTCCCCTGCAAACCAATGTCGAGTATGTGGGAGAACTCAAGCGCATTCCCTTTGACCTGACCCTCAAGGAGTGCCTGGACCGCGCCTACGCCGAAAGGCCCGACCTTGTCATCGGCCAGAAGTCGGTTGAGATCGCCGAAAAGGACACCACCATCACCCAGAGCCGTTTCTATCCGTCCGTGGACGGCACTTGGAACTATGTGGACCGGGGCACCGACGCCGATTTGGGCGGCGGCGGCAACTACACTCACCGCTCCTCCGAGTATTGGACCGCGGGCGTGACCGCCTCCATGTCCCTGTTCGAGAGCGGTTCCGATTTCTTCAACGTCAAGCGGGCGTCCGAAACGGTCAAGCAGATTCAGGCCGAGTTGGAGAACACCCGACTGAACGCCGGGTTCGAGGTCAAGCGCGCGTTGCTGAACATTCAGGAAGCGGCCGACCGCATCGAGGTGGCCGAGAAGTCCGTGACCGCCGCCGAGGAGGCCTACCGCATGGCCGTGGCACGCTACCAGGCCCAGGTCGGCACCAACACCGAGGTGCTCAACGCCCAGGAACGGCTGACCTCCAGCGAGGCCCAGCTCTCCCAGGCCATGGCCGACCACGGCACCGCCATTTCGGCCCTGTTCGTGGCCATGGGCGAGAAGAACCACGGACTGCTGGAAGCCAAGTAAAGACGCATGTTTTCCGGCCGAAAGCGTTCCTGGAAGGCCCGCGGCATGAAGTGCGGGAAATGCGGTTACGATTTGACCGCTTACCGTGGGTGCCGGGAAGTGACCCTGCGTTGTCCCTCCTGCGGGGCCGCCTATGATCTCGGAAAATACTCGGCCGAGATGGACGAGGAGTTCGAGGATGAGATGGGCTTTGTCCCCATGGACCGGATCTGAACGGACGCTTGCAGAGCGCATGAAACGTGCGGCCATCGTGACATCGTTGGCCGCCGTTTTTGTTTGTGCTCTGGCCGTCGTGGGCAGGGCAGAGGGGATATGGCAGCCCCTGGTGGACCGGCTGGCGGACGACGGGGTCGAGCGCTCCCGCGTCGCCTTTTTCTTTTCCAGCCCGGATTTGAAGTATTCCCCGGAGATCATGGGCCGCAAGATGAACGCGCTGCTCAATGCCCGGCTGTCGACCACCGGGGCGGCTTCGCCCAGAAAGCCCGAAGTCATGGGGCGCTATCTCAATCCCATTCTCATCGCCGGGGCCTATGCCTACTACCGTGAGCACAGGGCCGAGTTCGCCGTCATTCGGGAGCGCTACGGCGTGCCGGGAGAAATCCTCACGGCCCTGCTTCTGGTGGAATCCAGTCTGGGCGTCAAGGTGGGGGACTACAACGCCTTCACCATTCTGGCCTCCATGGCCCTGTCGCGCGATTTTTCCCTGGTCAAGCCGCATATCGAGCGCCGAGATGTATCGGATGAAGACATGAAATGGCTGATGCAGCGGACGGAGCAGAAGGCCCAGTGGGGGTACGAGGAACTCAAGGCCCTGATTCGCTACGCTCACGACAACGGCTTGGACCCGCTGGCCATTCCCAGTTCCGTCTACGGGGCCATCGGCCAGTGCCAGTTCATTCCGTCCAGCGCCGTGCATTACGGCAGGGACGGGTCGGGCGACGGCCGCATCGACCTGTTCGAGACCAGGGACGTGCTGCATTCCATGGCCAATTTCCTCGCCAGCCACGGCTGGAAGCCGGGTCTGAGCGACGAGGCAAAGCACCGCGTGCTCTACCGCTACAACCATTCGGACAGCTACGCCATGACCATCCTGGCCGTGGCGGACAAGATCAGGAAGACAAAGGAATTCTTCGAGGGGTAGGCCCCGTGCGTCAGGTCTCGTCCAGCAGGCTCTTGTAGAGGTTGAGGGTCCGTTTCAGGAATTCCTCGAGGGTCAGTTGCGACATGGTTCGTTTTTGCGCGGCAAGGACCTCCCGGCGCAGGTCGGGGGATTCGGCCAGATTGGCGATGGCGTCGGCTAGCCCGTTTGCGTCGCCGGGCGCGACCAGCATGGGCGGGGTCGTGAGGTCGGGCATGACGCCCACGTCGGTGGAGACCAGGGGACGGTCGGCGGCCATGAGTTCCAGGGCGGACCGGGCGATGGCCTCGGACCACAGGGAGGCGACCACGCCCACGTCCAGGGCGCTGACGCAGGCGGACACGTCGTCCCGTTTGCCGCTGATTCGGGTGATGTCGGCGATGTTGTTCTCGCGGATGTCCGTTTCGATCTCGGCGGCGGTCATGGCCGTGTCGAAGCCGATGAGGAACAGGCGGATGGAGGCAAGGCCCCGTTGCCGCAGCATGGCCACGGCCTCGATGAGTTCCTTGTGCCCCTTGACGCGGTCGAAGCGGCCGAGCAGGCCGACCACGAGGTCGTCCGGGCCGAAGCCGAATTCCGCGCGGACCCGTTCGCGCCCGTCGGGATCGAAGGCGAATTTCTTCGTGTCCACGCCGCCGTGGATGAGCCACAGGCCGTGGCTCGGGGTCCGCATCTTTTGCAGGAAGTAGTCGGCCATGCGTCGGTTGGTGACCACCACGGCGTCGGCCACTCCGGCATGGAGCCAGCGGTTCAAGGCGTCGCTTCGCGGCGGACGCTGGTCGCCGCGCGTCCGCACCAGCCGGTAGCCGAACCCGAAGAGCTTGAGCAGTCCCCAGAGGAAGAAGCCCTCGCCCCGGTGGCAGTTGACGATATCCGGGCGGTGCGTCCCGAGCAGTTGTATGATATGCTTGGCCGCGCCGACGAAGCGAATCGGGTTGGTGGTGTTCAGGTCCACCGAAACCGTGTTCAGGCCCATGTCCCGGGCCGCTTTTTCGGACAGCGTGTCCGCCTGGGTCAGGACCGTGACCTCGTGTCCGGCGTCGGCCAGCAGACGGCTCAGGGTCAGTGCGTACCACGCGGTGGCGTTGAACCAGCGGACATTGATGACTTGGAATATTTTCATACGTTTCGCCTTGGAAAGTCGGGTATACAGCATGACAGTTCAAGGCGGTGAACGCAAGGTCTTAGGATATGGAAAACATATTGGTATCGATCATTCTTCCGACCTACAACCGGGCCGATTTCATCGGCAAGGCGCTCGACTCCGTGCTGGCCCAAACCTACGGGAACTGGGAGTGCGTCATTGTGGACGACGGCTCCACGGATCATACGGGCGACGTCCTCGCGGCCTACGACGATCCCCGTTTCGTCCGTCTGCGGCAGGAAAACCAGGGAGTGTCGGGCGCCCGCAACGTCGGTTTGAGCGCGAGCCGGGGAGAGGTCCTGGCTTTGCTTGATTCCGACGACGAATGGATGCCGGATAAGCTCGCCGTCCAACTCGCCTACATGCGGGAAAACGGCTACGACATCTGTCAGACCGAGGAGATATGGGTGCGGGGCGGCAGGCGGGTCAACCAGCCCGCCCGGTACGCCAAGCCCGAGGGGTGGTTTTTCGACAAGTCCCTGGAGATGTGCCTGATCAGTCCGTCCTGCACCATGTTCACCCGGAAGGTGTGGGAGTCCATCGGGCCTTTTGACGTGCGGATGCCGTCCTGCGAGGACTACGATATGTGGCTGCGCGCCTGCCTGAACTATCCGGTGGGGCTGGTGCGGCAAAGGCTGACCGTCAAGCACGGCGGGCGGCCGGACCAGTTGTCCGTCAGCGTGCCGTGTGCCGACCTGCACCGCATACGGGCATTGGTCAAGCTGTTGCAAAGTCGAAAACTTGACGAAAATCAAAGGGATATGGCGCTGGCATCCCTTGAGCGGAAGGTCGGGATTTATATGCAAGGGTGCGAAAATAGGGGAAAACTTGAAGAGTCGGAGCGGGTTTGGACTCTGTTTTGCATGGTGCGGGACGGGAATAAAGTTCCCTTGAATCCATGGAGTTAGCAGCGGGCGGGGCGGCATGCCGCATTCCCGCCGCCGGGAAAACGGGCGACGTCCGCGAGGACGCGAGGTGATCTGTGCCTTCGATCAGTAATCTTGTTGCAGCGCTTCCCGAGATCAGCCAGTCCAGGCTGGTCGCGGCGGGGTATGGCGTTTGGGTGGTCTGGAAGGGCGACCTGAACAACACCTTGGAGAACACGCTTCAGGAATTCGGCTGCCTGTGTGTTTCCAGGGAGTCGAATCAGGCCCTGTGGTTCTGCAATACCGGCGAAGTGTTCCGCGCTTTGGCCCGTTTGCAGGTCTGGGCGCGCGTCAATCCCATGAACGCGTTCTGCCAGATCGTTCCCCTGACTTTCCTGGTGGGCTACGACCTGCAGTATTCCGTTTCGATGGGCATGGAGCTGGAGGGCCAGGACGTCCGCCCCTTCGGCGATTTCGAGGTGATTGTCCATCCCAAGCTCAGGAACGAGGTCCAGGCCGTTGCGGGCCTGACCGTGGAAGCGGCCGGGGCCGTGGACGGCCTGGCCGGAGATGGTTGGCTGCGCCTGGTCGCGGACCAGGGGCTCGACTACGAGACCCGCCGCAAGTGGTATTTCGTCATCAAGCCGCTCGGGCATACGGCGGACAAGGAATCCATCGTCGGCTGGCGCGATTTTTCCGCCAACATCATCGAGTTGTTGCAGCGGCTGGGACTCAAGTACATTTCCGACGTCAAGGAAGGGGTTATTTTCTTCCCTCTGGACAGCTTCAAGCTGCTCCGGTCGTTCTGCACGGAGATTTTGTCGCTGATAAGACGGCTCAAGGAAGCGGGCGAAAAGGAATATTGGCCCACGGTCATGGTGGCGGCCCCGCAGGAAGGACTCCAGTTCACGCCCGAACTGCCCAAGAAGATCGGTTTGGACTGGAACCGGATGACGCCCGACTTTCCGCATGTGAAGTTCATGGAAGGATTTCTGCTGTCCGAGTGGTTCCGCATGAACGAGGTTCGGTACGGCACCAAGCAGGTCAGCCTGGAATCGTGGTGTACCCTGGCCCTCAAGGATGGCGGCGAGGACATGGGCTACGGTTCCATGCAGGTGGCCCTGCCCAGCTCCATGATCGCGGACGAGGGCAAGGAATGCTTTTACTGCGGCCTGAAGAATCACGCTCCGGCCGATTGCCCGAGCAAACGCATCGCCAAGCCCCATCCCCAGGTCTGGCACCTGCTCGCCAAGACCGACATCGATCATTTTTCCGAAGGGTTCGACGGACTTGACGCGGACGTGGACGAGGAGCATTTCTCCGATTCCATCGTCGGCCTGATGGGCAGCGGCAACAATCTGAAAAGCCTCATGGCCCGGGCCGTGTTCGAGATCAATTCACCGGGCCAGTTGCGGATGCTCAAGCTCGTCTGGCGCAGCCGGGGCAAGGAGTGGGTTGACGGATTCAAGCAGCTCGCGCCCGCCGAGGGGGATTTCATCTGGGACGCCCTGGTCGACATCGAGTCCTGCCGGATGCCCGAGGCCGAAATTCTCATCAAGGAGGCCCAGGTCAAGTACCCCAGGAGCTACCAGCCGCATTCCCTGCTGGGCTTCTGGTTCCTGGAGCAGGGGGATTTCAGCCAGACGATGTTCCACTGGCAGGAAGCGGAGCGCATGAGCTATACGCCCCTGCAACAGGCGTATTTTTCCTATCTTCAGGCCAGGCTCAACGAGGTCGAGGGCAACCTCAAGGACGCCATCAACGGATACCAGCATACCAATTCGATTTCGCCCACCTGGCTGCAGCCCGTGTACCGCCAGGCCGTCTGCATGGTGAAGATGGGATTTACCGGGCAGGCCATAGACCTCTTTTTCGATCTCATCGGCAGGGACCCGCACTTTTTCAACTACATGCTGGTGGATCCTGAATTGGACAGGGGGCGGGTGCAGCTGATGAATTCGTTGTGGGAGAAATGGGTGGAAGCCGAGGATTCGGCCAAATCCATGAAGGCCAGGGTGGAGGATCTGACCACCGACATTTCCAAGCGGTTCGACTCCTCGCATTCCTATTTCGACACGGCCAACGAGGAGCTGGCCCGGCTTCGCAAGCTGGGCGACACCCAGAACTACGTGGCCTACCAGCTGCTCATTCGGGGCGCGCATCGATTCGGGGACGCCCTGGACAACGAGATAAAGCGGGAAATCAAGCGGATAAGCTCCAATCTTGATTATCTGACCGACCGCATCCGGGAGATTCAGAAAGAGGCGGCCTGGTTCCCGTTCCCCAAGCTGTTGCTTGAATTCAACAAGGAATTCAACACCTGCGTGGACAAGATCAACTGGATCAGGACCCAGCCGCTGAACGAGGCCGGGAATTTCAGAAAGGCACTGGCCAACATCACCGAAATCGAGGATCACATCGACTCGCTCCAGAGCCGTCTGGTCACCCTGCGCATCATCCGCGACTCGACCCTGTTCATCCTGATGCTCGGCCGCAACTTCATCTGGCTGGAGCTGATCGGCCTGGCCATCCTGCTCGTGACCCTGCCGTCTCTCATCTACTTCACCCAAGACATCAAGGGGAACTACATCCTCGACATGATCAACGACGAGAAGCAGCGGTGGGAGATTTCCAAGGGGTTGGTCATCATTCTGAGCATCATTTGCGTAGCCTTCGCGGCCGTGAAGTCCGCCCTGACCTTCGAGAAGCGAAAGCGCCAGCTCTTCGAACAGCTGGACAAGGAAATGCGCCAGACCGCTCCCAAGCGGTATTGATTCCATCGGCCCGAGCGTTTCATGTATCCGTTTTTTGGGGTATGGTCCGGGTGCGAAACCCGCATCAGGGAGGAACCATGCATAAATTGGTGTTGATCCGGCACGGACAGAGCGAATGGAATCTTGAAAACCGGTTCACCGGCTGGACCGACGTTGACCTGACCCGGCAGGGCGCGGACGAGGCCGTCCGGGGCGCCCGCCTGCTCAAGGAGGCGGGGTTCGTCTTCGACATCGCCCACACCTCGTTGCTGAAGCGGGCCATCCGCACTCTCTGGCTGGTCCAGGACGAGATGGACCTGATGTGGATACCCGTGTTCAACACATGGCGGCTCAACGAGCGCCATTACGGCGCGCTCCAGGGATTGAACAAGGCCGAGACCGCCGCCAGGTACGGCGACGAGCAGGTTTTTGTCTGGCGGCGCGGTTTCGACACCCCGCCGCCCGAGCTGGAGGAGGACGACGAGCGGCACCCGGGCCATGATCCGCGCTATGCGGCCCTGTCGCCCGAAGAACTGCCCAGGGCCGAGTCCCTGAAAACGACCATCGAGCGGACCATGCTCTACTGGTTCGAGGCGGTCGCGCCCCAGGTGCGGGCCGGGCTGCGGGTGCTCATTGTGGCCCACGGCAATTCCCTGCGCGGGCTGGTCAAATACCTCGACAACATGTCCGACGAGGCCATCACCCGGCTGAACATTCCCACCGGCCTGCCCCTGGTCTATGAGCTGGACGACGATCTTGCGCCCCTGCGGCATTATTATCTGGGCGACCCGGAAGAGGCGGCCAGGGCGGCCGAGGCGGTTGCCAACCAGGCCAAGAGCGGGTAACTCCAACCCGTCATGGACGGGACGCTTTTCACCCAACAACTGCTCGACTGGTACGACGCCAACCGGCGCGATCTTCCCTGGCGGCATGCGCCCGAACCCTACGGGGTCTGGGTCTCCGAGATCATGGCCCAGCAGACGCGGATGGACCGCGTGGTCGGGTATTACGAGCGCTGGATGGACCGTTTCCCGGACATCGTCACGCTGGCCCGCGCCCATGAGGAGGATGTGCTCAAGCTCTGGGAGGGGCTGGGTTACTACTCCCGCGCCCGGAACATGCTCAAGGCCGCCAGGTCCGTGGTTGACGGCCATGGCGGCGAATTCCCGTCCGACCCCGCCTCCATCCGCTCCCTGCCCGGTGTGGGCGGCTACACGGCCGGGGCCATTTCATCCATTGCCTTCGGCCTGCCCGAACCGGCCGTGGACGCCAACGTGCTCCGCGTCTTTGCCCGCGTGCTCGACCTGGGCATGCCCGTGCGGGGCAGCGCGGCCCGTTCCCTGGTGGAGAAAACGGTGCGTTCGCTCATGCCCGACGGACGGGCCGGGGATTTCACCCAGGCGCTCATGGAGCTGGGCGCGCTGGTCTGCGCCAAGAACCCGGATTGCGCCCGGTGTCCGGTCCGTGACCACTGCGCCGCGCTCGAGGCGGGCACTGTATCCCAACGGCCCGTGCTGCCGGTCCCGAAAAAGACCGTCCGCATCAACATGGCTACCGGCGTGTTGCTGCACGGGGGACGCATGCTCATCCAGAAGCGGCGTCCCGGCGACGTTTGGCCCGGTCTGTGGGAATTCCCCGGCGGGGTGGTCGAAGAGGGCGAGACCCCGTCCCAGGCTGTGGTTCGCGAATACATGGAGGAGGTGGAGCTGCCGGTCACGCCGGTGGAGGACATCACCACCGTGGCCTACAGCTACACCCGGTACCGGGTGACCATGCATTGCTTTCTCTGCCGCCTGGACGGGGAGGACGCCGCCCCGGTCTTCAACGAGGCCGTGGAGGGCGGATTCGTCAGTCCGCCCGCGCTCGCCGACTATGCCTTTCCGGCCGGGCACCGGCGGCTGATCCGGTTCATGCAGGAAGCGCCGCGCTTTGCCCCGCTTTTTTCCGAAGACTGATTCTTCTTTCAATATCGGTGCGTTGTGTCGAAAGGCACACCCTTTGCTTTGCCTACTGCGGAGGTCTGTGTACAGGCCAAAACTTTGACGCAGGAGCACTGCATGTCCATCGGCAAGATCGGCGATTACGACGTCATGGCATCCCTTGCCACCGGCAACGGGACGCGGGGAAGTGCGCGCACGGCCCAGCTTCGAGCCGCGTTCGATTCCCAGATGACCATGACGCAGCAACTTTTCGGAGAAGGGTCAACCGAATACGGGGAGGGGAGTCCCGATTCCTTCGACGTTTCCCTGATAAACGATTCCATGATGATGGAGGCCCTGGCCACCATCACCCGGCTCATGCGCGACGAAGCCAAGCTGCCGGCACGGCAGGGCGCGTCCGCGCAGGCTCCGTCCGTACCGTCTGCCGCAGCTCCTGCCATGCCGGAAATTTCGGTGCCCGGCGAGTTGTCCGCCCGTTTCGAGTCCGGTGAAAACGGCGTGGGGGCCGTGGGCCATGACCGCGTGGGCGGCACGTCCTACGGCAAGTATCAGATCGCGTCACGGCCCGGCACCATGGATCGGTTTTTGTCCTTTCTCGACGAGAACGCGCCCGAGTGGGCCGACAGGCTGCGCGGGGCCGGACCCGCCGACACCGGCTCCAGGACCGGAGCCATGCCCGCCGAGTGGAAGGCCATTGCCGCGGAGGACCCGGCGCGGTTCGAGCGGCTGCAGCATGATTTCATTGCCGGGGAGACCTACCGGCCCGCCCGCGACATGATTTTGGGCCAGACCGGCCTGGATTTCGACAATGCCCCGCCTGCCTTGCGCGAGGTGCTGTGGTCCACCTCGGTGCAGCACGGCGCGACCGGCGCGGCGCGGATATTCAACAAGGTCATCGACCGATTCGTGTCGGGCAGCCGGGACGAGGATTTCAACACCATGCTCATCAAGGGCGTCTACGACACCCGCAAAGGCCAGTTCGGGTCCTCCACCGGAAGGGTGCAGCGGGCTGTGGCCAACCGCATGGACACCGAAAAGCAGGTCGCCCTGTCCATGCTCAACCAGACCAAACTCAACCGGATCGTCTAGGGAAACCGGGACTCGGTTCGACGGTCCAAAAAGGGCGCGGCTTGCCGCGCCTTTTTTGGTGCTTCCGGCCTCCGGCGGCCGGGGGAAGGGAGGGAAAAACCCTTTGGAAAGGGTTGTGTGCAACCGACAACATGGGTAACACTTCTGTCCGGGAACATAGGTAACA
>JACCQI010000050.1 GCA_015709315.1 Desulfovibrionaceae bacterium
CCGCCGTCAAAAAGCACTTGCCATAGGGGCGGGTCCATATATGCTTACTTTTTGGGGCGCAAGCCAAAAAGTAAGTCGCCGTAAAGGCGAAACAATCAGTAAGGAGGACAGAGGAAAGCATAACGCGGAGCGCGGACAATTTCCCTTCACCGAAATGGTGCGGCAAAGAACACCGCCGTCTTAGCGCGGCAAATAGAAGCCCTCCTCCCCGGCGCAGGCGTCGCCTACGCCTATTTCCGGCTGGCCGCGCGCAGCACGGTCACGGCCTCGCCGCCGATGCCCCAGTTGTCGGTATCCACCTCGTCAATGATGACGAAGGTGGTCTTGGGATTCTTGCCGAGCACGTCGGCCAACAGGTCGGTGACGCCCTGGATGAGCTGCTTCTTCTGTTCGGCGGTAGCGCCTTCCCTGGTGATGCGGATGTTGACGAATGGCATGATCAGTCTCCGGTTTCGGTGGATGACGGGTGCAGGGGCAGGGTCACGGTGATGGTGGTGCCCTCTTCCTCGGACGAAGTCATGGATATGGTGCCGCCCATGGTCCTGGCCATGAGCCGGGCCGAATAGGTGCCCAGGCCGGTGCCGCCCGATTTCCCGGCCGTGGCGAATTTCTCGAAAAATGATTCCCGGATGGACTCGGGCACGCAGCCCGTGTTGTGGACCGTGATGATCGCGTTGTCGGCCGAGGATAGGGTGACCGTCACCTTGTGTCCCGGTGCGGACGCCTCCACCGCGTTCTTCACCAGGTTGGCGAGCAGGGAGTAGCACAGGGTCTCCTCGGCCGCGGCGGTCAGCGAGTCCGACTCGCCCGGGGATACGTCCACGCGGCCGACCTTGATGGTGACGTCCCGCTCGGCGGCCGGGCCGGACAGGTCCGCCGCCACCCTGCGGCACAGGGGCGTGAGGTCCACCGGGACCGGCCGGTAGTCGTACCGCCCGGTCTCCATCTTGTAGATGTCCAGGCTGCGGTTGATCAGGTCCAGGCCGGTGATCGCCGCCGCGTGCATCTCGTCGAGCACCTCACGCTGCTCCGCGCTCGTTTCCGTGTACTGCTTGAGAAAGCTGATGCCGGTGAGCGTGCTGGCCAACGGGCTTTTGAGGTCGTGCCGGGTGATCAGGTTCACGTCCTCCATGAGTTCGTCGGCCCGGCGTAGGGCGGCAAGACGGCTCGACTCCTTGTTCAGGAGGATGACGACCACCAGCAGGACGCACAGGGAGGCGGCGATGGACCCGTAGGTGGCGTAGGTGTTGAAGCGGTCCATGCTGCTTTTGACGTTGGATATGTCGAACTGGAACCGGAAGGCCCCCAGAAATGCGCCGCGTTTCATGAGGGGGATGTAGGTCTCCACCGCCTCCACGGGCACGGGGGTGTTGCCCGGGCCGGGCCGGGTCGTGGAAAACAGCCGCGAGTGGACTTTGCCCTTGGCCACCTCGCGTAAAAATGCCGGGTCCTTGTTGATGCTGCCGACCTTGGACGCATCGGAGGAATACACCGTGGCTCCTTCCGGGGAGTAGAGTCCGATCTCCAGCAGCCCGAAATCCTTTTCCAGCCGGTAGATATCGGCCAAAAGACGCACGGAGTCGATGCTTCGGTGGGACAGCCGTTCGTATTTGACCGAGGCCGGAACCGCGTGGGCGGCCAGCCGTTCCGCCCCGGTCTCGATGGTGGCGACCAGGAGGTCGGTGTAGGCGGGGAAGATCACGGTGATGTAGATCAGCGGCAGGCTGACGGCGATCAGCAGGGAAAAGATGAGGATGCCGAGCAGGGGGCGGCTGCGCCGGTGAGCGTCGCGTGGCTGGTCGAGCACCGCGTGCACCACCGGGATTTTCAAGGCGATGGCTTCGAGGACCTTGCGCGTCGGCTCACCCATTTTCCCCCCTGTTCTCTCCTGGCTGTTCGAAACAAACCCGTTTCACCATAGCACAAGAGGGCAAACTGGCAAGGGGGTGAGAATCAGGGGCAATGAAGCAGCATCATTCCGGCGATCTCGCGCAGTATTTTGGCCCCGGCCATGGCCGTGACCGAATCCCGGTCGCGGTCCGGGTTCAGCTCCACCATGTCCGCGCCGATGACGGGGGCGTCCACGGCGTGGATGACGTCGAGCACCTCGCGGGTGGTCATGCCGCCCGGCTCATGATGCGACAGGCCGGGCGCAAAGGCCGGGTCCAGCACGTCCAGGTCCACGGAAAGGTAGACCGGCGTGTCGAAGGAGAGCGTGGGCCAGTTCGCCCGGTCCTTCATCTCCAGCCACTGGATGCCGAATTTAGCCCGCTGCTCCCGCTGGTGGCCGTTGGCCGTGCGGATGCCCACGGACACCAGCCGTTCGCACAGCCTCTCCTCCATGATGCGCGCGAACGGGCAGGCGTGGGAGTGGGGATTGCCCTCGAACTCGTGGTAGCAGTCCGGGTGGGCGTCGAAGTGGAGGATGGCGAAGTCGCCGACCGCGGCCTTCAACCCCTTGGCCAGCGGATAGGTGATCGAATGGTCGCCGCCCAGGAAGATGGGCGCGCTGCCGCTTTCACCCGCCTTTCGGGCGGCCTCCTCGATGCGTCCGAAGGCTTGGTCCGCATCGCCCAGATCCACGATTCCCCGGTGGTCGAGAACCCCGGACAGGTCGTGCCCGGTCTCGGTCCACAGATTGGCCGACTCACAGTGCAACGCCTCCACCAGGGCGAACGGGCCTTTGGCCGGGCCGCGCAGGTAGGAGGAATTGACGTCCAGGGGAATGCCGATCAGGGCGATGCGTCCGTTCATGCCGCTCCTAAAGGATGTAGCGGGACAGGTCGCGGTCCTCGATGACCTTGTCGAGCTGCTTCACGACGTAGTCCCGGTCGATGGTCACCTTCTGGCCGGACTTGTCCGGGGCGTCGAAGGAGAGGGTGGCCAGGATCTTCTCCATGATGGTGTAGAGCCTGCGCGCGCCGATGTTCTCGGTCTCCTCGTTGATCTTTTCCGCCATGGCCGAGATCTCCTCCAGCGCCTCCTTGGTATAGTCCACGGCCACGCCCTCGGTTTCGAGCAGGGCCTTGTACTGCACGGTGAGCGCGTTCTTCGGCTCGGTCAGGATGCGGTAGAATTCCTCCTTGTGCAGGGAGGTCAGTTCCTCGCGCAGGGGGAAGCGACCCTGGAGCTCGGGGATCAGGTCCGAGGGCTTGGAGAAGTGGAAGGCCCCGGCCGCGATGAACAGGATATGGTCGGTCTTGATCATGCCGTACTTGGTATTGACCACGCTGCCTTCCACGATGGGCAAAAGGTCGCGTTGCACGCCCTCGCGGGACACGTCCGCCGAGCCGGCGCCGGTCCGGTCGTGGCGGGCCGCGATCTTGTCCATCTCGTCGATGAACAGGATGCCCGACTGCTCCACCCGTTCGCGGGCCAGCTCATTGACCGCGTCGGGGTCGATGAGCTTGTCGGCTTCCTCGTCGATGAGCGTTTCGTAGGCGTCCCGGATCTTCATCTTGCGCGTCTTGCGCTTGCCGGGGAACATGTTGGAAAAGGCGCTCTGGAGGTTGGCGCCCATGTCCTGCATGCCGGGGATGGCCATGATCTCCACCTGTGCGCCGGACTGCACCGTGACCTCCATCTCCACCTCGCGGTCGTCCAGCAGGCCCTGGCGGAACATCTTGCGGAACTTTTCCCGCGTTTCGTCGTCCTTGGGGGCCTCCACGGCCTCGATGTCGCCGTTCTGCCCGGCGGAAAAGAAACCCACGGGATTGGCCGGTTCCTTTTTCTTGCCCGGAAGCAGCAGGTCCAGGAGCCGTTCCTCGGCGTGCTTTTCCGCCTTGATGCGGACCTTCTCGGTCTCCTCCTTGCGGACCATGGAGATGCCGATCTCCATCAGGTCGCGGATCATGGATTCCACGTCGCGGCCCACGTAGCCCACTTCCGTGAACTTGGTGGCCTCGACCTTGAAGAAGGGGCAGTTGGTCAACCGGGCCAGGCGGCGGGCGATTTCGGTCTTGCCCACGCCCGTGGGGCCCATGAGGATGATGTTCTTGGGCGCGATCTCGTCCCGCAGCTCCGGGTCGATCTGCTGCCTGCGCCAGCGGTTTCGCATGGCGATGGCCACCATGCGCTTGGCCTCTTTCTGGCCGATGATGTACTTGTCGAGTTCGGAAACGATCTCGCGGGGTGTCAGGTTGCTCATACGTGATGCCTCCGGCGGCCTGCGGAAGGGCGTGTCTCGGGGTTGGCCGCCTGTGGTTTGATGCTTATTTGGTCTGTGATTCCATGGTGATGTTGTTGTTGGTGTAGACGCAGATGTCGGCTGCGATCTCCATGGCCTTGCGGGCGATGTCCGTGGCCGGGAGATCGGTGTTGCGCCTGAGCGCCCGTGCCGCGGCCAGGGCGTAGGGGCCGCCGGAGCCGATGGCCGCGACGCCGTCGTCCGGCTCGATCACGTCGCCGGTGCCGGAGATGATCAGGATGTGCTCGCCGTCGGCGACCAGCAGCATGGCTTCGAGCTTCCGCAGGTACTTGTCCGTGCGCCAGTCCTTGGCCAGCTCCACGGCGGCCCGGAGCAGGTTGCCGGAGTAGGTCTCCAGCTTGGTCTCGAACCGCTCGGACAGGGTGAAGGCGTCGGCCGTGGCGCCGGCAAAGCCCACGGTGACCGATTCCTTGTAGATGCGGCGCACCTTGCACGCCGTGTGCTTCATGGCGATGGCCTCGCCCATGGTCACCTGGCCGTCGCCGGCCACGGCGGTGCCGTTGTCGTCCTTGACCGCGACGATGGTGGTTCCTTTGAGTTTCATTGCTTCTCCTTACAGGATTTCGCGGGCTGCGGCGGCCCATGTGTCGAAGGCCGCCTGCCCGTGCAGGACCATGGATGCCTCCCGGACCAGCCCCGCTTCGAGTCCCTGCCGGAGCGCGGTCAGGGCGATGCGGGCGGCGTCTTCGGCCGGATAGCCGTAGACGCCGCAGGATATGGCCGGAAAGGCGATGGTCTGGATGTCGTGTTCATGCGCGAGCGCCAGGCTGTTCGCGTAGGCGTTTTGGAGCAGCTCCGGCTCGCGGTTTGCGCCGCCGCGCCAGACAGGGCCGACGGTGTGGATGATGTGCGTTGCCGAAAGGTCGAATCCGGGGGTGATGACCGCCTCGCCCGGCGGCAGGGAGCCGATGTCTCCGATGATGCCCCGGCATGCTTCCTGAAGCCGTTCGATTCCGGCGGCCCGGTGGATGGCTCCGTCCACGCCGCCGCCCCCGGCAAGTCGGGAATTGGCCGCGTTGACGATGGCGTCCGCGGAAAGCCGGGTGATGTCGCCCTGGCGCAGGACGAGCCGTCCGGTGGAGATGTTCCAGTGTCGCATGATATTCCGAAAGATAATCCTTCAGCCGGTTTTGGCAAGGGGAGCGTGCGGATTGCAGGAAATCATTCCCGCCCTCTGCGGGGCGTGGTACCGATGGAGTATGAAACACCGTGAAACCATACTCATCGTGGACGATCAGCCCGAGAACATCACCATCATGGTCGAGGCCCTGAAGTCGTCCTATTCGCTGCTGGCCGCCACGGACGGCGAGGCCGCCCTGGAGCGGGCCGCTTCCGATCCCCGGCCGGACCTGATCCTTCTGGACGTGATGATGCCGGACATGTCCGGCCACGAGGTCTGCCGCCGACTCAAGCGGGACCCGGCCACCAGCGCCATTCCCGTGATATTCGTCACCGCCCTCGACAAGCCCGACGACGAGGCGCTCGGCCTGTCGCTCGGGGCCGTGGACTATATCGCCAAGCCCATCAGTTCGCCCGTGGTGGCGGCCCGGGTCAGGGCGCATTTGCAGCTCAAGCGGGCCAAGGAGCTGCTGGAGGACCAGAACGTGGCCCTGGAGGAGCGGGTCCGGGAGCGGACCGCCGAGGTGATCCGGGTGCAGCGGGAACGGGTGGAGAGCCTCAACCATTTTGCCGACGCCCTGGCGCATCAGATCCGCAATCCGGTCATGTCCATAGGCGGCATGGCCGGGCTGCTGGTCAGGAAGGCGCCGGAGAACAGCCCGCTGGCCGAGTACGCCAAGGCCGTGCGCGAGGACGGCCTGCGCCTGGAAAGCCTGGTCCGGGTGGTCAGTGATTACGTGGCCCTGTCCGCGGGCGGATTGCAGGTGGTGTCCGTGAAGAACGTCCTGGAGCAGGCCCTGGACAAGGCCCGCGAATACGCGCTGTCCAGGGGACGCACCCTGGAATGCGAGCCGGAATGCGAGGACGCCATGCTCGGCGTGGATGCGCGCATCGTGGTCCTGGCCATCGCCGAGATGGCGGTCAACGCCGTGGAGTTCGCGGATACCGATACGGTGCGTCTGGTCGTGCAAGGCGGCATCGGCCTGTTCGGGGACGTTTTGTCCCTGCCCGATGGAGATCAGGGGAGCGACCGCTGGTACGGCATGCAGATCATGGACGACGGCCCGGGCATTCCCAGGGACGTGCTGCCCTACGTGACCGATCCGTTTTTCACCACCAAGGCGCGGGGGGTGGGCATCGGGCTGACCAAGGTCAAGCGCGTCATCTGCGACGAGCACGGCGGGACGCTGCTGATACGGTCACCGTTGAAGTCCGGCACCAAGCGCGGGACCTCGGTCACCTTCAACCTGCCCGCTGTCTAGGAACTCTTGCCCGCTTCGGCCGGAACGGCGTCGCCCTCGGCTTCGCTCTTCACTTCGGCGATGGCTTCGGCGTACGCCTGGAACACGTCGTCGCGGTTGAGCAGGCCGATGATGTCGGAGGTGTTGGTCTGCGCGACAACGGGAATCTGCCCGTAGTCCGTGTTCACGAACCGGAGCAGGGCCTGGTAGAGGTCGTAGTCGGGACGCACGTACACCGGCCGGGACATGAGGTCCTTGACCACCACCAGATCGTGCAGCCCTTCCTCGAACATCCAGTTGCGGACGTTGTGGATGGAGACCATGCCCACGTACCAGCCGTCCTCGGCGCGGCGCACCGGGAAGTAGAGCTGGTCGGAGTTGGCGATGATGTCGGTCAGGGCCTTGAGCGTGGTCCCTTCCTCCACCACGATGACGTCGTGCGGATCGTAGAAGTCCGAGACGTGCATCTGTTCCAGCACGTTGATGGTCGCGTCCTCCACATGGGCCGGGGAGTCGAACTTGTTCTCCACCTGGTGCTCGTAGAGCGAGAAGTTGCGCCCCAGCACTATGCACAGGACCGAGGCCAGCATGAGCGGGGCGAGCAGCCCGTAGCCCTGGGTCAGCTCGGTGACCATGATGAGCGGGCCGATGGGCGCGCTGGCGACTCCGGCGAAGAAGGCGGCCATGCCCACCAGGATGTACGCGCCGGGCTGGGTGACGATGTCCGGGAAGAAATGATGCCCGACCTTGCCCACCAGCCCGCCGGACATGCCGCCCACGAACAGGGCGGGCGCGAACATGCCGCCGGACATGCCCGAGCCGATGGTGATGGAGGTGGCCACGGTCTTGCCGATGATGAGATAGCACATGGCCAGCGCCGGGAGCTGCCCGAGGATGGCCAGTTCCAGCCAGCCGTATCCGCCGGACAGGATGCCGCCCGTGACCATGCCGTCGGTGGCGGTGTAGGGGTAGGCGATGCCGACCAGCCCCATGGCCAGGCCGCCCAGGCCCATGGACCAGATGATGCCGATCTTTTCCCTGAGCGGGCAGAAGATGCGGTATTTGATGAAATAGAAGGTCTTCACGTACATCCAGCCCACGGCCGCGCAGACAAAGGCGAGCAGGGCGTAGAAGATCAGCTCGCGCGGGTCGTGAAAGGAAAAGCGCGGGATGCCGAAGATGGGTTCGGTGCCGTAGAAGAAGGTGAAGAGGGAGTAGGAGACCACCGAACTCATGACCGAGGGCAGGATGGCCTCGGCCTCGAAGTCCTCGCGGTAGATGACCTCTATGGCGGTCAACGCGCCGCCCAGGGGGGCGCGGAAGATGGCTCCCAGGCCGCCGGCCGCGCCGGACAGCAGGAGCAGCCGCCTCTCCTTGGCGGACAGGTCGAAGATCTTGGCGATCCACGCGCCCGCGCCCGCGCCCATCTGGGTGATGGGACCCTCGCGTCCGGCCGAGCCGCCCGAGGCGATGGTCAGCACCGAGCACAGCCCACGGATAAGGGCCACCCGGGACTTGATGATGCCGCCCTGGTTGTGGAAGGCGTTGATGGTGGCATCGGTTCCGTCGGTGCCGCCGTTGACGGTCTCGGGGATGAACCGCTTGACCAGCCAGCCGGTGAGCAGGGCCGTGCCCGTGGTGGCCGCCGGGATGACCCAGGGCCGGAACGCGCTGCCGTGCCCCTCGAAGATGCCCTCGCCCGCCGGTTCGGGAGAGATGATGCCCGCGAGTTCGGCCTGGATCAGGTGCTTGCCGAACTCCACCAGCCAGAAAAAGCCCGCTGCCACCAGGCCGGAGAACACGCCGACCAGCACGCCGATGACCAGCCACCGGAACGACGTGACCGTCCGGTAGGATTTGACGAAGTCTTTCCAGTAATTGATGAATTTGGTGATGACGTCCGTGGACATGGTCTTATCCGTCGAGGTCTGGACGGGTCAGCTTAATGGCCGCCTCGGGCTGGGAAAGAATGCGCCGTCCCAGATCGACGTCGGTGGCGATGCGCTCCTTGAGCTCGTCGATGCCGCTGAATTTCTTTTCGTCCCGGATGCGCTGCACGAAGTGGACGCGGATGTCCGCGCCGTAGATGTCGCCGGAAAAATCGAGGAGGTGGGCTTCCACGGACAGGACGTCGTTGCCGAAGGTCGGGTTCTTGCCGATGTTGGCCACGCCCATGTGAACCACGCCGTCCGCCTCCACCCAGACGGCGTACACGCCCGGCTTGGGAAACAGTTCGTCCACCAGCTTCAGGTTGGCCGTGGGGAATCCGAGCAGCCTGCCGCCCCGGTTCTTGCCATGCACCACCTCGCCCTTGACCTGGTAGAAACGGCCCAGTAGCGGGCGCGCGCCCCACACGTTGCCGGCCTGCACCAGATCGCGGATGCGGGTGGAGGAAACAATGGCGTTGTCCACGGTCACCGGGTCCAGTCGGTCCACGGTAAAGCCGTGCGCATCGCCCAACTCCCGCAGGGTCTCGAAGTTCCCGGCCCGTCCCTTGCCCAGGTGGTAGTCGTAGCCGATGATCATTTCCTTCATGTTCAGCCCGTCCAGGAGGTAGGTCCTGACGAACTCCTCGGGGGAGAGCTTGGCCATTTCCATGGTGAAGTTCAGAAGCAGGCAGACCTGGGGGCCGTACTGGGAGATGAGTTCCAGCTTCTGTTCGGTCAGGGTGATGAAGGGGGGCGTCTTGTCGTTGCGAAGGACCCACAGGGGGTGCGGGTCGAAGGTGACTGCCACGGAGACCAGGCCGCTTGCCTTGGCCCGGGAACAGGCCAGCTCGATGAGCCGCTGGTGCCCCTTGTGGACGCCGTCGAAGTTGCCGATGGTCACGCAGGAGCCTGCGATGGTGCCTTCAATGTCCTTAATTGTCCGTGCGACGATCATGTTGATGCGGTGTTCGGGTTTGAAAGAAAAGCAACCTACGCCAAAACCCTTCGGTTCACAAGGGCGGGCTATTTCTTGAGCTTGGCGCGCTCCTCGATCAGGTCGGCCAGTTCCTGGAGCTGTTTTTTCTGGGCGTCGGTCTGGGCCAGTTCCCCGGCCTGGCGCTGGTGCCGCCGCGCCTTGTCCAGGTTCATGGAATAAACCGCGGCGTAGGCCAGGTGCAGGTTGCCGCCGAAGCCGTCGCCGGACTCGCCGAGGATCATGCCCAGGTGGTGATGCACTTCCCAGTCCTCGGGGACGAGCTTCTCAACCTTGCGCATGTTTTCGGCCGCCAGTTCAAGATGCTTGGCCTCGGCCTGGAGACGGGCCAGGTAGAACAGCCCGAGGGCGTCGCGCTTGTTTTTGATGACCGCCTTTTGCAGCAGACCCGCGGCTTTGCCGGACTGGCCGATGGAAAAATAGAAGATGCCCGTCTCGCGGGCGACCATGGGATCGTCGCCCGCCATGGACAGGGCTTTCTCGAAGGCTGCGCGCGCCTCTTCCATTTTCTTGAGCCGCATCAGGGCGTTGCCCCGCCCGGCGTAGTCCATGGGGGTGTATTCCGACCTGGGCCTGGCGTCCCAGTAGGCGAGCGCCGTGTTGGCCGGGGACATCTTGGACCGGATCAGGCACTGGATCTTCCGAAGCAGTGTGGTGTCCTCGCCGCGGGTGACGAATTCCGGAGGCATGCGCCTGATGCGGTCTTCAAGGTAGGTGATGCGGTCGCTCAATCCCGGGTGGGTGGACAGGTAGCTCGGCATGTCCGCGCCGGAGTCGAACCATCGGTTCTTGAGCATGATGGCGAAGGTTTCGGGCATGCCCTGCGGGTTGTACCCGGCCTTGACCAGGGAGTTGAGGCCCACATGGTCCGCCTCGCGCTCATCCTCCTGTGAGTACTTGAGCATGGCCGCCGTGCCTGCTCCGGCGGCCCCCACGACCAGGGCCGAGCCCGCCTTTGACGCGGTCTCGCCGCCTGTCACCGCGCCGAGCAGCAGCCCGGCCAGCATGCCCGCCGTGGACAGCACCGTGACCCGCTTCTGCTTTTCGATGCGGTTGACCACGTGGCGCTGGGAAACGTGTGCCAGTTCGTGGGCGATGACCCCGGCCAGCTGGGACTCCTTGTCCACGGCCTGGATCAGCCCGGTGAAGATGTAGATGAAGCCGCCGGGAATGGCGAAGGCGTTGAGCAGCGGGTTGGCGATGACCGCGCTCTTGACCCGGTAGGGCATGGGCCGCTTGCCCGTGACCACCCTGGCCACGATGTGGTCCACGTAGTCGGTGATGTAGGTGTCGCCCACCATGGCCATCCGGCTGCGGATGATCTGGTCGAACTCGCGTCCCATCTTGTTTTCGTCGCGCAGGGTCAGCTTGTCGCCGAACAGCATGTCGGCGCGGGCGGCCTGCACGGCCGGGCCGAAGACCATGAACAGGGCCGCCAGAAAGGCGGGCAGCGTGGCAAGGGTGCGTCGCATGGCATACATACTAACCATTTGATGGGGCAAAGCAACAATCGGCAAGGGTTTGCACGAAAAAAGGGGGGCGCGGAACCGTCCATGGCAACGGCCCGGAAATGAAACAAGGCGCGGCAGACCGCCGCGCCTTGTCATTCAATCGTGGGATTCGGGCTACTTGGACATGGAATCTAGGAATTCCCTGTTGTTCTTGGTGCCCTTCATCTTGCCGCGCAAAAATTCCATGGAGTCGATGGAATTCATGGGAGAGAGGAGCTTGCGGAGAATCCAGACGCGGTTGAGCACGTCCTCTTCCAGCAGCAGTTCTTCCTTGCGGGTGCCGGAGCGGTTTATGTCGATGGCCGGGTACACGCGCTTGTCGGACAGATGGCGGTCCAGGTAGATTTCCATGTTGCCGGTGCCCTTGAACTCCTCGAAGATGACTTCGTCCATGCGGGAGCCGGTGTCGATGAGCGCCGTGGAGATGATGGTCAGCGAGCCGCCTTCCTCGATGTTGCGGGCCGCGCCGAAGAATCGCTTGGGCCGCTGCAGGGCGTTGGCGTCGATGCCGCCGGAGAGCACGCGGCCCGACGACGGCGTGACCGCGTTGTAGGCCCGGCCGAGCCGGGTGATGGAGTCGAGCAGGATGACCACGTCGCGCTTGCGCTCGACCAGGCGCTTGGCCTTTTCGATGACCATGTCGGCCACCTGCACGTGGCGCTGCGGCGGTTCGTCGAAGGTGGAAGAGACCACCTCGGCCTTGACCGTGCGCTGCATGTCGGTCACTTCCTCGGGCCGCTCGTCGATGAGCAGGACGATGAGGTCCACCTCGGGGTGATTGGCGTTGATGGAGTTGGCGATGGTCTGGAGCATGATCGTCTTGCCTGTGCGGGGCGGGGCCACGATGACGCCGCGTTGCCCCTTGCCGATGGGCGAGAGCAGGTCGATGATGCGGGCGGAATAGTTCTGGGTGCCGTTTTCGAGCTTGAGCTGCTCCTCGGGATACAGGGGCGTCAGGTTGTCGAACAGGACCAGGTTCTTGGAGTGCTTGGGGTCCTCGAAGCCTATCTCGGACACCCGCAGCAGGGCAAAGTAGCGCTCGCCCTCCTTGGGCGGGCGGATCTGCCCGGAAACGCAGTCGCCCTTGCGCAGGCCGAAGCGGCGGATCTGCGACGGGGAGACATAGATGTCGTCGGGACCGGCCATGTAGCTGTACATGGGGGAGCGGAGGAACCCGAAGCCGTCGGGCAGGATTTCCAGCACGCCTTCGCCGAATATCTGGCCGTCCTGCGAAGCGCATTCCTGGAGCAGCGAGAAGATCAGCTCCTGCTTCCGCATGGTGGAGGGGTTCTCCACGCCGAATTCCATGGCCAGGTCGGTCAGCTCCTGCATGGATTTGAGCTTCAGCTCGGTCAGGTTCAGGCTGCCGCCGTTGCCGTTGCTGGTGGAGATGGAGGGTTCCGCCTTTTGGGGTTCCGCCCTCTTGGGGGCTGCCTTCTTGGGAGCTGCCTTTTTGGGGCGGCCCCGCTTGGGAGCGCCCGACTTGCCTTTTGTTTCGTTAGCGGTCTTTTTTTCGGCCATACGTGAAAATTGGGTTGAGGTTGAACGGTGTGCTCACCGCAGAATATGCGTATAAATCGTTTTATTATTGGGTATTCCCGATGCGGGCGTGGGTGCGGAAAAGGGGGGCCGTTCCGATCGGACGGCATTGTGATAAGACGTAATTGCTTACCTCTGTTGAAGTTGCGCGCTTAGCCTCGTTTCAGAAAACGTGTGGTGTGGGAAAATTATGGTCAAGCCGCAAGGCGGCGTCACATATGGGGTTATCGCAAATAGCGGGGCTTGACAAGCCCTGCTAGTCCTTTTCTTCCTGGGCGGCGATGACGTCGGCGAACATCTCGTTGATGTCCTCCTTGATGTTTTCCTGGTCCCGGCCTACGGAATACGCAAGTTCCATGGAAACCAGGCCCATGGCCTGTTCGAGGAGGCGGCGTTCGCCGAAGGACAGCTCCTTGTCCTTGCCGATGAGAAAGAGTTCCTTGAGAACATAGGCCACGTCGGAGAGGTCGCCGCTTTTGAGTTTTTCGGAATATTCGCGGTAGCGGCGGTTCCAGTTCTGGCCGGTGTAGCCGGTGAAATCGGAGCGGTCTTCCAGGGAAGAGAAAATTTTCTGGCCCACGCGCTTGGAACAGACGGGCCTGAGACCCACGTTCTTGGCGTTGGCCACCGGCACCATCAGGGTTACGTTGTTGCTGAGTATCCTGACGATGTAGAAATCGGCTTTAACACCGCCGATTTCCTGGGATTCGACGCGCTCTACACGTCCGACCCCCTGGGACGGATACACGACCAATTCGTTAACCTTGAACACGGTGACTCAATCTCCTGAAATGCGGCTTTTTCTATGCGACAGATCGTTATTATACCGAAAAGGATTTGAAGAGTCCACGATTACTCCATTTCTTCTTCGGGGATGGCAAAGGAGTTGACGTGCTGCTGGGCAAAAGACATGCCCCGTCGGTAGAAAACGTCCAGTCCCTTGGCGGCGTGGGCGATGATTGCCGGCAGCAGTGCGGCGGAATTCTTGTCAAAAGGCTCCAGGACCCAGTCGCTGATGTCCTTGAACGGCACGTCGGGACGGCCCACGCCCAGGCGCAACCGGAAGAAGGCCGGGGTGCCGAGACTGGCCTGGATGGACTCCAGCCCGTTGTGGCCGTTGTTGCCGCCGTCCTTCTTGAATTTCATCCGGCCCACGGGCAGGTCCAGCTCGTCGTGGACCACGATCACGTCTTCGGGCCGAATGGTGTGGCGGCCGCAGATCTTGGACACGGCCCTGCCGCTCCGGTTCATGTAGGTCATGGGCTTGGCCAGCAGCCGGAACGATCCGGCGAGCTTGGCGGACCACAGTTCGTAGTCCCCGGACTCGTCGATTTTTTCGAGCCGCATGGATTTGCGCTCCCCGGCCAGGCGCAGCAGGTGATCCACGAGCATGAACCCGACGTTGTGCCGGGTTTTCTCGTATTCGGGGCCGGGATTGCCGAGTCCCACTATGACGCCTTTGTAGTCCATGCCGGGATGCCGTCCGTTCTTGTTGCGGTGTTAAGTTTATCAGCCTCTTTGCCCGGAGGCAAAAAAACCCGGAGCGCGGGAAAGCGCCCCGGGAGATGATAGCAATGTCCGGTCGCGGCCTACTCGGAGTCGGCTTCTTCGGAAGCTTCGCCTTCGGCGCCTTCGACCTCGAGACCTTCGAGACCTTCTTCGCCTTCGCCCTCTTCTTCTTCGCGGGCCATGATGACGCCCACGACGGCGTAGTTCTCGTCAAAGACCGGGGTGACGCCCTCGGGGAATTCCACGTTCTCGATGTGGATGTTGTCGTTGACGTCCAGGTCGGTGACGTCGATGACGATGGAAGACGGAATGGCCATGGGCT
Organism: Desulfovibrionaceae bacterium; assembly: GCA_015709315.1. GTDB lineage: Bacteria > Desulfobacterota > Desulfovibrionia > Desulfovibrionales > Desulfovibrionaceae > Pseudodesulfovibrio. Next base: position 14,371 of record JACCQI010000050.1, read on the forward strand.
TGCAGACCACTTCGATGTTTTCGCGGTACTGCTCCAGGATGCCGCCGAGCTTGACGCCCTTGGCCTCGCCGACCAGCTCGAAGTGAACGGCGATCTTGATTTCCTTGGTCAGGTCCACGCCGAAAAAGTCGACGTGTTCGGGAAAGCCCTTGACCGGCTCGTTGCGGACGCGCCACAGCAGCGCGGGCTTGGTTTCGGTCTGGCCGCCCTTTTCCATGACCAGATCGAAAACCTGGGCGTTGCCCAGCTTCTCGTAGGCTTTCTGCAAGGGGACCATGGCCACCTTGACCGGGATGTTGGCGCCCTTGGCGTCGTAGTAGATGCCCGGGACCATGCCGGCGGCACGGAGGCGGCGGTTGGGACCCTTGCCCAGTTCAGTGCGTTCCTGAACATTGAGTTTCAGCAGTTCTGCCATGATGGTTTCTCCTTTTACGCCCTGGCCGTCCACCATGGACGGACGCTCGCGCTTCAAATGGTTTGCGGAAGGATTCCCTTATACGAAAAGCACGGACACGGACGATTCCGTGTGTACGTTGTTGATCGCCTTGGCCAGCAGGGAGGCGACGCTCCGCTGCTTGATCTTGGAACAGTTCTTCATCTTGTCGCCCAGCGGGATGGTGTCGGTGACCACCACCTCGGAGAAGGCGGACTCGTCCAGGCGCTGGATGGCCGGGCCGGACAGCACAGGGTGGGTGGCGCAGGCCAGCACGTCCCGCGCGCCGTTTTCCATGATCACGTTGGCGGCGGCGCACATGGTGCCCGCGGTGTCGATCATGTCGTCCACGACCACGGCGACCTTGTCCTTGACGTCGCCGATGATGTGCATGGCCTTGGCCTGGTTGGGCGCGTCGCGCCGCTTGTCCACGATGGCCAGGGTTGCGCCCAGCCGTTTGGCAAAGGCCCGGGCGCGCTCCACGCCGCCCGCGTCGGGCGAAATGATGACGAAGTCCTCGTTCTTGTCGCGCAGATGGTCGAGCAGGGCGGGGGCGGCGAACAGGTTGTCCACCGGACAGTTGAAGAAGCCCTGGATCTGGCCCGCGTGCAGGTCGATGGTCACCAGCCGCTGCATGCCCGCCGTGGAGAGCAGGTCGGCCACCAGCTTGGCGGAGATGGGCGCTCTGGGGACAACCTTGCGGTCCTGGCGCGCATAGCCGAAGTAGGGCACCACGGCGGTCACGCGGGAGGCGCTGGCGCGCTTGAGCGCGTCGAGCATGAGGCAGAGTTCCATGAGGTGAAAGTTGACGGGCGAGCAGGTGGGCTGAACCACGAACACGTCGTCGCCGCGCACGTTTTCGCCGATCTCGATGCGGATTTCACCGTCCGAGAAGCGTTCGCGCAGGACCGGGGAAGGTTTGGTCCCCAGGTGTTCGCAGATGGCCTCGGCCAGTTTGGGACTGGCGGAACCGCTGATGATTTTCAACTCGCCGTGCATTGTCCATCTCCCAGGTTGCTTTTTTAAATTTGGCTGGGGCGGGAGGACTCGAACCCCCGAATGTCAGGACCAAAACCTGATGTCTTACCACTTGACGACGCCCCAGCGGATTCGTCGAGGAGCGGCCAATCGCCGCGTTGCCGCGGACTCGCCGTACCGGGTGTACGGCTTCGCCCTTGCGCCTTGCGCTTGACCGTTTCCCGGTGAATCCGCGTCCCCGCGTTCATCCGGCACACCGCGTTGCGGCGGCCCTTGCCGGAGGGGGGAGATGCGGGACGCCGCGAATGGTCGCGATCGGCCCTGGCCGCGATCGGTCTGCCTATGGGCAGTCCGTCGTGAAAATTTCAATCCCGTTTTTTTCGAGGGCCTTGGCAGCGGACATGGCTGAATCCCTGGTCGGGAAAATGCCGAACAAGGAGGCCCCGGAGCCGCTCATGGCGGCGTGATCGGCCCCGAATTCAAGGAGTTTTTCCTTGATTTCCCGCAATGTTGGAAACCTGCGGAAGACGACCGGTTCGAAGTCGTTCGTCATTTCCGGGGGCGAAACGGGAGTTGGATTCTTAGACCCGGTAGCCCGGGATGTCAAGGATTGCGGGGCCTGCGGAGCGCCATTTTCTTCGTCCCAGGCCTTGAATGCCCAAGGGGTGTCCACGTGTATGTCCGGGCAGGCGATGACCAGGGTTTTGCCCGAGAGGCATGTCTGCGCCGGTTCGAGTTCTTCGCCGATGCCGCCCGCCCAGGCCGGGCCGTCCATGAGGAAAAAGGGGACGTCCGCGCCCACCGAGGCCGCCACGCGGATCAGTTCGTCGCGGGGCAGGGCCGCCTCGCCCGCCGTTTGGTTGAGCCATGCGAGCATGGCCGCCGCATCGGAACTGCCGCCGCCCAGCCCTCCGCCCATGGGGATGCGCTTGGTCAGGGTGACGAATACGCCGGGCCGGAACCCGGCGGCCTCGCCGAACGCCTTCCACGCCGTGTAGACGAGGTTGGAGGTTGTTTCCAGCTCCGGCCAGCCGGGACAGCGGATGTAGAAATCCTCGCCGGGCGCGGGTTCGACGGTGAGCAGGTCATTGGGTTCGTCCACCGGATAGAACAGGGTGCGCAACTCGTGGTAGCCGTCGGGGCGCAGCCCCAGGATTTCGAGGTGCAGGTTGATCTTGGCCCGGGCGCGGAGAGTGGCGGTGTTCATATTGCATATAAAGAGGGGGACTCCCTGAGGAGCCCCCCTTCGAGTTACTTGTCCAGCGGCAGGGCCACGAAGCTGTTCTGGCCCTGGCGCTTTATCAGGAGCATGACCGCACCGCGTTTCTTGTCGCGCTCGATGACGCGCTTCAGATCGTCCACGGTGTTCACGTCCTGCTGGTTGGCCTGGACCACGACGTCCCCCTGGCGGATGCCTTCCTCGCCGGCGGGCGTGGCCTGGTCAACCGCAATGACGAGCAGGCCGTATGCCTTGTCCAGGCCGAGAGCCTGGGCCTCCTTGTCGGTGACCGCAGCGAGTTCCATGCCGAGTACGGTGTCCACCGCGCCCCTGTCCTGGCTTCCGGGGACCATGGAGGCCATGGTCTTTTCGCCGCGCGTGCCGAGGGTCACGGTCTTCCTGACTTTCTTGCCGTTGCGCCACAGCACGAGGTTCGCCTTGTCGCCGGGAGCCAGGCCCGCGATCTTCTTGAGCAGGTCGTTGTTGTCCTCGACCTTCATGCCGTTGACCTCAAGGATGACGTCGCCCTGCTTGACCCCGCCCTTTTCCGCCGGATGGCCTTTGCCGACCGAGGCCACGAGGGCGCCGGTGGGTTCGGCCAGGCCGAGCGCCTTGGCCTGGGTCTCGGACACGCGCTGGATGGTCACGCCGAGCCAGCCGCGCTGGGGCGACTTGCCCTCCTTGAGCTGGTCGATGATCTTGGCGGCCTGGCTGCTGGGAATGGCGAAGCCGATGTTTTCGGCCGCGGCGTTGATGGCCGTGTTGATGCCGATGACCTCGCCGTCCATGTTCAACAGGGGACCGCCGGAGTTGCCGGGGTTGATGGAGGCGTCGGTCTGCAGGAAGTTGTCGAACGGCCCCGCGCCGATGATGCGGTGCTTGGCCGAGATGATGCCCGCAGTGACGGTGTTGTCCAGGCCGTAGGGGTTGCCGATGGCAATGACCCATTCGCCCACCTGCAGTTCGTCGGAATTGCCGAACTTGAGGGTGGGCAGGGGATGGTCGGCCTTGATGCGGATGACCGCCAGGTCGGTTTCCCTGTCTGCGCCGACCACTTTGGCCGCGTACTCCTTCTTGTCGTCCTGGAACTTGACGGTCACCTTGTCCGCGCCGTCGATGACGTGGTTGTTGGTGACGATCAGGCCGTCGGACGAAATGATGAAGCCGGAACCCTGGCCGCGCTGGATGCGGGGCTGCTGCCCCTGCTGGCCGAAGAACTGGTCGAATTGCTTGAAGAAATCATAAAAAGGATGCCCCGGGGGCACCTGTTGGCGGAACTGCTGTCCCGGACCGCTCTTGGCGGTTTTCTCCGTGGAGATGAAGGCAACCGCCTTGCCCGCCTTGGCGGCCAGGTCCGTGAACACGGGCAGGCTGCCGGCCCGCGCCGCAAGCGGCGCGACCATGAGGAAGGCGAAGGCGAGGGTAAGTATTTTTGCTTTGCGAATCATAACTCCTCCAAAAAGGATGGGGAAAACAGGATAGCGGCTTTTGCCGCGATACGAAATATAGACATTTTTCACGGCTTGTAAATAGTGTGCATGAGATTGCACGCGGCATTGTCCGCACGTCACGAAACGCTTGCCTTTTCCCACCGTGTCGGCTAGGACAAATTCCCCGTGCCCCCATAGCTCAGGTGGATAGAGCACAAGATTCCTAATCCTGTGCGTGTCAAATCGGGGTTATCTGGGATGAACGGCGGATGGTTTCGTCAACGGAAACGATCTTTAACTTGCCATAATCATTGATTTTATTGTGGCCCCGTAGCTCAGTAGGATAGAGCACGAGATTCCTAATCTCGGTGTCGCAGGTTCGATTCCTGCCGGGGTCACCATTATTCAAATATAACAATGGGTTATCCACATTCTGTGGCTAACCCTTTCTTTTTGCCCTGCCAACCGGAAGTGCCAACCTGCGTGATTGGCAGCGTTTGGCTAGCTTGGTTAGAGGTGGTAGCGGTTTTCTGGACAGGTCATTAAGGTGGAGTCCAACGACGAGGA
>JACCQI010000051.1 GCA_015709315.1 Desulfovibrionaceae bacterium
GTGTTACCCATGTTCCCGGACTAATGTGTTACCTATGTACCCGGACTGTACCGTTTCCTCCTCTTCCCCCGGACCCCCATCTCCTCCTTTTCCTAAACTTTTGTTGCCGCTTCGCGGAGTGTAGCTGCGGGGAGTCGTGTTTGAGGACGGTGGATTTTGGATGTTTGTAGATGTGGTTGGGTGAGGTTGTGGAGGACGTTGTTTTTCGTTGTCGTGGTCCTGTTGGGGGCGGGGTGGAGGCGGGTGTAACGGATGCGTTTCAAAAGGGCGTGTGATATGGTTCGCGGGCATTTGGCGGGCGACGGCAGTGGCCCGGCCCGCGAAACAGGGGAACTTGAAGGAACTTTAATGCATTACAACCGATTGTTGGCGGTCGGGCTGCTCGGCCTGGCCCTGGTCATGGGGGCGTGTGTGAAACGAAACGTGGAACCCGCGTCGCAACCGCCGCTGTCCGTGACCTTCCTTCCGCAGAAGGGCGATTTCGTCTCCAAGTACGGCAACCCCGTGGATTTTGATGAAATCAAAGATATTGCAGCGGGTTACGACTACATCCTGATCGGCGAGGGGCACCGGAATCCAGTGGACCACAAGGTACAGCAAGCCGTGCTCGAAGCCCTGTCCGGGAACGGCGACGGCCTGTCCCTGGGGCTGGAGATGGTGGCAGTGGACAAGCGGCCCGTGCTCGACGACTTCGGCAAGGGGTTGGTGCCCGTGGATGACCTGGCCGAGGAACTCGACTGGGCCACGCGGTGGGGCTATCCCTTTTCCTTTTTCCGGGGCCATTTCGAGATCGCGCGCAAGCACTCCGTGCCCGTGGCCGGGTTGAACGTGCCCTCGGCCGTGACCCGCAAGATAACCAAGGAGGGATTGGACGCCCTGACCGACGAGGAGCGGGCGTATCTCCCCGCCGAGATCGTGCCGCCGGCCACGGCCCAGCGCGCTTTCCTGGACGCCGTGTTCGGCATCCACGAGGAGCGGGAGTCCGAGGACGAGATGCACCGGGACCGCTTCTATCTGGTCCAGTCCATCTGGGACTCCAAGATGGCCGAGGAGGCCGTGCGGCTCAGGAAGCGGTATAACTGGCCCGTGCTGGTTATGGCCGGGGCCGGGCACGTGGAATACGGCTGGGGCATCGCCAAGCGCATCCGTTGGTTCGATCCGGCCGCACGCGTCCTGACCATCATGCCCTGGCGCGGCGGCGAGTTCGACGACGAGGCGGGCGACCTGTTCTTCTATTCCCCGGATTCCTACCAGTCCCGCATGGGCGCGCTGCTGACCGGCCAGCCCGAGGGCGGCATCCTGGTGGAGTCCGTGGAGCGCGCCTCCCGCGCGGCCAAGGCCGGGTTGCGGCCCGGCGACCTGCTTGTGGAGGCGTCCGGCGTCCGGCTCGATTCCCTCATGAGCCTGCACATGGCCGGGAAAAAGGTCCATGACGCGGACGAACCGCTCGTCTTCACCGTGCGCCGGGGCAACTCCATCCGCACCGTGGACGTGGGCAGGCTCGGCGTGCCCAAGCCCGCCATGGCGGACAAGCCTGCCGAGGCGGACAAGCCCGCGAAAAAGACAGTTTCGGAGGAGGCCCGGTGATGCGTGTTTTGCTGTCGGCCTGCCTGTTGTTGCTTTTGTTGCCCGGCACCGCCCTGTGCGGCGATCTGTCGGGGCTGTTGCCGGGCATTGTGGGCGATCTGGCGCGGGTGCGGCTGATCGTGGGCGACGACGCCCAGGCCGAGGTGGACAAGCTGCACGGCACGGCGCTCGCGGCCGAGGCCAGCGCCGTCGCGTATTACGCCCGGCCCAAGGAGCGGCCCGCCGAGGTGTGGCTCTCCCGCGTGGCCGACGAGCGCGAGGCGCGCCGCCAGGTCGGGGTTATGGTCCACAAGATGTACGAGAACCCCGACTCGCCCTTCAAGAATCCGGGCCGCCTGGAGCATGCCGGGCGGGCGGTGTACCGGTTTACCGGCATGGGCCGGGTGCATCTCATCTGGTCGAGCGGCGACCTGGCCTGGTGGGTGAGCGCCGAACCCGGCGACGAGGTGGTCTTTTTGGACGCCTTGTGCCGCTGATGCCGGCCCCTGTTCGACACCCGGCGGACGGCCCGCCGCCCATGGGACAATTCGCCGAAAAAGGACGGACGCCATGACGCACGAACATTCCGATCAACTGGACCGGCTGGCCGAAGTGGTCCGGCAGCTTTCCGCCCATTACGGGCTGTGGCTGGCCGAGGCCGTGCATCAGCTCGGCCTGGACGCGGCCCTTGCCGCCGAGCGGGAGGCGGGCGACCGGCTCACGGCCATCCTGGCGGGCAAGCTGGAACGCGCCCTGGGACGGGAATCCGGCGCATTGCTGGCGGGCCTGGACCCGGCGGTGATGGACAAGGTGGCTCAGGCCCTGCGCACGGGCTGGCTGGCCGCGGACGGGGTCTGGTTCCAGGCCGTGGAAAAGGCGTCCGGCATGGACGCGGCCAAGCGGGTCAACGACACCTGCTGGACGCGGTTTGCGCCCCTGGAGGCGCGGCGGGCCAAGGCCCTGCTCAATCTGCCGGAGCGCGGCGGCATCCCGGCCCTGAAGGCGGCCATGGCCGCGCGCATGTACTGCCATCTCAACCAGTGGGAGTTCGTCGAGGAAACGGGCCATTCCGTTGTCTTCCGCATGACCGAATGCCGGGTGCAGACCGCCCGCAAGCGCCGGGGGTTGGCCGACTATCCCTGCAAGTCCGGCGGGTTGGTCGAGTACACGGGGTTTTCCCGCGAGATCGACGGCCGATTCGTCTGCCAGTGCGTGGCCTGCCCGCCCGATCCCCATCCCGAAGCCTGGGCGTGCGCCTGGCGGTTCACCCTGCCCGGCGGGGAATAATGCCTTTTAGGCCGGGTTTCCGAACTTCCCAGCCGGACCGTTTTCAGGTACTCACCTAACCATGCCGGAACTGCCGGAAGTGGAAGTCATCGCTCGCGGTTTGGACGCGACGCTTGCGGGCCGGACCGTGGTTGATGCCGAGGTCCCCGGCCTGACGCGGTTGTCCGAGCCTGCCGAAACCCTGGTGCCCAAGGTCGTGGGCCGGACCGTGGTTCGTGTGTACCGCCGGGCCAAGGTCCTGCTGGTCGGGATGGACGACGGCTCGACCCTGGTTTTTCATCTGAAGATGACCGGCCGGGTGGTCCACGGGGCGCGGCGCGCGGCCGGGAGGCACGACCGCATCCTGTTCGGCCTGGACGACGGCTCGCAGCTCGTTTTTTCCGACATGCGGAAGTTCGGGTACGTGCGCTCGTTCACGCCGGAGGAGTTGGCCGCGTGGGACTTCCTGAAGCGGGCCGGGCCGGAGCCGCTCGAAACCGTGCCCGGCGAACTGGCCCGGCGCATCCGGGGCAGGCGGTCGGCGGTCAAGGCGCTGTTGCTCAACCAGTCCGTGGTGGCCGGGATCGGCAACATCTATGCGGACGAGTCCCTGTTCCGGGCGGGGTTGCATCCCGAGACCAGGGGGGACCGCATCGGGCGGGCCAAGGCCGTGGAGCTGTTCACGCACTTGCAGGACGTGCTCCGGCTGGCCATCAGCGAGAACGGCAGTTCCATTTCGGATTACGTGAACGCCCACGGGGACGCCGGGGCGTTCCAGAACAGCTTCAACGTGTATGGCAAAAAGGGCGGGAAGTGCGTGCGCTGCGGCGGCACGCTCCGGGCCGTGAAAGTGGCCGGGAGAACCTCGACATTTTGCCCGAAATGCCAGAGAAAACAATAGATTGCAAAACCGCAACCATCTACAACGGTCGGTTGTAGTCAGCGATCGGGGAGGTCCATGTCGGCACACGGGAAAGCCATAGCCAGGAACGCCGCAGTGGTGGCCGGGGCCACGCTGGTCTCGCGCATCCTGGGATTCGTGCGCGACATCATCGTGGCCTTCGCCCTGGGGGCAGGGCTGTTCGCGGACGCCTTTTTCGTGGCCTTCCGCATCCCCAACCTGCTCCGGCGGCTCTTCGGCGAAGGGTCGCTGACCATGGCCTTCATTCCGGTCTACTCGCGTGTCCTGGAAGAGGAAGGCGAAGAGGCGGCCCGGTCCATGGCCCGCTCGGCCATGGCCTGGCTGGCCGCGGTGCTGGTCGGCATCACCGTGGTGGTGGAAATCCTGGCCCGGCCCCTGACCATGGCCATCGCGCCGGGCTTCCTGGGCAATGCCGAGCAGTTCGCAGTCACCGTTGATCTGGTCCGCATCTGCTTCCCTTACGTCATCTTCATCTGCTCCGTGGCCCTGTGCATGGGCATTCTCAATGCGCGCAACCATTTCCTGGCCCCGGCCCTGGCCCCTGTGGCGCTCAACGTGGCGTTGATCGGGTCCGCGCTGTTCGGGTATTTCTTCGGTTACAACGTGGCCTACTGCATGGCTTGGGGCGTGCTCGTGGGCGGCGCGGCCCAGTGGCTTCTGCAGCAGCCCTTCCTGGCCCGGACCGGGTTTTCCTGGCGCGGTTCGTGGTCGTGGCGCAACAAGGGCGTGGCCCGCATGGGGCTGCTCATGCTGCCCACGGTGTTCGGGGCGGCAGTCTACCAGATCAACATCCTGCTCGGCACGCTGCTCGCCTCATTCCTGCCCACGGGGTCGGTGTCCTATCTCTATTATGCGGACCGGCTGGTCCAGTTCCCGCTCGGCGTGTTCGGCATCGCGGTGTCCACGGCGGCCCTGCCGTCCCTGTCCCGGCTGGCGGCCAGGGGCGAGGCCGAGGAATTCGACAATGCGCTGTCCGCGTCGCTCGGCCTGACCCTGTTCATCGCCCTGCCCGCTGCCGCCGGACTCATCGGCCTGGCCCATCCGGTCATCGCGCTCCTGTTCGAGCGGGGCGCGTTCACCGCCACGGACGTGACCGCCACGGCGCGTGCCCTGGTGGCCTACTCCGTGGGGCTGCCGTTCATCGCCCTGGCCCGGCCCCTGGTGGCCGCGTTCTACGCCCTGGAGGACACCCGCACCCCGGTCAAGATCGCGGTGGCCTGCTTGGTCGCCAACGTGGGCTTGGGCGTCTGGCTCATGCAGTCCATGGCGCACGTGGGGCTGGCCGTGGCCGTTTCCGTCTCGTCCATGCTCAATTTCGGGCTGCTGCACGTGCTGCTCACCCGGCGGCGCGGCACGCGGCTCATGCCGCCCGGCACCGTGCTCAGGACCGGCCTGCTCTCCATCCTCATCGGCTGGGGCGCGTTCGCCACCGCCACCTGGCATCCGTGGTGGCTGTTGCTTATCCCGGTGTGGGCGGTCGTGTATGTGCTTCTGGCCCTTGTGCTGCGTGTGGGCGAGGCCCGGCTGTTTTTGGACGTGTTTCGGGCGCGCGCCCGGCGCAAGGCAAGGGGGGCGTGATGGCGGCCGTTGATTCCGAAGCCGTGCTCGAGCGGCGCGAATTTTTCCCGCGCGGCCTGGTCCAGCCCGCATCCGGCTACCGCTTTTCCCTGGACTCCCTGCTGCTGGCCTGCTTCGCCCATGCCGGGCGCAGGCAGACCGGCGCGGACCTGGGCTGCGGCTGCGGGGTGGTGGGCATCGGCATGGCCCTTCGTCAGCCTGACCTGCGGATTGTCGGCATCGACGTCAATGCCGACAGCATAAGGGCCGCCGCGGAAAACTCGGTCAACCTTCACCTTATCGATAAGTTGACGTTTGAATGCGCGGACGTGGCCGACTGGCGGCCGGAAAAGGTGCTGGATTTCGTGGTCGCCAATCCACCGTACCGGGACCTTTCCACGGGCCGGGCGAGCCGGGGCGAGGACCGCAGGACGGCCCGTTTTGAGGAGCGGTCCACGTTCGCCGGGTTTGCCCGGTGCGCGGCCGTGGCGCTCAAGACCAGGGGGCGGTTCGCCTTTGTGCATCTGCCCGAGCGTTTGCCGGAGCTGCTGTCCGGCCTGGCGGACAACGGGCTGGCCCCCAAGCGCATGCGCCTGGTCCATGGCCGGGCTCAGGAAGGGGCCAGGATGGTCCTGGTTGAGGCGGTCAAGGCGGGCGCTCCCGGACTCGTGGTGGAGCCGCCGCTCATCCTGCACAAGGGGCGGGGCAGACAGACGAGGCTGACCAGACAGGCATTGGATTTCTGCCCCTTCCTGGCCTGCAATACGGGGGAGGCCGAGTGATGGACTTGTTGGGCCGGGAGCGGCACTGTTGCGCCGAGACCGAAGAAACGGCTGCGACCCGGCAAGAGGGAAAAAACAAAAGGTAAGCCAACAATAATTTGGAATGATTAAAAAAGTCACAATCGATAACTTTATGGCTCACAGCCATACCGAACTGGAGTTCGGGCCTGGCGTGACCGTCCTGACCGGACCCAACAACACCGGCAAGTCCGCCGTGGTGGAAGCGCTTCGGTGCGTGGCCACCAACCCCACGCCCAGCCATTTCCTGCGCCACGGGGCCAAGGAGGCGCGGGTGGGCGTGGAGATGGAGGACGGGACCAGGGTGGTCTGGGTGCGGACCAAGCGGTGGGCCATGTACGAATTGTGGCGTCCGGGGGCCGAGGAGCCGGAGGAGTACCACAAATTACAGCGCAAGGTGCCGGAAGACATTCAGAACGTCCTCCGCATGAACCAGGTGGACCTGGAGACGTCCAGCCGTCCCGTGGATATCCACATCGGCAACCAGCGCGAGCCGGTCTTTCTGCTCAACCGGCCGGATTCGGACGCGGCCGCGTTTTTCGCCGCGTCCACCGAGTCCGCCCACCTGCTGGCCATGCAGGATCTGCTCAAGCTCCAGGTCCGCGACCGCAAGCGCGAGGAAGAGGCGCTCGTCGCCGAGGCGGGCAGGATCGAAAACGATCTGGACGGGTTGGCGTCCCTGCCGTCCATTGAGCTGCGCCTGGACGAGGCCCGCGTGTTGGAGGCCGAATCCGTCCGCCTGGAGCGGGAGGTCCCGGCCCTGGAATCCTTGCTGGCGCAGATGAATTCCTTGCGGTTCGTCTTGGACGCCCGCAGGCGGGGGGCCGCCGTGCTCGCGGAGGTCGAGCCGCCGCCCCGGCCTGAGGACGCCCGGAGGCTGGCCGAAATCCTGGCCTCACTGGACCGGGCGGCCCGCCATCTCGGCGCGGCCCGCCATGCGGCCGGGGCGCTCGGCCCGCTTGAAGGCCCGCCGCCCGTGGAGAATACGGCCCTTCTGGCCCGGACCGCGGACGCCCTCCGGGCCACGGGGGATAGCCTGGGGAAGGTGGAAGGACAGCACGCCGCTTTGGCCGCTCTTGAGGCGGTGCCCGTCCTGGACGACACGGCCGGGCTGGCCGAGCTTTTGGACGAGTTCCTGATTCTGCGCCACCGCGCCGTCCGGCTGGATAGGTGGTCCGGCGTGTTGCGGGAGATCAAGGAGCCGCCGGCCGTGGAATCCGGGGAGGGGATGGGCGCTCTGCTGGCGGGGATGCGTTCTCTTTCCGGCCGGATAGCGGCCCAGAGCACGGCGCTCGGGGATTTGGAGAAGGACTTGCGGAAGGTTGCGGACCGGCTTGCGGACCGGGTCGGCGAACTGGGCCGGTGCCCCACCTGCGGCCAGGCCGTGAAGGCGTCGGATTTTCTGGATCACGGGGGCTGCCATGACGCTTGATCACGTCCGTGCCAACGGCCTTTTTCTCATTGCTGACCCGCATCTGGCGGACACTCCGCCGGGTCAGCGTCTGGACGGCTACCTCGATCAGGTCATGAGCAAGCTGACCGCCTGCCTGGACCGAGCGGACGAACTGGGCATGGTCCCGGTCCTGCTCGGCGACCTGTTTCACTGGCCCCGCGACAACTCCAACAAGATGCTTGTGGAACTGATCCGGCTGCTGGGTCGGCGCGAGGGCGACGCCATGGTCTGGGCGCTGGTGGGCAACCACGACAAGTACCAGTCCCGGTTCACGGACGACGTGTCCCTGGCCGTGCTGGAAACCGCGGGCGTGGTCCGGCTGATGAAGGAGGACGGCCCGCAGTTCGTGCTGGACACGCCGGACGGTTCGGTCCTTGTCTGCGCCAGCCCGGACGGCACGCCCCTGCCCAAGGGATACGAGCGGCGCGATGACGACCCGGAAACCGTGGTCTGGCTGACCCACCACAACATCCGGTTCCCGGAATTTTTGGAGCGCGCCTACTCCATCCGCGAGCTGCCCGGCATCGACTGGCTGATCAACGGCCACATCCACCGGCCGCAACCCACGGTGGTCAAGGGACAGACCACCTGGGCCAACCCCGGCAACATCACCCGGCTGACCTTTACCCGCCGGTCCATGGCCCGGGCGCCCGCCGCCGCCGTGTGGACGCCCGGTTGCGAAGAGTTGGAGAAATGGGTGGTACCGCATCTGCCGTTCACCGAGATTTTCCCGGACCAGGAACTGCCGCCCGAGGAGCAGGAACTGGACGGCGAGTCCAATTTCATCAAGGGTCTGGAGAAGCTGGCCTGGCGGCGCACCCGCGAGGGCACCGGACTGAAGCAATTTCTGGAAGACAACCTGAGCAAAAAGACCCCGGAGGGGCGGCTCATTTGGAATCTGTACGAGGAGGTCACCCGCAGTGATGAACAATAATCCCAACCAGGCCGACGCACGGGACGCCAGCGTGGAGCGCGAGCTGAACGAGCTGAAGCAGCAGTACGAGAGCCTGCGCGACCGCAAGGTCCGCACCGAGCAGGACGTGGCCAACCTGACCGAGCAGTTGGAAACGCTGAAAAAGCAGGCCGAGGCCGAGTACGGCACCAGCGACATGGAAGAGCTTCAGGCGCTGCTTGAGCAGAAGCGGCAGCAGAACGAGGAGGCCGTGGCCCGCTACCGCGAGCACATCGCCGCCATCCAGGCCGACCTGGCCAAGGTCGAAAACGGGACGGAGGAGCGGTAGTGGCCCTGCACGCGGACAGCGAGGCCCTGCGCGCCGTGGAAAACCGTTTCCACCGGTTGTCGGCCCTGGCCGAGGGGCTGCACGGGGAGCATGCGCGCGTGCGCGAACGGCTCGCCGGGGTGCGGGATTTCCTGGTGCTCGCGCCCAAGGCGCGCGACACCCTGGAGGAGCTGTCCACGGCCCTGTTCGGGGCCATCCTGGACGAGGTGGAGGCCAACCTGACCCACGCCGTGCGCGAGGTGCTGGGCCAGGACCGGGTCATCACCACCGAGCGGGAGGTCAAGAACAACCGGCTGCAAATCCATTTCCAGATCCGCAACCAGGGCCGGGAGGAAGAGGTCGAGGACATCATGGCCGGGCAAGGCGGCTCGGTCTGCAACATCCTGTCCGTGGGCCTCAGGCTCATCGCCCTGTCCCAGCTCCCGGTGGAGCGCCACCGGCCCTTCCTGGTGCTGGACGAGCAGGACTGCTGGCTCAGACCCGCGCTGATCCCGAAGTTCATGCAGCTCATCAACGAGATCGCCCGGCGGCTCGGCCTGCAACTTCTGGTCATCAGCCACCACCCCCTGGATCTGTTCGCCGGGAGCGCGGACCGGGTCTACGAACTGGTCCCGGACCGCGAGAAGGGGGCCGTGGTCAGGGCCGTGAAATAGCGTTTTCCGGTGGCCCCCTCTGGACAATTCCGCTTCAGTGATTATTTTCAAGGTACGAAAGAAGACCACAAGGGCTATGCCCATGACATAGCGTTCGGCAACCTGTAACGGAGGGTGCGCCCCGTTAAACCGAAGTCGGCCATACATCCGCGAAACGAGTCGCGATCCGAAAAAGCATAGAGTGCGCGTGAAGCCCGGGATCGAAAAAACGATCGGGGACCGCCGGGGAAACCGGCCAGCGCACTTTCTTTTTGCCCTTTTCAGGCCGGACACCGCATGGCGGGCCGGGCCTTTTTTTGTGCCCGCCGTTCGGCGGCAATGCCGGATATCGAGGAGTTGGCCGTAGCGGACCAATCCCTCCTGTGCTAAGGGAAATGCATGAGAAAGATAATCGTTTCGCACCTTCTCGTTGTCCTGGCCGCGCTGACCCTGGCGGCCTGCGGGCCGGACGCGCCCCGGAAGGGGGAATCCGCCCCCCCCTATACGCCCCTTTCCACGGCCATGGTCGAGCGGGTGGCCATGCCCCGGCTCCACGATGCCGTGGGCACGGTCAAGGCCAAGACCGACACCCGCGTGGAGGCCCTGGTCACGGGCCGCGTGCTCAAGGTGCTGGTCCGGCCCGGCGACACGGTGAACGCGGGCGACGAGCTGGTGGTCCTGGACAACCAGGCGTCGCAGGCCCGGCTGGAGCAGTCCCGGCAGGCCAGGTCCTCGGCGACCTCGCTGACCGGGCAGGCCCGCGATGCGTTGGCCGCCGCCAGGGCCGCCCACGCCAAGGCCGAGTCCACCTACCGGCGCATGCACACCCTGTTCGGGCAGAAGGTGGTCACGGCCGAGGAGTTGGAAAAGGCAGAGGCCGCCTATCTCCAGGCCAAGGCCGGGCTGGGCCAGGCCGAGCAGGGCGTGGCCGCCGCCGAGGCCCGCGTCCGGGAGGCCTCCAAGGTGGTGGAGGAGGCCGAGATCGGCCTGGGATACACCACCATCAAGGCCCAGGAATCCGGCGAGGTGGCCAAGCGGCTGGTGGAGCCGGGCGACCTGGCATTCCCGGGCAAGGAACTGCTCACCTTGCAGACCGGCGGTTCCCTGCAACTGGTGGCCATGGTCCGCGAATCGCTCATTTCCAGGGTCGCGCTCCATGACCGGCTCACGGTCGAGGTGGCCGCGCTGGGCAACGAATCCCTGACCGGCGAGGTGGTCGAGATCGAGCCGCTGGCCGATCCGGTGACGCGCTCCTTCCTGGTCAAGGTCCGGTTGCCCGAGGCCCCCGGCCTGTATCCGGGCATGTTCGGCCGTCTCATGGTGCCGCTGGGCAGCGAGGAGGTCGTGCTGGCGCCCGAAGCGGCCGTCACCCGCGTGGGCCAGTTGGAAACGGTCATGGTCGAAACGGACAACGGCTGGCATCCCGCGTACGTGCGGACGGGCAAAAGCCATGACGGCAAGGTCGAGATACTCTCCGGCCTGTCCGGCGGCGAAACGCTGGGCCTGGGCATCGCTGCCGACGGAGGCGGGGAATGAGCGGCGACCAGGCTCCCGTCAAAGGCTTTCTGCCGTCCATCGTCCGATTTTTCCTGACCTCGCAGATGTCCGTCATCCTGGCCATCGCCTCCCTGCTGGTGGGCGCGGCCGCCATCCTCGTCACCCCGCGCGAGGAGGAGCCGCAGATCGTGGTTCCCATGGCCGACGTGCTGGTCCAGGTGCCGGGCGCGTCCGCCGAGGAGGTGGAAAAGCTCGTCACCGCGCCGCTGGAGCGGCTGCTCTGGCAGATCGACGGCGTGGAGTACGTGTATTCCACCTCCCGCAAGGACGAGACCGCCGTGACGGTCCGGTTTTTCGTGGGCGAGGACCGCGAGGATTCGCTCATCAAGCTGCACAACACCATTCTCAAGAACCGGGACCTGGCCCCGGACATCGTGGCCGGGTGGGTGGTCAAGCCCGTGGAGATCGACGATGTCCCCATTGTGGCCCTGACCCTGCACGCGGACCACGGGTATGAGGACCGCTACACAGACTACGACCTGCGCCGCATGGCCGAGGAGCTTTTCCACCGACTGGCCGAGGTGAAGGACGTGTCCCGCGTCACCCTGCACTCGGGCCGGTCCCGCGAGGTGCGGGTGGAAATCCATCCCGACCGGCTGGTCGGGTTCCACATCTCGTCGCTGGACGTCCGGCGCGCGCTCAAGGGCGCGGATCGCTCCCTGGCGGCTGGCGACTTCGTCCGGCACGACACCGTCACCCCGGTGGTGTCCCAGTCCTTTCTCCTGTCCGCCGAGGACGCCGCCTCCCTGGTGGTGGGCGTGTTCGAGGACAGGCCCGTGTACCTGCGCGACGTGGCCGACGTCATGGACGGCCCCGAGGAACCCGGCGACTACTCGCGCATCGGCTTTTCCGACGTCTATCTTTCCGGCCTGGACCGGCGGCCGGAGGGAGTCTCCCGCCCGGCCGTGACCCTCGGGCTGTCCAAGAAAAAAGGCGTCAACGCCGTGGCCGTGGCCGACGCGGTCATCCAGAAGGTGCGGGAACTGGAACGCACGGTCCTGCCCGAGGGCGTCACCGTGACCGTGACCCGCGACTACGGGCAGACCGCCCAGGCCAAGGTCAACGAACTGCTTTCCTCGCTCCTGTTCGCCATCATCACCGTGGTCGCCCTGCTCGCCTTCACCCTAGGCCGGCGCGAGGCCCTGATCGTGGCCCTGGCCGTGCCCATGAGCTTTTCCCTGGCGCTCTTCGTCAACCACCTGTTCGGCTACACCATCAACCGGGTGACCCTGTTCGCCCTGATCCTGTCCCTGGGCCTGGTGGTGGACGACCCCATCACCAACGTGGACAACATCCAGCGCCACATCCGCCAGGGCCTCAGAAATCCGCTGGAAGCCACGCTCGCGGCGGTGAAGGAGGTCCTGCCCCCGGTCATCATGTCCACCATGGCCATCATCGTGTCCTTCACGCCGCTTTTCTTCATTACCGGCATGATGGGGCCGTACATGGCCCCCATGGCCGCCAACGTGCCGCTGACCGTGATTTTCTCCACCGTGGCCGCGCTCACGGTCGTGCCCTGGATGGCCCATCTCCTGCTCAGGAGCCGCGCGCCCTCCTCGGCCGCGGGCGAGGAGAAAAGGCCCGCGGCCAACGCGCGGCTGCTCGCCGTCTACACCCGGGTCATCACGCCCTTCCTGGCCGCGGCCCGCAATCGCCGCCTGCTCCTGCTCGGCATCGTCGGCGGCCTGCTCCTGTGCGGCGGCCTGGTGGTCCTGCGGCTGGTGCCGCTCAAGATGCTGCCGTTCGACAACAAGAACGAGTTCCAGGTGCTCATCGACATGCCCGAAGGCGCCACCCTGGAGCGGACCGACCGGACCGTGCGCGATTTCGAGGCGTTCCTCCGCACCGTGCCCGAAGTGACCAATTTCACCACCTTTGCCGGGTCCCCCTCGCCCATGGATTTCAACGGCATGGTCCGCCACTACTACTGGCGGGAGAAGCCCAACCTCGCGGACATCCGCGTCAACCTGCTCGACAAGGACGACCGCGACATGCAGTCCCACGTCCTCGGGCTGAGGCTGCGCAACGATCTGCACGCCATCGCCGAAAGGCACGGCGCGACCCTCAAGCTCGTCGAGGTCCCGCCCGGACCGCCGGTCATCGCCACCCTGACCACGGAAATATACGGGCGGCCCGGCCTGGACTACGCCACGCTCATCCACGCGGCCCGGCACGTGAAGTCGGTCATGGGCGGCTATCCCGGCCTGGTGGACCTGGACGATTCCTCCGAGACCGGCCGGACCATGGTCGATTTCGTGCTGGACAAGGAAAAGGCCGCCCTGCACGGCGTCACCGCCGCCGACGTGGTCGAAACCCTGCGCCTGGCCCTATCCGGCGAGGTGGCCGCGTCCGTACACCTTCAGCGGGAGCGCCAGCCCCTGCCCGTCCGCATGGTGTTGCCCGCCTTCCTGCGCACCGGCCCGGACACCCTGGGCGAGCTGCGCATGAAAACCCCCGCCGGGGACATGGTGCCCCTGGCCGAGCTGGGCGCGTTCCGCCCGGTCCCGGCCCAGCAGCCCATCTACCACAAGAACCTGAAACGGGTGGCGTACGTGTTCGCCGACACAGCGGGCGTGCCGCCCGGCGAGGCGGTCATCGACCTCGCGTCAAAGCTCAAGAGCGATCCCATGCCCTCCGGCACCATCGCCCAGTGGACGGGCGAAGGGGAATGGAAGATCACCCTGGACGTGTTCCGCGATCTCGGCCTGGCCAACGGAGCGGCCCTGCTCGGCATTTTCATCCTGCTCGTGATCCAGACCGGCTCCTACCTCATGGCGCTTTTGATCATGTCCTCCGTGCCGCTCACCCTGCTCGGCATCCTGCCCGGATTCTGGCTGCTCAACCTGGTGGCCGGGACCACCGTGGGCGGATACGACGACCCGGTGTTCTTCACCGCCACGTCCATGATCGGCATGATCGCGCTCGGCGGCATCGTTATCCGCAACTCCCTGGTGCTCATCGAGTTCATCCAGGCCGAAATCCAAAGCGGCACGCCCATGAAGGAGGCCATCGTCCTGTCCGGCGCGGTGCGCATGCGGCCCATCGTGCTCACGGCCCTGACCACCGCGCTCGGGGCCTGGCCCATCACGCTCGACCCCATCTTCTCCGGTCTGGCCTGGGCCCTGATCTTCGGACTCATGGCCTCCACCCTGTTCACCCTGGTGGTCGTGCCCAGCGGGTATTATGCGCTGTACGGAGGAAAGGAGCGGGGATAGCCTCCGGCGGCCCCTTCGGGGAGACCAGGGCGCTGCCCTGGACCCGCCAGGGAGCAAGGCCCCCTGGACCCCCATCGCGCCTTCGGCGTGGGGCGTGCGGTCGCGGCCTTCCGTGCCGGTGTGCGATTCGGGCAAGAAAAAACGAGGAACGCCGTGCCATGAACGGATCATGGTGCGGCGTTTTTTCTTGCCCGAATCGCGGGTTGGGGTTGTTTAATTTTGGCCGAACGCGGGCAGTACGTCTTTTTTTTCTGGCAATGTCCTAAACGCCACCACACCGGAATTTTCGCTGACTGCCCAGCCGGGCCGTGTGGCGTGGGCAACCGTCCCGAAGGGTTCGCCTCGGGCAGCTTATCCGCGCGCCGAAGTTGTCCGAGGCGAATCCTTCGGGACATTCTTCATCCCCAACCCTTGGCATCACGCGCCCGCACAGACCTCGCCGCAGACGATCCAAGAAGTTTAGGAGATTCTCAAGAACCCTTTTCAAAGGGTTCTTGAGCCGTCGGAGACGCCCCGCGGCGAGCGGCCGCCGGAGGCCCCCCCTAATCTATCTCGTCCATATCCCACGGCATTCTGATGAACATGCCGGGTTTGATTTCGGGATGGTCGCAGGTGAGGACGCCTTTTTGTCCGGGGTGGGACACGTCGATGCCGGTTCCCTGGTCGTTTTCCAGGCCGTAGTCTTCGGGGGAGATGCGTGGCCGGGCGAGGCCGGGGACGAGCAGTTCCATGTCCTGGGCGGTATCCCAGCGGGCCTTGGTCTGGACGGCCCAGCGTCCGGCGGACAGGGGGGCGAGCACGCGGGCCAGGACCGGGCGTTTTTCGCCGGGCGCGGGCGGCCGGGCGATGACGCCCCGGTTTTCCGGGTCGAAGAAGCCGGTGGTCAGGGGCCGGGTGGCGGCGTTGACCAGCTCGGCCAGATATTTTTCGGGCTGGAATCGGGAGAGGGTGATGTCGTTGAGCGCGGTCCGGTAGGCGTCCACCACCTGGGCGAGGTAGGCGGAGCTTTTGGTCCGGCCTTCCAGTTTCACGGAGGCCACTTTCCGGCGCGACAGCCATTCCAGGTAATGGAGCAGGCAGAGGTCTTCGGCGGCGAAGAATTTGGTCCAGCCGTCGGTGTCGAGGGCCAGGGACAGGGCCGGATCGGCGGGCGGTTCCGGCACGGCCTCGTCGTCGCCCAACGGGGCGAAGGTGAAGTCCTCCTCCGGGGTGTCGAAGGTGAACTCGTCGGCCGTGTCCGTGCCGTATTCGCGGATTTCCCACAGGGGCCGGCCGGGCCGGGTGCGCTCCTCGAAGGTGATGGACGAAGGCCGGTATTCGTACCGGCAGGGGTGGGAGCATTGGCCCAGGTTGCCGGGCCGGTCGTTGAGCAGGGCGGACATGTAGCAGCGGCCGGATATGGCCATGCACATGGCCCCGTGTACAAAGACCTCAAGCTCCATGTTGGGCATTTGCTTGCGGACGGCGTCGAGCATCTCGACCAGTTCGCCGGACCGCAGTTCGCGGGCCACGTTGACCCGTTTGGCCCCGGCCTCGCGCCAGAAGCGGACGGCCTCGGAGTTGGCGGTATTGGCCTGGGTGGACACATGCACCGGAATGCTCGGCAGTTCGCGGCGCAACAGGCGGATCACGCCAGGGTCGGAGGCGATGACGCCGTCCGGGCCGAGTTCGCCGAGCATGTCGATCTGCTCATACACCTGCTGCATGTGCGACTGGCGGGGGTACACGTTGAGGGTGTAGTAGACCTTGACCCCGGCCTGGTGCGCCAGGGCGATGCCCGCGGCCAGGGCCTGGCGGTCGAAGCCTCCGGCCCCGGCCCGCAGGTTCAGGCCCTCGCCGCCCAGGTACACGGCGTCCGCGCCGTACAGGACGGCGGTTTGAAGCTTTTCCATGTCCCCTGCCGGGGCGAGCAGTTCGGGTATGTACGGGCGCACTTCGGGCATGGGCGCAGGCTATAATAAAATGGTCGCGGCCGCCAGATGGAAATGATGCGTGGTCCGGTCGGCGGATGCCTGCGCGCGGTGCGGGAGCGGAGACTTAGACGGGCAGCCCCTTGGAGCGCCGGTATGCCTTCATCTTTTCCAGCAGTTCGTCGGGCACGTCGAGGGCGCCCTTGCCCTTGCCCAGCGCGATCCTGGGCTTGACCGAGCCGTGGAAGTCGGAGCCGCCGGACCAGAGCAGGCCGAGGCGGTCGGCCATCTCGCCGTAGGCCTTGGTGTCCGCGTCCGAGTGCTCGGAGTAGTAGACCTCCATGCCTTCGAGTCCCAGGTCCCTGAGGTCTTTGACCACCCGTTCGGTCTCGGCGTAGTTCAGGTTCAGGGCAAAGGGGTGGGCCAGGATGGAGGTGGCCCCGATGTCCTTGAGGATGGGCAGGGCCTGCTGCGGGGTCAGCTTGCGCTTGGGCACGTAGGCGCGGCCGTTGTCGCCGAGCCAGACGTTGAACGCCTCCTGGACGGAGGAGACCACGCCCAGCGCCAGCAGCTCCTGGGCGAAGTGGGGGCGGCCCACGGTGCCCTGGGCGCGGGCGGCGATGGCCTCATAGGTGGTGTTTACGCCCAGCTTCCGCAGCTTTTTCACGATCTCGTGGTTGCGGTTGGCCCGTCCTTCGATGACCCAGTCCAGGGCCTTCTGGAGTTCCGGGGCCTTTTCGGGCAGCCACAGGCCGACCACGTGAATCCAGCCCGCGCCCTCCGGGGACTCCAGGCTCAGCTCGGTGCCGGGGATGACCTCGATGCCGTACCGTCTGCCCGCTTCCAGCGCTTCGGGGATGCCCTGCATGGTGTCGTGGTCGGTGACGGCCACGGCCGAAAGCCCCGAATCCTTGGCCAGCTTGACCAGTTCAGTGGGGGACAGGGTGCCGTCGGACGCGGTGGTGTGGGTGTGCAGGTCGATGCTCATGGCGTGCCCTTTGCGCGGTTTGAGGGTTGCGGTCTCGATATTCGGCAAGCCATGAGAGTACAGTTTCCGGGCGTTGGGGTAAAGGGGGCGGTTGACCGGCCTTCGGCTTGACTGTAGCGTGGCGGGGCAAGGAGGGAACATGAGCATACATAAGGAACTGCTGGATATCCTGGCCTGCCCCCGGTGCAAGGGAAAGCTTGTCCTGAAGCCCGCCGGCGACGGCCTTGCCTGCGCGGCCTGCAAGGTGGTCTACCCGGTCAAGGACAACATCCCCGTAATGCTGTCGGAACAGGCCGTCCCGAAAAAGGACTGGACCGGGTCGAAATAGGTCCGGCCTGAACAAGAAAAAAGCGTCCCGCACCCGGTTTCCGGGTGCGGGACGCTTTTTTTCCACAGGCGGTCTTGACGGAAGGGGAAACGTGTCTACCTTATCGTTTAACAACATAAAAGGAGGTGCCGTTTATGGTTATCGATTTCAATACGCTGTACAATTTCCCTTCCCGGCTCGACAGGGTGTTCGAGGAATTCCTGCGTTCCCCCATGGGCGATGATCGCCGACTGGCCTACCCTCCGCTCAATTTGAGCAGCGACGCCGAGAACATTTACGTGCGGGCCGAGATTCCCGGAATGTCCATCGAGGACGTGGAACTGACCCTGACCGACAAGACGCTGGTGCTTAAGGGCGAGCGCAGCGCGCCTCAGGGCAAGTACTTTCGGCAGGAGCGTCCCAGCGGTGTTTTCCACAGGGTTGTCAACATCGGTGTGCCCGTTGACAGGGACAAGGCCGCCGCCTCCATGCGGGACGGCATTCTGACCGTGACCCTGCCCAAGTCCGAAGAGATCAAGCCGCGCACCATCAGCATCGACGTGGCCTAGGGAGGTAGCGACATGAGTGAAATAGCCAAGACGAACGAAAGAAATCTGCCCAGGTACCGTCCCGCCACCGATATCCTCGAACGCGAGGACGGGTTCTACATCTATATGGACATGCCCGGCGTCCGCAAGGAAGACATGGTCATCGACCTGCAGGACGACGAGCTGACCGTCACCGGCAAGACCAGCCTGGCCCCGGCGGAGGGCGAGAAGTATCTGGAGATGCAGTTCGGCGACTGCGAGTATGTGCGGTCCGTGTCCATCACCGACATGGTGGACAGGGACAGGATCAAGGCTGGCCTGGAGGGCGGCGTGCTGGAACTGCAACTGCCCAAGGTCGAGAAGGTCCATCCCAAGCGGATCAGCATCTCGCAGGGCTAGCTGTGAAGTTCCAAAAGGTTGTTCACTCGCCCCTGATTTGCGTAAGTTGG
>JACCQI010000005.1 GCA_015709315.1 Desulfovibrionaceae bacterium
AAGGATGGTTTAAGAATTGTGGGTATGAGTTATTTCAATCGTGAAATGCTCTAGAATACCCATCTCACCAGACCCAGCGCAGGAATGAGCAGCCAGGCCGCCCGGGTTCCGGTGGAATCGCACAGCCGGATCAGGACGCGCAGTTTCTTCTTGTCCCACTCTTTCCCCTCAGGTCCGAGCACGGGCTTTTGCTTGGGACGGCCGAAGTACACGGCCGGGCCGCCCATCTGTCCGCCCACAAGCCAGGCCGCCGTGGCCATGGGCCATCCCGCATTGGGGCTTTCCATCCTGGCGGCGTCATCCGCGTGGTTGGCCTTGGCCGCCGCATAATCCAGCCCCAGGCGTTTGCCGACAAAAAGCATGAGCCGGGCCGTGAGCCGGGCCGGAATCCAGGCCAGAAAATCGTCAGTCCGGGCCGCTCCCCTTCCCAGGTCCCGATACCGCTCGTTTCGGTATCCCCACATGGAGTCCATGGTGGAAACGGTCTTGTAGGCCCACATGCCGCCGGGGCCAAACAGGGCGAGATAGAACAGCGGGGCCACGAATCCGTCGTTGAGGTTTTCACTGACGGTTTCGGCCAGGGTCCGCCTGAGGGCCGGGGCGTCCAGGTTTTCGGTGTCCCGGCTGACGAGCATGGAAAGCTGGTGCCGCGCCTCGCCGATATTGCCCGTGTCCAGCAGCCCCGCCACCCGGCGGGCGTCCTTCAGAAGACAGCCGAGCGCCAGGCCCGCGTAGGCGAAATACACGGCAAAGACCCAGCCGACATACGGAATGGCCGTAAGGCACTCCACCGCGCCCCAGGCCGCTGTGGTGAACAGGCACACGGCCGCCCAGCCCGCCGCCCGCAGGTTGATGCGGACCCGCCGGGCCGCCGCCTCGTAAAGATCAAGACCCTTGCCGATGAAGCGGACCGGGTGCGGCCAGGACACGGGGTCGCCGACCAGGCCGTCCAGGATCACGGCGATGGCGGGAACGAGAAAAATGGCGATGCAGGATTCCATGGCATGAAAAAAGCCGGGAAGACGCGGTGGCGTCCTCCCGGCCGGTTGGATCGGGTTAGTTCTCGAAGTAGGACCGAAGCAGCGCGCTTCGGACAGGATGGCGCAACTTGCGGAGCGCCTTGGCCTCGATCTGCCTGATGCGCTCGCGGGTGACGTTGAAGAGCTTGCCCACTTCCTCAAGGGTGTGGTCGGACTTCTCGCCGATGCCGAAACGCTTGCGGAGCACCTGTTCCTCGCG
The DNA here is from genome assembly GCA_015709315.1 of Desulfovibrionaceae bacterium. Lineage (GTDB taxonomy): Bacteria > Desulfobacterota > Desulfovibrionia > Desulfovibrionales > Desulfovibrionaceae > Pseudodesulfovibrio. The sequence continues at coordinate 1,240 of JACCQI010000005.1, forward strand.
CGGGGTCAGGTCGGACAGGACCGAGGCGATCTGCTCGCCGAGCTTGGTGGAGACCACTTCCTCGGCGGGCGCGGTGGCCTTCTTGTCCTCGATGAAATCGCCGAGGCTGGAATCTTCCTCGTCGCCGATGGGGGTTTCGAGGGAAATGGGTTCCTTGGCGATCTTGAGCACCTTCTTGACCTTTTCCAGCGGGTAGTCCATGCGCTCGGCGATTTCTTCCGGGGACGGGTCGCGGCCCAGCTCCTGGACGAGATAGCGGGAGGTGCGGATGAGCTTGTTGATGGTCTCGATCATGTGTACCGGGATGCGGATGGTCCGGGCCTGGTCCGCGATGGCGCGGGTGATGGCCTGGCGAATCCACCATGTGGCGTAGGTCGAGAACTTGTAGCCGCGCTGGTACTCGAACTTGTCCACGGCCTTCATCAGGCCGATGTTGCCCTCCTGGATGAGGTCCAGAAACTGCAGGCCACGGTTGGTGTACTTCTTGGCGATGGACACCACCAGGCGCAGGTTGGCGCGAATGAGCTCCTGCTTGGCGCGCATGGCCGTTCTGTTGCCGGACTTGATGCGCCACAGGACCTCCTCAAGGTCTCCCACGGAGTGACAGCACTTGACCTGAAGCCGGTTCATGATCTCCAGCTTGCCCGCCAGCATCTCCTTGAAGGAAAAGAATTCCTCCACGGTCATGCCGAGCTTGTCGGCGGCCACCACGGGATTGACCTCGCGGTCGTCCACCTGCTTGAACAATTCCTCGATCTCGGCCTTGGTCTGTCCCACGGACAGAATGTAGGCGGACAGGTCGCGTTGGCAGTTGTGCATCTGGCGCACGTAGTCGTTGACCGTTTCGATGATCCGGTCGATGAGGGTCTTTTCCAGCTTGATGTCGCGCAGCCGGGTGACCACCTCCTCCTTGTACTGGAGGATCTCGTTCTGCACGCCGTACACCCGCTTATCGAGGCAGGCGCAGTAGTCGAGCTTGTCGTAAATTTTCTTTTTCTTGCCGTAGAGCTTCTTGACCTCATTGAGGAGAAAGATGACCCGCTGGCGCTGGTTCATCTCGTCTTCGGAAGGATCGTCCTCCTCAATGGTCTTGACCACGTCCTTGAGCTTGATGGTCCCGGCTTCCAGGTCCTCGCCCACGGAGATGAGTTCCTCGACGGCCACGGGAACCTCGACCAGGGAGTACAGGACGTCCAGTTCGCCGTTCTCGATCTTTTTGGCGATGACCACCTCGCCCTCGCGGTCGAGCAGCGGCACCGCGCCCATTTCGCGCAGGTACATGCGGACCGGGTCCGTGGACCGGGAGGCGTACTCCGTGGAATCGTCTTCGCTGCTTTCCAGGTCCAATTCCTGGTCCGATTCGCTGGCCTTGGCCACGTCCTCGGATTCGACCAGGGCGATATCCATCTGGTCGAAGATGGCGTGAATCTCTTCGATCTGTTCCGGCGTGTTGCAGTCGGAAGGGAGCGCCTTGCTCAATTCCTCGTATGTCAGAAATCCCTTTTTCTTGCCTTTGGCGATAAGGGTTTTGATCTGTTGTATTTCCTTAATATTGCTCATCATCCCTCCTGCGAGATTCCTTCAAGGCCAAGAGTTCCAGTGCCCGCTTCGTGTCTCCGCTTTGTTGCGCCTGCCGTATGGCCTCTGTGAGCTGTTTTTCGTCCTTGATCCTTTGTTCGGACGAAATCTTATTGCATAAGTAGTTCCATTCCCTCAGCAGTTCCCGGCCGGAAAGGACGTTCGCCCTGAGTTCCTCGCGGCATCTGTAGTAGAAGCTTTTTTCCTGGTCGTTCAGCAGGCTCGTTATTTGGCCCGGCTGCGTGTTTGCAAGCTTCTCCCAGATCGCCTTGGCCCAATCGGTGCGAAGAATCCGCTCGAATCCTCTTTCCGCCAGGGCCGGAACATAGTCCGGGTACTGGATCGGAAACCGTAAAAAATACCTGTCGTCCTTGTCGTCCTTGCCGACGGGCACTTTCTGCGGGCGGGACGGCGTTTGCGCCTGCTGAGGCTGCTGCTGCGTATTGCGCGGCGGTGCCATGGCACCGGCTTCGCGCCTGAAATCAGCCTCCGACAGACCCAGCCCGTTCACCAGCCGGGGCAGGTAGTACGCCCGCAGGGACGCGTCGGACAAATCCGATAAAAAACTCTTGGCCCACGCCATGATATCCCTGGGCGCGTAGTCCGCGTTCAGGGTGTTCATGCAAAAAACAAGGCCGTCCGGCGCCTCGTTCATGCACGCATCCAATCCCTCGGCGCCCTGGGATTGAAGCAGGCTGTCCACGTCCTCGCCTTCCGGCATGAGGACCACCCGGCAGGCCACGCCCTGAAGCAGGATCATCCTTGCGGACTTCATGGCCGCCTTGCGCCCCGCGCCGTCGCCGTCGAAAATAAGGTCCACGCGCGACACGAATCCGGCCAGCCGTTTTACCTGATCCGGCGTCAGGGCCGTGCCCAAAACGCCGCAGGAGTCGGTGTAGCCGAACTGGTGGAGCGATATGACATCCATGTACCCTTCGGTCAGGATGGCCCGCTTGGTGCGGGTCATGGTGGACCGGGCCAGATTCAACCCGTACAAGTGTTCGCCCTTCTTGTAGATGGGTGTATCCGAGCTGTTCAGGTACTTTGGTTCTCCATCAGTAATTACTCTGCCGCCAAAAGCAATAACCCGGCCCGATAAATTTTGTATGGGGAAAATCAATCTTCCCCGGAACCTGTCGTAGATGTCGCCCTTGGCATTGCGGGACAGGAGGCCCGCCTCCACGCCCTGCTCCGGGGTCCGGCCCCGGGTCTTGAGAAAATTGTCCAGCCCGTGCCAGTCTTCGGGGCTGTAGCCCAGCCCGAATTTCCCGATCATCTCGCGGGTCATGCCCCGGTCGGCGAGATATTTGCGGCAATGGTCCCCGGCGGCCACGGACAGGTTGCGCTGGAACCAGCTATTGGCCTCGTTGTGCATGTCAATGAGCAATTGCTTGCGCGCCTTGCGCTCCGCCGCATGCGGATCGTGCGGTACGTGCTCCAGCTCGATCCCGGCCTCGGCGGCCAGTTGTTCCAGTGCCTCCCGGAACTCCAGGCCGTTGATGCGGCCGTAAAAATCAATGACGTCGCCGGACGCCTGGCAGCCGAAGCAGTAAAAGAAGCCCTCCTCGTCGTTGACCGACATGGACGGCTTGGTTTCCTGATGGAAGGGGCAGGCACCCATCCACCGGCCGGACACAGGCTTCAGGTCCACATATCGGCGCACGACGTCCGAGATGTTTATCCTGGCCTTGACGGCCTCTATACCGCTTCTGTCCACCCTTTCCTCCGCTACTTCAGGGTCACTTCTGTCATGCCGTCCCCGCCGCGATCCTCGTTGGCCAGGGAAAAATGTGCCACTGCCGGATAATGCGCGAGAAATTCGTGGACCTCGCGCCGCAGGGCTCCGGTGCCCCGGCCGTGGACAATCTCCATCTTGCCCGCGCCCTTGAGCAGCGCGGCGTCCATGGCCCGCTCCAGCTCGGCGACGGCCACGTCGGCCCGGTTGCCGCGCAGATCCACCTCGACGACAAGGTCGCTGGGGGACGCGCCGACATCCTTGGGGCTCTTGGGGGCGGGCCTGTCCGTCTTGGAAGCCGGGCCGAGATTGTCCGCGGATACCCACATGGCGACGCCGCCGATGTCCACCTTGGCCTGCTGTTTCTTTTCGTTGACTTCCAGTACGATACCGGACTTGTTCCAAGCCAGATACGACACTTTTTTGCCTGGGACAATATCATTGAAAGAAAAGCTGGGAACTTTTTCCCTTTCCCCGCCCAGATCCTCGACCTTCATCCTGACCTGGGCCAGCTTCTTGCGCGCTTCCTTGCGTCCGATACGGTCGGACTGCCACTGCTTGACCACATCCTGGGCGTGGGCCTGCACGTCCTTGAGTATCTTGGTGCGTTCCTTTTCGAATTTGGCCTCAAGCCCTGCCCGCTTCTTTTCTATCCGCTCCTTTTCCAGCTCGATGGCGTCCAGTTCCGCCTCCCGCTTCACGGCCATGGCGTTGAGCCGGTCCAGCACGGCGGAGGTGTCGGAGCCGTCCAGCAACAGATACTTTTCGGCGCGGACGAGAATTTCTTCAGGCAGGCCGTGCTCCTTGGCCACATCCAAGGCGATGGACGCGCCCACCTGGTCGTATGCCAGCCGGAAAAGAGGTTTCTTGGTGGAAGGGTCGAAAAGCACGCTGGCCGCCCGCACGGACTTGGCGGCCATGGCATATGCCTTGAGCGCCGGGAAATGGGTGGCCGTGAACGTGGTTGCCCCCTTCTCCACCAGGGAGTCGATGACCGCCTGGGCCAGCGCAGCGCCCTGGGTGGGATCGGTGCCCGCGCCGAATTCGTCCAGAACGAACAGGGAATTGCCGTCCACCCTGTCCCAGACGCGCCGCAGATACTGAATTTGCGCGGTGAAGGTGGAAACGTTCTCCTCCAACGACTGCTCGTCGCCCATGATGACGAAAACGTCGTGCCATAGGGGCAGCCGGCTGCCTTCCCTGGCGGGCACGGGCAGACCGGAAAAGGCCATCAGCCCGATGAGACCCACGGTCTTGAGACAGACGGTTTTGCCGCCCGCGTTGCCGCCGCTGACGATCATCGCCTTCTGGCCGTCCAGCAGTTCGATGTCCATGGGCTGCACGCCGTCCTCGGCCAGGGCCAGGAGCGGATGACGGGCCTTTATCAGGCTGGGCGAGCCGTGTTCGACGATCTCGATGGTCCGGCCGTCGTACCTGTCGGCCAGACGGATCTTGGCCATGAGCACATCGATCAGGACAACGCCCCGGTAGGCGTCGTGAACCTCTTCGGCCTCGTCGCGGACGAGTCCGCTCAGGTACTGGAGGACCTTGTATTCCTCCTGGCGCTCCTCGCGCTTGAGTTCCTGAAGCCGGTTGTTGGTCTCCACCAGGAATATGGGCTCGAAATAGCAGGTCTCGCCGGTCTGGGAGTAGTCGTGGATGATGCCCTTGGTCTTGTTCTTGAAATTCGACTTGATGGGCAGCACGTACCGATCGGACGAGATGGTCATGTAGTCATCCTGCATGGCCGAACCGAGATTCTCCTGGAGAATGAAATCCTTGACCCGCTTGGTGCAACGTTGATGAATGGCGCGGATCTCCTGGCGCACGGCCATCAGGTCGGGCGAGCTTTCGTCCCGGATCATGCCTTCCCCGTCCAGGCAGCGGGTGATGCCGGACACGGTCTTCTGCGGCCATTCGGAGGCGGACAGCGACCCGAACAGGGTGTCCCAGCCGCGTTCCGCGTATCCCTTGAGGGATTCGCGGGCGGTCAGGGCCAGATCGAGCACGATCCGCAGTGCATACAGCGCGTCCTGGTCGAGCACGGCCGTTTCGCGGTCGATATGCGGAAAGATGGCGTCGATGTCGGGAAAAACGGCTGGCTTGAAGCCCGATTCACGGACCCAGGACCTGGCCTGTTCAAATAGCTCGTTTTCCCTGCGGATCGCGTCAAAGGAATCCAACGGGCGGATGTCCAGGCAGGCGGCGGCACCGGGTTCGGAAACGGCGAAACCCGACAGTGCAGCAAGGATCTTGGGAAATTCCAATACCTGAAATGTTCTGGACTCCATCAACGAGTCGCTTCCTTGGGAAAGGGGTTAGGAAAGTTTGGACTTGACCAGTCCGCTGGCTTTCTTGCCGTCCACCTGGCCCTTGTGGGCACCGAGCACGGCCTGCATCACCTTGCCCATGTCGGCCATGGACGATGCGCCGACCTCGGCAATGGCCGCGTCGATGGCGGCATCCAGTTCCGCGTCGGACAACTGGCTGGGGAGATAGGCTTCGAGTTCGGCCATTTCCTCGGCCTCGACCTTGGCCAGATCGTCCCTGCCCGCCTTGGAGTACTGGTCGAAGGAGTCCTTGCGCTGCTTGACCTGCTTGGCGATGAGCTCGAGCACGACGTCGTCGGAGAGGGCGTCCGCCTTCTCCTCGATCATACGGTTTTTAATGGCCGTCTTGAGATGCCTCAAGACGGCCACCTTTACCGTAGCTTTGGCCTTATAGGCCTCAATGTAGTCTTTTTCTATCTGCTTGGAAAGACTCATTTTCTACATGCTGCGCATTTTGCGCATCTTTTTGGCAAGCCGTTTCTTGGCGGCAGCTTTCTTTTTCTTCTTCTGCACGCTGGGCTTTTCGTAGTGCTGACGTTTCTTCAGTTCGGAAAGAATTCCGGCCTTCTCGACCTGCTTCTTGAAGCGGCGGAGAGAGATGTCGAAATTATCGCTATCTTCGAGGTATACACCTGGCAATCAAATCACCTCCTCGGTGAACCGCCCGCACCATTTTTTGCGGGCTGGCGAAATAAGACGTTTTTCATATACGCATCGGAAACAAAATGCAACCGTAAACCGGGCGAAAAGACTTTTTGCCCGGGCGCATAAGGAAGGCCCGTCCGCCGATGGCGGTCGGGCCTTCATCGTCATTCGCAGGCGGCGACTAGTGATTTGCGTTTTTCGCGTCGCGCAGGGCCTGAAAAACCGTGACTGCCAGGGCTATGCCGATGACGCCGAGCACGGCGTACAGGACGCCGAAAAAGACGAAATGGTCGGGCATCCACCAGGGGAGGTCCATGGGCAGCGGACTGTGGACTGTTTCACCATGAATCATAGGAGTGCCTCCCTGAGTTTATTTGACGGCGTCCTTGAGGAGCTTGCCGGGACGGAACTTGACGACCTTGGTGGCCGGAATCTTGATTTCCGCGCCGGTGCGGGGATTGCGGCCAACACGTGCCTGGCGGGCTTCGACAACGAAGGTGCCGAAACCGGTCAAAGTCAGCTTGCCGTCGGCAACCAGGGTGCCTTCAACGGTTTCCAGGAACGCATTCAGGGCGCGTTCGGCATTCGCCTTGGTCATGTTGGCCTTCTCCGCGATTTTGACAACCAATTCAGCCTTTGTCATCAGTCCTTCCTCCTCAATAGAAATAATTACCGTAACGTATCATGCTAACGTGCTGTCAGAGCACAAAATGCACCCGCATTTTGATTCCTGCAACAGCCTACCCTTGGCCTTTAAATGAACTTTCGTTCTGTGTCCAGCCCATGGAACCAAAAAATGGAAAAAAACTACGCCATTCATGGCTTCCGGGACTTTTTGCCCCTTCCGAGACTCCTCCAAAAACACTGTTTCCCGAAACAAGTCAATAGGGGAAGTCCCCAAATGTTGTGAAAAAACGCACTAAACCCTTTGTGACAGCGAACGAAACTGCTCAGGGGTCAGATTTTCGGGTCGCAGACCGGTTTTTATGCCCTTTTCGTCGAACCACGACTGCACGTGGTCCGACCAGTGCTTTTTAAGGATGGTTGATATCTGCTTGCGGCGCTGCTGGAACAGGAGCTTGATGAGTCGGGCCAGCGCTTCCGGGTCCTCCGGCCGTTCGCCCGGCGGCAGCGGGTCGAATCGGACCACCGCCGAGTCGACCTTGGGCTGTGGCCTGAAGACCGTGGGCGGGACCTTGAAAAGATAGGTGGTGCGGCAAAAATTCCTTACCCAGGCCGTCAGCCCGCCGTATGCCTTGGTGGACGGCTCGGCCGTCAGCCTGAGAGCCACCTCGTGCTGGACCATGAACACGGCGCGCTCAAGCGTCGTCACCCGGCTGACGATATCCCATATGAGCTTGGAACCCACGTTGTAGGGCAGGTTGCCTATGATCCGGCACGGCCCGTTATCGTTCAGCGATTCCCAGGGGAACCGGGTGGCGTCGGCCTGCATCACCTCGATGGAGGGCCAGCGGGCGGCCAGTGCGTCCGCCAGGGAATCGTCCTTCTCGATGACCATGAGTCGGCCCGTTACGGCCTCGACCAAGTGTTCGGTGAGCGCGCCCTGCCCCGGGCCGATCTCGATGACGAGATCATCCGCGCCCGGCGCCAACGAATCCGCGATCTTCCGGCAGATGTTCGGGTCCTTGAGAAAATTCTGCCCGAGGCTTTTTTTGGCCCTGTGCCGGTTGGTTTGGTCAGCCATGTACGTGCTCCATGGGGCCTGGATAGCGGATGGTCCGCCAACTGGCAACAATATTGACACGTTGTATTCTCAAACCGTATGACTTCTCGTATTCATTCATCGAGGAGGAACCATGAATTTACGCCATTTCGTCAGAGACGTCCCGGACTACCCCAAAAAGGGCATCACCTTTTTCGACATAACCCCGATCCTGAAATCCCCCGAGGCGTTCCGCTACTGCATCGACCGCTTCGTGGACCTGTACAAGGACAGCGGCGCGACCAAGATCGTGGCAGCGGATGCGCGAGGCTTTATCTTCGGCGCTCCCCTGGCCTTGGAACTGGGCATCGGTTTCGTCCCCATCCGCAAGCCCGGCAAGCTCCCCTACAAGAACCGCTGCATCACCTACGATCTGGAATACGGCACGGACACCCTATGCATGCACGTGGACGCCGTAGAGCAAGGCGACAAGGTCTTGATGATCGACGACTTGCTGGCGACCGGCGGCACCGCCGAAGGCATGGTCAAGCTGGTCAGGGAAGCCGGAGCCGACATCGCGGGCGCGGGGTTCGTGGTCCAGCTCAACTTCCTTGACGGCGACGAGGTCATGAAGGCCAACGACGTCAGGCACGACTATCTTCTCGAAATCGATTAATTAAGGAATACCCATGCAGACCATAGGCATCATCGGCGGCAGCGGCCTGGACAACCCCGATCTCCTTCTCGATTCCCGCGACGTCGAGGCCGACACGCCATACGGCAAGCCCTCCGCCCCGCTCAAACGCGGGACCATCGCAGGCCGCGAGGTCGTGCTCCTGGCCCGCCATGGCCGCGAGCACACCATTCCGCCCACGTTCGTCAACTACCGCGCCAACATCCGCGCTCTCAAGGATGCGGGCTGCGACTGCATCCTGGCCACCACGGCCTGCGGCTCCCTGCGCGAGGAAATCGACCGGGGGCACCTGGTCGTGCTGGACCAGTTCATCGACTTCACCCGCCGCCGCCCGGTTTCCTTCTACGAGGAATTCGAACCCCACGCGGCCATGCACACCCCCATGGCCGAACCCTTTGACGACATGTTGCGCGGGCTGTTCAACGCGGCCTGCGACAGGCTCGGCCTGGTTCATCACGAGACCGGCACCGTGATTACCATCGAGGGTTCCCGCTTCTCCACCCGCGCGGAATCCAACATGTTCCGCATGTGGGGCGCGGACGTCATCAACATGTCCGTGGCCCCGGAGTGCATCCTGGCCAACGAGGCGGGCATCCCCTACGGCGCGGTGGCCATGTCCACCGACTACGACTGCTGGAAAACCGACGAGGCCCCCGTGACCTGGGAGGAAATCCTGGAGGTCTTCACGGGCAATGTGGAAAAGGTCACCTCCCTGCTCGTCGAGGTGATCGGGAACATGGATTGATTCGGCCATGTCTGGCTTGAATGCCCCCATCTCCTGCGACCTGCTTGTGCGGGCGGACGCCGTCGTGACCCAGGACGCCGAACGGCGTGTCCTGGACGACGCGGCCGTGGCCGTGCGCGACGGCGTGGTCGTCGAAGTGGGCGGCCGGTCCGGCATGGAAGCCCGGTACGACCCGGGGCAACGCCTCGACCTGTCGGGCAAGATGCTTCTGCCCGGACTGGTCAACGCCCATACCCATCTTCCCATGACCCTGCTGCGGGGGTTCGCCGATGACCTGCCGCTCATGGAATGGCTGGAAAAACACATCTGGCCCGTGGAATTCCAACTTACGGAGGAATTGCTCGCCGTGGGCGCGAGGCTGGGCTGCGCGGAATTGATCCGCACCGGCTGCACCGCGTTCCTCAACGGATATCTCCGTGAATACGTCACCGGCCAGGTCGTGGCCGACTGCGGCTTGCGGGCCGTGCTGGGCGAGGGGTTCTTCAGCTTCCCCTCCCCCATGTTCCCTTCGGCCGAGGATTGCTGGAAGACCGTCCGCGACCTGGACGCGCGTTTTGCCGACAACCCGCGCCTGCGTACGGCGATCACGCCCCACGCGGCCTTCACCGTGTCCCCCGACCATCTGGCCGCCAGCTTCGAACTGGCCGTTGAGTTGGGCGTTCCCTGGCAGATCCATTTGGCGGAATCCCCCTCGGAAACGGCCATGTGCCTGGAGAAATACGGCAAACGGCCCGTGGAGTTGCTCCACGACAGCGACCTGCTGGGCGGGCGCACCACCCTGCACCACTGCGTGGACGTCACGCCTGATGAAATCGCCATCCTGGCCGAGACCGGCACGAACGTGGTCCACAACCCGGCGTCCAACTTCAAGCTTTGCTCGGGCGTGGCCCCGGTACAGGCCATGCTCGACGCGGGCGTAACCGTCGGGCTGGGCACGGACGGCGCGTCGAGCAACAACCAGCTCAATATGTTCCGGGACATGGGGCTGGCCGCGCTGGCGGGCAAGGTTCGGGCGGACGACGCCTCGGCGATGAATGCCCAGGCCGTCCTGGACATGGCCACCCTCGGTTCGGCCAAATGCCTCGGCTGGCCGGAACTGGGCCGCATCGAGGCGGGGTTTCCGGCGGACATAATCGCGCTCGACCTCGGCAGCCCCAACCTGATGCCGGTCTTCAACCATGTCTCCCACGCCGTGTACGCGGCCACGGGCATGGAGGTCTGCATGACCATGGTGGCGGGCCAGGTTCTCTATCTCTACGGCAATTTCAGGACCATGGACATACAGTCCCTCAAAACCGAGGCCGGAGAGGCGGCAAAATGGGTTCTCGCGGCGGCAGGAAAATGAAAAAAAGTCGTAAATACCTTGACAACACCCGCTTCGGATGCCTATCGAAATCTGCTCTTGCACTGATATGAATTTTCCCGTGGCCCAGGCCACAGTATTTTTAGGAGGAAGGCACGACATGGCCAAGAAAAAAGCTACCGTTTCCCTGGAAGGCGCCGTCAAGACCGATGCCGGTCTGACCTACAAGGGCGTCGTCATGGAGCCCATTGTTGAGAAGTGCGAAGGATGCGAGCGCATCGTTCCCTTCGAGGGCGACAACTACTGCCCGACCTACGCCCAGCCCGAACGCAAGTGGGCCGGCGGCGTCTGCAACTTTGCCACCCACGTCCGCGCCGAGATGGACAAGGCCGGCAAGGTCAAGGTCAACCCGCTGAAGGCTTCCAAGCGCGCAGCACGCGGCCGCTAGGATTTTGCACGCCAAAAAGGCGGGGGCTGCTGTCCCCGCCTTTTTTTGTTTGTGCAGACCGATTGTGATACTGAACCGTTGTACGAACACCACCACGGAGGCATTCCATGGACGAACTCTTCGCTCTTCTCGACAAACAATCCGACAAGGTCGTCGAACTGCAGACGAATCTCACGGCCATCCCCGCCATCGGTCCCAAGAACGGGGGCGACGGCGAAGTGGACAAGGCCCGATACCTGCATGAATACCTTGAGTCCATGGGCATCGAGGACGTGCGTGAATTCCGTGCTCCCGACAGCGAGGTGCCGTGCGGTTACCGCCCGAACCTCGTGGCCGTGATTCCCGGCAAGGACACCGGAAAGACTCTGTGGGTCATCTCCCATATCGACGTGGTGCCCCCCGGAGACCTGCAGCTCTGGAAGACCGATCCCTACACCATGGTCCACGACGGGGACACCCTCATCGGGCGCGGGGTGGAGGACAACCAGCAGGGCATCGTCTCCTCGCTTTTGGCGGCGCACGCCCTTCTGGACTGCAAGATCACCCCGGAAATCAATTTCGGCATGATCTTCGTCGCCGACGAGGAAACCGGCTCCACCTTCGGCCTGGACTACCTGGTCCGGGAGCAGGAGGACCTGTTCAAGAAAGACGATCTCTTCCTGATCCCGGATTTCGGCGTGCCCAGCTCCGAGATGGTGGAAGTGGCCGAGAAGTCCATGTTCTGGCTGAAGGTCATCATCGAGGGCAAGCAGTGCCACGCATCCACTCCCGACCAGGGCGTGAACTCCCTGGTGCCGTGCGCCGAGTTCATCCTCCGCATCAAGGAGCTGGAAACCCTCTTCCCGGCCGAGAATCCCATCTATGATCCGCCCCGCTCCACCTTCCAGCCCACCATGAAGGAAGCCAACGTCACCAACGTGAACACCATTCCCGGCCGCGACGTCTTCTATGTGGACAGCCGGGTCCTGCCCGAATACGAGTTGTCCGAGGTGCTGGACGTCATCAAAGGTTTCGGCAGGGATATCGAGGCCAAGTACGATGTGAACGTCACCTACGAGATCACCCAGGAAGAGCAGGCCGCTCCGGCCACTCCGGCCGACAGCGAGGTCGTGGTCAAGGCCATCCGGTCCATCAAGAAAGTGTACAACAACGACCCCCGGCCCGTGGGCGTTGGCGGCGGCACCGTGGCCGCGTTCCTGCGCCGTTGCGGGTACCAGGCCGTGGTCTGGGCCACCCTCAACCACAACGCCCACCAGCCCAACGAGTGGGCCTCGATCAGCAACACCATCGGCGACGCCAAGGTCATCGCCGACATGCTGCTCGCCGAGTAGCGCACACTGACGGTCATGCAGCGCAAAGCCCCGTTTCCCGAAAAATTCGACCTTATTGTGGTCGGGGCGGGCCACGCCGGTTGCGAAGCGGCCATGGCGTCCGCCCGCCTTGGGCTTCGGACGCTGCTTTTGACCATCAATATCGACCGCATCGGGCATCTGTCCTGCAACCCGGCCATCGGCGGCCTGGCCAAGGGGCACATGGTCAAGGAGATCGACGCCCTGGGCGGCATGATGGGGCTGTGGGCCGACGCCGCGGGCATCCAGTTCCGCATCCTGAATACCCGCAAGGGGCCTGCGGTCCGGTCGAGCCGCGCCCAGATAGACCGCACCGAGTACATGCGTGTGGTCCAAAAGTCCGTCTTCTCCCAGGACAATCTCTGGGTTTTTCAGGACATCGGGGCGGCCGTGCTGACCCGTAACGGACGGGTATGCGGCCTGCGCACCGAGCTGGGCGAGGTCCTGCCCGCCCGCGCCGTGCTGCTCACGACAGGCACCTTCCTGCGCGGACTCATGCATATCGGGCTGGAGAGCTTCACCGGCGGCCGCATGGGCGACCCTCCGTCCAACCAGTTGTCCGACAACCTGCGCGAGCTGGGCTTCGAGCTGGGCCGCCTCAAGACCGGCACCACGCCAAGGCTGCTCAAAAGCTCCATTGATTTCGAAGCCATGCAGGTTCAGCACGGCGATGATCCGCCCATCCCGTTCAGCTTCCGCAGCACCAAGGTGGTCATGCCCCAGGTGCCCTGCCACCTGACCTACACCAACGAGGCGGCCCACGCGGCCATCCGTTCCGGGTTTGACCGCTCCCCCATGTTCACGGGAATCATAGAAGGAACCGGGGCCCGGTACTGCCCGTCCATTGAGGACAAGGTGGCCCGCTTCCCGGAAAAGGACCGGCATCAGATATTTGTCGAACCCGAAGGGCTGGACAGCCCGGAAGTCTACCCCAGCGGCATCCCCACCAGCCTGCCCTTTGATGTGCAGAAGAAGATGGTCGCGGCCATTGCGGGATTGGAAAACGCCCAGATCGTCCGGCCCGGCTACGCCATCGAGTACGACTACGCCCCCCCCACGCAGCTCAAGCCCACACTGGAGACCAAGGCGGTACCCGGCCTCTATTTCGCGGGCCAGATCAACGGCACTTCCGGGTACGAGGAGGCCGCCGCCCAAGGGCTGTGGGCCGCCCTGAACGCCGCCGCCGCGCTCACGGGCCGGGAGCCGTTCCTGCTCTCCCGCGACCAGGCGTACATGGCCGTGCTCGTGGACGACCTGGTGACCAAGGGCACCGAGGAGCCGTACCGCATGTTCACTTCCCGCGCCGAACACCGCCTGCTCTTGCGCGAAGGCAACGCGGATGAGCGGCTGACGCCCGTGGGCCGGGACATCGGACTGGTGGACGACGACCACTGGGCCTTGTTCTCGGCCAAGCGCGAGACCGTGCGCGAAACCCTTGCCGCCATGCACTCCATCCGCATTCGGCCGGATGCGGAAACTCGTGATATTTTAAGAAAAATCGGCGCATCTATCCCCGGCAAGGCCGTGGAGCTGGCCGCCCTGCTGCGCCAGCCGCAAATGGAAATCGGGCAGTTGGCCGTGTTCCATCCCGCCCTGGCCGAGACCCCCGAGAACGTGCTCCGCGAGGTCGAAACCCAGGTTCGCTACGAAGGGTACCTGGTCAAGCAGGAGGAACTGGTGGCCAAATTCAGGACCATGGAGGACGTGCGACTGCCCGAGGACCTGGACTATGCCGCTGTTTCCGGTTTGACCCGAGAGGTTGTGGAGAAGCTGACCAAGGTCCAGCCCGTGACCCTGGGACAGGCGGGCCGCATCTCCGGCATCACTCCCGCCGCCCTTTCCTGCCTGGAAATCCACCTGAAGAAACACGGGCTTCTGTAACGGAATCCTTTTCTTCCGCGTATTGACAGGTCATAGCGCACCCATTACATAGATAATTGTTGAAGAAAATGGCGCGGCATTTTTTTTGCCGCCATTCAACCCAGCGCAATTTTTTTAAGGAGTCTGATCTTGGACGAAGGGTCTGACAGTCGATTCTTATCTGTACTTAAAAATATCTTCGGTTCTCACGACCAGCATATCGAGGAGCATATCCTGGAAGCCCGCGCGGACGGCGAAATCGACCGCGACGAGGTCTCCATGCTACTCAACGTCCTGGAGCTGGACCAGAAAATGGTCAAGGAGATCATGGTGCCCAGAACCGATATGATCTGCACCGATTCCGGCAGCTCCATACGGGAAGTGGCGGACATCATCGTTTCACAGGGGGCGCACTCCCGCATTCCGGTCATCAAGGGGTCCAAGGATCACATCATCGGCGTGGTCCATGCCAAGGACCTGCTTGAATCCTTCCTGCACGGCCGGGTCGATGTTCCGGTGAACAGCCTCATGCGGCCGCCCTTTTTTGTCCAGGAAAAGGAAAAGCTGGACGAGGTTCTGGCCTCGCTGAAGCGGGAGCGGCTCCACATGGCCATCGTCAGGGACGAGTACGGCGGAACCGCCGGCATCGTGACCATGGAGGACGTCCTGGAGGAGATCGTGGGCGAGATCGCCGACGAATACGACCAGGAGCGGCCCGAGGAAATCACCGAGCTGGCCGACAACGTCTATGTGGTTTCCGGCCGCGCCACCCTGGAAGATGTGTGCAAGCAGTGTTCCCTCAACCTGGAAAGCGAGGACGTGGACTCCGTCGGCGGCTACCTGGCGGCCATGGTCGGACACATTCCCAATCCGGGTGATTTTTATACCGTGGACAACCACCGCTTCACCGTGCTCGAAGCGGACGACAGGCAGATCTGGTCCATCCGGATCGAACCCATGGACACGGTCTAGCCCGTGCTGGCCCTGGTCTGCATCGCGGCGGTCGGCGCCTGGATCGGGTTCGCCAACCCCCTGTTCCATTTTCCTCCGGTCGTCCTGGCGTTTCCCCTGGGACTGGCCTGGATCGGCCTGCGCGCAACATCCGGGAAGAACGCCTTCAAGTACGGCTGGCTGGCCGGTACGCTCGCGGCCACGGGCTGCTATTACTGGATGGTCATCCCGGTCCAGATATACGGCGGCCTGCCCTGGTACATCGCCCTGCCCTGCCCGTTGTTGCTGGCCGCCTTCATGAGCCTGTACTACGGCCTTTTTTCCCTGAGCATGCATTTTGCCGGGCAACGGATTTCGGGGATCGCGCTCTGTCTGCTGGCGGGCCTTTCCTGGACCACGCTCGAAATGCTGTCCAGCTTCGTGCTTTCCGGGTTCCCGTGGATCAACCTGTCCGCCGCCTTCGCCGCGTGGCCCGTGGCCATCCAGGGGGCGTCCGTGCTGGGAGCCTACGGCTTGTCCGGGGTCCTGGCCTGCCTGGCCGTGGCCGCCCTGCTCTGCTCCACCTATCGCAGCGCGCTCTGGCTGACCGTTGTGCTGGCCATCGGACTCACCGCTTTCGGTGTATACCGGACCAGCGCCTTCGACGTGGGCCAACGCGACTACACCGTGTCGCTCATTCAGGGCGACGTGGACCAGGGAGCCAAGTGGACCCCCGAATACCTGACGAAAACCGTCAGGAAATACACCAGGTTGAGCATAGAAGCCATTGAGAGGGAACAGCCGGACCTGGTCATCTGGCCGGAAACGGCCATGACCTTTTTCGTCCAGGACCAATCCCCGCTACGCCAGGGGCTTGAAATCCTGGCCCGCGAGACCAAGACGCCCATCGTCATCGGCTCCCCGGCCTACTTGATCACCGACCCGAAAACCAAGGCGTACAACCTGTTCAACCGGGCCTGGCTCATGGACGCGACCGGGGCCACGAACCAGTTTTACGACAAGGAACATCTGGTCCCGTTCGGCGAATACATGCCCTTTGAGGACTGGGTGCCTTTCGAGAAGCTCGTCCAGGCGGCGGGGAATTTTCTGCCCGGCGTGGAAAACAGGCCGCTTGTCTCCGGCGACGTTGCCCTCGGGATGCTCATCTGCTATGAAGCCATATTCCCGGAGCTTGCCCAGAGACAGGTGTCCATGGGAGCCAACGTGCTGGTGAACATCAGCAATGACGCATGGTTCGGCAACACATCCGCCCCCGCCCAGCATCTGGATCTGGCCGTCATGCGGGCCGTGGAACAGGGCCGCTGGCTGGCCCGCTGCACCAACACGGGCATCACGGCCTTTGTTGATCCCGTGGGCCGGATCGCGGCCAAGGGGACGCAGTTCCGCGCCGAGAGCCTGAGCATGCGAATCGCCCCGCTCACCGGCCTGACCGTCTACCACCGAATCCGGGACTGGCTCGACGCGGCCGTGTACGTCATAACCGCAGCCATATTTGCCGGGCTGGCCTTCAAGGCCGGGCGGAAGAAAGGAAATACATTGTAATGCTTGAATACCCGGAACTCAAAGCCGCTTCGGCGGAACTCCTGACTCAATTCGAAACCCTCTGGGGGCGTCTTTGACTACGCCGAAACCCGGCATCGGCTGGACGAGATAGAAAAGGCCCTTTCCAAGCCGGGCGCGTGGGACAAACCCGAAGCCCTGACCCCTGTACTCAAGGAAAAAAGCCAGCTTACCACCAAGCTCGACATGTACGACGGACTGTCCGAGGCCAAGGACGACCTCGACGCATGGCTTGAGCTGGCCCATGAAGACCCGGACGAGGAATCCCTTTCCGCCCTTTCGCAGCAGGTGAATCTGTTGCGTGAACGGCTGTCCGGCATCGAGCTGGCGACCATGTTCGCCTTCGAACACGACAGGCTGGGCGCCATCCTGGAAATCCATCCGGGCGCGGGCGGCGTGGAATCCCAGGACTGGGCGGAGATGCTTCTGCGGATGTACAACCGCTACGCCGAGCGCAAGGGGTTCAAGGTCACCCAGCTCGACTACCAGGCGGGCGAGGAAGCGGGCGTCAAGTCCGTCACCCTGCAAATCGAGGGATTGTTCGCCTACGGGCTGCTCAAGGGCGAGGCCGGCGTTCACCGGCTCATCCGCATCTCCCCCTTTGATTCCTCCGGGCGTCGGCACACGTCGTTCGCCTCGGTGGACGTTTATCCCGACATGGATGACGACATCGAGATCGAGATCAAGGACGAGGACCTTCGCATCGATACCTTCCGGTCCAGCGGGCCGGGCGGTCAATCCGTGAACAAGACCAGCTCGGCCGTCCGCATCACCCATATCCCGACCGGCATCGTGGCCCAGTGCCAGAACGAAAAGTCCCAGCACCGGAACAAGGCCACGGCCCTGCGCCTGGTCAAGGCCCGCCTGTACGAAAGAGAGCTCAAGAAGATCGAGGAAAGCCGCAGACAGGATTACCAGGCCAAGGAGGCCATTGCCTGGGGCAGCCAGATCAGGACATACACTCTGCAACCGTATCGTTTGGTCAAGGATCACCGTTCCAACAGCGAAACCGGCAACGTGGACGCCTTCCTGGACGGGGACATGGACGAAATGATCAGAAACCACCTACTCTGGATACATGCCCAAGGACAAAACAATTGATTTCCCCGAAAGCGAGCTGTTGACGGAGCTTTCCGTTCTTCAGGAGGAACTCGCCGAGTTCGCCAGGGAGCATGGCGCGGTGGATGGCGGCGACGCGGTCTGGATTTTTCGCCTGGTGCAGGGAGTGACGCCCGACGAATGGGAGTCCCTGACGGAACGCCACGACTTCAAGCAGTGGCTGACCCTGCCCATCAACAGCGATGCCTTTCCGCATCTCAAGCTCGTTCAGCAGACCCTTGAGCGGCTGACGTACCAGACGGACCACGACGCCCTGACCGGGCTGGCCAACCGCCGGGCCTTCGACCGCACCCTGGACATCGAAATCGAGCGCTCCAAGCGGACTCGTACGCCGCTTTCCCTGGCCATCCTCGACCTGGACAACTTCAAGCACGTCAACGACACCTACGGCCACCCCAAGGGGGACGAGGTCCTGGCGCGTTTCGCCAGGCAGTTGAAAGCGTCCACCCGGCGCTATGACCTGGCCGCCCGGTTCGGCGGCGAGGAGTTCGCCCTGATCATGGCCGGTTCGGGCGTGGTCAAGGCCCAGCGCCTCCTGAACCGCCTGCTCGGCGAATTCAGGGAAATCGAATTCGACACCCCGGACGGAGGGGACGTGTTCTCGGTCACCTGCTCGGTGGGCCTGACCTGCTACAAGGGCAGCGTTCCCATGACGGACGAGCAGTTGATAAAGCTGGCGGACGACGCCCTGTACGAGGCCAAGGCGGCCGGAAAGGACCAAGTCAGGATATCCAAGCTGGCCTTTGCCGACAACGTGCCCAACGACACCCTGGTCCAGGCAAACGAGAAGCAATTCCTGTTCGGCGGGAAATAACGGAGTCGAACCATGAACGAAAACAATACGCTTTCAATCTCCATCCTGAGCGGCAAGGGCGGGGTCGGCAAGACCAATATCGTCCTCAATCTCGGATATGCGCTGAACCAGGCCGAACAAAAGGCCTTGATAATGGACTGCGATCTCGGGCTGGCCAACCTCGACGTCCTGCTGGGCATCTCCCCCGACCGCAACCTCCAGGACCTGCTGCGCGAGGATGTGGGTGTCGAGGACGTGCTCGTCTCCATCGAGAACGGATTCGACATGCTCCCGGCCACCAGCGGCGTGCCCGAACTCGTGGAGATGGACGAGGACCTGCAGGACATCCTGTTCAAGAAGCTCGTCAACATCGCGGGCCGGTACGACTATCTCATGCTCGACCTGGGCGCGGGCATCAGCCCCACGGTCCTGTCGCTGGCCTCCGTAACCCAGCTTCGGGTCGTGGTCATAACCCCGGAACCGACCTCGTTGACCGACAGCTACGCCATGATCAAGGTCCTGGCCACGCAATACGGCATCAAGGACTTCCTGGTGCTCATCAACCAGGCCGCCACCGCCGCCGAGGCCAACCAGACGTTCGACAGGCTCGACGCGGCCTGCCGGAATTTCCTCAATCTCAAGCTGCGCAACCTCGGGTTCATCCACCAGGATTCCACGGTGATAAAGTCGGTGCGGCGGCAAACGCCGCTCATGAAAATGGCCCCGGAATCGCGGGCCGCAAAGGATATTCAGGCCCTGGCGAAACGGATCATGCGCTACCGCGAAGACAATCTGGAGCGCATCTCCGGACGCCCCATTCTGAAGAATTTCTTCGACGCATGATAAATACAAATAAAGGGTTGACGAAAAGAGCCATTTTTCGGCATAGTTAGTAAGAATTTCGGAATTGATTTCTTTTTCTTTTCCCGCAATGGGGCTTTTCTCCCAGCGGGCAATGTACCATTCTGAGGGGGAAATTATGAATAAGAGCGAATTGATCAAGGCTCTGTCGGAACAGAAGAAAATGCACGTGGACGAGGCCACCAAGGTGGTCGGAGCCTTCGTCGATTCCGTCAAGGAAGCCCTGCTCCGCGGCGACCGCGTCGAAATCAGAGGTTTCGGCAGCTTCAAGATCAAGGACTATGAAGGCTATACTGGACGCAATCCCAAGACCGGTTCCGTGGTCCAGGTCAAGCCCAAGAAACTTCCTTTTTTCCGTCCCGGCAAAGAGCTGAAGGAATACATCAACCAGTAGGATGCGACGGTTTGCGTACTGCCTTTTTTTGGCGGTCGTCGTCTTCGCCTGTGGGTCCGCGCGGGCGGGGCAATCGGTTCTGAGTATCCTGTACTCGGCCAACACGTATGGCACGTTGCGACCATGCCCTTCCTGAGGGGGTAAAACCCTCGGAGGCTTGGCCCGGCGGGCCACCTATTTTTTTGACGTCCACAAGACTTCGGCTCCGCGGCTCCTGGTTTCCGGCGCATGGGAATACATGCGGCCGGGCGGCCTGCCGTTATCCCGGTCCGTCCTGGCCTCGACCTCCGAGGCTCTGAGCATCATGGGCTACGACGTGGGGTTTTTGTCGCGCGAAGAGGCCGACGTCCTGGCCGAGGCGGACATCGCTCCGCCATCCTGGCAACGGACAGCCGAAGCGGCCCCCGTCACCATCGTGACCACATCGGCGGGAGACAGGATCGGGTTTTTGCGATTCCCCGCCCTGGCGGCGAACCTCGACGCGCCGCCCCAGGATGTCGTGGACAGCCTGTCGCGGGAAATCGAGAAATGCCGCTCCGGCGTCAAGTTGCTCATCGGCCTGTCCGACTGGGGCTGGCTGGCGGAGCAGGAATACCTGTCCGGCGACCCGAAGTTCGTGCCGGACATCCTGTTCGGAAGCGGCAGAGGCTCCGGGGTCAACGGACGCATACGCGCCGACGGCCGCTGTCTTTGGGTCAGGGCCTATGACATGGGCAGGAGCTTGGCCGAAATAACCATTCTCCAATGGCCCGAAAGGAAAAATTCATTTGCATGGAAACCCGCGAAAAATTATAACACTGAATCCATCGGGTTGAACGATCGGATCAAGGACAACCCGGCCGTGAACGCCGTCCTTGAATGACGGCATGGCGGCCGTGAGGATAACTCACTTTAAGCGTGACAAGGAGATGACCATGGAATTTCGAGGAGCATTCACAGCCCTCTCGACCCCGTTCAAGGACGGGCTGATCGATGAAGACACCTACCGGGACTTCATCGAGTGGCAGATCGAGCAGGGAATCGACGGGCTGGTGCCCTGCGGCACCACCGGCGAGGCGGCCACCATGTCCCACGAGGAACAGGGACGCACCATCAAGGTCTGCGTGGACCAGGTCAAAGGCCGTGTTCCGGTCATCGCCGGGGCCGGTTCCAACTCCACCAAGGAAGCCATCGAGCTGACCAAGATGGCCAAGGAAGCCGGGGCCGACGCGACGCTCCAGATCACGCCCTACTACAATAAACCCACGCCCGGCGGTCTGGTGGAGCACTTCAAGGCCATCGCCAAAGAGACCTCCATGCCGTTCGTCATTTACAACGTGCCCGGCCGCACCGGCCTGAATTGCCTGCCCGAGCACCTCAAGATGATCGTGGACGCGGTGCCCGAGGCCGTGGCCGTGAAGGAGGCCACCGGCAACATGAACCAGGCCGCCCAGGTCATCGAACAGTGCGGCAGGAATTTCAATCTGCTTTCCGGCGACGACTTCACCGTTCTGCCCCTGCTCGCAGTGGGCGGCTGCGGCGTGATCTCGGTCATTTCCAACATCATGCCCGGCGAAATGAGCGGACTGGTCAAGGCGTTTTTCGACAAGGACATGGACAAGGCGCTCGACCTGAGCCTCAAGATGGCCCCGGTCAACCGCGCCATGTTCATGGAGACCAACCCCATTCCGGTCAAGACCGCCCTGGCCATGATGGGCCTTTTCAAGAAAGACGAGTTCCGGCTGCCCATCGTTCCTTTGCAGCAAGCCAATAAACCCAAACTGGAAGCCGTTCTGAAGAACGCCGGCGTCTTGTAATCAATAAAACCCCTGTCTTGCGGCAGGGGTTTTTCGTCATCTCCTGAACGGGATGGTCTTCGGCCATCCCGTTTTTTTATTCGATTCGCCACGTTCGAAGCACGCCGTTCAGCTTTCCGTTGTTTCGCAGCTCGTCCAACGCCTGATCCAGAAGATCGCGCAGGCGCGTATTCCCCTTGATGACGGCCATCCCTACGGGACTGCCGGGGTCCGAATCGTCAATTATCCTCACGGCGATGTTGTGACGTGAAGCAAGATAATAGCCCACGGCCTTGGGTGCGACCACGGCGACCACCTTCCCTTGCTTCAAAAGCCGGAAGGACATGTCTTTGCTTTCGGTCTGCCGGATGCGGATGCCTTGCTTGATGCCGAGCCGGGCGAACAGTCCCTCCATGTAGGAATGGCGGTCGCCGGTAATGATTCGCCCCCTGAGGTCCTCGAGGGTTTGTATCTCGGAGTTGTCCATGAGCGTGAACACGGCTCCTTTCCTGCTGTAGTAGGGATCCGTGAAATCGAGAACCTGCAACCGCTTGGCGTTGATCTCCATGCCGCCCAGGCAGTCGACCTTGCCGACGCGCAGCGCGGTGACCATTTCGTCCCATGGTCCCTGGATGATTTTGACCCGTATGTTCAGGCGTTCGCCGATGAGATGGATGACCTCGACGTCCAGGCCGGTCGGTTGTCCATCTTCCGTACGGAACTGGTACGGAGGATACCCCCTGGCCACGGCGAACCGCACCTCGGGCCGATATTCCTCCGCCGACACGGGCACACAGGGCACGGCAAGCAGGACAACGAGAATAACCAAGCGGACTGTCCACGGGCAAATGGTCATCCATGCCCATTACAATCATTCACCTCATCAGTAAATTGATATCACGGTTCCTGATGATTCGGCACCTTAACCTTTTGCGGCACAGCCCTTGGCAAACGGCTGGCGCGGGGACACAAATCCCCTTTAATATGCTGGATTAGTGTGTTAATTGGGTGACAATAGTAAAATTCAATATTGTTTCGACATACGACACCCAATGAACAGAGGTGGTTAATGCGTATTTTGCGGCCGTTTATTCTATCCCTGCTATGCTTTCTTCTTGCCGGCGTGCCCGGCCATGCCGAGGAGATTACGCTCACCACGCACAACCTGTGCCCCTACGGCTGTTATGACGCGAACGGCAATTTCGACGGACATGCGGTCCGCGTGGTCCGGTATGCATTGAAAAAAATGGGAGTTGGCCTGAACCTGGTGGTCGTCCCCTGGAAGCGGGCGCAGAACATGGTTTACTTCGGCGAGGCCGACGGCTTTTTCGCCGCGTCGAACAACGCCGAACGGGACAAGCGCGGCGTCATGTCCGCCACCATCGCGGAACAGACATGGACCTGGTATCTGCTCAAGGACAATCCGCTTGATCCCGGTTTACCGAATTTCAAGAAAAAGGCGCGAGTCACCTCCTTCGTGGGCGCCAACATGCTCACCTGGTTGAAGGAGAACAGCTACAACGTGGTATCCCCTCCCCCCACCACGGACTGCCTTGCCGACATGCTCCTTGCGGGACGCTTCGACGCCATGTTGGGCAACGACCAGGTCATGAAGGCCATTATGCAGGACCAATGCTCACAGGAACTGATCCGGTCGCACAAGCTCATGGAAAAGCCGCTCGGGGTTGTCTTTTCCAATCAGTTCGTGGCCGACCATCCGGGCTTCGTGGAGAAATTCAACGAAGCGGTGAAGGAATATCGAAAAAGGAACCACTAGTCCAAGCATCTGCACGGCCCTTTTTCTCTGCCCAAGACGCAAGAAAGCCCCCTCGGCACAACGCCAAGGGGGCAGTACTTTGCGCTTAATCAGTCAGCCGGGTTAGCCTTCAAAGACTTTGATGAAGTTGGGAGCGACCTGCTTCTTGCGGCTCATGACGCCGTCGAGGTAAACGGGCTCGCCCTTGGTGGCGATGCCGAAAGCCTTCTCGACCACGGAGGGGTCGTCGGAGGCGATGAGCATCTCCGAGCCTTCCTTCATGATGTCGGTCAGCAGCAGGAAGACGGAGTGGCGGCCGTCGGCCTTGACCTTCTCGATTTCAGCCTGCAGGGCGTCCTTGTGGGCGTCCAGCATGGACAGGTCCACGACTTCCAGCTGGCCGATGCCGACCTTGTTGCCGGACATGTCGAAGTCCTTGTAGTCGCGGAAGACCAGTTCGCTGGGGGAAGCGCCGTCAACGGCGGACTTGACTTTGAACATCTCCATGCCCAGGGCCATGACGTCGTCCACACCGGCGATCTTGGCCAGCGCCTCGACGGCCTCCTTGTCGGCGTCGGTGCAGGTAACGGACTTGAACATGACGGTGTCGCTCAGGATGGCACAGAGCAGAATGCCCGCGATGTTGGCCGGCATTTCGATGTTGTAGAAATCGTACATGGACTTCAGAACGGTGCCGGAGCAACCCACGGGCCAGACCCACATTTCCAGCGGGCCGGGGGTGGTCACGTCGCCCAGCTTGTGGTGGTCGACCACGGCAAGAAGCTCGCCCTTGTCCAGGTTGTCGATGGTCTGGGAGATGTCGGTGTGATCAACCAGGATAATCTGCTTATCCGTGGCGTCGGTGACGATCTCGGGCGCGGTGAAGCCGAATTTTTCCAGAACAAATGCGCTCTCGGGAGCGATCTCACCCTGGGTGATAGCCTTGGCCTCCATGCCGCGCTTGGTGTAAAGATCAGCGGCGGCAATCGCGGAAGCGACAGTGTCGGTATCGGGATTTTTGTGTCCAACAACCAAAATAGCCATATCAAGTCCTCCTAATATTGAATTATCCGAATCTCCCATAAATGCCTTCGAAATAGAATGTGACGAATATCACAATCTACTCCGGCTGCCAAGCTAAAATCGTGTGAAAAGTGTGAAAAGCACAAAAAGGGTGACGCCTGTTGCAAGAACGGCATACGCCCGTTTCAGGCGCAACGCCATAAGTCCGCCAAGGGTGGCGGCGCCCCAGAGATGGGCCCATTTGATGTCCAGAGTGGACAGCGCACCGGGGTAGAGTGTGAAAAGTGTCTCAAACAGGAACTTCAAAGCCATGACGGAAACGAAAAAGCACGCCCAGGAAACAACGAAAGTTCGCGTCAGGGAACGGAGGATCAGCACGCCGGGACCGTTTTCATTATCAGGATGGCGCACCCAGTGAAGCAGCTTGTTGTATCCCGATTGCTCCTGGTCGCGGAGCCAACCCTCAACCTTGCTGCCCAGCCAGGCCAGCGGCATGCAGGCCAGGATCACCCCGAGCGCTCCGCCAGGGGTTTTCAGGCCGAAGAAGGTCGTCAGCGACAGGGCCGAAAAAGTCACGGCCGTTAGGTGAGGCGGAAGAAAAGTACCGACAGGAATCAGATCAAGCCAGAAAAGCTCGAAGAATATCGCAATATTGAGACTGATGGAATATTCGCCGGTAAAGACGCCCCATAGAAAGCCCACGACCAGCGGCCGTTCGAGCATTCCGATGCTCAGGGAGTAGCGAAACAGGGAAAACAGAGCAAAAAAAAAGCGATCATGGCAAACCAGGCCACCGGGCTGTCAAAGGACATGGATCAAAACCTCACCTGGGACTGATCGTTGGGGACGCAGCGGAAATCGAGCTCCACGCCCTTCCTGCTCAGATGGCGCAGACAGCTTTCATCCTCGTCCGAAAGGGCCACGCTGGGCGAGACCTGCCGTTTGCCCGGACTGTAATGGACATTGCCGACATTCAGAATGTGGAAGCCGAATCCGGTATCAAAGGCGCGCTTGGCGTCGGAACAGTTGGAAAAAAGGACGATCACGCTGTTGTCGCCCTTGTCCGATAAGGACTTCATGGCCTTGGGGAGCGCGTCCACGCCGACAAAGAGGCTGTCCACGGTCTGGGGGATGGCCAGGGACATGATCTCCTGCTGCAGCACGTCATGGGCCAGTTCGTCGTTGGCGACCACGACCCTGCGCGCGCCGATGTAGGGCAACCACGTCTCGATGATTTGGCCGTGAATCAACCGATTGTCGATACGCACGAGAACCACGGCCCCACCTCTACTTCTTCGCCTTCTTGCGGAGCATCGCGCCCGCGACCTTGATGCCCTGACGCCCGGCGTCCGCGACCTTTTCGGCCAGTTCGTGCAGCTTCATGGATCGCGATTGCAGGGTTGCCACCAGCATGGGCAGGTTGACCCCGGTGATGACCTCCAGATTCTCGGATTTCATCAGCGACAGGCTCATGGTGGTCGGGGAACCGCCGAAGAGGTCGGTCAGGGTGACTACCCCCCTGCCCTGTTCCACCTTTTGGATGGATGAACGGATCAGCTCCATGGTTTCGTCCACGTCACGGGTCACGTCAACGCCGATGGCCACACAGTTTTCCTGAGTGCCCATGACCATTTCGGCGGCTTCAAGCAAGGTCGCGCCGAAATTGCCGTGAGTCACCAGAACGATGCCCACCTGCGGTGTATTCTTTTCAACATTTTCGGCCATTTATATCATCCAAGTTCCATGTGTCGATGTTCAATCGAAACACTATATCCTTTTTTCTTCAGGGTCGCCAGCAGGGATTCCGCTACGGAAACAGACCGATGACGGCCGCCGGTGCAGCCGAGCGCGAGAGTGATCCGGTAACGCCCCTCCTCGGCATACTGTGGCAGGAGATAGGCCAGGAAATCATGGAATCGCGCGTTGAATTCCCTGCCCGCATCGCTGCCCAGCACGAATTCGGAAATGGCCGCGTCCATGCCGGACAGGGGCCGCAGGGCTTTGTCGAAATAGGGATTCGGCAGGAACCTGAGATCGAACACCAGGTCCGCCTCGGACGGGACGCCGTATTTGAAGCCGAAGGTGATGATATGCACCCGCATGCCCCTGCCCGCCTCTTCCAGCGAGGACCATTTGGTCTGGATGACCCGCCTGAGGTCGTGGATGGAATATCCCGTAGTGTCGATGACGAGCGCGGCTTCCGTGCGGACCGGGGCAAGCAGCTCCTTTTCCTTTTCCAGGGCCTTCTCCAGCCCGTGCTCGGTGGATTCGAGCGGGTGCAGCCTGCGCGTAGTGGCGTACCGGCGGACCAGCTCGGCCATCTTGGCTTCCAGGAACAGGACCTGGGGGGTGACGCCGAGACGGGCGAACTCCTTCTGCGCCTGGCTCCACCCTTCCACGAATTCGAACTGGCGCAGGTCCATGCCCAGGGCCAGCCCGCGATATTTGGTATCGATCTTGAGGACCAGGTCCGCGATCTTGGGCGACATCTCCGACGGCAGGCCGTCGATGCAGAAAAAGCCCAGATCCTCGAACACGTTGAGCGCCGTGCTCTTGCCGGACCCGGAAAGGCCGGTCACGACGACGACGGGAAAGGTGTTCGAGGGAGTCACGGGCACGGCACCAAAGTTATACGCTCTTGAGGATCTGCCAGAGCGAATCGAAGCCGTCCGCCTCAAGAAAAACCCTGCGGAATTCTTCATCCTTGAGCACCCTGGATATCTGGGCCAAAACGCGCAAATGCATGCCCGCCACCTGTTCCGGGGCCAGCACGAGGAAGAAGATCGAGCAGGGTTTATGATCCAGGGCGTCGAATTCGACTCCCTGGAGGCTGCGGCCCACCACAACGACGACCTGATCCAGGTCCTCGAGCTTGCCGTGGGGAATGGCGATGGCGTCGCCGATTCCGGTGGTTCCGAGTTTTTCACGGTCGAGAAGGACACGGACCGCCTGGTCCGTGTCCATCTCGGGATATTTCACGCCCACGGGGGCGATGAGTTCTTTAAGGACGTCCGACTTGGTTTCGGCGTCCAGTTCGGGAAGGACGAGGTCCTTCTCCAGGTAATCGCCAAGTTTCATAATCAGTATCCGGGATCTATCAGGCCGTAATCGCCGTTCTTTCTTTTGTAAATTACGTTAATACCCTCGGTTTCCGCATTGCGGAAAACCAGGAACTCATTGTCGAGCGCATCAAGTTGCATGGCAGCCTCGTCAATGGACATGGGCTTGGGCACGTATTCGTCCGTGCCCACGATCCGGGGAGCGGATTCCTGCGCCAGGTCCTGGAACGAAATGACGTTCATCATCACCTTGTTGCCGCGCGCCTTCTTGACTCGGCTCTTCTGCTTTTCACGCATCTTGCGGAGTTGGGCCTCGAGCTTGTCCAGCACCATGTCGATGGTGGAGTACATGTCCTCGGAGTCTTCGTACGCGGATATATGAATGCCTTCCGAATTGAGAATCACGTCGGCCTTGTGACGATATTTGTCGACCAGCAGATTGACTTGGAGATCGGCTTCCGAATCCGAAACGTATTTCGCAACCTTTTCAAAACGCTTTTCAGCGTAGCCCTTGAGATGATCGGACGGCTCAAAGTTTTTGAAAGTGAAGCTGATGTTCATACGCTGCCTCCTTATTAGGGGTCCGGCAAACAGGACTTAGAAGTACTGCTTGCGTTTCGAAGACGACGGGATGCCCATGGCGGAACGGTATTTGGCGACCGTGCGTCGGGCGATGTTCACCTCGAGCCTTTCCTTGAGGATTTCGCCTATCCGTTCGTCGCTCAACGGCTTCTTGGTGTCTTCATCTGCTATCATCTGCTTGATGAGCGCCTTGACGCTCTCCGAACCCACCTGGGAACCGTCGTCCAAATCCAGGGCCGAGTTGAAGAAAAACTTCAGCTCGTAGATCCCGTGCGGAGTCGAAACGTACTTGTTGGTAGTAATGCGGCTAACGGTGGATTCGTGCATCTCGATATCCTCGGCCACCTCCTTGAGAATCAACGGTTTAAGCTTGGTTACGCCGTCAACGAAGAAGTCCCGCTGAAAGCGCACAATGCTCTCGACCACCTTATACAATGTCCTCTGCCGCTGGTACAGGCTTTTCATCAACCATGCGGCAGAACGCATCTTTTCTTGAAAATATTCTTTTTCCTTGTCCGCTGCGCCCTTCATGGAATCCATGTAGAAGGTGTTCATCTGCAGCCGAGGCATCCCGTCCTCGTTCAGGATGATGACGAACTCGTCGCCGTAGCGGTAGACGAAGACGTCCGGGCTGACATAATGAGGTTCGGTGGAGGAAAAGTTGGTGCCCGGCATGGGGTCGAGCGTCTGGAGGAGGTCGATGTAATCCTTGAGATCCTCCATGGACAGCCTGAACTTGCGGGCCAGGGGCTTGTACCGGTTCTTCTCCAGGTCTTCCAGATGATCCTGCACCAAAGACACCAGGATCGGATCGTCGTATTCGAGGACCTCCATCTGGACGAGCAGGCACTCCTGGGGCGTGCGCGCGCCCACCCCGACCGGGTCCAGCCGCTGAATGCGCGCCAAAACGGCCTCGACCTCCTCCTCGGAGGCCTGAACCATGCCGGTGATCTCCTCAACCGACGCCTGGAGGTATCCGTTGGGATCGATGTTGCCCAGAATGATCTCGCCGATGGCGATTTCCTTCTCGGAAAAATTGGAAAGGCGCATCTGCCAGTTGAGATGGCCGTCAAGGGAAGGCTTGGACGCCAGGCGCGCCTCGAAGGACAATCCGTCCTCCGGGATTTCGGCCTCGCGGGCCATGGCCTGCTTCGAGGTGCTGGAGAACTCGCCCAGGTAGTTTTCCCAGTCGGCATTTCGGACAAGCTCTTCCTCGGCCTGGGATTCGGTCATCTTTTCGGAGGACTCGGAAACCTCGGTCTCGACTTCGGTCTCGTCGAGAAACGGGTTTTCCAAGAGCTCCTGCTGCACGGTCTCGAGCAGTTCCAGACGGGAAAGCTGCAGCAGCTTGATGGCCTGCTGCAACTGCGGCGTCATGACCAGTTGCTGAGAAAGTTTGAGTTGTTGCCTAAGTTCCAAGCCCATATTTTATATCTCTGAATTCGCTGGGATCAAATTACACATGACGATTCATGCATTTTTTTCCGTGCAGCGTATCAATTCTGCGTTTTCAGTATGGCACATTCAAAATGGAGAAGCAACAAGATTGTTATAACAGTCTGTTACTATTGATGATAAGGAAGGCACTAATGAGCATGAAAAAAGTGTACCAACCTTTGGAAGGGGTGTAAATCGGAATCGGCAGGAATGAAGGCGGGTCGCTACAGACTGAAATCCTCGCCCAGGTATATCTGACGGGCGCGGCTGTCCTGTACGATCTCGTCGGGCGACCCTTCCAGGATGATCGTCCCCTCGTAGACCAGGTAGGCGCGGTCGCATATATTCAATGTTTCCCGAACGTTATGGTCTGAAATCAGGATGCCTATGCCCATTGACTTGAGCACGGAAATGATTTCCTGGATGTCGATGACCGCAATGGGGTCGATGCCGGCGAAAGGTTCGTCGAGCAGGATGAACTGCGGGTCCATGATCAACGCCCTGGCGATTTCGAGCCGTCGGCGCTCGCCACCAGAAAGAAACATTGCCGCCTGGTCCGCCAGCTTGGAGATGGTGAACATGTCCATCAGTTCGTCAGCCCTGGCCCGCTGTTTTTCGGGAGTCATATCGGTTTGTTCCAGGATGATCTGAAGGTTCTGCCGGACGGTCAGCTTCTTGAAGATGGAACTTTCCTGGGGCAGGTAGCTGACTCCCATGCGGGCCCGCTCGTGCAGCGGCTTGTCCGTCAGCGGCTCGCCGTTCAGCGAGACATGGCCGGTGTTGGGCGTGACGATGCCCACCAGCATGTAGAACGTGGTGGTCTTGCCCGCGCCGTTGGGTCCGAGCAGGCCGACCACTTCCTTGGTGTTCAGCTCCAGGTTGATGCCGTGTACGACCTCTTTCTGGCCGTACCGTTTGGACAGGTTCGCCGCCCTCAGGCCGTCCTTCATCTATTGCACCTTCAGCGTTTCCGGGGTCATGAATATGGCCTTGACCCGCTTCTTGCCGCCCTCGACCTCGGAGCGGTTCTCCCGGATGTTGAAATTGATGATCTCGCCGGTCAGGCTGTTGGGGCCGTCCTGCAAAAGCGGTTCGTCCTCCATTTTGAGCAACTGGGGATCAACGAAATAGGTCAGCTTGCCGCAGGTGCCTTCGGTGGTCTCCTTCTTCACCTTGACGTTGCCCTCGGCCACGATGCGGTCCACGCTGTCGGCCGTGAACTTCTTGCCGGACTTTGAGGCGAGATAGGCGGAAAGGCTGTCGGCCCACAGGGTCAGCTGGCCGTGCTCGGCCACCACGTTGCCCACGAAGGACACGACCTTGCCGGACTCGTCGTAGGTCATGCGGTCGGAGGTAATCTTGACCGGGATACGGCTTGGGTCCACACCCACCCTGATGGGATCAAGCGTGGGCTGCTCGGTCACCGGGACCGACACCTCGCCCTCCCCGCTGCTCGACGGCACCTCGGAGGGGGTGCTGACCACGGGCTTGTCGGGAGCGGTGACAGCCGCTTGCCCGGCCGATGTTGCCGCATGCGATATCACCTTGAGATACTTGGCATTGGCATAGCCCACGGCGCGGGAGAGATCGCGCGTCTTTTCGTTCAGGTTGAATACGGCCACCCAGCCGTCATCGGTCATGAAATCCGTCTTGACCCGCTGCCCCTTGGCCAAGGTGAGAACATGCTCGCCGGCCCGGTCGGGCTTTTCACGGACATTGAGGTTGACGGCGGCCTCGCGGATTTCGCCCCACTCCTGTGCCGCGGCAAGGGAAGGCATCAGCAGCGCGGCCAGGGCAAGCAGAATCGTCAAAGCGCGTAGGTTCAGCATCAAAAGTCGCTCCTCATCGTCATTGCAGCGGGTTGTTTTCCAGGCCCTCCGGCGCAAGGAGGGCTTCGACGCCGCCCGCCGCCACCAGTTGGCGGGTGACCAGATCGATCTCCATGGCCTTGGCCTTGATGGTCATGTCCGGGCGGCGCACGGCCACGCCGCCCTTGAGATACACCTTATCAATCGCACCGACATAATCAAGAAATTGCGCGTCCAGGGCCAGGTCGCCGAAACGGCCGCTCACTCCGTCGTACAGCGTCAGGTTGTCGTTCTGCTGGTCCACGTCGCCCCGGTCCGCCCGGACGTATACCTCCTGGCGGTCCTCGCCGAAAAAGGCGGTCAGTTGCGGATATTCCACGCCGATAAGGCCCTTTTCCTGATTGTATTTCGCGGTCTTGGCGAGCAATTTCCAGGTCATGGCCCCCTGCTTGCCCTGGACCAGTTCGATGTCCTCTGCGGACACGTCGGCGTCTTCGAGCAGTTGCTTCCTGGTGGGACGGTCCATCCTGTCGGATTCGGTGGTTTCCACAATCGGTTCGGAAAAGAACAGGGTCTTGATCGCGATGCCGAGCGCCAGGCCGACCACGAAGATGAGCACGAGGATCAGCGCCGGACGCCCTTTCATCAGATCACCCATTTTTTCGTGGCTTCGGCCTTGAGACCGCGCGCATCGAGAATGAAATCGACCGCTTCGCGGACGGCTCCCTGGCCGCCTTGGCGCGTGGACACCCAGTCGGCGGTCTCGATGATCTCGGGCACCGCGTTGGGCACGGCCATGGCCAGCCCGGCCGCCTTCATGGGGGCGAAGTCGAGCAGGTCGTCGCCCATGAACGCGGTCTGGGACGGACTCACGCCGACTTGGGCGCACATCTCCTTGAAAAAGGTGATTTTGTCATGCGTTCCGGCGATGTAGCGGCTGACGCCGAGTTCGTTGATCCGGGCCTCCACCGGCTTCTGGTTCAGGCCGGTGATGACGCCGATCTCCAGCCCCACGGCCTGGGCCATCTTGATGCCGAGTCCGTCCAGAACGTGGAAACGCTTCATGGCCAGCCCGTGGTCGTCGTAATACAGGCCCCCGTCGGTCAGGACCCCGTCCACGTCGAGCACGAGCAGCTTGATGTTTTTTGCGAGTTCAACGGCGCGATCAGGCACGGTTCAGCTCCCACAGGGCCTTGAGGCGTTTGAGCAGCGGCTCGACCTGGTCGAGCGGCAGGCTGTTGGGACCGTCGCACAGCGCCTTGTCGGGATCGGGATGAACTTCCATGAACACCCCGTCCGCTCCGGCGGCCACAGCCGCCGAGGCCAGCACGGAAACGAATTCCCGCTGCCCCCCGGACGAACCGCCTTGCCCGCCCGGCAACTGCACCGAATGAGTGGCGTCCATGACCACGGGCACGCCGAAGGCGCGCATCTGGGGTATGGACCGCATGTCCACCACCAGATTGTTGTAGCCGTACGTGGAGCCGCGCTCGGTCAGCCAGACCTGCTCGTTGCCCGCGACGCGGACTTTTTCCACGGCGTTCTCCATGTCCCACGGGGCCAGAAACTGCCCCTTCTTGATGTTGACGATTCGTCCGGTTTCGGCCGCGGCCGCCAATAGGTCGGTCTGGCGGCAGAGAAAGGCCGGAATCTGGATCACGTCCGCCACCTCGGCCACGGGCGCGGCCTGTTCGGGATGGTGGATGTCGGTAATCACGGGCAGCCCGGTAGCCGCCTTGACCTCGGCGAGAATCGCAAGCCCCCGCTCCATTCCCGGCCCGCGAAAGCCGGCCGACGAAGTCCGGTTGGCCTTGTCGAACGAGCTTTTGTAGACCAGCGGAAGGCCGAGCCTGTCGGACACCACGGCCAGGAAATCGGCGGTTTCAAGCGCGATCTCCCGGCTCTCAATGGCGCAGGGTCCGGCCAGAATGAACGGACCGGACAGGCTGGCTTGATACAGGTCTGCCATGAACTACTTCTTCGCCTTCTCTGTTTTGGCCGCCCGGATGAACTCCCTGAACAGCGGATGCGGATTCATGGGATTGGACTTGAACTCCGGGTGGAACTGGCAGCCCAGGAACCAGGGATGGTCGGGCAGCTCAACGATCTCGACAAGGGATTCATCGGGGGCGGTGCCGGACAGGACCATGCCATGGGACACGAACTGCTCGATGTACTTGTTGTTGTACTCGAAGCGATGGCGGTGGCGTTCGTCGATATTCACGGTCTGGTAGGCGGCGTAGGCGGCCGTGTCCTTCTTGAGCTTGCAGGGATAGGCTCCCAGACGCATGGTGCCGCCCTTGTCGGAACCCTCGTCGCGCACCTCGGTCTTCTTGGTGCGGAAGTCGTACCACTCCTTCATCAGATAGATGATGTTGTGCGGGGTGGAGGGATCGAACTCCTCGGAATTGGCGCCTTCAAGGCCGATGACGTTGCGGGCGAACTCGATGCAGGCGCACTGCATGCCCAGGCAGATGCCGAAGAACGGAATCTTGTTCTCGCGGGCGTACTGGATGGACAGTATCTTGCCTTCCACGCCGCGGGAGCCGAACCCGCCGGGCACAAGGATGCCGTCCAGGTCCTTGAGCTTCTTCTCCACGTTCTTGTGGGTCACCTTTTCGGAGTTGAAGTACTCCAGCTCCACCTTGACGTCGTTGGCCACGCCGCCGTGGACCAGC
This sequence comes from Desulfovibrionaceae bacterium, assembly GCA_015709315.1. Taxonomy (GTDB): domain Bacteria; phylum Desulfobacterota; class Desulfovibrionia; order Desulfovibrionales; family Desulfovibrionaceae; genus Pseudodesulfovibrio. The sequence goes on from JACCQI010000005.1 coordinate 35,386, forward strand.
GCCTCATGCAGGCTCTTGTACGCCTCGGTCAGATCGACGTATTTGCCGATAATGCCGATCTTCACGGAACCCTTGGGGTTCTTGAGCTTGTAGTTGAGGGTCTCCCACGGTTCCAGTTCGGCATTCTTGGCGGGCAGCTTGAGCAGGATGGCGATCTTCTGGTCCACGCCCTCCTCGTAAAATTTGAGCGGCACCTCGTAGATGTCCTTGACGTCCACGCCGGTGAAGACCGCGTCCTGGTCCACGTCGCAGAACAGGGCGATCTTGCGCTTGAGGTCCTCGGCCAGTTGCACCTCGCAACGGCAAATGATGATGTCCGGCTGAATGCCCACGGAGCGAAGCTCCTTGACCGAATGCTGGGTGGGCTTGGTCTTCAGTTCGCCCGCGGCCTTGATGTAGGGAACCAGGGTCAGGTGGATGAACAGGACGTTTTCCTTGCCCAGGTCGTTCTTGAGCTGGCGGATGGCCTCCAGGAAGGGCTGCCCTTCGATGTCGCCGACCGTGCCGCCGATCTCGATCAGCGCCACGTCCTCGTCGTTGGGCAGGTTGATGACCGCCTCCTTGATGGCGTCGGTGATGTGCGGAATGACCTGCACGGTGCCGCCCAGGTAGTCGCCGCGGCGCTCCTTTTGGATGACGGAGTTGTAGATGGAGCCGGAGGTGTAGTTGTTCTGCTGGCTGAGCGAGGTGCCGAGATAGCGCTCGTAGTGGCCGAGGTCGAGGTCTGTTTCGGCGCCGTCGTCGGTGACGTAGACTTCACCGTGCTGGAAGGGATTCATGGTGCCGGGATCGACGTTGATGTAGGGATCGAGCTTCTGAATGGTGGCCTTGAGGCCGCGAGCCTGGAGAAGTGCGCCGATGGAAGCGGCGGCAAGCCCCTTTCCCAGAGAAGAAAGTACACCACCGGTAATAAATATGAACTTGGTTTTCATGCCTGTGAAAGCCCCTTGGTTATGCTTGAATTTTATGAATATATTACAGCTAGCGTCGCTCGCGCGCCATGTTGACTGTCATGCGCCGGACACGTATGTTCCTGCCCAGCACATAGCTGCTTTGCAAATTTTGCAGGGTACTGAGGTAAAGTCAATACGAAGAGGAGATTTTCATGGCCCGAGTCAACGCACTCGTCATCACTGGTTACGGGACCAACTGCGAAAAGGAGTCCGCCTACGCGCTCACCCAGGCCGGTGCCGACAATGCGGACATCGTCTATTTTTCCGATCTGGCCGCCGGTCACGTACGCATGGACAATTACAATTACCTGTTGTGTCCCGGCGGGTTCCTGGACGGCGACGATCTCGGCGCGGCCCAGGCGGCCGCCCTGCGCTGGCGCTGGTCCAACGACGCCGACGGCAAACCGGTTCTCGACCAGCTCAAGGCATTCTTCGAGTCCGGCGGCATCATTCTCGGCATCTGCAACGGCTTTCAGCTTCTGTGCAAGCTCGGCCTGCTTCCGGCCATCGGCGGCCGGTACTTCGAGCGCCAGGTGTCCCTCTCCTACAATGACTCGGGCCGCTTCGAGGACCGCTGGGTGCGGCTCAAGGCCAACCCGGAATCGCCTTGCGTGTTCACCAAAGGCATCACGTATCTCGACGCTCCGATACGCCACGGCGAGGGCAAGATCATCCCCATGGACGAGCCGACCTTCCAGGCGCTCAAGGACGACAACCTGATCGCGCTCCAGTACGTGCATCCCGAAACCAACGAGATCACCCAGGAGTATCCCTTCAATCCCAACGGATCGCCTCTGGGCATCGCCGGCCTGACTGACCCCTCCGGCCGCATTCTGGGCCTCATGCCCCATCCCGAGGCGTACAACCACCCCACAAACCACCCGTCCTGGACCCGCGGCACCGACCCGGACATCCCGCTCGGCCTGGTCATGCTCGAAGCCGGGGTGAACTACCTCAAGGCCAGATAGGACAGCACTCCCGTGGCCGCCCCCATACCTCCGCAGCCGCCCCGTGGAACGAGCTGGCGCTCGCTCATGGACGCGGCCTTCCGCGAGGCGTGTTTGGCGGCGGCCAAGGGGGAGGCGCCCATCGGGGCCGCCCTGTTCTCGAAGTACGGTGAGTTGCTGGCCAAGGCCCACAACCAGCCCATCGGCCTGACCGACCCCACCGGCCACGCCGAAGTGCTCTGCCTTCGCAAGGCCGCGGCCGTCCTGGGCAACTACCGCCTCACGGACACCATCCTGGCCGTGACCCTGGAGCCGTGCCTCATGTGTACCGGCGCGCTCATCCACGCCCGGGTGGGCGGCGTGGTGTTCGCCGCGCGCGACGACCGGGCCGGAGCGCTCGTTTCCAACCTGGACGGCGCGAATCTGCCCTTCGCCAACCACCGCATGTGGGTCGTGGAGGGCGTCATGCACGACGAATGCGCCGCCCTGCTGAAGCGCTTTTTTCTGGAACGACGAAAATAGCAATTCCCCCCCCCTTTACAATCTGATTTGCGTCGTTATTCTCCGGCATCGAATCCAATCCAGTTATCCAGGAGAAAACGACATGATACTCGCACTCCCCACCCGGGACGGCAGGATCGACGACCACTTCGGCCACTGCGACCACTACACCCTGATGACGGTGGACGACAGCGGCACCATCGTTTCCAGCGAACGCATGGACTCTCCCGAAGGATGCGGCTGCAAATCCGACATCGCCCCCATGCTGGCGGGCAAGGGCGTCAAGGTCATGCTCGCGGGCAACATGGGCCAGGGCGCGGTCAACGTGCTCACCCAAAGCGGCATCGAGGTCGTGCGGGGCTGCTTCGGTTTTGTCGAGGAAGTGGCCGTCAAGTGGCTGGCCGGCGACCTCGCGGACAATGCCGAGACCTGCGACCATCACGACTGCGACAGCCACGGCCACGAGCAGATGAAACCGCTGTAGCCGTCCCTTTTCCCTGCGAAAAAGGCCCCGAAGCGATTTGCTCCGGGGCCTTTCCTTTACGGCAAGAGGGTTATCTGAGTTGTGTCGAATCCACGATGGCGCCGTTGACTATCACGAGCGCATGCAGCTTTGTAGGCGTCAAGGCCGCCCTTTCGAGCTTGAACGGCGCAAATACCACCGGCCAGCCTTTGCCCGTGGAATAGACAGGGCGCATGGTCGCCCTGTAATCCGAGTCCTTGCGGTTGGCGAATTCCGAGAAACCGACCTGTATGGCGGTATCCTTGGGAAGTTGGTCGTGGAAGTAGATCACGGCGAGGAAGTTGCCGCCGCCCCTCGACCTGGACGCGAACTGCGCGGCGGGGATCGCCTTGGCGCTCACGGCCGATATGCCGTCACGGCCGTTCAGGTAGGTATCGGGATCGTTCTTGGCCAGGATTTCGTCGATGATGTACATGGTGAACCGGGGATTGTCCGGGTAGACCGGGGCGGAAGCCAGCAGGGAAAATTCCTGAACGCCGAGAGACTTGGCCATGGCCATAGCCGTCCGGGAACCGAGCACGCCGTCCACGGACAACCCGGCCTGTTCCTGGAACCCGCGCACGGACTCCTGGGTTTCCTGCACGAGCTCGGCATTGCCGGAATTGAGAATTGCCCGGTAATCCATGACCAGCGACAGGGCGTGAACCTGGGCTTCCTCGTCCGTAGGCCGGCGAACGGTGTATCCGGCCATATCCATGAACATCTGAACGCGCCCGTACCCGTCCTCATACCGCCGTGCCACCTCGAGCAGGGTGCTGCCGTCCGGCAGGGTCGCAATGTGGGACAGCTTCGCCTCTTTTTCGATGAAACCCGGCTCCGGCCGGACCATGTCCACCTTGGCCCCGGGAGCGAGCCGTATCGGCCCGACCTCGGGCAAAGCGCCGTTCCGGGCGAGATCAAGCGTCATCAGGGCCGTCATGTCGCTGCCGGACAACTGGTCGGCTGAAACCGACTGGGGCTGGACCACGGGCAGATCGGGAGCCGTTGTCGAAGCAGCGGTCATGCAACCGGCCATCAGCGCGAGGCAGGAAATCAGACACGGGATGAACCTGAATATATGCATATGATTCTCCTCCCTGCTACCGCTGGTTGCGATGTCTGTTGGCGATCGCATAAATTGCAAGCAGATCAAACGCCTGGGCGGGCTTGATGGCCCTGCCTGCCACCATCTGCTCCAGGACTATTGCAAAACGGCGGACAGACGGGGCCACGTCGAACTGTTCGTCCCAGGCCGCTCTTGAAATGGACAGTCCCGCATCGACCTCCGCATAATATTCCTGAGTGTCTTCACTCTGGTACCCGAACCTGCCGGTTTCCCTTTCCTCGGCAGCGTCCGCCCTGTCCCGCGCCTCCTGGTACGAGGCATGGTCCGTGATATTGGCCATCCATCTTTGATATCCTGTGGAGTAACCGCTGCTGACGGTGGCTCCGGTTCCCTGGTTTTGTCCGGTCCCCTCGCCGCCACCGCCGTAGGTCCATCCGGCTCCCGAAGTTAAAACGAGAGCGACAGCGACCAGCACCGCAATTAAAATACCCCTAAAAAGCACACAATTCCGCATGGTTCCCTCCAAATGTCAGGACTACTCATTTCCACTACTCTATATTTCAGGCTTTAACTATATCAGATTGATGCATTTCGTTCTACATTGGAGTTGGTCTATTCAACAAATTTTCTTTGGCTGGCCAAATCCACAACGAATTTGGCGGAGTCATAAATCCGATAGCATCTCACAAGACCGTCCGCTGCGAGCCATTGACACACCTGCTCACCGCGCTCCTATTGTCATTCGCGACTGATGTTTTAAACAACAAATACGAAACTGAAATAACATTTTCCCATATTATGAAACAATAATTCTATTGGATTTACCTATAGAGATGATCCGTCCGCCATGCATTCGTTCCAATGCATTGCCTGACAACACGCACCAACGCTTCACATCAGGCGCAATGGCCAATCAAAAGAAAAAAATCAGCCCCGCCGCATAAGGACGATTTTGCCAAACCATAACTCATTGCAAATATGTTTCAAAAAGCATAAGCAAATACTATAATCATTTGGATGTTCACCATGAGTTTTAAGTACACATTGAAAGACGAACGGGGATATCTGCTGGTCACCGCTTCCGGCTGCCCCGAAAGCACCGAGGAGATGTTTCAGTACATCGACTCGCTTTTTCGCGAAATCAAGCATAGAGGGTATCCATCTGTATTAATCGATGAATCCAAGGCCAACCTGCGGTTCGACATCCTGAACGCCGTCTTCAAGATCAAGATTCCCTCCTTGGATGTTAATTCAATGCAAATCGTCCATGTGGCCATGATAAGCGCTCCTCACAGCGTGGAATTGTACAAATTTTTTGAAGGCGTCTTCAAAGACAGCACCTTCCAATTCAAGGCGTTCGACAATATAGCCGGCGGCGAGGAGTGGCTGAGGACATCAACCGGGACATCTCTCGACCTGAGCAAGGGCTATTCCTACGAGGTTGTCGAAAAGGACGGATACATCCGCATCAACCTGTTCGGAAAGCTCAACGAAGTGAACAACATGCTTGTCCTGGCCGGGGAAATGATCCGGGAAGCCACGGCATGCGACACAAACTGTATTCTGAGCTACGGCCGCGATGTCGAAATTGATCTGGATATCTCGCAGGCATTCAAGATAGCCCAAACGCTGGGCGATTATATCCCCCTGCTCGGTCTGCGCATTGCGTCGGTCCCCAGCGCGAAACAGATAAAACTGGACCAGTTTTTTGAAACCGTTTTCCAGAACAGGTCGATCAACTATCGTGTGTTCGGGTCGGCCGAAGAGGCCGAAGCCTGGCTGCGGACCAGGAAATACACATCCCGCACCGCAAGTTCCTGACCGCCGATTTGCCTTCATATCCGAAGACGTTTTGACGACACTGGATGAGACAAGTCATACGGCCTATCTCCGACGTCAAACTCGTTTTTTTGAACCAAACGCATATGAAAAGGCACATTGCCCGCTTCCACACCATACAAAAAGGGGCCACGCTTTTATACGTAACCCCTTGAAATATGGCGGAGAGGGTGGGATTCGAACCCACGTACGGGCTATGAACCCGTAACTCGATTTCGAGTCGAGCGCGTTACGGCCGGACTTCGCTACCTCTCCGTTTGTCTGCGCCTCGCCTTGCGGCTCACGCTGATGTGAAGTGGGTTTATAAACAGAGTCGGCGCTGCTGGCAAGCTACTTTTACGGTTCCGGGAGCCGAATTTGATCGGGAAGCCCTTGGGTTTTGCCATTCGCGCCCGGATGGCCTATCCCTTTTGCATGGCCGTTACCCCGTTCACGCAAAAAGTCATGGACTGCATACGAAACATCCCGCGCGGCAAGGTCGCCACATACGGCGGCATTGCGGCCATGGCCGGAAACCGGCTGGCGGCCAGGCAGGTGGCGCGAATCCTTCACACCTGTTCGCGCACCGGGGAACTGCCCTGGCACCGGGTCGTCAACCGGGAAGGCGGCATATCCCTGCCCGAACACCGGGGCTATGACAGGCAAAAAATATTGTTGCTCCGCGAGGGCGTCGAATTCGACCGCCGGGAACGGATCGACCTGGACCGCTTCCTATGGAGGCCTTGAGGCAACAATGCACTTGTCAGATACCGGCCTTTGCACTACCTGAGTTACCGTGAAACTTGAAAACAGACCCCTCGGGTTTGCTTATGCCTTGCTGGCCGTGACCATCTGGTCCGGGAACTTCATCCTGGCCAGCGGCCTGGCCGACACCATTCCGCCCATCGCACTGGCAGCGTTGCGCTGGTCCTGCGCGGTCGTCGTCTTTCTGCCCTTTGCCTGGAGACACCTTCGACGCGACTGGCCGGCCATCCGCTCCCACAAGCTCTCCCTGGCGGTCGCGGCCGTCACCGGCGTCAGCCTGTTCAACACCCTCGTATACCTGAGCGCCCACACTACGGACACCGTGAATATGGCCCTGATCGCCTCGACCACCCCCGTGTTCGTGGTCGTGCTGTCGCGCATCTTCCTGGGTGAACCCATCAGCCGCCTGCGGGCGGCCGGACTTGTCGTGGCTATCGCGGGCATGGCGGTCATCGCCACGCGGGGCAGCCTCCATATCCTGCTCGACCTGACCTTCCGCGAGGGCGACCTGTGGATGGTGTTCGCGGGCCTGCTGTGGGCCGTCTACTCCATCCTGGTCAAACGCAAGCCGCCTGAAATCAGCCAGCACTCCTACCTGGCCGTCATCTTCATGGCCGGTGCCATCCCGCTCATCCCGGCGGCTTTCCTTGAACAACCCTACTATCCCGCATGGTCCCTGACCCCGGCCATCATCGGCGCGACCCTCTACATAGGCGTGGGCGCATCACTGGCGGCGTTTTTTCTGTGGAATTCCGCGATAATGGCCATCGGGCCGGGCACGGCCTCTCTGTTCCAGTACTTCATCCCGGTCTTCAGCGGCATCGGCGCCTATTTTCTGATCGGCCAGCCGATCACGGTTGCCCATATCATCGGCTTTGTCCTGATCTTCAGCGGCGTGTTCCTGGCCACTCGCCTCCAATAGCGACGCAACAAAAAAAGGGCCGCACCAAGTGCGGCCCTTCCAAAACTCTGAAAGCATCAATTACTTTGAGATGGCCTCGTTCGGGCAGGTCTCAATGGCTTCATCAACGCAGTCGGCCGTGGCATCGGGATTGATGACAGTGGCCTTTTCCCCGTCTTCGTCCATTTCAAACACTTCGGGACAAATCTCAACACACGATTCACAGCCGATGCATTCATCTTGATCGATAACGATACCCATAGTCAACCTCCCAAAATAACGAATTTTATGGGTGAATATAAAACAAATTTACATCTATATATACCGTTATGGTTTTTGGATGCAACTGTTTTCTCCATTTCATTCTTCGGCACAATATCCGGCATTGGCAGCCGGGTAAAAATCCTATAAGTCACGCCCATGCCGGACACCGTCCTCATTCTGGTCATCATCCTTCTGGCCGCGTTCCTTCAGGGGCTGACGGGATTCGGATTCGCCCTCATCGCCCTGCCGCTGCTCGGGTTCTTCATCGACATCAAGCTGAGCGTCCCCCTGATGCAGCTCCTCGCTGTCATCGTCAGCATCTACCTGGGCTTTCGACTGCGTAAAAACATCCATCTCCAATCCATATACATACTCATGGCCGCCACCCTTCCGGGCATCCCGCTGGGCACCTATGCGCTGAAGCATTTCTCCACTCAGTGGCTGTCCATAGGAATCGGCCTGCTCATGGTCCTGTTCACCAGCTACATGCTGCTGTTCAAGCCGCGCGCCAGGGAGCTGGGCGCGCCCGTCACCGCATTGGCCGGGTTTCTCTGCGGTGGCCTGGGGGCCAGCATAGGAGCGGGCGGACCGCCGGTCATCATCTACACCGCCCTGCAGCCCTGGGACAAGGACCGGGCCAAGGCCACCCTGTCCTTCTATTTCAGCATCGCCGGGCTGCTGACCATCGCGTCGTCCGCGTTGGGCGGAATGATCACCCCCGCCGTCCTGCACCTGTACGCCCTGTCCCTTCCTTCCCTGGTGGCCGGGATATGGCTCGGCACCGCCGCCTACAAGCGGCTTTCCGACAAGGGCTACCGGAAACTCGCCTTTGTCCTCGTCTTTCTGCTCGGATGCATGATGCTCGCCAGGAACATCTGACCACCGGAACGGGGCGATATTTTTTTCTTTATCGCCCCGTTTTTTCTCTGCTAGGGTGATGCGACAAAACCTCTTACCCCGGTGACGCCATGTTCGCATCGCTCAAGAAGGCATTCAAGAAAGACCAGTTGATCCTCCTGGGCTCCGGCCTGACCATCACCCTCCTGATGACCGTCCTGTTCATCAGCCAGCCCCAGTTCCTGAACCTGCTCGAACTCAAAATCTACGACAGCTACCTCAAGCATTACCACACGCCCGCCGCCACCGAGGTCCCGGTCATCATCGACCTGGACGAAAAAAGCCTTGAGGAGTTCGGCCAATGGCCCTGGCCCCGATACAGGGTGGCCATTCTCATGAAATACCTTCAGGCATACGGCGCCATGGCCGTGGTCTCGGACATCATCTTCGCGGAGCCGGACCGCACCTCGCCCGTGGCCATCAAGGCGGACATGAAGCGGGAGCTCAAGGTGGACATCGACTTCGCCGGACTCCACGACAGCCTCATGGATTACGACAAGCTCCTGGCACACAACCTGAAGGCCGGTCCGTTCGTGCTCGGCATCGACTTCGTGGCCGGGACAGGCCTGATCCGCGCAAAGGATGCGAAGCCACATGAATCCGACCTGCCGTACGCCAAGGTGGCGGTGCTGGCCCCGCCCGGCTCCATGCCCCCGGAAAAGGCCCTGCTGTCGTCCGACGACATGATCGGCCCCACCCGAACCCTGGCCGAGGCGCGGCCGAGGGTCGGGTTCATCACCATCACCCCGGACGAGGATTCCGTGTACCGGCGTGTGCCCCTGCTCTACAGCTGGCGCGACAGGATGTACCCCAGCCTGGCCCTGGCCGCCCTGATCCAGGCCATGGGCGAGGAAAACATGATCCTCAAGCTCTCGTCCCTGGGCGTGGAGGCCGTCCGGTTCAACGGCGTGGTCATCCCCACGGACAAACGGGGCAGGATGCTCATAAATTATCGGGGACCCTCCAGGACCTTTCAATACATCAGCGCCTCGGACATCCTGAACAAACGCCTGCCGCAGGGCGCGCTCCAAGGGCGCATCGCCTTCATCGGCACCACGGTCGCCGGACTCAAGGACATCCGTCCCATTCCCCTGGACCCGAGCTATCCCGGCGTGGAGGCACACGCCACCATCGTGGACAACATCCTGTCCCAGCAGTTCCTGTCCATTCCCGACTGGGCCAAGGGCCTGGAGTTCCTGGGCATGGTGGCCGCCGGGCTGACCACCACTCTGCTGCTCATGTGGGCCAGGGCGTCCTGGCTGGCCCTGCCCCTGATAGGACTCGGCTGCGCCATGTGGTACGGATCGGTTTTGCTGTACGAGAAAAACCACTACTTCCTTTCGCCCCTCTACTCGTACATCATCCTGGCCCTGACCTTCCTCACCCTGACGGTCATCAAATACTGGCGCGAAGAAAGCGCCAAGCGGTTCATCCACGGCGCATTCGCCCAGTACCTGGCCCCGTCGGTCATCCAGCAGATCATGGACAACCCGGACGCCCTGTCCCTGGACGGCCAGGAAAAGGACATCACCATCCAGTTCTCGGACATCCGTGGCTTCACCTCGCTTTCGGAAAGGCTCACCCCCACCCAGGTGACCAACCTGCTTCAGGACTACCTGACGCCCATGACGCGCATCATCACCGACAACCAGGGCACCCTGGACAAGTTCATCGGCGACGCGGTCATGGCCTTCTGGAACGCCCCGGTGGACGTGGACTGCCACCAGGAAAAGGCCCTTGTGTCCGCCCTGGCCCAACTGGAAAAGCTCGAAGAACTGAACAAGCTCTTCATCGATAAGTACGGGTTCACCATCGCCGTGGGCATCGGCATCCATTCCGGCCCCGTGCGTGTGGGCAACATGGGGTCCGCCGACCTCTTCGACTACACGCTCATCGGCGACAACGTGAACCTCGCCTCGCGCCTGGAGGGGCTGACCAAATATTACGGCCAGAAGCTGGTGGTCAGCCAGGCCATCAGGGACGCCTGCTGCAACGAATACCGATTCCGCCTTCTGGACCGCGTACGGGTCAAGGGAAAGAACAAGCCCGTGTCCATTTACACGGCCTACTCCTTTGCCGAGGCCCAGTCCCGGCGCACGGAACTCGAAACCTACGACAATGCCCACGATCTCTACGAGAACAAACGCTTCGGGGAAGCCGCAGACCTGTTCCGCTCGCTCCGCGAAACAAGCCCGGAACGAATTCTGTGCAAGATTTACCTCGACCGCTGCGCCGCGCTCATGGAAAACCCGCCCGGCGACGACTGGGACGGCGTGTTCACCCACAAGTCCAAATAAAGAGAGCCGCATTATGCGGCTCTCTCGTTTTCGGATTTGAACGCCCCCCTAGGGGTTGTTCATCATGGCCTCAATGAACTCGTCCGGCCACAGGGCGGGCGACGGATCGCCTTCCATGAGGCGGGCCTTGGCCTCCTCGTCGAGCTTGAAACCGTTCTTGATGAAGCTGGTGTAGAAGCCCGCCGCGTCGATGGAGCCGATGAGAATGCAACCGGCCAGCACGTCGCCCTTGAAGATCAGCTTGCGGTACACGGCGTTGTCGCGGTCCAGGTGAATGGCTGTCTCGTAGCCGTCCTTCCCCTCCACGTTTGTCTCGCCCACCGAGATGGTGGGCAAGCCGTAATAGGTGATGGAGTTCATGGACAGGCCGCCCGTATACGGCGAATCCGAACCGGCCATGTTCAGGCCTGCGTAACGGCCCTGGGTGTAGGCGTTGGGCCAGATGGGACGCACGGTGTATTCGCCGGTGAGCAGGTCCTTGGCCTCGGCCACGTCGCCCGCGGCGAAGATGTCCGGATTGCTGGTGGCCATGTAGTCGTCCACGCGAATGCCCTTTCCGGTGGCAAGGTTCGCCGCGGCGGCCAGCCCCATGTTGGGACGGACGCCCGCGGCCACGATGACCACGTCCGCGTCCACCAGTCCCCGGTCGGTCTCCACGCCCCGGATGGAACCGTCCTCGTAGCGGACGATCTCCTTGGTGCCGGTGCCCTGGAGAAAGCGGATGCCGTTCTTTTCCAGGTGATCCACGATCATCTCGCCGGCCGTTTCATCGAAATAGGTGCGCATGATGCGCGAGCGGACAACGATGGTCACGTCCACGCCTTTTTCGGCGAAGCCCTCGGCCGCCTTGAGCGCGATGAGTCCCGCGCCGATGACCACCACCTTCTTGACCCGGTCCACCAGCTCCTTGAGGATTTCGGCATGGGCCACGGTGGTGAAGTTGTGGACACCGGGCCCGTCGATGCCCGGCAGCGGCGGCCGGACCGGCGTGCCGCCGGTGGCCAGCAGCAATTTGCCGTAGGAAACGGTGTCGCCGCAGTCGAGCGTCAGGAGCTTGGCTTCGGTGTCCACGGACAGCACGCGGGAACCGAGCCGCATCTCGACCCTGTTCCGCTCATAAAATTCCTCGGGACGAAACGGCAGGGTATCGAACTTGATCTTGTCCGAGAGATAATAGGAAATGAGCGGTCGTCCATAGGTGGGAACGGCCTCGTCGCTGATCACCAGGATGGAACCGTCCCGGTCGATCTGTCGAATACCCTCGATTGCACCGATGGCTGAAACGCCGTTTCCAACAATAACGTAATCCATTCTAAGCACCTCTTGTCTCGTATCTCCGGCAATTGACAATAATGACAATTATGACCGTACTCAATGGAGCGGACCGACTTTTTACACATTTTCAGATAAAAAATCCACAGCTATTATTCAAACGGATGTTTCATCACAACCAATCGAAATAAAAAGGAAAATCGGCAAATACAAAGATTTGCAAGATGGAGCGATAAGGGCTATTTAAAGCACCTTCAAATCACACCTCAACCCAAGACAATTACCGTGAGCATAGACGGAAACAAAGTATTGATCGCCAACAGAGGCGAGATCGCCATTCGCATCATGGAAGCATGTGCCGACCTCGGTCTCCCCTTTGTGGCCCTGTATACAAAGGAAGACGCCGAGTCCGGCCATATTGACGCCGCCCGCAGACTGGGCGGCGATGACTCCCTGTACCGCATCCACAACTACCTGGACGCGGGCGACATCCTGTCCGTGGCCGACGAGTCCGGCGCCACGGCCATTCATCCGGGCTACGGTTTCTTTTCCGAAAACTATCGTTTCGCCCGCCGTGTGACGCAACGCGACCGGCCCATGACCTTTATCGGTCCCTCCTGGGAAGTTATCCGCGACCTGGGCGACAAGATCAACACCAAGCGGCTGGCCCGCGCCCTGGACGTCCCCACGGTTCCCGGCTCCGACCGGGCCATCTACGACGAGCTGGAGGCCGAATCCATCGCCGAAAGCCTGTTCGAGTTCCAGGCCAAGATGGGCATCAACCGCCCGGTGGTCCTGGTCAAGGCTTCCGCAGGCGGCGGCGGCATGGGCATCGACGAGGTCGAGGACATGGCCCGCTTCCGCCAGACCTACCGCCGCATCCGCAACTACAGCCTCCGCACCTTCAACGACGAAGGCGTACTCATCGAGCAGCGGGTCTTCAATTTCAACCACCTGGAAGTGCAGATCGCGTCCGACAGGTCCGGCATCAACCCGGTCCACTTCGGCACCCGCAACTGCTCGGTCCAGTCCCCCGGCCTCCAGAAGCGCATCGAGGTCGCGCCCGGCTTCAGGCCCGAAAACCTGCACTACGGGTTCGACGCGGCCAAGCTCCTTGACGACATCACCGGATACTCCCTGTCCATCGCCAGGGAGATCAAGTACGACAACGTGGGCACCTGGGAATGGATCGTCACCCCGCAGGGCGACCCCTTCCTCATGGAGGTCAACACCCGCATCCAGGTGGAAAACGGCGTATCCGCCTGCATCGCCAAGGTCCGGGGCGACACCGACGTCAACCTTGTCCGCGAACAGATACGCATCGGCCTCGGCGAGCCGCTGGGCTATACCCAAGACGATGTGACCTTTGACGGCGTATCCATCGAATACCGGATCATCGCCGAGGATACGGACAACGGCTTCACCCCCTGGGTGGGCAAGATTGAGGAACTCGGCTGGACCGGCCGGGAATGGCTGTCCCTGCATACCCACGTGCCCACGGACCGCGCCTACCAGATCCCCACGGAATATGACCCCAACCTGGCCCTGGCCATCATCTGGGGCAAGGACCTGGCCGAGGCCAAGGCGCGCGGCCTGGATTTCCTGAACGACCTCAAGATGAACGGCCGGGACTCCTCCGGGGCCTCCATGCGCTCCAACATTCCGTTTCTCGTCAAAAAAACCGAAAACCTGCTCGAATTTTAGCGTATGAATATTGAAAAAAAATTGCAGGAGCTGCAAAAACGGGTGAACTACGCCCGGGACATCCTCGGCCGCGAAACGCGCCCGGAACTGGACGCCTTTTCCCGCGAAATCGCGGGGTTTCCCGACCGGACCAGGGACTTTTCCGAGGACCAGGCCATCCGGGCCGTCGAGTCGCTGGACACCCGCCTGTCCGCCATGGAATCCGCCATCGACGCCCAGCTCACGGCCATGGACAAGGTCCGCATCGTGCGCCATCCCCAGCGCGCCTGCCTCAAGGACATTCTGGAAAACGTCTACGACAACTACACCGAGATCGGCGGCCAGGACGAGCATTCCATCGACCCCGGCATGCTCATCGCCAGGGCCTACATCACCCGGCACCGCGGCAAGAAGGTCATCAACCAGCCCGTCATGGTGGTGGGCCAGGAAAAGGGCCACGGCGAGGAGTTCCGCAACGGCGGCTCCATCAAGCCCTGGGGCAACAGCAAGGCGCTCAAGTACATGAAGGTCGCCGCCCGCGAGCAGATTCCCATCCACGCCTACGTGAACACCCCCGGCTCCTATCCGGTGGAGGACTTTCCCGGCGCGGCCCAGCAGATCGCGGAGAACATCTATGAAATGGCCGGGCTGCCCGTGCCCATCGTGGCCATCTTCTCCGAGGGCGGCTCAGGCGGTGCCGAGGCCATCGGCATGGCCGACAAGCGGCTGATGCTCTCCCACGGCTACTACTCGGTCATCTCCCCCGAGGGAGCGGCCGCCATCGAAGGACACGTCCGAGGCTCCCAACGTGCCCCGGCCGAGCTGATCGAAGCCTGCGCCGTGTCCCAGCGCATCACCGCACAGGACAATCTGGAAAACGGCTACATCGATGCGATCATCCAGGAGCCGCCGCTGGGCGTCCGGGCCGATCATTTCGATTTCTACAAGCGCGTCCGCGAACAGGTCATCCGCGCCACCGATGAAGTGGCGCTCGGCGTTCGCGGCGTCCGCCTCTTCCGCGCCCTGGCCATGCGCCACTTCAAGAAGCACGAGGACATCATCGTCCGCTGGTCCCTGAACGAAAAGGCGCGCGAACGGCTCGTCGCCCGCCGGTTCAGGAAATACCGCAGGATGGCCCAGAGCGCCTACCAGGACAACCGTTCGCTGCTGGAAAAGCTCTACGCCACCAGCACGGGCATCGTGTCCAACACCACCGGCATCGTCCTGTACGGGCTCATCAAGCCCTTCCGCCAGCGCATCGAGCGGCTGGTGGAGGAAGTGACCGACGAGGTGCATGTCATCACCGGCCGCGTGAATGGCTTTCTGCGGAAGGGACTCAAGAAAATGGGCCTGCTCCAGAACGGCGACAGGCAGAAGGAAATGGAGCTGACCGGGCTTTCCGACCCCGCGCCCGTCAATGGCGGCATTGAAGCGGATACCGGCTACGTCAGCCCCCAGGCCCTCGAAGACCGCGAAGTCACCTGCCCGCACGCCGCCAAGCGCGGCTGCCTGGACATCTGGGCGCGCGACCTGTTCACGGATTTCGCGGGCGTCTGCCCCCACTGCGGCTACAACTTCCCCATGGAATACCAGTGGTATCTCCACAACGTCTTCGATGAAGGCTCGGTCCGCGAGTTCAACCGCGACATCGCCTCGGGCAACCCCACCGGGTTCCCCAACTTCGACAGCCGCATCGAAGCGGCTAAAAAGAAGACCGGCCTGCAATCGAGCTGCCTGACCTTCAACGCCACCCTGGAAGGATTGCGCGTCACCTGCGCCACGCTGGTCGCCAACTTCCGCGGCGGCTCCGTGGGCGCGGCCGAGGGCGAGAAATTCATCCGCGCCCTGGAACTGGCCGGGGCCAAGCACCAGCCCTTCCTGGCCTACATCCACGGCACGGCGGGCATCCGCATCCAGGAAGGCGTCAACGGCCTGATCCAGATGCCCAGGGTGACCATGGCCGTGCGCCGCTACATCGAGGAAGGCGGTCTCTACATCGTGCTCTACGACACCAATTCCTATGCCGGTCCGGTGGCCTCCTTCCTGGGATGCTCGCCCTACCAGTATGCGGTGCGCTCCTCCCGGCTCGGCTTTGCCGGACCCGGCGTCATCAAGGAGACTACGGGCATGGAGATTCCGCCCAACTACCACAACTCCTTCAAGGCCCTTTCCAGGGGCCACATCCAGGGCGTGTGGAGCCGCACGGACATACGGAAGAATCTGCATCAGGCATTCCTGACCATCGGCGGTCGGAATTTGTACTACCGCTAATCGAGTCCGCGACCGAAAAACACTCAAGGCAGCCCCGGCGGGCTGCCTTTTTTCGTTTTGAAACTCAATTCTTGCAACACCGTCACCAGACGGTAACAACCTGACATTTGAACAATGTATCAATGATACGGCTTTGCGCCACGGGACAAAAGACAGGGATATCACAGCCAGGACGGATCAGAACCGAGGACGCCCATGCATATGCAATTGCAGACGACAACACACGCCGACCGCCGACTCACCCCAATGCCCCCCCGAACGCTCGTGCTCATCTCCATCCGCGACCACGCCGCCCTTCGGGAGATGTACGGACAGACCTTCATCGAACTGTTGGAGAAGAGACTCGACGAATCCTTGCGCATGACCGCCGAGGCGAACAACGTCCGGCAGATCGCCATCGAACGTGTTGGGCCAGGCAAAGCCGCCTTTCTCGTGCCCCTGGGAAACAACCCGGCAGACATCGCCTACGAATACAAGATCCAGGCGCAAAACGGCCTGGAAAACATCATGCTGCGCCATACCGGACTCGGCATCGATCTCGGCATGGGATATGCGTCCGTCCCGGCCGTGAACAATGACAACGCCGAGGCCTTCGCCCGCGCCCTGGAAAAGGCCCGAAGCATGGAACGCCGCCCGTTGAACATGAACGAACTGTCCGTGTCCAGCCGCTTCAACACGATTTTGACCCAAGGCTGGATAACGGCCCACTACCAGCCCATCCTGGATTTCCGCACCGATAACATTCTCGGCTGGGAAGCCCTGGCGCGGGGGCCGGAAAACTCCTCCTTCCGCTCCCCGGTCATGCTGTTCGAGACCGCCGAAAAGCTGGGCCGCCTTTTCGCCTTGGAAAAGCACTGCCGCGAAGTGGCCGTGAGGAACGTGGGCGAACTCCGTACCGGGCAAAAGCTCTTTTTGAACATTCATCCCAAGACCATGGCCGACCCGGCCTTCACGCCCGGCCAGACCCTGGCCCTCATGGAGCAGTCCGGCCTCACCCCGGACAACGTGGTTTTCGAGATCACGGAACGCCATTCCGTGCAGGACTTCGACCTGTTCTACCGCACGCTCGACCACTACCGTTCCCAGGGCTTCCAGGTGGCGGTGGACGACGCGGGCGCGGGCTATGCCGGTCTGTCGCTTATCGCCGAGTTGCAGCCCGACTTCATCAAGCTCGACAAATCGCTGATCACGGACATCCACAAGGACCCGGTGAAGCGGGCGTTGGTTGAGACCACGGTCACCTTTGCCGACAAGATCGGCGCGCGCATCATCTCCGAAGGCATTGAGACCAAGGCCCAGGCCGTCTGCCTCAAGGAGATCGGCGTGCATTGCGGGCAGGGGTATTTCCTGGCCCGCCCGGCCGTGCCCAAGCCCCGGGTAAGCCCGGAGTGCATGGCGCTGAAAACGGTCCGCGACTTATCCTCCAATCTTTCCTGCTCCCCGCCCGTGGGCGAGTTGGCCAAGACGCCCCACACGGTCGGCCCGGACTGCCTGGTGTCCACGGCCCAGGACATGTTCTGCACGCAGGGCGCGTTCACCAACATCGTGGTGGTGGACAACGGCGTTCCCACCGGACTGGTCATGGAATACCAGCTCAACAGGCAGCTCTCCTCCCAGTACGGCATCGCCCTGTACCACAAGCGGGCCATCGCCACGATCATGGACTCCGCCCCGCTCATCGTGGACATAGACACCCCGGTGGAACAGGCCGCGCGCATGGCCATGAAGCGGGACTCAATCAAGGCTTACGACGACATCATCGTCACCAAGCGGGGCAAGCTCTACGGCATCGTCACGGTCCAGGCCCTGCTCAACGTCCTGGCCAAGATCCAGGTGGAGATGGCCAAGGGCACCAACCCCCTGACCGGCCTGCCCGGCAACGTGGCCATCGAACAGGCCGTGGAAAACCGGATCAGGCAGAAACGCGCCTTTTCCATCATCTATGCCGACCTGGATCACTTCAAGGTGTACAACGACACCTACGGGTTCAAGAACGGCGATCACATCATCAAGCTGGCGGCGGACGTCATGTCCTGGGCCACGCGCAAGCACGCGCCCAAGAACGCCCAGCTCTGCCACATCGGCGGCGACGACTTCGTGCTCATCACTTCGCCCGAGACAGTGCAGAAGATCTGCCGCTCCATCACCCGCTGCTTCGGCAGGCTGGTCAAGAACCGCTACTGTTCCGAAGACCGCGAACGCGGCTGGATCAAGGCGCGCGGCCGGGACGGCAAGGAACGCGAATACCCGCTGGTGACCATCTCGCTCGGCGTCATCGAGGTGTTCGGCCAATGCTCGCTCATGGAAATCGGCGAACGCGCCGCACACATCAAGAAATACGCCAAATCCATCCCAGGCAACTCGGTCGCCATCGACCGTAGGCAGGCCATCGGCTCCCAGGAATTCGAGTGTAAGTAAGCCTCCGGCGGCCGGGGGAAGGGGAGGAAAAACCCTTTGTAAAGGGTTGTTTCCTCCCCTTCCCCCGGACCCCTATCCCCTTCTTTTCCCAAACTTTTTATTGCGCCTTCGGCGTGTACGCCGGTGTATGGTCAGGTGGTATTATTTTTTTGGTATTGAAATGTGCCAAGAAATACAAAAAAGAAGGCAAACTCATCGCCTTTACATTTTTCCTCTTAACTAACCCAACCCGCGATTCGGGCGAGAAAAAACGCCACACCATGTCTGCACATGGCACGGCGTTTCTCGTTTTTACTCGCCCGAATCGCCAACCGGTACGGCATGCGGCGTCCGCACGGCCCTCGCCGAAGGCGACACGGGATTCCAAAGGGGCTCGCCCTTTGGCGGGTCCAGGGCAGCGCCCTGGTCTCTCCGAAGGAGGCCCGCCGGCAAGCGCCGCCGGAGGCTTCCCCCTGATCGACCTATCGCGTCAACTTGCGGAACTTGATGCGGTGCGGCTGGTCCGCGTCCGCACCGAGGCGCTTCTTGCGGTCCTCCACGTAGTCGCTGTAGCCGCCTTCGCAAAAGATCACCTTGGAATCGCCCTCAAAGGCGAGGATGTGGGTGGCGATGCGGTCCAGAAACCAGCGGTCGTGGCTGATGACCAGCACGCAGCCCGCGAAGTTTTCCAGCCCGTCCTCCAGGGCGCGCATGGTGTTCACGTCCAGGTCGTTGGTCGGCTCGTCGAGAATCAGGACGTTGGCCCCGGACTTGAGCATCTGGGCCGTGTGAACGCGGTTGCGCTCGCCGCCGGAGAGCACGTCCACCTTTTTCTGCTGGTCCTGCCCGGCAAAGTTGAACCGGGAGCAGTAGGCGCGGGCGTTGACCTCGCGGTCGCCCAGCTTGATGAACTCCGCCCCGCCGGAAATGACCTCGTACACGGTCTTGCCCGGCGTCAGGGAGGCGCGGTTCTGGTCCGCATAGGCCAGCTTGACCGTGGACCCGACCGTCAGGGTGCCGGAATCCGGCTGCTCGTCGCCCACGATCATCTTGCACAGGGTGGACTTGCCCGCGCCGTTGGGGCCGATGATGCCCACGATGGCGTTCGGGGGCAGGATAAAATCAACGTCCTCCATGAGCAGCTTGTCGCCCATGGACTTGGACACATGCTCGGCCACAACGACCTGCTTGCCCAGATGCGGTCCCGGCGGAATGTAGATTTGCAGATCGTCCGCCAGCCGCTCGGACTCATGGCTGACCATGGCCTCGTAGGCGTTGATGCGCGCCTTGGACTTGGCCCGGCGGCCCTTGGGCGACATGCGTATCCACTCCAGTTCTCGCTCAAGCGTCTTCTGCCGCTCGGCCTCCTGCCTGCCTTCCTTGGCCAGCCGATTCTGCTTCTGTTCCAGCCAGGAGGAGTAATTGCCCTTCCACGGAATGCCCCGGCCGCGATCCAGTTCCAGAATCCACCCGGCCACGTTGTCCAGGAAATAGCGGTCGTGGGTCACGGCGATGACCGTGCCCGGGAAGGTGGACAGGTACCGCTCCAGCCAGGCCACGGAATCCGCGTCCAGGTGGTTGGTGGGCTCGTCGAGAAGCAGAATATCGGGATTCTGAAGCAGCAGGCGGCACAGGGCTACACGACGCTTCTCGCCGCCGGAAATGACGGGAACGGGCGTGTCGCCCGGCGGGCAGCGCAGGGAATCCATGGCCATTTCCAGGCGCGAGTCGATGTCCCACGCGCCCTTGGCGTCCATCAACTCCTGGACCTCGCCCTGGCGGGCGATGAGCGCGTCCATCTCGTCGGTCTCCATGGGCTCGGCGAACTTCTCGTTGATGGCGTTGTATTCGCGGATGATCTCCATGACGTCGCCCACGCCCTCTTCGACCACCTCGCGCACGGTGCGGGTCTCGTGGGAAAGCGGCTCCTGCTCCAAGTAGCCGACCGCGAACCCGTCCTTGACGTGGGTTTCGCCCTCGAATTCCGTGTCCACGCCCGCCAATATCTTCAGCAGGGAGGACTTGCCCGAGCCGTTGAGGCCCAGCACGCCGATTTTCGCGCCGTAGAAGTAGGACAGGGAGATGTTTTTCAGCACCTCTTTCTGCCCATGCTTCTTGGACACCTTGTACATGGAATAGATTATCTTGTCCGGTTCGTTGCTCATTGCCTATCCTGTTTGATGAATGGGTTGCGGACCGTCTAGGTATACGACTGCATCACGGCTTTCAAGTCGTTTCGGTCATATTCGCTGCAGGCCAGCCGCTTGCCGAGGGGAAACGCCTCCCTGTCGTTGCGATAGATCACGCCGAGCGGGATGCGGTCGCCGAACTCGTCGGCCACGGCCATGGCCGCGCCCCAGTCCGATGCATCGTGATCCTTAAGCAGGTACGTTCTCTCCTTGTACCAGCCGAACGTGTTGACCTTGTTGAAGGAAACGCACGGCTGAAGGATGTCCACCAGGGCGAAGCCGGGATGGTCCATGGCCTCCTTGATGACCGAAACCAGGTGTTCCGGTTCGCCGGAAAACGCCCTGGCCACGAAATTGGCCTTCATGGCCACGGCCGTGGCAATGGGATTGAAAGGCGCGGACCTGACCCCGGTGGGCTGGGTCTTGGTCACATGGCCCAGCGCCGACGTCGGGCTGGCCTGGCCCTTGGTCAGGCCGTAAATCTGGTTGTCGTGTACCAGAAGCGTGATGTCGAGATTGCGCCGGATGGCGGCCAGAAAGTGGTTGCCGCCCTCGCCGTAGCTGCACCCGTCGCCGGACACGCACAACACGCGCATGTCGGGATTGGCCAGCTTCATGCCCTGGGCCAGGGGCAGCACGCGCCCGTGCAGGCCGTTGAACATGTGGCAGTTCATATAATGCGGCAGCTTGGCCGCCTGGCCGATGCCCGAGGCGATCATCACCTCACTCGGGGCCACGCCCATCTCCGCCAGCGCGGTCTTCACGGACGCGAGAATGGGGAAGTTCCCGCAGCCGGGGCACCAGGTCGTCTGGAATTCACCGTAATCTTCAATGGATACCATGGATCGATCCTCCTAGATGATGCCGTTGAGTCCGGCCAGGACGTATTCGGCCGTCAGGGGGCGGCCGTCAAAGCGCAGGACATACTCGTCCACCTGAAATCCGGTTTCGCGGGCCACCAACTTGGCGAACTGGCCGGTGGCGTTGCCCTCCACGGAAACCACGGTTCCCGCCTTTTCCAGGTCGTCGAGGAAAAGCGATTCGCACAAGGGATAGACCTGGCTGAAATGCAGCACGGCCATGGTCTTGTCGGTCTCGGCCCTGTCCATGGCGTCCAGGCAGGCGCCGAGGCTCGACCCCCAGCACAGAAGCAGGACATCCGGGGCGTCCTCGCCGTAGTAGTCCGGGTCCACGACCTCGTCCTCAAGGCCGAACCCCTTGTCCAGCCGCTTGGAATTCTGCACCACGCGGTTCATGCCGTCCTCGGTGATCCGGCCCGCCTCGTCGTGCTCGTGGGAATCCGCCCGCACCAGGGGGGTGGAAGGACCGGGCACAAGACGCGGCGACACGCCGTCCTCGGTCAGGACGTATCGCTTGTATCCCTCCTCCGCCTCGGTCATGGGCCGGGCGACCGGCGGCAGGCCGTCGATGTCGAACGGCTCCACGTCGCGGTAGGAGTCCGCCAGATACTGGTCCGTGAGCAGGAAAACCGGCGTCTGAAAGCTCTCGGCCAGATCAAAGGCCCTGTGTGCCAGATGAAAGCATTGCTCCGGGTCGGCCGGGGCCAGGACCGCGCGGGGGAACTCGCCGTGCCCGGCATGGACCACCAGGTCCAGGTCGCCCTGCTCGGTGCGGGTGGCCATGCCCGTTGCCGGTCCGGGACGCTGGGCCACCACGAAAACCATGGGCGTCTCGGACACGCCCGCCAGGCTGACGCCCTCGCCCATGAGCGCGAACCCGCCGCCCGAGGTGGTCACCAGGGCGCGCGCCCCGGCATAGGACGCGCCGACGGCCATGTTCGCGGCCGCGATCTCGTCCTCCGCCTGCTCATGCACAAGCCCCAACGGAGCGCCCTTGTCGATCAGGGCCTGGGCCACGGAAGTGGACGGGGTCATGGGATAGAAGGAAACGAAATTGCACCCCGCCGCCAGCGCGCCCAAGGCGATGGCCTCGTTGCCGTTGACCATCATCCGGGTCGGCGCGTCCGGTTCGGGCGGCATGATGCAGGAAAAGTCGAACGCCTGTTCACTCACCCATTCAAAGGCGGCGCGGACAACGTCCACATTGGCCCGCACCACTTCCTCGCCCTTTTTGGCAAAGGTCTCGGCCAGGAGCGCTTCCAGGATGGCGACGTCGTTGCAGAGGGTGGCCCCGAGCACGCCCAGGGCGACCGTGTTGTGGAAAAGCGGCTTGGGCGCAAGTTTTTTGAAGGGAATCCGCAGGGCGTTCAGGCCGCCGGTGTCGATCTCCTCACCGGCCAGCACGATGGCCCCCTCCGCCAGCTCGCCGCGGTGCAGCTCAAGCGTTTCTTCGTTGAGCGCCACCAGGATGTCGATCCCTTCGGCGGGACCGTACAGCGGCTCCGTGCCCACGCGCATGCCGAAGGTGTTGTGCCCGCCGCGCACGCGCGACATGTAACGCTGGTCCACCAGCAGATGGTATCCGGCCCGGACCGCCGCACGGGACATGAGGCGGCCGATGGTCGCCAGTCCCTGGCCCGCGGCCCCGCCCACGACAATGTTTGTGCCGTTCTCGTTCATATGGCCTCCCCTGAAAAAAAGGCCGGGAGAAATGCTCCTCCCGGCCCGTTGCTGATATTGCTATGCGGCCACCGGGGGCGTGAACACCCTGGTTCCGAGATCGCGGTCGAGCATGAACAGGCCGCCGCCGTCGCCGACCATCTTCAGCTTGCCCACCACGTCGGACACGGTATCCTCTTCCTCCACCTGCTCGGAAATGAACCACTGCAGGAAGATGCCCACGGCGTGATTGCGCTCGTCCTGGGCCAGGTCGGCCAGGGCGTTGATGCGCGCGGTGACGCCCCTCTCGTGCTCAAGCGCCTCCTCGAAGGCGGCCAGCGGAGTCTCCCACGAATAGGCCGGAGCGTCGATGACGCCTAGCTTGGCGTGCCCGCCCGCTTCGTTGATGTAGTTGAAGAACTTCAGGGCGTGGAACATCTCTTCCTGGTACTGGGCGTACATCCATTGGCCGATCCCGGGCAACCCTTCCTGGGCGAAATGGGAGGACATGGACAGGTAGATATGTGCGGAATAGATTTCCCAATTCATCTGCGCGTTGAGCGCGGCTTCCAGTTTCTCGCTGAGCATGGACATGGACTCCTTGAATAATTTTACACTATTTGGGACGGACGCCTGCGCGCCGCGCCCACAGTATCACAAGAAGAAAAGATAATCACTTTAATACAAAACACCAGGGACCTGGACCACTTTTTCACCATGCCGCAACACGGCCGCTCCGCCGCGCCGGGCCGTCAGCAGAGGCGGTTTTCGGAGAAGATGGCCCGCAGCCGGTAGGCGAGGTGGGTGTTGCGCTTGCCCGCCGTGACGTTGTTCAGGCCGATCTGGAAGGCGCGCTCCGAGCCGACCAGCACGGCCAGTTCGCGGGCGCGGGTCAGGCCGGTGTAGAGCAGGTTGCGCTGGAGCAGGAGAAAATGCTGGGTGACCACGGGCATGACCACGGCCTTGTACTCGCTGCCCTGCGACTTGTGGACGCTCACGGCATAGGCCAGGCCCAGCTCATCCAGGTCGCCGGATTCGAAATGCACGTGGTTGCCGTCGAACTCGACCAGAAGCTCGTGCTCGTCCGGGTCAACGCCCACGATCCAGCCCAAGTCGCCGTTGAAGACTTCCTTGTCGTAATTGTTCTTGAGCTGGATGACGCGGTCCCCTTCCCGGAAGGTGGCGAACTTGCGCTTGAGCTCGCGTACGCCGGGCCGCGAAGGATTGAGCCGGGCCTGCAACGCCACGTTCAGGGCCTGGGTGCCCACCTCGCCCTTGTGCATGGGGGTGAGCACCTGGATGTCCCTGAGCGGGTCCAGCCCGTAGCGTTCGGGAATGCGGTCGCACACGGAATCCAGAATAAGCTTTTGGACCTTGGCCGGGTTCTCCTGGGGTATCCAGTAGAAGTCGGCCTCCGGAGGCAGGCTCGGGTGCTGGCGCGGGAACTGCCCGGCATTGATTCGGTGGGCGTTGACCACGATGAAGCTCTCCTCCGCCTGGCGGAAAATGTGGGTCAGCACCGCGCACGGCACGCGGCGGGAATCGATCAGGTCGCCGAGCACGTTGCCCGGCCCCACGCTGGGCAACTGGTTCACGTCGCCCACCAGGATCAACCGGCAGGTATGCGGCAGGGCGCGGAGGATGGACACGAAAAGCTGGGCATCGACCATGGACGCCTCGTCCACCACCAGCACGTCAGCCTTGAGCTTCTGATCCTCGCAGTAGTAGAAGCCGCCGTCCGGCTGGTACTGGAGCAGACGATGCACGGTCTTGGCCGGATGGCCCGTTGCCTCGGCCATGCGCTTGGCCGCCCGTCCCGTGGGCGCGGCCTGCTTGATCTTCAGCCCCAGCTCCTTGAGGGTGAGCATGATCGCCTTGGTGATGGTGGTCTTGCCCGTGCCCGGCCCGCCGGTGATGATGAACGCCTTGTTGGAGCACGCCTCGAACACGGCCTCGCGTTGTTCGTCGGACAAATTGAAGCCCAGCTTCTCCTCCACGCGCGGCAGGGTCTTGTCGATCTTCTTGCGGCTGACCGGCGTGGGGTGGCTGATGAGCTGATACAGCCGCTTGGCCGTCTCGTTCTCGTAGTGATAGAAATAGATGAGGTACACGGCCTCGGAGATGCCCTGCTCGGAAAGGTCCTCGATGCGGATGCGCTTCTTTTCTTCCAAGGCGTAGAGCGCCAGCTCCAGCTTTTCGTAGTCCGTGGTGTCGAGCATGCGGGCCACATCCTCCAGCAAGCTCGGCTTGGGCAGGAAAAGATGCCCCTTGCGCTCGCAGGAGGTAAGCAGCGTATAGGCCAGCGCCGCCTCCAGCCGCTGGGAGCAGTCCGGGGCGAAGCCGAGCTTCATGGCCATGTGGTCGGCGGTCTTGAAACCCACGCCCCGGATCTCGTAGGCCAGGTCGTAGGGATTCTCCCGCAGCTTGAGTTCGGCTTGGGCACCGTAGAGGTGAAAAATCTTTCCGGCAAAGGTGGTGGGCACGTTGTGGGTCTGGAGAAAGACCAACAGGTTCTTGATCTCCCGCTGCTTGGACCAGGACTCCACGATATCCTTGAGCTTCCGCTTGGAAATGCCGCGCACGGAAAGCAATCGCTCCGGGTCGTCGTCCAGGATGTCCAACACCTCCACGCCGAACTCCTCCACCATGATCGTGGCCGTCTTCTCGCCCACGCCCTTGATGGAGGACTGCAAAAAGCGGATGACGCCGTTCTCGGTGGCGGGCCGGGCCTGCTCGAAGGTCGACACCTCGAACTGGCGGCCGAACTTGGGGTGGTTGATCCAGGTGCCGCTCAGGTCGAGCGTGGCCCCGGCGGACAGCTCGCCCAGGGTGCCCACGATGGTGGTCTGCCCCGGTTCGTCCTTGGCCCGCACACGGGCGATGGCGTAGCCATTCTCCTTGTTGTGGTAGATGACGCTGATGACCTCGGCGCCGGGGATGTAGGTGAGTTTGTCGTCCGACATGCGAAAACGCCGCGCCTAGATTTTCTGCCGATGGACCAGGGATTGCTTGAGCGTTTCCCGGTCCATGAATTTGACTTCCGCGCCCATGGGAATGCCCTGGGCTAGACGGCTGACCGACACGCCGGGGAACTCGGTTTCCACGAGGTTCTTGATGTAGGAGGCCGTGGCCTCGGCGTCCAGGGTCGCGCCCAGGGCCAGGATCACTTCCGCCACCTCGCCCGTGCCGAGCTTGGCGCGCAAGCGGTCGACCTCCAGGCAGGCGGGATCAACCCCGTCCAGGGGCGACAACAGGCCGCCCAGGACCAAATACTTGCCGCGATACACGCCCATGTCCTCCAGGGCCAGCAGCGCGTCCCACTCGGGCACGACGCAGACCTGCGAATCGTCCCGTGACGGGTCGCCGCAAATGGCGCAGGGGCTGGATTCCGCCAGGCAGGCGCAGTCGTCGCACAGGCAGAGTTTCTCGCGCAGCTCGATGATGCACCGGCCCACGCAGCCCGCCTTTTCACGGGGCATCTTGAGCAAAGTCAGGGCGATGCGTAGCGCGGACTTCGGGCCGATGCCCGGCAGGCCGGAGAGCTGTTCGACCACTTCCTTGAGCGGTCCGGGAAGATTCGACAATTCAGATCCTCACAGCAAATTGTTCAAATGGATAAAAACGCGGGGCGCAAAAAGGAATTGGAACCGGGACACGCCACGGCGCGCAGGAACCGAAACCGTGCTCCGCCCCTGCGCCCCGCCACGGCCGGATCAGAACATGCCGGGAATGGACAGCCCGCCGGTCACGCCCTTCATGGCCTCTTCCATCATTTCCTTGGACTTCTTGATGGCCTCGTTGGCGGCGGTCATCACCAGGTCCTGAAGCATCTCCACATCGCCGGATTCCATGACGGACGGCTCGATGGACACCTTGGTGATCTCCTGCGCGCCCGTGCAGGTCACCGTGACCATACCGCCGCCGCTGGTCGCCTCGATTTTCTTGGTCTTGAGCTCGTCCTGGGCCTGGGTCATCTTGCGCTGCATGATCTGCGCCTGGCGGATCATCTCGTTCATGCCTTTCATTATGCTCTCCTGAAATGCTTGTTAGCGTTTTCTGGGTTCCACGGACACCAACTGGGCGTTGAACGAATCCATTATTCTGGTCACGCCGGGATGGTTCTCCGCCTCTTCCTGCAATTGCTTGTTCGATTTATGGACCGTGGCATTGCCTTTTTCCACACGAACTTCAACCGCTGGGCCGAAATATTCTTTTGTCAATGAATCCAATGCAGTGAACGTCTGCTTGTCCGACAATTGCTCGCAGTGGATGCGGGAGCGGCAGGTGATGACCAACCGGCTGCCCGTGCATTCGCCCTTTGTCAGGTGCAGCATGCTCACCTGAACGCCCGCCTTGCCGTTGCGCTCCTCCACGAACCTGAGGAACCCGTCCCAGTCGCGCGGGCCGGAAGGCGCGGAAACAGGCGGTTCGGACATGGGCGTGGCATCCGAAGGAACAACGGGGTCGGGGTCCGGCGCGGGCGGGACCGGCGGCTCCGGCCGCGAAGCGGGCGCGGCGGGTTCACGCCGGGACGGCGAAACCGGCGGCGCGGCGGGCTGCGACGCGGGCGATGCGGACCGCCCCGGGGAAGTCTCCGTCCGCTCCGTCTGCCGTTGCGGCGCAGGCGGCGGGGAAACCTGCCGGGTCCGAGGCCCTGCGCCGCCCTGCCCCGGCATGGGGTCGGAAGTCGGGCCGGACGTTCTTCCCGTTGGTCCGCCCTGCCCTCCGGTCATGGGCTTTTGCGCGGGCGTGCCGCCCCGCGAAGGACGGGCCGAAACCGTCTCCAGATTGACCAGATCGGGCAGGCAGGTCAGGTTGAGCAGCAGCAGTTCCAGGGCCAGGGCCGGTTCCAGGCTGGTCATCACCTTGCGCTGGCCGTCGAGCGTCATCTGCCAGGAGGCATGGATGTGGGCGGGGTCGAACCGTCCGGCCCAGTCCATCCATGCGGCCGCCTCCTCGCCGGACAGGCCGAGCAGCGGCAGCGCGGATTCGCCCGCCTGCCTGAGCAAAAACATGTTGCGCCAGCAGTTGGTCAGCTCGCGCAGGAAGAACCCGAGATCCAGCCCCTGGTCGAGCACCTGGCGGAGCACTTGGCCCACGGCCACCAGGTCGCGGTCATGCATGGCCTCCATAAGGCCGAAAAAGACATCCTGGCCCGCCAGGCCGAGGAACCCGCGCACGTCCTCCTCCCGGAGCACGTCCTCGCCCATGGCCAGGGCCTGGCCGAGCAGGGACATGGAGTCGCGCACGCTGCCCGCGCCGCGCTTGGCGATGATCTGGAGTGCGCCCGGTTCGTACTTGAGCGACTCGGCGTTCATGATCTTCTCCAGATGCGCCACCAGCTCGCCCTGGGGCAGCATCTTGAAGATGTAATGCTGGCAGCGGCTGACGATGGTGGCAGGGAACTTGTGGTGCTCGGTGGTGGCCATGATGAAGGTGGCGCGCGGCGGCGGCTCCTCCAGGGTCTTGAGGAGCGCGTTGAACGCCTCCTTGGTCAGCATGTGGGCTTCGTCGATGATGAAGACCTTGTAACGGCATTCCACGGGCGCGTACCCGATGTCCTCCTTGAGCCTGCGGGCGTCGTCAATGCCCCGGTTGGACGCGCCGTCGATCTCGATGACGTCCACGGCCGCACCGGCGGTGATCTGCCTGCAATGGTCGCACTGGTTGCACGGCTCGGCCGTGGGTGCGTTCACGCAGTTGAGCGCCTTGGCGAAGATGCGGGCGATGGTGGTCTTGCCCACGCCGCGCGTGCCGGAGAAAAGATAGGCGGGCGCAATCTTGTCCTGGGCCGCGGCCCTGGACAGGATCGACTTGATGGCCGCCTGGCCGGCCACGTCCGCAAACGTCTGCGGCCGATACTTGGCAGTGAGGTTGGATGTGCTCATGGGCTTGCCTGGTCTTGGGGCGCGGAAGCCGTATTTGACTGAAAACACGACAGAAAAACGGGGAAACCCGACCTTCCGCGCCGGATTTCCCCATTACTACCAGATGATGCTTCGATTTTCTAGACTTTCTATCAAGACTATTTCACGGAATAGCGGTGCAGCCAGCTCTCGTAGTCCGGGTTCTCGCCCTTGACGATCTTGAAGAATTCGGACTGAAGCAGCTTGGCCACCGGGCCCGCCTTGCCGTCGCCGATCTGTCGGCGGTCCACCGTGCTGATGGGCGTCAGCTCGGCCGCCGTGCCGGTGAAGAAGACCTCGTCGGCGCAGTAAAGCATGTCGCGGGTGATGGGTTCCTCGCGCACCTCGTAGCCGAGGTCGCCCGCCAGGGAGATGATGGAATCGCGGGTAAGACCGCCGAGCACGCCGTCCTGGTGCGGGGTGAGGATGACGTCACGGCTGACCATGAAGATGTTCTCGCCCGAGCCTTCGGACACATGGCCCGTGGTGTCGAGCAGGACGGCCTCGTCATAGCCGTCGGCCACGGCCTCGGTCTTGGCCAGCACGGAGTTGACGTAGTTGCCGCACGCCTTGGCCTTGGTCATCATCACATTGACATGATGGCGGTTGAAGGTGGAACACTTGACGTTGATGCCCTTCTCCAGGGCCTCTTCGCCCAGGTACGCGCCCCAGGGCCAGCAGGCGATGATGGTCTGAATGGGGTTGTCGCCGGGATGCACGCCCATGGCGCCCTCGCCGATGAAGACCAGCGGCCGGACATAGGCCCCGGCCAGGTTGTTGCGCTTCAGCGTTTCCACGGTGGCCGCAGTCAGCTCCTCGGCGGAGTACGGAACGGTGATGCCCAGAATCTTGGCGGAATTCACCAGGCGGACCATGTGTTCCTCCAGCCGGAATACCTCGGAGGAGCCATCGGCGCACTCATAGGCGCGAATGCCTTCGAATACGCCCGCACCGTAATGCAGTGTGTGGGTCAGGACATGGACATTCGCCTCGTCCCAGGGAACTTGTTCGCCGTTGAACCAGATGGTTTCGGATTTCTGGACCATGGATGATCTCCTTATAAAATTTCGGCCTCCGGCCGCACAATGATAGACCGGGAAAGAGGGACGCTAAAAAAAAGTCCCCATGAGGTCAAGACCTACCGGCAAATCCCATGGCCCGCTTTGCTCGGCGTACATTTTGGCCGAATTTCATTTTGACAGCGCACACCGCGCAGAGTAAGCAAATTTGATTGTACCGTTTTCATATTCATTGAGGAGAATTACCGCCATGTCCAAGTTTGCGAGAGTCGATCGACTGCCTCCCTATGTTTTCGCCCAGGTCAATGAACTCAAGATGAAGATGCGCCACGCGGGCGCGGACATCATCGACCTGGGCATGGGCAATCCCGATGTGCCCACACCCAAGCCCATTCTCGACAAGCTGACCGAGGCGGCATACAAGACCGGCAACTCCAAGTACTCGGCATCCAAGGGAATCAAGGGCCTTCGCAAGGCCATCTGCGATTGGTATTTCCGCCGTTACGACGTTTCGCTGGACCGCAACCAGGAAGTCTGCGTCACCATGGGCGCCAAGGAAGGACTGGCCCACCTGGCCCTGGCCATGCTCACGCCCGGCGACGTGGTGCTCGCCCCGGACCCGGCCTACCCCATTCATCCGTACGCCTCCATCATCGCGGGCGCGGACGTGCGCCGCGTGCCCATCGGCCCCGGCCAGGACTTCTTCGAGAACCTGGAAACCGCGGTCAAGCACACGTGGCCCAAGCCCAAGCTCCTGATAATCAACTTCCCGCACAACCCGACCACCCAGTGCATCGACCTGGCCTTCTTCCAGCGCATTGTGGATTTCGCCAAGGAGCATGACCTGTATGTGGTTCACGACCTGGCGTACGCGGACTTCGTGTTCGACGGCTACCAGGCTCCGAGCTTCCTCCAGGCCGAAGGGGCCAAGGATGTGGGCGTGGAATTCTTCTCCATGACCAAGAGCTACTCCATGGCCGGCATGCGCGTGGGCTACTGCGCGGGCAACCCGGAAATGGTCCAGGCCCTGACCCGCATCAAGTCCTACCTCGACTACGGCATCTACCAGCCCATCCAGATCGCGGCCGCATGCGCCCTGAACGGCGACCTGGACCCGGAGCCGAAGTTCACCAAGGAAGACATGGACCAGGCGGTCAAGGACATCATGGCCGTCTACCAGGACCGCCGGGACGCCCTGTGCGAGGGATTGAACCGCATCGGCTGGGAAGTGACCCCACCCAAGGCGACCATGTTCCTGTGGGCCGCCATCCCCGAGGAATTCAAGCACATGGGAAGCGTCGAATTCTCCAAGATGCTCCTGCAGGAAGCGGAGGTCGCGGTCTCGCCGGGCCTTGGCTTCGGCCAATACGGCGACGACCACGTTCGCTTCAGCTTTGTCGAAAATCGCCACCGCACCAACCAGGCTGTCCGTAACCTGCGAAAGTTCTTTGCCAAAGGATAATATATGGATGTCATCAAACTCGGCCTCGGCGGTTTCGGCACGGTCGGCTCCGGCCTGGCGAAAATCCTGGATGCCAACGCCGGGCGCATTGAGAAGCGGCTCGGCAAACGCATAAAAATCACGAAGGTCCTGGTCCGCGATCCGAGCAAAAAGCGGGCCTTCGACCTCGGCCCGGACGTCGCCTTCACCACCGATCCCAAGGAACTGATCGAGGGCGTGGACATCGTGGTCGAACTCATGGGCGGCCTGGACACGGCCAGACAGCTCATCCTCGACGCCTTTGCCCATGGCAAACACGTGGTCACGGCCAACAAGCACCTGCTGGCCGAGCACGGCCTGGAACTGTTCGAGGCCGCCGCAGAAAATAACGTCGGCCTCATGTTCGAGGCGAGCTGCGCGGGCGGCATTCCCATCGTCCAGACCCTCAAGGAAAGCCTGGCCGGGGACGAGATCGTCAAGATGCTCGGCATCATGAACGGCACGGCCAACTACATCCTGTCCGAAATGACCACCAAGGGCATGGACTTCGCATCCGCCCTGGCCGACGCCCAGGACCTGGGCTACGCCGAGGCGGACCCGACATTCGACATCGAGGGGCTGGACACGGCCCACAAGCTGTGCGTGCTCATCCGCATGGCCTACGGCATGGACTATCCCCTGGCCGACATCCCCATCCAGGGCATCACCGGCGTGACGCCCATGGACATCGAATACGCCCGCGAATTCGGCTACCGCGTCAAGCTCCTGGCCCACGTCCAGGAGGTGGACGGCGCGCTGGAGGCGGGCGTGCATCCCGCCCTGGTGCCCTACACCTACCTGCTGGCCCGTGTGGGCGGCAATTACAACGCCGTGCGCCTGGAAGGCAACGCGGTCGGCTCGATCATGCTCCACGGCCAGGGCGCGGGCGACCTGCCCACGGGCAGCGCCGTGCTGGCGGACATCATGAACCTGGCCCGCAAGGTGGAAGACGGCTGCGTACGGCCGGACAACACCGGCTTCGGCAACCGGCCCATGGCCAAGGCCAGGGTCCTGCCCCCGGAGGAAGCGGAGTCCAAGTACTATTTCCGGTTCACCGTGTCCGACCGCACGGGCGTCATGGCCACCATCACCAAGTCCATGGCCGACCACGGCGTGTCCATCGCCCAGGCGGTGCAGAAGGGAGAGGCCGGTGCCGAAGGCGTGCCCCTGGTCATCATCTCCCACGAGACCCCGGCCAAAGCGGCGGAGGCCATGATCGCCGAAGTGGACGCCATGGACTTCAGCGTGGAGCCGTGCGTCAAATTCCGAATCCTCTAGCCTTTTACGATATATGAAACTTCTCTATCTCATCGCCGACGGCATGGGCGACTGGCCCCTCGACGAACTGGGCGGCAAAACCCCCATGGAAGCCGCACACACGCCCAACATGGACGAACTGGCCAAAACCGGCGTGGTGGGCCGCGCGCAGACCGTGCCCGAAGGCATGGCACCGGGTTCCGACGTGGCCAACATGGCCCTGCTCGGCTTCGACCCGGCCGAATACCACACCGGACGCGGCCCCATCGAAGCGGCGGCGCAGGGACTCGACCTGAACCCCGACGACCTCGTCTGGCGGCTCAACCTGGTCACGGTCTCCAAGCTGACCATCGACGGCCACATGCGCGACTACTCGTCCGGCCACATCGCCACCGAGGTCTCCGCGCCCATCGTCAACGCCCTGCAGGAAAAGCTCGGCAACGACATGTATACCTTTTATCCGGGTGTGCAGTACCGCCACCTGCTGGTCCAGCACGGCGGCGCGCTGACCGACGACGCGCACCTCCTGGTCAGCCCGCCCCACGACATCACGGACAAGCCCATCAAGCCGGACCTGCGCGCCTTTTCCAAAAGCCCGTTTCTGTGGGACCTCGTCTTCGAGGCCAAGGAAGTGCTGGACGACCGCCGGATTAATCCGTCGCGGGCCAACACCATCTGGCCCTGGGGCCAGGGCCGTCCGCTCATCCTCCCGGACTTCAAGGAAAAATTCGGCCTCGAAGGCGCGGTCATTTCCGCCGTGGACCTGATAAAGGGACTCGGCAACGCCTCGAACATGGCCGTCATCGACGTCGAGGGAGCCACCGGCCTGCTGGACACCAACTACCAGGGCAAGGTGGACGCGGCGCTCTCGTTCCTTGAAGACAACGACTTCGTGTTCGTCCACCTGGAAGGCCCGGACGAGTGCGGCCACGGCGGAGTCGCGGCCGACAAGGTCGAGGCCGTCAGCCGGTTCGATGCCCAGGTGGTCGGCCCCCTGCGCGAGGCCCTCAAGGGCCGGGAGACCGCCTGGATCGTCACCTGCGACCATTTCACGCCCATTGCCGAGCGCACCCACACCCGCGACGCGGTGCCGTTCATCCTCAACGGGCCGGGCTGCGAGCCTTCCGGCATAAGCTCCTTCAGCGAACGGACCGCCGACGCCACGGGCCTGAAGCTGGACAAGGGCCACGAACTGCTTGCCTTTGCCCTGCAAAAATTCGGGATGAAGCAATGACCCCCAACAAGAATTTCCCCACCCCGGACTGCTGGTATCCGCACTTCATCTCCTATGGCGAAACCGATGCCATGGGCGTTGTCTACCATGCCGAGTACCTGCATCTCTTTGAGCGCGCCCGATCCAAGTTCATCCGCGATTCCGGCATGAGCTACCGCGAGGCCGAGGAACGCGGCATCATGCTCCCGGTGCGCGAGGCGAACTGCCGCTACCGCGTCCCCATCCGCTACGACCAGGAAATCCTGGTCCATTGCGCCATCGAGAAATGGGGCCGCGCCTCCGTGGATTTCATCTACGAGATCTGGGACAAGGACAAGTCCGTCCTCCACGCCACGGGCCGCACCGGCCACGCCTGCACCGACAGGTCGGGCAAGCCGGTCCGCGTCCCTGACTGGCTTAAAGAAATGTTTTGACATCGCCTTGATTTTCACCCATTCCTTTCTTGCACACCATATTCAAACAACTGTTTACATCTCCGAATCACCAGGCAGATTTCTTCCATGCGTATTGACGTACACGCTCACGCGTTTCATCCCAAGATCGCCCACAAGGTAATCGTCCAGCTTGAAGGCCACTACGGCATCCATCCCGTGGGCACCGGCAAGGCCGACGACCTCATCAGCCGACTGGACAAGGCCGGACTGGACAAGGCCGTGGTCCTGACCGCCGCTACCTCCCCGGACCAAGTGGTCCCGGCCAACAACTGGGCCATCGGCCTCAAGAAATCCGAACCCCGCTTCATCCCCTTCGGCACCGTCCATCCCGACTACGAGCACATCGAGGAGGAACTGGACCGGCTGGAGGAGAACGGCATCAAGGGCCTTAAATTTCACCCGGATTTCCAGGGCTACCGCATGGACGACGAATCGCTTTATCAGGTCATGGAAATGATCGGCGATCGGTTCGTGTGCATGTTCCACGTGGGCGACACCCTGCCCCCCGACCGGAACCCGTCCTGCCCGAAAAAGATGGCCGCCCTCCGCAAGGCGTTTCCCGGCCCGGTCATGATCGCGGCCCACATGGGCGGCTACAGGCACTGGGAATACGTCCGGGAAAACCTGTCCGGCACCGATGTGTACGTGGATTGCTCCAGCGTCATGGATTTCCTCGACGACGGCCAGCTCACCCGGCTGTTCAAGTCGTACGACCGCGAGCACATCCTGTTCGGCTCCGATTACCCGCTCTACGACGCCGACTCCGAGATCAGAACCGTCACCCGCCGACTGGGCCTGACCCAAAGCCAAGTTGACGGCCTTCTCAGCCGGGCCGGAGAGCTTTTGTCCTAGTTCCGGCAAATCGCCATTTCGCTATTGATCAAAACGGGAATCCGACGATATGGTGTATCGCAACTTGCAACCATTCACCCGGGACATGCCATGCGCCGACTGTTTTTCCTGACCGCACTGATGCTGCTGACCGCCCTGCCCGCAGGCTGCAGCGCCAAAACCTATACGATCAAGACCAACACGGGCCATGAATACGTGGCTGACGGTCCGCCCAAGTACGATGTGGAGTCGGCCACCTATACCTTCACCGATCAGACGGGCAGCGAGATCGTCATCGACAAGGACGATATCCGCACCATCAAGGAGCAATGAAAAAAGCCTCCCCGCGCCGAGCACGGGGAGGCTTTTTTCATTGCTTCTTTCGGATGCCTATCCCAGATCCGGGACCGCGCCTTTGTTCTCGCGGGCTCCGCTGCCTGCGGCCAGCTTGCGTTCCAGCCTGTTGAAGAGCCTGGAAAAGCCGAAGGTCAGGGTCAGGTAAATGCAGCCCGCCCCGGCCAGGAACGGAACGTAGGTGTAGTAGCGCGCTCCCAGCACCTTGGCGGAGAACATCAGCTCGGCCACGCCGATGGTGGATATGAGCGACGAATCCTTGAGCAGGACGATCAACTCGTTGCCCAGCGGCGGGATCATCCGCTTGAGCGCCTGGGGAAGGATCACGTAGAACATGGCCTGATTGTGCGACAGGCCGGTGCCGCGCGCCGCCTCCATTTGTCCCTTGTTGATGGACTGGATGCCCGCCCGGATGATTTCCGCGTTGTACGCGCCGGAGTTGATGCCCAGCGCCACGATGCCGGTAATCAGCGGGTCGGGCGTGATGCCCTCGCCGGTGACCAGCATGTAGATCTGGGGAAACCCGAGGTAGAAAAAGAAAATTTGCAGCAGCATCGGGGTGCCCCGGATGAGCTGGATATATCCGTCGGCCACGAGCCGGATGCACAACCGGCGGCTGATGCGCCCGGTTCCGGCGATGATGCCCAGCACAAGCCCCAGCCCCAGCGCCCCGAACGTGACGATCAGCGTGGCCTGCGCTCCCTGGAGCAGCATGGCGTAATGCTTGAATACCAAAGAGAAATCCATGACAGGCTCCTCAACAGGACCGGGGAGCGAAAGCCCCCCGGCCCGATTTCATTTCAACTACAGATTCCATTTCTTGAGGATGGCGTCGTAGGCGCCTTCCTTCTTCACTTCTTCCAGGGCCTTGTTCAGAGTGCCCAGCAGGTCCTCGTTGCCCTTGCGGGAGATCATGGCGAACTCCTCGAAGGACAGCGGCTCCCCGGCGCGGCGGAATGCGCCCCGCTTGATGAACTCGTCGGCGACGGACAGGTCGGCGATGACCGCGTCGGCGGCCTTGTTGTTCAGCATCATGAAGGCGATGTTGTAGCTCTCGGGCTTGATGACTTCCGCGCCCTCGATCTTGTCGGCCTCCTGCTCGCCGGTGGTGCCGAGTTGCACGGCGATCTTCCGGCCATTCAGGTCGGCGGCGAAATTGATGTCGGAATCGCTCCGCACCACGATGACCTGGCCGCTGGCGATATAGGGATCGGAGAAGCTCACCTGTTCGGCGCGCTCCGGGGAAATGCTGAAGCCGGACATGCCCATGTCCACCTGGCCGGACTGGACGGCGGTGACGATGGCGGCGAAGTCCATGGTCACCCAGTTGATCTTGACGCCCATTTTTGCGGCAATGGCGTTGAGCAGATCAATGTCGAAACCGACGCGCTCTCCGTTGTCGCCGATGGACTCGAAGGGCGGGTAATCAGGGCTGTTGCCCACGGTGATCACGCCCGCCTCCTTGACCTTGTCCAGGGCGGAACCGGCGAAAGCGAAAGCGGAGAACGCGGCCACAAGGGCCAGGGAAAGCACCATGACTGTCAGCAAACGGTTGAATCTCATATCGAACTCCTTGGGAATTATAAGGGAATTGTCCGGCCGGAATCGACCGGAGAAAGGCTAGAAAACGAGCGTCAATCGATCACCCCTGCCATGAGCGGGCCGATCTTGGACGGGGTATCCGCGTCGGCGGTGTCAAGGACACCGAGTATCTGCCCCCTGTAGATGACCGCGATGCGGTCGGCCAGTTGCAGAGCTTCGTTCAGATCGCCGGTGACCAGCAGTACCCCGGCCATGGACCGGGCTTCGAGCAATCGGTTCCAGACTTCTTCGGTGGCGGACACGTCCAGCCCCTGGGTGGGCTGCTCGGCCACGATGAACCGGGGCTGGCGGTAAAGCTCGCGGGCGAGCACGGTCTTTTGCAGGTTGCCGCCGGAAAGCTGCCAGGCCAGGGCATGAATGCGGCCCGGACGGATATCGAATTTCTCGATCAGCTCCCTCGTGTCCCTGGCGGCCCTCTTCTTGTCCAGCCAAAGGCCTTTGGCAAACCCCTTGCGCGTGGTCAAAAGCAGGTTGTCCACCAGGTTCTGGTTGCGAAGCGTGGCCAGCCCGAGCCGATCCTCGGGGATGTAGCACATGGATCGGTTCCAGGTGGACTCGGCGAAAAATTTACGCCACGGATGCCCCATGATGAAAACCGTGTCCACGGGCGGCCTGGTCAGGCCGGTGACCGCTTCGACCAGCGGTTTCTGGCCGTTGCCCGCCACGCCCACCAGGGCCACTATCTCGCCCCGCTTGACCGTGAGATCCACGTCCACCAGGCCCAGCCCGGTCAGGGACTTGATCTCAAGGACCGTTCGGCCGGTCTCGACCGGCTCCCGGTTCACCTCGAGCAGGACTTCCTTGCCTACCATGCGGGAGGCCAGCTCCGCCTTGGATTCAATGAGGCTCGGGTCCAGCTCGCCTTCGATGCGGCCGCGCCGCAGAATGGCGATTTCGTCGGCCAGGGCGATGACCTCTTCCAGCTTGTGGCTGATGAAGATGATGGACTTGCCCTGCTCGGTCATATTCCAGAGCGCCTTGAACAGATTGCCGGTTTCCTCGGGCGTGAGCACGGCCGTGGGTTCGTCGAAAATCAGAATGCGGCTCTCGCGGTACAGAAGCTTGAGAATCTCCACCAACTGCCGCTCGCCCATGGACAGGTCCGCGATGCGCGCGCCGGGATCGATATCCAGGCTGTAGCGCCGGGCCAACTCGCCCACCCGCTTCTCCATTTCGGCGGGGTTGATGAAGAGACTTCCCTCTTGTCCCAAAAGCACGTTTTCGGCCACGGTCATGGAGTCCACCAGCATGAAATTCTGGTAAACCATGCCGATGCCCGCCGCGATGGCGTCCTTGGAGGAGGTGAACCGGACCGATTGGCCGTCGATCTCGATGGTCCCCTCGTCGGGCTTGTACCGCCCGGCCAGCATGGACATCATGGTGGATTTGCCCGCGCCG
Organism: Desulfovibrionaceae bacterium; assembly: GCA_015709315.1. GTDB lineage: Bacteria > Desulfobacterota > Desulfovibrionia > Desulfovibrionales > Desulfovibrionaceae > Pseudodesulfovibrio. The sequence goes on from JACCQI010000005.1 coordinate 74,143, forward strand.
TTCTCGCCGAGCAGCGCCTTGATGCGGCCGGGATACACGTCGAGCGAAATGGAATCGTTGGCCAGGACCTTGCCGAACCGCTTGGTGATCCCCTTGAGGCTGACCACGGGCCGGGTTCCTTCGGGGACGGCCCGGACCGGAACCGGACGGGTGAAATGCAGTTCCGTCACGGCCTAGCCCTCCGGCTCGATGTTGGTGCCGAGCGCGGCGGGCGCGTCGATGCGGCGGCCCCGCCAGGCGGACAGGATGAGGACCAGAATGGTCAAAAGATACGGAAGCATGAGCAACAGCGAAGACGGCAGGTTGGTGCCCACGGCCTGAAGCCTCAGCTGGAAGGCCATGACGCCGCCGAACAGATAGGCCCCGGCCACGGCACGCCCCGGACGCCAGAAGGCGAAAATGACCAGCGCCACGGCGATCCAGCCCCGCCCCCCGGACAGGCCGTTGGTCCACAGGTGGGTGTAGGCGAGGGAAAGGTAGGCTCCGCCCAGGCCGATCATGAAACCGCCCGCAAGAACCGCGAAATAGCGCAAAACAACGGGCTTCAGTCCGGCCGCGGCAGCGGCCGCGGGCATTTCTCCCGTGGCGGCCACGTGCAGGCCGAAACTGGTCCGCCGGAAAAAGAACCAGAACAAGACCGGCAGGACAAAGGAAAAATAGACCAGCATATCATGCTTGAAAAATATCTCGCCCAGCACAGGGATTTGGGAAAGAACCGGAAAATCAAAGGGATTGAAGCCCGGAGCGGCCAACCCCACGTAGGGAACGCCGAGAAAATGGGTCAGCCCCACGCCGAAGATGGTCAGGGCCAGGCCGGACACCACCTGGTTGCCCAGACAGGTGACGCAGACAAAGGCGTGCAGCCCGCCGAACACCATCCCGGCGATGCCTCCCGCCATGAAGCCGAGCCACGGCGAGCCGGTGGTGAAACTGGTCCAGAAGGCGGCCAGTGCGGCAATGGACATCATGCCTTCCACGCCGAGGTTGAGCACGCCGCCCTTCTCGGTCATCATCTCGCCCAGCGTGGCGTAGAGCACGGGCGTGCCGGACTGCACGGTGGCGGCGAAGAGCGGTATCAGAAAATCCCACATACCCTATTCTCCCCCCTGCCGCCGTTCCAGGGTGTAGGTCAGGAAAAATTGACCGGCCAGAACGGTGAGCAGGATCATGCCCTCCAGGATCGAGCCGAAGGCCGCAGGAATCTGCAACTCGAGCTGCATGTTCTCGACGCCCACGCGCAGGGCGGCCAGCAAAAACGAGGCAAAGGCGATGTTCAGCGGCTCCAGCCGGGCCAGCCAGGCCACGACGATGGCCGTGTACCCGTAGCCGACCATGAGGCTCCCCTGCAATCTGCCCAGCACGGCCGAGGTCTCGATGCACCCGGCCCACCCGGCAAACCCGCCGGAAAGGGTCATGACGAACAGGACGAGCATGCCGTAGCGGATCTTGGCGTACTTGGCCACGCGCGCCCCCTCGCCGCTGGCCTTCAGCTCGAAGCCCAGCCGGGTGAAGCGCATGAAGCCCCACAGGCCGAAACCGACCACAACGCAGAAAAACAGCCCCCAGTGAATGCCGCTGTTGCCGATGGACGGGATGACCGCGCCGGGGGTGAATTCCGGCGTCATGGGGAAGCCGAAGCTGGCCGGGTCCTTCCAGGCGTCGAACACGAGAAAGTCGAGCAGCAGGATGGCGATGTAGTTGAGCATCAGCGTGGAGATGATCTCGTTGACGCGCAGCTTGAGCTTAAGCAGGGCCGGGATGAACGCCCACACCCCGCCGAAAACGAAGGCCATGATGAACATGAGCGGCAGCAGGACGTATCGCGGCAGATCGGGAAAGGTCAACGCCATCCACGTGGCCCCTATGGCGCCCAGGGCGAACTGGCCCTCAGCGCCGATGTTCCAGATCTGCATGCGGAAGGCCACGGCCACGCCGAGGGAGCAGAGAAAGAGCGGGATGGCCTTGAGCAACGCTCCTTCAAGTGCCCAGGCGTTGCCGAAGCTGCCCTGCCAGAGCAGGTCCAGGGCATGCAGGGCGTCCTTGCCGTGCCCGGCCAGGATCAGCCCGCCGACCAAAAGGGAAAAGAGCAGGGCGCCCAGGAAAACTACCAGGGCGCCCCACTTCCAGGGTTCATCTCTTTTGCGGATTTTCAGCACGTGCGTTTGCTATTTGACGGTGCCGACAACGCCTTCCACGAACCAGTCCATGCCGAGCAGGTCTCCGTCGGCGGGCGTGGAGCCTTCGGGGATGACGACCTCGCCGGCCTGGTTCTTGACGGGACCGGCAAAAACAACGTCCTCGCCGGCCATGAACTTGGCGCGCTCGGCTTCGACGTCGGCCTTCACGTCCTCGGGAACCATGGGGCCGAAGGGAGCGATGTCAACCACGCCGTCCTTGAGGGACCACCAGGTGGACTGGTCGCCCTGCCAGGAACCGTCGCGGACCTGTTCCATGACCTTGACGTACATGGGACCCCAGTTCCACATGGCGGAGGTCAGGTGCGACTTGGGCGCGAAAGAGGCCATGTCGGAGTTGTAGCCCACGGAGTAGACACCGGCTTCCTGGGCGGCTTCCTGGGCGGCCGGGGAGTCCTGATGCTGGGTGATGACGTCGCAACCTGCGTCGAGCAGGGACTTGGCGGCGTCCTTTTCCAGCGCCGGGTCATACCAGGTCTTGGTCCAGACGACGCGAACCTCGGCCTCCGGGTTGACCTTGCGGACACCCAAGGTGAAGGCGTTGATGCCGCGGATGACTTCGGGAATCGGGAAGGCGGCCACGTAGCCGAGCTTGTTGGACTTGGTCATCTCGCCGGCAACCAGGCCGGTCAGGAAGCGGGCCTGGTAGATGCGGCCGAAGTAGTTGGACACGTTGGCGGCCTTCTTGAAGCCGGAGCAATGCATGAACTTGGTGTCGGGAAATTCCTTGGCGACCTTTATGGTCGGGTCCATGTAGCCGAAGCTGGTGGTAAAGATGATGTCATATCCCTTGCGGGCCATGTTGCGGATGACGCGCTCGGAATCGGCGCCCTCGGGCACGGACTCGGCGTAGAAGGTCTCGGCCCAATCCAGGGCATCCACGGCCTGACGGCCGAGATCGTGGGCGTAGGAGTAGCCGGCGTCGCCGATGGGGGAAACATAGACGAACCCGGCCGTGACGGTCTTGGGTTCTTCCTTGGCCGGAGCGGCGGCCTCCTCGGTCTTGGCGGGCGCTTCAGCCTTTTTCTCCTCAGGAGCCTGCCCGCAGGCGAACAGCATCAGCAGCGCCATGCAGGCAACGGATACACCAAACAGTTTCAGCATTTTTTTCATTTCGACCTCTCCGTTAGCAGATTGAGTGTCCGAACTACTTATCTCAGCCTGGAATTGCGGGCAAGACCCAAAAGGGCCGGACCTAAAGCAGTGCGCCGTAATTCCGAAAAATATTTTTTATGCTCCGATCACTCAGAGACCTGAACGATCGGCTCGACGAACTGCGCTCCCGCGTCCCACGGAAACAGTATCCAGGTGTCCTGGCTGACTTCCGTAATAAAGGTCTCCACCAGGGGACGGCCTTCGGGCTTGGCGTAGACCGTAGCGAAATGCGCCTTGGGCACCATGTCGCGGGCGATGCGGGCGGTCTTTCCCGTATCCACCAGGTCGTCGATGAGCAGCCATCCTTCGCCGTCCATATCGACGTCCTTCAGGATATTGGCCTCGCCCTGTTCCTTCCAGTCGTAGGAAGAGAGGCAAACCGTGTCGATGAGATGGATGTCCAGCTCCCGGGCGATGATGGCCGCCGGGACCAGTCCGCCGCGCGTTATGGCGAGAATGCCCTTCCAAGGCCCCTTTTCCACCAGTCGCCAGGAAAGCGCCCGGCAGTCGCGGTGCAGTTGTTCCCAGGAAACCGGAAACATTTTCTTGTATCGGCTCTTGTCGCCCATGCGGTTTTCTCCTCGAATCGATGCGAACAGATGGGGGGTCCTACTCCGATCCCGCACATTTATCAAGTGCCGGGACCGCACGGAACGACAACGGCGTGGCGCGACCGGGGGACGCATCTCCCTAGGCGTTCAGCAACTGCCTGCCGTAAAACCCCGCCCCGTACAGGCCGCTTTCCTCATTGTCGTTGAGCTTGACCGGCACGGAATGCAAAAAATCCTGGTACACGTGGGAGTTGTGGAACTCCTCCATGAACTCGGGAATCTCGACGAACAGGGGGTTCTTGGCGGCAATCCCCCCGGCGATGTAAAAGCCGCCCTGCGCCATGACGCCGATGGCCCAGTTTCGGCAGGCGCGGGCGTAAAAACGGGCGTACCACTTGGCCGTCTCGCTCTCCGGGGTGATTCGGGCCGATATCTCCTTGGGCGCGAGTTCCTCCCCGGTCAGGAACTTATGCACCAGGGTCAGTCCCAGTCCGGTGACGACCGAGTCGCCCTCGGGCCAGTTGCGTCCGCTCTCGAGGCGGTTGAACTCGGCGTATTCGGCCTCGTCCCTGCCCACGAAGGGGAACGACATGTGCCCGCCCTCGCTGGGCAGCGCGGTCCACCTGTTGCCGGCCCAGATGAGCGCGGAATAGCCCAGGCCGGTCCCCGCGCCGATGACGCCGATGGGTTCTCGGTCCACCGCCTCGCCCGCCTGGACGACCTTGGCCTCGGCCACGGCCGGGGTACGGCAGGCATATGCCTGGGCCGAAAAATCATTGATGAGCCGAACCTTCCGGGTGCCGAAATCCACATCCCTGACGTCGATCCCCCAAGGCGCGTTGGGCAGGTTGGGGCAGGTCACGCCCCCGTAAACGGCCCCGGCCGGAGCCAGCACCGCCGCGTCGAAGCCGCCGGGCAAAACGGCGAAGTCGCTGGCCCACAACTGCTCCATGAGTTCGGGAAACGAGGCCGCCCCGTGGGTGGGGAGCCAGATGCTATCCGCCATTTCAAGCCCGTCGCCCGTCGTCTCGAACAAGGCGAAGCGGCTGTTGGTGCCGCCGATGTCGGAGGCCAGAATCCGTGCCATGAAGATCGCTCCTTGCGTGTGGCGAACCCTATCACAAAAGGGCGAAAAAAAAAGAGACCCGCAGGCCCCTTTTCTCGCTGAATCGATGGATGCGGCTAGGCCGCTCCGCTTTCCGCAACCCCTTCCTTTCCGGGCATGGCCATGTCGGAAAGTTCCACGGGCTGCTGCTTTTTCTGTACGTATTTCCGGGTGATGCGGCGCAGGGTTTCGGTCTTGCCCTCGCGCTCGGACGGCGACAGGAAGGAGGCGAGCTTGCGCTCCAGCTTGTAGGAGTTCTGCTCCTTGCTGATGGCCACGATGCCCTCCAAGACCAGCTTCTGGTTCAGCAGTTCGGCGCGGGTGTGAAAATTGATATTTTCTGCGATGGGCGAAAACACGAGATGGCTCAGGATCAGGCCGTACAGTGTGGAGATGAAGGCCACCGGAATATTCTTGAGGATGACGGCCGTGTCGTTGATGCCCATGAGCAGGCCGATCAGTCCGATGACGCTGCCCGCCACGCCGAAGGCCGGGGCCGTGCGGGCCATGGTGGCGAAAAACCGCTCGCTCTGCTGGCGGCGCAGGTTGAAGAAGGCCATCTCGGCGTTCAGGCACTCGCGGATTTCCTCCTCCTTGTAATTGTCCACCAGGAGGATCAGCCCGTTCTTCAGGAAGGATGTGGTGGCCTTGGCCTCGGACCGCTCCAAGGACAGCACGCCGTCCACCTTGGACTTGACCGACAAATCGAGCAGCGTGTTGACGATCTCCTCGGACGTTGCCCGTCCGTTCTTGTAGGCGTTCCTGGCCACCTGGAACGCGTTCTTGATGTGTTCCATGGGGTAGCTGATGAGCATGGCCGCGGCCAGGCCGGACACCACCACCAGGAACGCGGCCAGGTTGAAGTAGGCCCCGGCAGCCCCGGTCAGCATGAAGCTGCCCGCAAAAATGACGAGGCTCAAGACCACGCCGATGAAATTCTTTCTGCTCATGACTTCCTCCGATCGATTCAGCTTGGGTTGACGATGACGATTTCGACCCGCCGGTTGGATTCCCTGTTGGCCTCGGACGTTTCAGGCAGCTCCGGCTGGTAGGCCCCACGGCCCGTGATGACGATGCGCTTGGGCTCAATGCCGAAACGGGAAATGAAATGCCCGGCCACTTCGGCGGCCCTGGTCGTGGACAGCGAAAAGCTCGCGGCCCCCATGGATTCGCTCGGGTCGGCGAAACCGATGACATGCACGGTGCCCACGTTGAGGCTGACCACCTTGGCGATCTCGTCCAGGTATTGTCCGGCGTCCGGCTTCAGTTCGCCGGACTTCTCGTCGAAAAACAATGCCCCGCGCAGGGAGATGCGGACCTGGCCGGGGGCCTCCTGGACCACGGAAATGCCGCTTTCACGCGAGCGGTACAGGACCTTGGAATCCGTCATGCCGACCACGTCGCCGGTCCCTGCGGAACCGGCCCGGCTGGATATCTGGCCGATAAGCCCGATGAGCGGATCGAGCGAGCTGGTGGCCTTGGCCTCGGCCGCGCTCCGGCTGCTGAACAGGACCTTCACGTCCTTGTGCGAACCGGCGTAGATGAACAGCACCACGAACAGCACGAACATGACCATCATCAGGTCTGCCCAGGGCACGGCCCAGTCCTGCATGCCGTGGACCGTCGCCGTGTCCTCAAACTGGTCGAACGACGTGAAATCCCCGACGGTCTCTTTCTCCATTTTTTGCATAAGTTCTCCTGCGCGCGTACGCGTGAAAAGGCCTAAGCAAGAAATCTGCCACGCATATAACACCTTGGAATTAAAAGAAAATTATATGTCTTTGCCGGCCGTCAGACCGCGTGAGGCACAAAGCGACAAAAAACCGTCATGGAGGCCTTGCGTTGACTCCGCGCAACAGATGGGTAAAATCGAAGGATGACTCCCACAGGAAATGGGCCGTTTACGGCCGTGACCCCCCTCGTCCTGGCCTCCGGCTCTCCCCGCCGCCTGGAAATGCTGACCAATCTCGGCCTTACATTCACCGTACAACCGAGCGCCCTCATGGAACCCCCGCCCGATTCCGGCGAACTTCCCGGGGACTACGTCCTGCGCATGGCCGAAATGAAAGCCCGCGACGTGGCCCGAAGCCATGCGGGGCTGACGGTCCTGGGCGCGGACACCATCGTGGTCCTTGACGGCCGCATCATGGGCAAGCCCGAAAGCAAGCTCAACGCCCTGGAAATGCTCACCGCCCTGTCCGGGCAAACCCATCAGGTGATGACCGGCTTCTGCCTGGTCCTGCCGGACGGATCGGCTAAATCCATGACGGTCTCCACGGACGTGGACATGCGCCAATCGTCGGAGGCGGAACTCATGAGCTACATCAAAACCGGCGAACCCATGGACAAGGCCGGAGCCTACGCCATCCAAGGCATCGGCACCTTCCTGGTCACGGCCATCAGAGGTTCCTACACCAATGTGGTCGGCCTGCCCCTGGCGCGGGTGCTGGAAACGCTGCTGGCGCACGGAATCGTCGACACCGGCGAGTAAGCGTGCCGGAGCCGTAAACGATGATCGTGCGCGAAACGAAAAAAGAAGACTTGGCGCGGGTCGCGGACCTGCACGCCAGGTCCATCCGATTGCTTTGCCAGGACCATTACACGCCAGCCCAGATCAGGGCATGGACGGATGTTCTCAATCCCGTTGTGTATGAATCGGCCCTGACGGCCAAATATTGCATCGTGGCCTGTGACGGCAACACCATCCTGGGTATGGGGATGCTGAGCCTTGAGGACGGCGAAATACACGCCGTATACGTGGACCCGGACCAATCCGGCCGGGGCGTGGGCAGCCTGATCCTGTCGCACCTTGAGGAAACGGCCCGGCAACACGACGTCATGGAATTGACCGTCTTTGCCACGCTCAACGCCCGAGGTTTCTACGAAGGCAAAGGATACAACGCAATCCGGCCCGCCTTGCACTCCCTGCCCAATGGCCTGCAGCTTGAATGCATCGAAATGCGCAAACGGCTGGACTCAGCCGGAACCGACGCAGAATTCTGCCGACGAATCACGGTTCCGGGCGCGTAAGGTCTAAACGTGGACCTGCGCGGTTTATTTCGTGGTCCTAAACGCGCCCTTGCTCCATACGTACGCCTGATAGCAAGGCCCCGCCGTGTAGTCGCACCGCGACGGATGCACCGCCAGCAGCAGGACGTTCTTACCGTACATATCCACGACCTTCCACTGATGGGCGAGGAATTCGTGGGCCACGCCATCCACGACCACCCACAAATAGGTCCCGCCGGTTCCTCCCCACATGGAAACGGACGTCGAGCAGGAAAACTGGGATGCGTCCACGACCGTTTCAGGACGCCCGTCGCCGGTAAAGTCGTATAACGAGATCGTCTGTTCGGTTGAATGGAACTCCCCGTTGTTGTAGTCGGTGCAGACCCCTTTTTCCCGCTGGACGATTTGCGTAGCCGTGACCTTTTGTTCAGCAGCCGTCGCAACGGACAAGGCACACAATACGGTCAGGATGCAAACAACAACCTTTTTCATGCCGATCATTCCCCTTTACCCGAAAACAAGTTCACAAAACGCGGCATCCGCGAACGCCCCATTCGGGCACTATTTGGCGCGTAACTCACATTCATCTCAAATGAAGCATCGAAGCCATTATTATCCGGGACGACGATTGTTCGACGCCTGCCTGGATCGCGCCATAGCCACAGAAAAGATTCGGCCACGCCCTGCGCCTGCTTATTCGCCTTTGACGCTTCAACCCGGATGAAGCTATAACCGCCTCGCTGCTTTCCAACCACTAACCAACGACGCATACATGACCGCTCGCTCTCCACTGGACACCTTTGCAACCGCCCTGGCCACCCTCGGCCCGGTCGGCCATTTCCCCAAAGCCCCCGGCACCTGGGGCTCCCTGGCCGCCGTGGTGGCCGCGCCATGGCTCTTCCTGCCCTTCTCCCTGCCCGTCCGCGCGCTCATTCTGGCCGCCGTCTTCGCTGCGGGCACCTGGGCCTGCTGCCGGGCCGAGGCCGTCCTGGGCCAAAAAGACCCCGGCTGCGTCATCGTGGACGAACTGTTCGGCCAGTGGCTCACACTGTTCCTTTTCGCGTCCATGCCCTTGTGGTACCTGGCCCTCGGGTTCATCCTGTTCCGACTTTTCGACATACTCAAGCCCTGGCCCGTCAAGTGGGCCGAAACCGCCTTCCCCGACGGCCTGGGCGTCATGGCCGATGACGGCGTGGCCGGACTATACGCCCTGGGCGTTCTGCATCTCGTTCATTACCTCGTCGGCCTCCTGCAATGAAAAAACGCCGTCCCCCAAAGGAGACGGCGTTTTTCCCGATAATATTCAATCCTTCTATTGCACGACGAATTCGGCGCGGCGGTTCTGCGCCCAGGCGGATTCGTTGTGGCCCGGATCGACCGGCTTTTCCTCGCCGTAGCTGACGATCTTCATGCGGCCGGGGTCCACGCCGAGAATGACCAGGTGCTCGTAGGCGGCGCGGGCACGGCGTTCGCCCAGGGCCAGGTTGTATTCCTCGGTGCCGCGCTCGTCGCAATGGCCTTCGATGACCACGGTGACATCCTGGTATTTGCGCATGATGTTGGCCTTGAGGGCCAGGATGGCGCGGGCCTCTTCCTTGAGCACGTAGGAGTCGAAATCGAAATGGATGGTCACGCTGGACAGTTCCTCGACGGCCTCGGCCTTGGCGCGGGCTTCGGCCTCGGCGGCAAGAGCGGCCTCATCCACCTGGGGTTTGGCCGGAGGCGGAGTCCAGGACGTGTCGTCCTTCACTTCGACCTTGGTTTCGTCGGGGGTGCTGGTGGTCGTTTTCTTCGCGCAACCAGCGGCGACAAACAGTGCCACGACCATAAGGGCCACAATGATGAGGTTCCATCTGATTTTCATGCTCACTCCTTGGTAGAGCCGATGCCCGGCCATATTATGCTTGCCTCAAAACAAGCTTTGACTCTCATATTACTGTACGATGTACCCGTTCCCCGACAAAAATCAACCCCGTTTTGATGACAATTTACCATTGCAGCGAAGTATCCCACGCAGGCGCGAAAGCCGCGCCCTTGCCCGTGGGAATCAGCTTGGGAGTGTCCCCGTGCCGGGTGGTCAGGTAGACCTTGTACTCGCCCGTCCGGTTGGAGGCGAAAGCCACGAAATAGCCGTCCGGGCCGAAGGCGGGATATTCGTCGTTGCCCGGCCCGAAGGTCAGTTGCTTCTCCCGGCCGGTCTGGAGGTCGTGCAGATAGATGCGGTGGCCGTCCGAGGTCTGGTGCGTGTAGGCCACGAACCGACCGTCCGGGCTGAGGCAGGGATGGGTGTTGTACTTGCCGGTGGTGGTCACCCGGCTGATCCGGCCGGTTTCCATGTCGAGCAGGTAGATGTGCGGGTTGCCGGCCCGACTGGAGGTGAAGACCAGCTTCTTGCCGCTACGGTCGAAGCTGGGCGACACGTCGATGTACGGGCTTTCCACCAGGGGCTTTCCCGGCTTGAAGAGCCTGTCCAGCCCGTAGATGTTGGTGGCCCCGTTGCGGTTGAGGGCCACGAAAAGCTTGTCGTTCTCGCTATAGACCGGACTGATGATGGTCGAGCCGAGTCCCTTGTACCGCCGCTTGATGAGATTGGTGGCGCTGTCGTAGACGCACAATTCGTGCCGGGTCTTGCCGATATGGGTGAAGGCGATCCTGGAACCGTCGGAGGACCAGGTCGGGCTCAGATTGTACTCTCCGAGGTTGGTGATCTGCTTGAGTTCCCGGCCCTGGGGCAGCACGGTGCAGATTTCCTTGCTCTTGCCGATCTGGCGCACAAAGGCGATGGGCGAATCGAAAAAGCCCTTCTTGCCGGTCAGGGCCTCAAGAAAGGCGGAGCAGAAACGATCCGCCACCAGGGGCAGGTTCTGGCTGACGTCGCGGTAGGACTTGCCCACCACGCGGTTGCCGCTGAAGGTCTCGTAGACGCGCGCCTCGATGTATTCGCCGTTCCACCCGGTGGTCATGCACAAATCCACGCGGGCGAGCTGGAAGGGCTTGAAATCGATGTCCGCCCCGGTGACGCCGGTGGACGGATCGCCGCCGAGCAACTGGTCCACGCCCACCAGCTTGAGGAACGGAATATAGCTCAGATTGTTGGTCACCAGATCCTGCAACGCCTTGGCCTCGGCCTCGGGAACGGGCGCACCTTCCAATCCCCTGGGCGGCAGGATGGTCAGGTTGACCATGCGCTGGCCCGGGCCGTGGATATCCACGGTCAGCGGCCCGGCCGCAAAGGCCGAGACGGCAAAAAGAACGGCACATACACAACCGATGAGACTGATGGGAATCCTTTTCATATCACCTACTCTGCAAGTTCCTGGCTGTTGAAATTGATCCGAAGAATCCGGTCGCGCTGTGTTCGCGGCCGCTCAACGGACTCTGTTTCCTTGATAGCCCTGAGGGCGGAATTGTCAAATTCGGAATTGCCGGACGACTCAAGGACCTTGGAGGTCAAGATGGTCCCCTCCCCGTCCAGGGCGACCTCGATGGAGACCACCAGATTGGCTTCCCCGGCAAAGCTGGGATAACGCCAGTTCTTCTTGATGGCCGACCCCACGATCAGGGCATAGACCTCGGACAGGCCGGAGCCCGTGCCGCCCACATGCCCGCCCTCGACGCCGCCCTCGACGCCGCCGGGCTGCCCTCCGTGGGCATAAACCTCATCCCCTTCCCGCTTCTTGAGCGCAGCCAGTTCGCTGGCCAGCGTCCGGGCCTGTTTCGCCTCCTGACGCTTCGTTTCGGCCTTGGCTGCGGCCATGCCCTCGGCCAGCAACTGCTTGGCGGTCTTCTTGGGCTTGGGTCTCGCCTTTGGCTTGGGTTCGGGCTTGGGCTTTTCCTCTTCCTTCTTCTTGACGACCTTTTTCTCGACCTTCTTGGGGCTGATCTCCTCGACCTTGGGTTCCGGCTCGGGCTTGGCCTCCACCACGGGCGCTGCCGGCACTTCCACGGCCGGTTCCGAACGGGCCTTCACCACGGGAACCTCGGGGGTTTGCGGGACAGGCTCGGGCATTGCCTTGACCTCGACCGGCGGGCCGGGGGGCGGAGGGGCCAGGGAAACCAGGTCCACGGTGTACACCGGCATGTCCAGGTTCACGCTCACGCCCGTGTACGGCAGGCCGTACACGGCCAGAACGCCCAGGCCGACGTGGAACAGAAAGGAGAGGATGAATCCCTGACTCTGACGCATAATATGCCGGTATCCTTACGGATCAACTACTTCTTGTCGTCCTTGTCCTGCTCGGCCACGATGCCGAGCCGGTCGATGCCCGCGCCCTTGATCTCGCCCATGACGCGGACCACCGCGCCGTAGGCCACTTCCTTGTCCGCGCGCAGGAAAAGCTGCTTCTTCTGCGTGGCCACCAGCCTTTTCAGGTGCTCCTCAAGCTCGTCCATACCCACCTGGTACTCGTCCAGGAAGAGCGTGCCGTCCTTCTTGACGGTCAGCACCAGATGCTCGGCGTCCTGGGGCAGGCTCTTGACCGTCCGGGTGGCGGGCAGGTCCACCTCCACCCCCTGGGTCATGAGCGGGGCCGTGACCATGAAGATGATCAAAAGCACCAGCATCACGTCCACAAAGGGCGTGACGTTGATTTCGTTGAGGAAGCCGCCGCCTGTCTTGATGGCCATGGCCTACTCCCCCTTGGAGGCCCAGGCGATCTCGCGCTCGGCGCGGTTCAGGAATGCGCCCGCGAAATCCACCATGCCGGACTCCACCTCGTTCAGCTTGCCCAGGAAATAGTTGTAGAAGATGGTGGCCGGAATGGCGACCAGAAGCCCGATGGCCGTGGCGATGAGGGCCTCGGAGATGCCGGGTGCCACCGTGGCCAGGGCCGCGGACTGGGCCAGGCCGATGGAGTGGAAGGAATGCATGATGCCCCAGACCGTGCCGAACAGGCCAATGAACGGGGCCGCGTTGGCGCAGGTGGCCAGAAACGGCAGGTTGCGGGTGAGCGAGCGCATCTCCTTGGAAATGCCCTGCTTAAGCACCCGGCGGAGGGTGTCCTTGACCAGCAGGCGCTTGCGCTCGCGGTTGACGTCCGCCTTTTCCAGCAGCCGAAATTCATGCACCGCCAGGGTGGACACCCGCGCCAGCGGGGAATGCGCCCGGTCGCCCAGCGCCTTGAGGCCGTGGGTCAGGTCGCCGGCCTCGGTGAACGCCTCGTACCCGGCCATGACCTTCTTGCGCGCCGCGCCGATGGTGAAGAATTTGAAGAAGATGATGGTCCAGCTCCAGACGGACATCAGCGCCAGGAAGATCAGCACCAGCTTCACCGCCAGGGTCGCCCCCATCAGCAGGGACAGAATGTCGCTCTCGGGCAGAAAATTCATGATATCACCTGTTTTCGTTTTGAGGGGCGCAAAACTCCCCGCTGCATGCAAAGAAAGCCGGGACGAAGCGCGCCACGGCTTTCCGATCTCACCTTGTTTTCATCCCGTTGTAATCACGAATGTGCAACAAATCTATTTTAAGCATCGCTGGACGATCTCCCAGGCATTGGTTTCGGCCCGGCGGTATTCCTCCAGAGTCAATCCCGCGCCCAGGCCGACCTTTTTCCGCAACTCCTCGCTCACCAGATCGCCGGGAGCGTGGGCATCGTTGTTGATCACCAGCCGGGCGCCGTGCTTGCGGGCCATGGCCGCCACCAGTCCGTTGGTCAGGCTGTGCCCCTTGCGGGTGGTGATTTCGAGCGCCACGCCCTTTTCCGCGGCAAGCCCGGCCTCTTCGTCCGTTATCAGGCCGGGATGGGCCAGCACGTCCACGCCCGCCTCGATGGCCGCCAGATTGGTGCCGGAGGCGACCGGCTCCACCGGAGTCTCGCCGTGAACGACCACAATCTGGGCACCGGCGTCGCGCGCCGCCCTGGTCATCTCGCCGATAAGCGCGGGCGGCACATGGGTCAGTTCCACACCGTACAGAACCGTGATGTCGAAAAAATGGCCGTGCTTCTTCACGAACCGGCCCACGTTCTCCAAGGTGTGGTACAGGGTGGCCTCGTCGGCGTGGTCGGTCATGCAGAGGGCCTTGTAGCCGGCGACCTCGGCCCTGCGGACGAGTTCCGCCGGGATCAGAACCCCGTCGCTGAAAATGGTGTGGGTGTGCAGGTCGATCATGTGGGTCCTACATCTTGTATTTGATTTCGTCTTCGGAGAGCTTGTCCAGCTCCTCCTGCCACTTATCGGAATCCTCGGTGGTGATGACCGCCTCGGGATGCTCGGGGAACGGCGCGCCCGCCTGGGCAAGAACGTCCTCGCCCGCCAGGATGGGACATTCGGCCCTGACGGCCAGGGCGATGGCGTCGGAGGGACGGCTGTCGATGCGCAGCGTCTCCTCCCGCATATCGACCACGATCTCGGCGAAAAAGGTACCGTCCTCGATGTCCGTTATCTCCACGCGGTTGACCGTGCCGCCCATCTGCCCGATGACGTTCAAAAGCAGATCGTGAGTCATGGGCCGATGAAACTCCACCTTGTTGATGGCCATGGAAATGGACATGGCCTCCATGGCGCCTATCCAGATGGGCAGCACACGGGTTTCGGCTTCATCCTTAAGCACGATGATGGGCGACTTGCCCGTTTCGTCCAGGGCCATTCCGAAAATATCCACCTTTACCACGGCTCGCCCGTCCTCTCCCCGTTCAGGGAATGTTTCTTGGCCTCGACGATGGTCACGGGCACGATCATGCCTTCCAGCCCGGCGTCCTGTTCCATGGGAACATTGACGATGCGGCCTGCCGGGTCACGCCCCTTCCAGGAGGAGGCCGGGCCGTCCTGCTTGCGGCTCAGCCCTTCGATGAGCGCGTCCGTATTCACGCCCATCAACTCTTTTAGACATTTTCTAGTAATATTATTTTGCAGAGCCTGCAAGCGCAGCAGACGGTCCGAGGCTTCCAGGGGGTCCACCTTCGGCTCCATGTTCACCGCCGCAACACCCGGCCTATCGGAATACTTGAAGGAAAAGCTCGATTCAAAGCCCACACGCTCGACCATGGCGAGCGTCTGCCGGAAGTCCTCCTCGGTTTCGCCGGGGAAGCCGACGATCAGATCCGTGGTCAGACTGATGTCCGGCCTGGCCGCGCGCAGGCCGTCCACGATGGAAAGATATCGCGTCGTGTCGTACCGGCGGCGCATGGCCTTGAGCACCCGGTCCGACCCGGCCTGCATGGGCAGATGCAAAGATGGGCACAGGTTGGGCAGTTCGCCGAAGGCGGCGATGACCTCGGGCGCGATGTCCTTGGGGTGCGAGGTGGTGAACCGGAGTCGGTCCACCCCGTCGATGGCCGCCACGGACCTGAGCAGCCCGGCGAAGGTCACGCCCGCGCCGCCCTTGTCCAGGCCGAAGCTGTTGACGTTCTGCCCGAGCAGGGTGATCTCGCGCACGCCGTTTTCCGCAAGCCTCCGGCACTCGTCGAGGATGACGTCGGGATGCCGGGATTTCTGGCGGCCGCGCGTGTAGGGCACGATGCAATAGGCGCAGAAATTGTCGCAGCCCTGCATGATGTTCACAAACGCCTGGCGCGTGTCGGGAACCAGGGCGGACAGCTTCTCGGGCTGCTCGCGCTCGGCAAACCCGGCCGTGAAGTCGAGCAGGGCCACCCGGTCGTCGGTGCCTCGGGCGATGCGCTCAAGAGCGTTGGGCGCACCGGCTATGCCGTCCGAGCCAAAGACCAGCCTGACAAAGGGAAAACGGTCGAAGAACCCCTCCCCCACCTGCTGGGCCACGCACCCGCCCACGGCGGCGAACACGTTTTCGTCCCGCTTCAGATGGGCGGCCACGCGGCCCAGCTCGCTGTAGACCTTCTGTTCGGGCTTCTCGCGCACGCTGCACGTGTTCAGGATGTAGACCTGGGCGTCGTCCTCGCCGGATTCCTCCCAGCCCCGGCTTTCCAGGGCAGCGGTCAGCCATTGGGAATCGTGGACATTCATCTGGCACCCGAAGGTGGTGATGTGGAATTTCATTTATGCTCCGCCCGACGCCGGGGCGCGGGCTTCGGTTTTCGTTGTCGCCTGTGGGGCAATTAAGGCCGCGAAAGCCAGGTGTCCAGGAAGTGCAAGGTTTTTCCC
This sequence comes from Desulfovibrionaceae bacterium, assembly GCA_015709315.1. Lineage (GTDB taxonomy): Bacteria > Desulfobacterota > Desulfovibrionia > Desulfovibrionales > Desulfovibrionaceae > Pseudodesulfovibrio. The sequence goes on from JACCQI010000005.1 coordinate 90,219, forward strand.
AGGGTCTCTTCCTTGGCGAGATGCGTGTTGTCGATGACGAACTCGGCGTCCTCGTCCATCTCGAACTCCACGTCCACGCCGATCACCTCGCCCAGCCCTTCCACCGGCTCGCCGGTCTCCCTGCGGCGCAGGGCCTTTTCATACAGCCCGGCCATGACCAACCCCTCGGGGCGGCCGGACTCGCGCCGGATGGCCTGGTCAAGCCCGCAGCGGACGAATATCTCGGCGAACCGGGGGATGCGCTCCCGCGCGTACCGGCGCATGGACACCCGGTAGGCCGAACCGTCCATGATCACGTTCCGGCCCCCGGCCACCAGTTCGGCGGCCTCGTCCGCGAACCGGGCATAGGCGGCCTCCCGCTCTTCCGGGGCATAGGTCGGCTCCGGGAAATACGCCTTGCGGCGGGCGTCCATCTGCAACAAAACGACGTCCGTTCCCCGCGCCCGCAGTTGGGCGGCCAACCCCTTGGCCAGGGTCGATTTGCCGCTGCCGGGCAGCCCCACGACCCAGATGGCCCACGGTTCGCGCGCGCCGCCCACGGGTCACTCCAGGTACTTGTTGATGTGCGCCCAATCGAAGACGTCGTCCTCAAGCACGTTGACCAGGAGGTTGAACAGCCTGCGGCGCACGTTGTCGGGATGGTCCGGGTACCATTCGGGCGAGGCGATGACCAGGCCGCGAAACACGAAGAACGGGGCCATGACCTCCAGGACCTCGGTGTCGCCCGTGGCCGCGAAGTATTCCTCGAAATAGGCGTTGTACAACGTGCGGAACGGACCGTTGAGCCGGTCATGGCCGTACAGGCTCCACAGCAGGTAGTTGATGGCCATGGTCGCCAGGTCGCCGCCCGGCTCGCCCCACTCGCCCCGGCTCCGGTCGAGCACCGAAAAATCACCGTCATCGGCGACCAGCACGTTCCAGGGGTGGAAATCCCCATGCACCGCGCTCAGCCGGTGGGTGTAGCCCTTGAGCTTCCACCGCCAGTCGATGAGCCGCTTTTCCAGTGCCTTGAACCGATCGGCGGAGAAAAAGGCGTAGGACGGCGGGAACGCCTCGTCCACCAGCCCCAGAATGCACTCGCTGGACCCGATCAGGTCGCGTATGCGGCGGTAGTACAGATGCGGATCGTCCAGCTTGGCCGAATGGACCCGGGCCAGCCACCGGGCGAACTCGCGGGCGGTCCGCACGTCCGAGTCCCGCAGGTCGCCGGTCTTGATGCGCTCCAGATCCAGAAAGTAGTCGTGGCCCTCCAGCTTCTCGTTGAGGATAAAGAACTCCTTGGGGCCGTCAACGGGTACCAGGGCGTCGGAAGCATTTACGTAGCCCAGGCCGAGGGGCCGGACGTGGCGCTCCATACGCGCCGAGGTCTCGTACTGGAACATGAGGATCGCACCCCGGTCCCAGTAGAACTGGTGGCCGTACTTGTCCCCCTTCATGACGGACAGCACGGCCTCCCGTACCTCGCCCCCGACCTCGAACCGAAGAAGCAGGGGCTTGCCGTAGCCGAACCCCTTCATCCCCTGCTCGTCGAGATTGCCGATGTCCCCGGCCTTGATGAGCCGGGCGTCAGGCCCGAACGCGCGCTTGAGATACGCTTCGACGGCTTCGATCCTCAATTCGATCATTACGCCTCCCGGTCTGCCGGTCGTGCGGGTTTATTCCAGCGGCCCGAAAACGGACTCATAGCGCTTGGTGAACTCTTCCAGCGTAAAGCCGTGTTCCTGGGTGCCCGTCTTCTCCACCGCGTACGTGGCGCTGACCGCCCCGAGCTTGGCGGACTCGAATACGGTCTTGCCCATGGACAACCCCTTAAGCAGGCCGGAGCGGTAGGCATCGCCCGCGCCGGTCGGATCGACCACGTCATCCGCCGGGCAGATGCCGACGGCGACTTCCTCGTCGCGGGTGCTGACGATCGACCCCTTCTCGCCCAGGGTGGTGATGAGATAGGCCACGTTGTCGAGCAGTTCGTCCTTGGACATGCCCGTGGATTTGAGGACCATTTCCAACTCGTAGTCGTTGACGATCAGGATTTCGGCCCCGACAATGGCATCCCTCAGCTTTTCGCCGCCGAGCGCCGGAATCTGCTGGCCCGGATCGAAGATGTAGGGAATGCCGTGCTCGCGGTAGTACCTGGGGTGATCGACCATGTCGTTGATATTGCCGGGCGAGATGATGCCCAGCGCCTCCGCCGAGTCGATCCGGCTCATGTCGTACTGGCAGGGGTACTTCATGGCGCCGGGATTGAAACCGTTGATCTGGTTGTCGGACTTGTCCGTGGTGATGTAGCAGCCGGCCGTGAATTCCTGTTCGATGGTGCGGATGCCCTCCACCGAAAGGCCGTAATGCTGCAACCGTTCGTCGTACAGGCCGAAATCCTTGCCCACCTGGCTGAGAATGGTGGACTTCTCGCCCAGCAGGGACAGGTTGTAGGCGATGTTTCCGGCGGTGCCGCCGAAACGCTCGAACAGGCCATCAACGACGAAGGAAACGTTCAGTATGTGAATCTTGTCGGGCAGGATGTGGTCCGAGAATTTTTCAGGGAAGGACATGATGCGGTCGAAAGCGAGCGACCCGGTGATGTAGATCTGCATGAAAGCTCCTTGCGTGGCGTTTGATGTCCGGGAAGGTACGTCCCCTGCCCGGTTCGTGTCAACGGTCGCCGCTTTGAGTCTCGCTTTGCACCCAGCCCAGGAAATCCGGATTGCCGCCGGTGATGGGCAGCGCCGCCACGCAGGGCACCTCGTACCCGTGCATGGCCTTGACCGCCCCGGTCAGTTCCTCCACCAGCGAATCCCGGGTCTTGGCGATGAGCACCACCTCCTCGGCCCGCTCCACCTTGCCCCGCCACCAGTACACGGACCGCATGCCGGGAAGGATGTTGGCGCAGGCGGCCAGCCGCCGCGTCACCAGGACGGCCGCGATGTCCTCGGCCTCGCGCATGTCCGCGCAGGTCATGTAAACGAATGATTCCGCCATGGTCGCTCCTTGTCTTTCCGGTTGATGATGCGCGCGCCCGCGCCGCAGGCTATAATTTGACACTTGAGCCGTGAAATGTCAGGTGCTAACACCCTACTCTCACGGAGACGCCATGAACAGAAAACAACGCGCAACCGAAATTTACGCCCGGCTCGCCCGGCGCTACCCCGAACCCAAGCCCGCCCTCCACTGGTCCACGCCGTGGGAGCTGCTGGTGGCCACGGCCCTGTCCGCCCAATGCACGGACGAGCGGGTGAACAAAGTCACCCCGGTCTTCTTCGAAAGATGGCCGTCCATCGCGGACGCGGCAAACGCCGACGTGGCCGAGATCGAGGAAGTGGTCCGGTCCACCGGGTTCTTCCGCAACAAGGCCAAGAACCTCAAGGCCGCGGCCACGCGCATCATGGAGATCTACGGCGGCGAGGTGCCCAAGACCATGGCCGAACTGATCACCCTGGGCGGCGTGGCCCGCAAGACCGCCTCCATCGTCCTGTCCAACGCCTTCGGCGTGAACGAGGGCATCGCCGTGGACACCCACGTGAAGCGGCTCGCCTTCCGCATGGGCCTGACCACCAAGACCGACCCCGTGCAGATCGAAAAGGATCTCATGCCGCTCTTTGCGCGGGAGCAATGGGGGGAAATCAACCACTTCCTCGTTTTCTTCGGCCGCGAAACCTGCCCGGCACGCAAGCCCCAGTGCGAATCGTGCGAACTCAACGACATCTGCCCGAAAAAGGGGATCGAATAATGACCCGGCCCGGCGACTTCACCATTCACGCCACGGACGGCCATGCGCGGCGCGCCACCCTGTCCACGGCGCACGGCGACATCCAGACCCCCATCTTCATGCCCGTGGGCACCCAGGGCACGGTCAAGAGCCTGACGCCGCTCGACCTGGAGGAGATGGAGGCCCAGATCATCCTGGGGAACACCTACCACCTCTACCTGCGGCCCGGCGACGAACTGGTGGCCCGGCGCGGCGGCCTGCACAAGTTCTCCAACTGGAAGCGGCCCATCCTGACCGACTCCGGCGGGTTCCAGGTCTTCAGCCTGGAGGGCATCCGCAAGCTCACCGAGGAAGGCGTGGAATTCCGCTCCTACATCGACGGCTCCAAGCATTTCTTTTCCCCGGAAAAATCCATCGACATCCAGAAGAATCTCGGGTCGGACATCATGATGGTGCTGGACGAGTGCGTGGGCTACGGCAACGACCGCAAGTACACGGAAAAATCCCTGGAAATGACCACCCGCTGGGCGCGCCGCTGCCGCGAGCACTACCCCAAGGGGTCCGGCGACCAGATCATGTTCGGCATCGTCCAGGGCGGGTTCCACAAGGACCTGCGCGAGCGGAGCCTGGAACAGCTCAGGGAAATCGATTTCGAGGGCTTCGCCATAGGCGGGCTGTCCGTGGGCGAATCCATGGAAGAGATGTACGACATCCTCCACCACATCGCTCCGCTCATGCCCGATGGCAAACCGCGCTACCTCATGGGTGTGGGCACCCCCCTGGACATCCTGGAAGGCGTGTCCGCGGGCGTGGACATGTTCGACTGCGTGCTGCCCTCGCGCAACGCGCGAAACGGCACCCTGTTCACCTCGCAGGGCAAGGTCAACATCAAGCGCGCGGAATACGCCGAGGACGACTCGCCGCTCGACCCGGAGTGCGGCTGCTACACCTGCCGCAACTTCAGCAAGGCGTACCTGCGGCATCTCTACCAGGCCAAGGAACTGCTCTCCTACCGGCTCAACACCTACCACAACCTGTACTACTACCTGAACCTGATGAAACAGATCAGGGCCGCCATCGAAGACGGCACCTTCGCGGCGCTCAAGGCGCGCGTCGAGGCCGCCTATTTGAAGGACTAGATCAGGCCGGGCCGCCGGACGGTTCTTTGGGCGCGACGTCGAGCACGTCGGCGGAATACAGGTCCGCGCATTCGAGCAGGGTCCGGTTGGTCTCGCTTTGGCCGGTGACCTCGCCCAACTCGCGGAACAGGTTGTCGAGAAAGCCGAACTTCCCGGCGAACTCCTCGAACACGCGGGGTTCGCCCTCCATGTTCACGGCCTTGATGATGTCCAGCACCCGGACGTGGTCCAGGGCGCGGGCCGGGGCGTACACGGCCTGGCCTTCGGTCTCGGTGGGCACGGTGTACCCCGCCCGCTGCAACAGGGCGAACAAGCTGTTCACCAGCGACGCCGGGGCCATGAGCCCGTCGGAGAATTCCTGCACCGACGGCAGGGGCGTGCCGTCGCGGAAGCGTTTGGCCAGGATGATCATCAGCAGCACGGCGAGCTTCTGCCGTTCGTAGGGCGTGGCCTCGCCGAAATAACGCTGCTTGACGAAGGAATTGAGATTCTGCCAGGCGTAGCTGACCTGCGAGCCGAACAGGACGATGACCCAACTGATGTAGATCCAGACCAGCAGCAGCGGCAACTGGGCGAAGCTGCCGTAGATGGCGTTGTACTTGGCCGCCCCTATCTGCCAGGTGATGTAGAGCCACTGGGCCATCTGCCACAGGATGCCGCCCACCACGCCGCCGATGAGCGCGCTCTTCAATTCCACGCGTGCATAGGGTACGAAAGCGTACATCATGGTGAACGTGGCCATGATGAGCAGATAGGGAATCGACTTGAGGAACAGCGCCTCCAGGTAGCCGATGGCCTCCATGTTCATGAACGTGGACAGGAATTCCTGGTTCTGGAGGCTTACGTTGAAGCTCGACGCCACGAAAAGGAACAGCGGCCCGAACAGGATGATCGGGAAGAAATCCGTCACCCGCCGCCACGTGGTCCTGCCCTTCTTCACCTGCCAGATGACGTTGAACGCCTTCTCGATGGTCCCCACCAGGGACAGGACCGTGAACAGCAGCATGGCCACGCCGACCCATCCCAGGGCCTGGACGTTGGTCCGGTCGATGTATTCGATGATCTTGTCCGCCACCTCGGGCTGCCCGGTGGTCAGCCGGAGCACCAAATCGCGCATCCCTTCCGTGTTCTGCAGGCCGAACCCCTTGGAAATGGAAAAGGCCACGGCCAAAAACGGAACAATGGAAAGAATGGTGGTGAAGGTCAGGGCCGCCGCCCTGATGATGGTCTGGTTGGTGACGAAGCCGTAGCCGACCAGGTACAGCAGGCGGCACAGGCCGCGCCAGATACGGATGTAATACGGGGTATCCGGGGTGTTTCGCACCCAGATGCCTTCGCTGAAGTGCATCTTCACCTGTCGGGACGCGCGATCGAACGAGGTCATGTCATCTCCACGTGTTGCGGGCTTTTGCACGGCGCGGTGCAGGACCACCGTATACTCTTTCGCGCGTCAAAGGCAAGGAAACGCGAACGGTTAGAAAAGATCTCTCAGGAAATCAAACGACTTTTTGGGGATGCTCAGGATGTTGAGCACCGTATCGTTGACGATCCTGCCGGTGGGAACGGACACCTTGGGATCGGTCAGCCTCCCCGAAAGCACCAGGGTGACGCTCGGCACCACCACAAAATCGTTCTGGATGGAAAAATCAATGCTATTGTCCGGGAGACTGAACCAGCCCTTGCCGTAGGACTGGAGCACGGGCGGCGCTTCCAAGCGGAATTTGTCGGCCTTGAACACGCCGTTTTCCCCCGTGAACTCCATCACGCCCCGCCTGAACGACGTACGGGCCTTGGCCCGCTGCTCCATCTTCTCGATCTCCTGCTTGCTCAAGGTAGCGGGCCGGACCTCCTCGTCCGGATAGCCGGAGAACTTGAACGAACCGCTGGTCACCCGCACGGACAGTTTGCCGTTGAGATTCTGCAATATGTCGTCGTCCGTAGCCCCACGGCTCTCAACGTCGATATCCACATCCGACGCCCCGCGCACATAATCCCTGCCCCCGAGATCCCTGGTCAGCGGCCCGGCCTGCATGTCCTTCACGCGGATCACGAGATGCGTGGTCAGGGATTTTTCGCCGATCCGGCCGGTCCAGTCCCCGGCCAGGGAACCCTCGTAGGCCGTGCCCAGGACATTGGCCACATGAATTTCCCCCTTATCGGCCCTGATGTCGCCGGTCACGCCGCGCGCCCTGATCTTGGCCAGCTTCAACTCTTCGAGCACGGCCTTGCCGTCGAGCCTGAGCGCCCCGAGAAATTTCAACGGCAGTTGCACGGGAGGCGCCTTGACGAACCGGCTCGCCCGCTTCTTCTCGATGGCCTCATCCGCCCCAGGCGGCAGATAACGGTCGATGTCCAGGCTCCCCCCGGTGATTGAAAAGGAAAGCATGGGGTGGACGTACCCGTCGCCGACCACGCGGCCGGTCAGCGGCATGCCGTCGATCTTCGCCTTTACGTCGCTCAAGGCGAATCCGTGTTCGTCGGCCTGGAACCGGGCCGCCAGCGACCAGTACCGCAAGGCCTCGGGATCGTCGGTGGGAAAATCCTCGCCCGTGAGCAACAAAATGATGCGCTTGGGGTCAGCGCCGTCGATGGCCACCTCGCCGGTCGCGTCCGGGGCGTCGTTCAGGCCGGTCAGGACGCCCCGCCCGGTGACGACCGTTTCCAGCACCCGGACGAATCCGTCCTCCACGCCCGCCGTATGCGTCCGGGTGTCGTAGTCGACCCTGCCCGAAACGTTGACCCGCCTGGCCCCCTCGGGCAGGACTGTCCAAAAGCCGCTGCCGCTGACCGCCACGCCGGATGCCTTCAGGTGCGACTCGTCCCAGGCCACGGAAAACGGTCCCTGGACGTCCATGGACAAGTTCTCGACATCCTTGCCGCCCCGCAGCCGGACCGAGCCGTCCACCACGGGATTCCAGTAGCCCGCAGGCCCCTTGCCGGGAACCACGCCCATGGACAGGCTGGCCTCGTCATAGGGCATTTCCCGAATCTTCCCGGAATCGGACTTGAACCGGGCCGTGCCGTTGCGAAGACGCAATTCCGCCTTGCCGGTCAAGTGGTCCGCGATGGCCATGGACCGCTTCTCGGGCGGACAGGCAACGGCCGGAACCGAAACGTCGAGACTGAGGGTTCCCACGCCTCCCAGGGACGCCGCATCCCGCTGCAGGAACCCGAATCCGTTCTTCTGGGACTCCGCGTCGATCCGCGCCTTCATGGCGAGGGTGGGAACGCCCGAGGAGTCCGCACCAATGGTCGCTTCCAGGGAGCCGCCCACGGATGCCTGCCCTTTCTTGATGGCTCCGGCGTCGAACACGAACGACTTGTCGGCGGTCACCTTCATCCGTATGTCGGACAACAGCGTGTCCATCACCTTGAGGCCGTCGGCCCGAATCTTCCCCTTGCCCTTGAACGCCCGGAACAGTGGCAGGTTGAAATCGCCCCAGACAAAGGGCGTGCCGGTATAAAAAAGAAGGAGGTACCGATCCAGGTCGATGGTGTTCCCGCGCAGATCGAAATCGAAGACGGGGGCCGCAAACCCGGCCATGGCCAGGTCGCCGCGTACGGTGATGTCGTCCAGAGTGAAAACCAGTTCCTTGAACCGCATCCCGGACTCGTCGATGTGGACAAAGGAGGCAAAGGCGCTGCTCTTGAGGCCGTCCACCGAGGCCACCGACACGTCCGGCGCGTAGCGGGAAATGATGGCCGAGGGGACAAAAGGCCGGATGGTCACGTGGCCTTCCGCGGCCAGGGTCTCACGCAAATCCCCGCTCTCGAGGCTGCCCTCGGCCCGCAGGCCCAGAAGCTGGGCCTGAAAATCCTTCAGGTCCACCGAACGATGCTCCCAATCGAAAGCCACCCGCGAAGTCAACTGGCCGGGGGCCGCGTCCTCGGGCAAGAAGTCGCCGTACACGGTGGCCGTCAGCGTGGCATCGCCCAGTCTCGGCTTGGTCATGCCCTCGCCGTACGTGACCAGCCCGTTCAGGGTGAAGTCGGCACGGATTCCCAGCGCGTCCAGGGAAAACCCGCTGCCCACGGTCACCGGAATGGGCGCGTCGGCCCTGATTTCGCCGGTGTGCAGGGAGATGCCGCTCAGCCGCCACACCCGACCGCTCCGCCGGTCCATGAGTTCCACGTCGGTGTTGATGATCTCGACATTGAACAGGGAAAACGCCCAGTCGCCCTGCACGGATGCGCCGCCTGCATTTCCGGCGGCCGTCAGGAAAGTTTCCAGATTGAAACGTCCGTCCTCGTCGGCGATCACGGCCACCTGGAGACCGTCCACAAAGACGGATTCGATCATCAATCTGTGCGTGAGCAGCGGCAGGACCCGGACGTTGAGATGAATGGTGTCGAACCGGGCGAACGGCTCGGTCCCGAAATCAGGATTCTCCCCCACGGTCAGGTCGTCCACTTCAAGCAGGATTTCCGGCCACAGGTTGATGTTGATGTCGCCGTTCAGACGAACTTCACGGCCCACGACCCGGCTCAGCGTGTCCGTGAACAGCGATCGGAATTCGGGAGTGTCAATATAGTACGATGCCCAGAACAGGCCCGTCGCGAACAGCAGGACGGCCGCCACCAGCAGTTCGATGCCGATGAGGACCAGCCGCCTAATCATGGTCCGAACCCTCCGCGTGCATTCGGCAGAACGCGCTGCAGCCCACGTCGAGGCCGGTCTCGGCGGCCACCCGCGAGCACTTGACCTTGAAGGCGCAGAAGATGCCCGGCCAGCGCCCGGACAGGGCCTCGAAATTCCCCTGCCCCTTGCCGAGAATCACATCGGCCTCGCGCATGCGCGCCAGGAATTCCGGGGTGCAGCATTCCAGCACCGTACCCGGTGTGTCCACGCCGCTTTCCACCACCCGGCACAGGCCGGTCATGCCCACCAACTCCGCGTCCTTCATGGTCGCATCGTTGAGCACCGGGGCCGAGCGGACTGCGTAGGTCACGGTGCACCCGCGCCGTTTGAGCTGCTCCACCAACAGCGTATCCAGCACGATCTCGCCCGTATTGTCGCCGAGGATCAAAACCGTTGCGCCGGGAGCCGCCAATTGCCTGAACTCGTCCAGCGCATCGCGGGAAACAGCCCCTTCAAGCGCGGCGATCTCCCCTTCCAGGTCGAATTCCAGGTCCACGCCGCGATCGATGTAGTTGCCGATGATGGAGAGTTCCAGCGCCAGCCCCAGCGGATCGCCGCCGGAATCGGCCGCCTCGGCGGCAATGCGCTCCCTCACCTCGGGCAGGAGCGACAGGACCCAGGCGTTGGCATTTTTCTTATCTTCGGCGTAGAGATCGCCGCACCCCGTCAGGTCCTGGACAAGCCGCGACAAACGTCTGGCGATGGCGGGCGGCGGCTGCGTGAAATCAAGGGTTCCGAGCAGGCTTCCCCATTGCTTGACGATGGTGTGCTGCAAAGCCACATCGTCCGGGCAGGCGAGCCTCGCTTCGTTTACCGCCATTTTCATAAAGCAGGGCATGCAGTCGAGAGAAGTATCCATTCCGTCACCTATCTATCGGAACTTATCAAGAAGATTAAAGAATCATTAATAAAACGAAATGGGGCATCCTGGTTGAAGGATGGCACATAGCCGCAACCATGGCAAGAAAAGCCGGGAGGGACGGCTGGCTGGACTACTCGCGGGCCTTCAGAAATTCGCCGCTGAGGCCCACGATGGAGATGCCGTTGGCGTCGGCAAAGGCGAGCGTCGCCTCCTGGTCGAAAAACAGGGATTTCCCGGCCTCGATGCCGAGACATGCGGCCTTGCCGTCTGCCATGATCCTGAGCGTGTCCAGGCCGAAGCTCGGCAAATCGACTTCCTGCTGCTGGCCCGGCTTGAAGACCTTGACCACGACGCACCCGTGGCCGCCGAAGGCGCAACCGCGCCGGATGGCCTCGTCCGTGCCTTCCAGGGCTTCCACTGCGGCCACGACGCCCTCGCGGACAACCAGGCATTGGCCGATATCCATCCGGCCGAGTTCCTTGGCGATCTTCCAGGCAAACGCAAGGTCTTCCCACTCCCGTTCATCCGGAGTGCGGCGGGTCAGGATGCCCTCCGGCGTCAGCAGTTCCGGGAGGAATACATGTGCGGGAACCACGGGCATACCCTCCTTCTCGAACTCGTTGGCCAGGCTGCCGAGCAGGGCGGAATCACCCTTGTTCTTCCGGCTGAAAACCAGCCTGACGGCGCGCATGTCCAGATGGCGGACGTCCATGGCCTTGGGCTTCTCGATGGTCCCGGCCATGATGATGCGGTCCACCCTGTTGGACTTCAAATACTTGATGAGCTTGTTCAGCTTGCCGAGCTTGAGTTCCTGCCACTCGTCCGCCAGCGGGACCACATCCATATTGGTATGGCCCGTGAACCCGGCCACGACCAGCCGGTGCCCCCGGGCCTTCACGCCCTCGGCCACGAGGACGGGAAACTGCTTCCCGCCCGCGATCAGTCCGATGGTAAGTGTTTCGCCCGGCATGGCGTCCGGCTACTCGCCATGCTTGTGGTCTTGCGTCACGCCGTTCTTGCTCTCGCGGATGAACGCGACCAGCCGGTCAACCGCTTCGACCCCTTTGATTTCATCCTCCACCTGGCCAAGGCTCTTTTCCTTGGTCAGACCGGAACGGAAAATGATCTTGTACGCCTTTTTCAGGGCCTTGCAGTCGGCGGACTCGAACCCGTTGCGGCGCAGGCCGATCAGATTGGGACCGAAGAGCTTGCCCCGGACGCCGTGTGCCAGCATGAAGGGCGGCACGTCCAGCTTGTATCCGCTGGCACCGCCGAGGAAGGAGTATTCGCCGATGCGTATGAACTGCTGCACGGCCGACAGGCCGGAGATGGTGACGAAACGCCCCACTTCCACATGCCCCGCCAGTTGAACGGCGTTGGCCAGGATCACCCGGTCGCCGACCCGGCAGTCGTGGGCGATGTGCGAATAGGCCATGAACAGGCAATCGGAGCCGATGACGGTCTCCCCTTCCCCCTGCACCGTGCCGCGGTGAATGGTCACGCACTCGCGGATGGTGTTGTTGTCGCCGATGCGGGTGAAGGTCTTTTCGCCCTTGTAGGCGATATGCTGCGGTTCGCCGCCCACCACGGCATGGGGATGCACGTGATTGTCCGCGCCCATTTCCGTGTTGGGACGAATGACGCAATGGCATTCCAGGTGGGTGCGGTCGCCGATCTTGGTATCCGCGCCGATGACGACGTAGGGGCCGATGCGGACGTCGGCGCCCAACTCGGCCGAGGGATCGATGACCGCGCTCGGATGGATTTCACTGGCCATTACATGTCCCCTTTGTTGGCGACAGCAGCGGAGAATTCGCCCTGGCAGACGACGGTGCCGTCCACCTCGGCCACGCCGCGCATTTTCCAGATATTCATTTTGTTCTTCTCGTAGTAGACGTTGAGAATGAGCTGGTCTCCGGGCACCACGGGCTTGCGGAACTTCACCTTGTTCAGTCCGGTGAAGAGAAATACCTTGTCGCCCAGTTCCTCTTCAAGGGAACTCATGACGAACAGCCCGCCCGTCTGGGCCAGAGCCTCCAATTGCAGCACGCCCGGCATGACCGGGAGGCCGGGGAAATGGCCCTGGAAGAAACTCTCGTTCACGGTCACGTTCTTCATGGCCTTGAGACGAATGCCGGGTTCGAGTTCAAGCACCCTGTCCACCAGCAGGAACGGGTAACGATGCGGCAGCATCTCCATAATCTTGCGTATATCCAGATTGAACTCGTTACTCATGGTCTTCTCCAGCAGCATCTTTCATGGCTTCCAATTCTTTTTCCAAATTTTTTACTCGCTTGAAGAGCTCGGGCAACTTGGGCACGCACACCCCGGCAGCCTTGAGATAGGTCCCGGCAGGCATGGCCGGGCTTCCCGCCAGCTTGAGACCGGGCTTCACCCGTCCCGAAATGCCGCCCTGGGCCCCGACGATGACATTGTCGCCGATAGAGGCGTTGTCGGCCACGCCGACCTGCCCGGCCAGGATGACGCCGTTGCCCACCACCGTGGAACCGCCGATGCCCACCTGCCCGATGATCAGGCAATGTTCGCCGATCTCGACGTTGTGGCCGATCTGCACCAGGTTGTCGATCTTGGTGCCGCGCTTGATGCGGGTCGTATCCAGCGCGGCCCGGTCGATGGCCGTGTTGGAGCCGATCTCCACGTCGTTTTCCACCGCCACCGTGCCGATCTGGGGAATCTTCATGTGCCCTGCCGGGGTCTGTGCATATCCGTAGCCGTCGCCGCCCAGCACGGCGCCGGGCTGGATGATGACGTTGTCGCCCAGCGTCAGGCCACCCATGACGACCGCGTTGGGATACAGGGTGCACCGGGTCCCGATGCGGGTTTCCTCGCCGACGTAGACGCCGGAGAAAATGACGGAGCCGGCACCGATCTTCGCCCCTGCCCCGACAAAGGCAAAGGGATAGACCGTGGCGGACTCGTCGATCTCGGCCTCCGGGTGTATGAAGGCAAGCTCGCTTAGGCCGGACAGGCATCCCTGGGGGCACGCAAAGAGATTCACGACCTTTGCCAGGTCCATGTACACGTTGCCGCTGATCAGGGCGCATCCGGCCTTTTCGGCATAAGGGCCGGATGTGAGCACACATCCGGCCTTGGTGGTTTCAAGCTGCTGCTGATATTTCGGGTTTACGAGAAAGGAAATCTCGCTCGGCCCGGCCTTGTCCAGGGTGTTGACCCCGGTGATGTCAATATCCGCACCAGTGTATTCCAGCCCGAGCTTCTCGGCCAGAGCGGATAATTTCATGTTCATTCGCCTACTTTCCGGCCTTCTTGGCCGCGTCCAGCGCCTTGACCAGTTCTGCCGTCACATCCAGGCCGTCGGCGATGAAGGTCAGGCCGGGGGTCTGCTTGTCAAAAGCGAGGGTGTATCCCTTGGCAACGCAGAAATCCTTGATCACCTTCTGGGCCACCGGAGTGATGGGGGCGATCAGCTTTGCCTGTTCGGCCTTGATGGACTTCTGGAACACGGCGAAATCCTCATTCAGATCGCGGGCGCGGCGACGGAATTCCATGACCTTGTCCTGCAAGGTCTTCTCGTCGAACGCCTTGCTGTCGATCTGCTTCTTGAGATTGGCGAGGGAATCGCGCTCCTTGTTGAGCTGTTGACCGCGAGACATGAACTTGGCATCCATCTTCGCCTTGATTTCCTTGCCGTACTGGGATTCTTCGACCATCTCCTGAAGGTCGAAAACAGCAATCTTGGTTTCCGCATAGGCCACAGCCTGCAGAAGGAAAACAAAGCAGACTGACAGCAAGCAAACTCTTTTCATCGTATTCTCCTTAACATATTGAATTCATTAATTAGAAGGGTCTACCCATCAATAGTTCGACCTTGTGTCGGCCCGAATTGTCGAGGGGATCCAGGGCATAGCCGTACACGAAGCCCACAGGCCCCATGGGCGAATACCAGTTCAGGCCTGCGCCCACGCTTTTGTACAGGCCCAGGGAAGGCTTTTCGCCGTAGCGTTGCACGGACTCGAAAAACATCTCGTCTTCCTGCCACGAGTTGCCCGCATCGAAGAAGACCAGGGCCGCAATGCCCAATTCCTCGCTGATGGGACGCTTCAGCTCGAGGTTGGTATAAAATGCCTTGTTGCCGCCCACCGTGGACGAGGACGTCCCGCTTTCGGTAGGTACGATGGAGTAGTTGTCGTAGCCGCGAACCGTACCGACGCCGCCGAGTTCGAAGCGTTGCGCGGTCGGAATTTCGTCATTGTTGAAGTTTTCATGGACATAGCCTGCCCAGAACTTTGAATGAAAGACGATCTTTTCGAGCACCGGCGTATACCATTCCCACGATCCGGTATACTTGACGAAATGGTCGGTACCGCCGATGAAGCCGCCGCCGAACGTCATGGACAGTCGGGTCAGCGTGCCTTCCGTCGTGCCCATGAACTTGTCGCGGGTATCGCGGGTGATGGTCCCGGCCACGGTGGAGGCCACATGATCACCCTCGTCTTCCTTGACATCATCGGATGCATCGGAATCCACATTGGTAATGGAATAAAAATCCAGTCCGTATCCCCATTTGAGCGAGGTGTATTCACCGATCGGATAGTAGAAGTTCAGGTTTCCACCCGTTGAGTCGATGTCGTACTGGCTGTATTCCCTTTCGTTCCTGTGCGCCGTCACGCCGACTCCGAGATCGGTATCGTCGAGACGCGGATTGGTGAAATACGCCGTGTAGCTCGTGCTCGATCCGCCGATCTGCCCGTCGAATCCGATATTGTATCCGCGGCCGAAAAGGTTCGACTCCTTGATGCTGCCGCCGAAAAACACGCCGTCATAAGTCGAGTAGCCGATGCCGCCGCTGATGGATCCGGTGGACTTGTCCTTGACCTTGACGACCAAATCCATCTCTTCAGGATCGCCGGTGGGAACAGGCGAGATATCGACTTTCTCGAAATAATCCAGATTGGTCAGGCGCTGGTGGGACCGTTCCAGCTTCTCGCCGTTGAAACGGTCGCCATCCGCCAGCCGCATTTCCCGCATGATGACGTTGTTGCGGGTGCGGGTGTTCCCCTCGACCAGCACGCGTCTGATGTGAACGCGTTGATGCTTTTCGATGTGGTACACGACGTCCACGATTTTGGTTTCGGGATTGTCCTGCAGGTTCACGCCCACGTCGGCGTAGGCATACCCGTAATTATTGTAATGGGAGGTCAGGGCCTCGATGTCGCTCCTGACCATGCTCCGGTCGAAATATTCGTCCTCCGCCTGCAGGGAATCAATGTTTGTCACCTGCAAAAGCGTGTTGGAATCGTCGATGAGGTCGCCCGAGAACTTGGTTTCACCCATCTTGTAGCGATCCCCTTCCCAAACCTTGTAAATGACGTCGATGCCGTCATCCTTGATGTCGACCTCGGGGCGGCCGACTTTTGCGGTCAGAAAGCCCTTGCTCTGGTAGAAGGCCATGATCGCCGAAGCATCGCGCTCCAGCAGTTCCTCCTTGAGCACGCCGGTATTGTCGATCCAGGAAAGGAAACCGCGCTCCTTCAGGGCCAGGACATCCTTGACGTCGTCAGGGTCCATCTGTTCGGCGCCGTCGATGATGACGTTCTCGATGTACAGTTCCGGCCCCTCGTCAACGATGAAGGCCAATCGGGCAATGCCGTTGCCGTCATCATGAATTTCATGGGTGACCTTGGCCTTGTAGTAGCCTTCCTTGCGGTACATTTCGCGGATGACGCGGATGTCGTCGGACAGCACCTTCGGGTTGACCACGCCGCCCTTCTTGGTGGAAACGGCCTCGATAATGTCCTCGGCGTCGATCTCGTCCGAGCCGCGCACGGTCACCGCCTGGATACGGGGCTTTTCCTTGACCACGAACACGACCCGCTTGCCGTCCTCGACGTTCTCCAGCCGCACCTGCACATCATCGAAATATCCGAGATCATACACGTTTTTCAACGCCGTATTGATCGATTTGGCGGTCAGCATATCGCCCTTCTGCATGGTCATGCGCATGAGAACGACTTCCTTGTCGAGGACCTTGGTGCCGTCCACGTCCACTTCGGCGACGACATCCTGCCGCAAAAGATCCATGCGCATGCGGTCCACCAGGGAATCCACGGCGGGCAACAGGTTGATGAGGCCCTCCTTGGACACGGAAATGCGTTTCCCGGAATCGGACTCCAGAGCATCGACCAGCCGGGCGTCGAGGTTCAAGTTGCTGCCGATCTGGTTCAAGGTGCCGTAAACAGAAAAATCGGCTCCCACGTCTTTGGCCAGGCTCCGGGCGATATCGGGAGTCAGGACCGCATCGGAGGCGGCCGCGAGGGCCGTCTGGATCGCATCGGAATCAATAACCGTGAATCCGGCCTCACGGAGCCGGTCGGACAGCAATTCCGGAAGACTGTCCTTCAGGTACGTCAAATCTTCGCCGGCATGCACCTCGAAGGGCAGCACCGCAATGGAAACGTCTTCGCCTATGCCGTCCGCCGCCCGAACCAAGGCGGGAGCCGCCAACAGTAAAAGTGCCATCACGTAGGTCGCAAGGGTGCGAGCCGGGTTATTGAGCATAGAGTTCTCCTGAACGTAATTCAACACGTCGATGCGTCATGCCTGCAAGTTCCGGATTGTGTGTAACTACAACGAATGTCATGCCTAATTCTTTATTCAATGTCATCAACAACTCGCCGATCCTGGCTCCGCTTTCCTCATCCAGGTTGCCCGTGGGCTCGTCGGCGAGGAGGACCTTGGGCTGCATGAGGATGGCGCGGGCAATGGCGGCGCGCTGCCTCTCGCCGCCGGAAAGCGTCGTCACCTTGTGTTCGCGCCGATGAGAAAGCCCAACAACGTCAAGCGCTTCCTCTGCAAGTTGCATTCCCCTGGCCCGTCCCTCGCCAGCGATGAAGGCGGGCATGGCCACGTTTTCCAGGGTGGAAAATTCCGGCAACAGGTGATGGAACTGAAACACGAATCCGATATCCCGATTCCGTATGACGGCCCGCCGCCTGTCCCCCAGGGTGCCCAAATCGACACCGTTGAGAAAGATCTTTCCGCTCGTGGCCCGATCCAGGGTTCCGAGCATGTGCAAGAGCGTGGTCTTGCCCGACCCGGACGCGCCCAGAATGGCCAGCGCCTCTCCTCTCTCGATGGTCAGGTCCGCCTCCCGGAGCACGCGCACCGGCTGCGAAGGACCTTCAAATTCCTTACTAACGGCAACCAGCTTGTATATAGCCTCATTACTCATAACGCAAGGCTTCACTGGGACTCAGGCCCGCGGCACGGCGGGCCGGATAAATGGTTGCCAGAAAACACAGCAAAAATGCCGCGCCGCCAATGGCGATCATGTCCAGGGACTCGAGCCGCACCGGCAGATAGTCAACGGGGTAGACGTTGCTCGGCAGCTTGATGAACTGATACTTCTTCAGCAACAGGCTGACGGGCACGCCGATGCAAAATCCGAGCACCGTTCCCACCAAGCCGATGAGGGTGCCCTGGAACATGAAGATGTTCCTGATGCTGCTCTTCTCGGCCCCAAGGGACATCAATACGGCAATGTCCTTGGTTTTTTGTATTACCAGCATAACCAACGTTGTGACAATACTGAAAGATCCGACCAGGACTATCATGGCCAGGATGATGAACATGGCCGACTTTTCAAGCTCCAACGCAGCGAAAAGATTGGCGTTCATCTCCTGCCAGTGGCGGACGTACACGGTGAAGGACTCGATCCGCTCGCGCAATTGCCGGGTGATGGCCTCCACGTTGTAGACGTCGTCCACGCTGATTTCCAACCCCGACACCACGTCCCTCTTGAAGCCGAGCAGTTGCCGGGCCGCCGGTATGGACACGTAGCCCAGCGAGGAGTCGTACTCGAACATGCCGGTGCGGAACACGCCCGCCACGCGGAACCGGCGCACCTTGGGCGTGAAGCCGGCGGAACTCGACCGGCCCGAAGGCGACAGCAGGTTCACCTCGGACCCTTCGGTCAGGCCCAGCCGCCTGGCCAGCTCGGACCCGATGATGATGCCGGGTTCATCCCCTTCGTCCGCAAGTCGGGATAGATCGCCGCTGACCATGTCCTTGGAAAGACTGACCACGGAGTCGGAGGTGGTCGGGTCGATGCCCCGCAAAACAACACCCTTGACTCCGGTGCGGGTGGACAGCATGACCTCGGAATAAACGAAAGGCGTCACCCCGGTGACGCCTGGGACTTTTTTCGCCTCCTCGGCCAGCTCCTCGTAATCCGCCATCCCGCCCCGCAGGGACGTGACCAGGATATGGGCGTTGACGCCGAGAATCTTATCGCGCAGGTCCGTGGAAAAACCGTTCATCACACCGATGACGACGATCAGCGCGCCGACGCCGATAGCCACTCCGCAGACCGCAAACAGCGATATGACGGATATGAACGACTGCTTGCGCAATGCGAACAGGTAGCGGAGTGCGATGAAGGTCTCGAATCTCATACTTTCCTCGGGACCGCGCCCTCGTTAACCGGCCTCGGGCCTGAGCAGCGGAAAAAGAATGACCTCCCTGATGGAGGCGCTGTCCGTCAGGAGCATGACCAGGCGATCGATGCCGATGCCCTGCCCGGCCGCCGGAGGCATGCCGTACTCCAAGGCCCGGACGTAATCCTCATCCATGAAATGCGCTTCCTCGTCACCGGCCTCCTTTTCCTGCACCTGTATCTCGAAACGGCCGCGTTGGTCCACGGGATCGTTGAGCTCGGAAAAGGCGTTGGCCATTTCACGGCCGGTCATGAACAACTCGAACCTGTCCGTCAGGTCCGGATTCTCCTCGTTGCGGCGCGAGAGCGGGGAAATATCCGTCGGGTAATGGTAGATGAAGTGCGGCTGGACCAGCCTCGGCTCGACAAGCAGGTCGAACAGCTTGGCCTGGAGCTTGCCGAGCTTCTCACCCTCCACGACCTTTTCGCCCTTTTCCTTCACCAGCGCCTTGCACTTCTCGTAGTCCGCATAGACTTCGGGCGGCACGCCGCCGATCGTCTCCAGGGATTTGTGGAAGGGAACCCTGTGCCACGCACCCACGGTCAGGTCGATCTTGTCGCCCTGGTACTCGACCACGGTGGAACCGGTCACCCGCTCGGCAATCCGGGCGAACAACTCCTCGGTCAGATCCATCAGGTCCTCGAAATTGGCATAGGCCCAGTAGAATTCGAGCATGGTGAACTCGGGATTGTGCTGGGTGGAGATGCCCTCGTTGCGGAAGTTCCGGTTGATCTCGTAGACCCGCTCCAGTCCGCCCACCAGCAGCCGCTTCAAATACAGCTCCGGCGCAATGCGCATGTAGAGCTTCATGTCCAGGGCGTTGTGGTACGTTTCAAAGGGCTTGGCCGTGGCGCCGCCGGGAATGGGCTGCATCATGGGCGTTTCCACTTCCATGAAGCCCCGCTCGTCGAAGAAGTTGCGCATCTCGCGCACGATGGCGGTCCGGGCCTTGAAGATTTCCTTGGTCTTGGGCGTGACGATGAGGTCCACGTATCGCTGGCGGTACCGGGTCTCCACGTCCTTGAGGCCGTGATATTTCTCCGGCAGCGGACGCATGGATTTGGTGATCAGCTTGAAGCCGCGGGTCTTGATGGTCAGCTCTTCCGTCTTGGTCCGAAACAGGGTGCCGACCACGCCGACGATGTCGCCGATGTCGGTCTTCTTGAACCGCTGGTACGCCTCGGGACCCAGCTCGTCCCGGGCGGCGTACACCTGAATGTTGCCGCTGCGGTCCTGGAGATGAAAAAAGGTGACTTTGCCGAAGGAACGGTAGGAGACCACGCGCCCGGCAACGGAATATTCCCGGTCGTCCTTGTCCAGGGTCTCGCCGTCCACATGGCCGCATTTGTCCCGAATTTCGCTGATTTCGGCGTCCCGCCTGAAATCATTGGGATAAAGATGAATGTTGTCGTCCAAAAGGCCGCACGCTTTTTCGACGCGGGTCTTGATGACGGAGTTAAGCTCGTCCTTGACCTGAAGGGCCTCGAGCATGGGCATGAACCTTTCCGCATTAGGCGACTTGGTTGCAAGCTTGATTTTCTTATTCTTTTTTTGTTCTTGTGCCAAAATATTTGTCCCTGTCTCTCCAAAAGTCTAGAAAAATGCGAGAGACGTTGATTCCGTAAGCCAAATAACGATTCCAGTCAAGAAAACCGCCTCTATCCGCCCCGGAAAAATAATTTTTTAAAAAAGTGCCGCCAACCACCCTTTTTCCCTTGACCCCCAGAACCGATTTGTTTAAACACTCTCTCGCTTCGACGGCAAATGTTCCCCAGTAGCTCAATCGGCAGAGCGGGTGACTGTTAATCACTAGGTTCGCGGTTCAAGTCCGTGCTGGGGAGCCAAAGAAATCAAAGGGTTACGCTACACAGCGTAACCCTTTTTTCGTTGAGTCAATCAAATAGTCAATCATTTGAAAAAAAAGACAGCTTCAGATTAGAATACGGATCAACTGCCCAGCTATTCTTAAAACGATTTAACTCTCTGTAAGTAAGCAGGAAAGCACTGGAGGCTATATGGCAAGTAGAGACGTACACACTGAAAAATTTGTCTGCCCTGAGTGTCACGCCGAAGGGAATGTCACCCTATCAGAAAATGATTACCCTTTTATGAAGCGGCTTGATTTGGAGGTGGTCAAATTCGATGGAAGCATTAAACAGGCCAACGCCCAAAACGATAAATTGACCGTAATCTGCTCTGAATGCGGTTCTGCGATGAAATAATTTCTATGCGCCCAGCTCCGCCAACCGCTTGATCCGCCCATGCGTAGACATGGCTTTTAGTGTCAACCGGCCATCCCGAAACATTTCAAACCGGGTTTTTCCCAGGACTGACTTCACGAAGGCCGGGTCTTCCTCAAGCTGTCGTTTCATCCACTGCTGGTAGGTTGTCTTGCCGGAAACATGTTCCACGGATTCAACCGAAAAGGCGGTGCTGGTACTGCCGTCCCGGTGATGCACGGTCCGTTCGCTGTGCTTCACCGCAGGTCGGGTTCCGTCGTTCAGTTCCTCCATATCGACACCTAATTCACGGTATGTGGGAGATTTCGGGATATAGGTGCATCGGCAACGCCAATGCCGGGGGAGCGTGGGTTTCTGCTCGTCTTTCTCGTAGACCTTGCCGTCATCTGGCCCACAAATCAGACACGTCCGGCTATCGAGGGTCGCCACATACTCCCAGCCGGTGATGAAGTCTCCGAATTGGTCTGTGACGGTTTTTTCTTTGGCATAGTGGGCTGCGCTCTGGAGCCAGGTTCGAGCCAACCCCTCAAGGCCGGGGACACTGCCTTGAACGCCCTTCTGGCGCATAAGACGGGCCGTTGCCTGCGTTCCCAAACCCTCCACCATAGCTTGCCGTCCGGTGCTGACGATCCGATCAACGGCGGTCTGCTCCAACTTCTTCAGCCACTCATTCACCAGAAGTCCGTCCACGGTGGACATTTCAAACCAGGCGTTCACCGCTGCCCGGTCAAGATGGGTGAAGGTCGTGGTCAATCCCAAGGTTGTGTTCATGGTGGCCGTGGTCATCTTTCCCGCTGCCTGCATCACGTCTGCGCCAGCGTCTTTGACCTTCTCCCCCATCTCCGCGTAAATCTCTTCCAGAAGGCGATCCATCTCCCCCTTCTGCGCTCGAAGCAGGGCCGCACGGCGGGCTTGAGGTTCGTCCACGAACTCACCCTTCAGCATCTTGTCTTCGAGACTAGCCAGCTTCCCCAGGACGGAAGAGCGCGACTTCTCCAAGACTTCCACCATGTCAACGGCGAGCTGGTTTGCCCGCTGCTCAACCCGGTGATGAAATTTCAAAAAATCATCCTGCACAGTACGGTTCATGATGTTACCGGCTCACGCTGAATGAGACCTGACGCCCCCGAAGACTTCCCAAGGAAGAAAGCATGAACACAATGCTGTCGGGAATGACCCCGCCCCTGTCTGCCGGGTTGTATTCAGTCTCGATAACATCAACCTTCTGCCGCGCTATCCCCTGCCCTTCAGGAGAAGCCGTCAGGTCAGTTCCCAAAAGGGTCAACGCAAGTTCAAGCTGCGCCGTCTCCACCGCCTCGGGGATTTCGTCGTCATCAATCCCGGTGATGCCTTCACGCGGCCAGGCAAGCGCCTGGTCTTCGTCCGTGGGCGTTCCTTTCCAGGAAATATGCAGGTCCAGAAGTCGCCGGGCCATGAGAAGGGCCTTCTGCTGGTCTGCCTCGCTGGCCCCGGTCCAGGCCGTGGCGTACAGACGCTCCCCGAAGTAGGTTGCCGCCTCTGCTTCCGTCACATAGCTGTTCGTGCTGTCCACTGTGGGCATGGCTACATTCCTTCCCAAAAGACTTGATAGGTATACCCATCGGGCATTCCCTGTTCCGTGGTTCCGCTGCTGTGGTCATAAGGGACAAACTTAAATTCCGATGCAGCCACGCGGTACAGGGGAACTCTGCCCCTCTCTGAGTATGGAGCCGGAACAAAAAGGATAGCCCCTGGAACCCGTACATGAATGGAGACAGATGCCTCCACCCACTCCACCGGATTGCCGTCGCCGTCATAGTATTCGATTACGACCTGATGCAGATTCACGTCTGAAGGGACTGAAAGATATGCTGTGTCCGAAACCCTGCCGGTTGTCTTACTGTCATAATTTGGCATGACTGCCTCCTGTAAAATTTACCGGAACCCAAGAGGGCGTTTTCGATGTCCGGTGGCACCGGGCCGACCTTGTTGAGGGGAGAACCTCACGCCACGCCTAACGCGTCAGGTCGTGCCAATAGACGTTTATGGCAATGCCCGAACTCTTAGGCTTTTGCTTGCAGGTGGGCCGTGAAGTTGATGCCCGTGGCCACATCCCCGTCAACGGACGTGTAGACCCGCAGGTACGGGTACACCGAGCCGTTCTTCTCATTGCGGAAGGGCAGGACATATCGCCCCGTCTCGCTGTCCTGGTTGCCTGTCAGGACTTCAGCCGCCCCCAGGTTCAGCACGGCCAGTTCTTCGTTCTCGGGGGAACCCGTGGTGAAGTCGCTGGTGTCGCTGCCCTGAATGGCGATGCTGTAAATCTCATCGTTCGAGGCGATTTCGATTGCGGACACGTCAATGACCAATTCCGCGTCAATCAACCCGTTGCCAACGTCGGCCACCTTGGCGAAACCGCCCACGGTCCCCGCCGCATTGGAGGCCACCAGGCCGGAATCCTTCAGGGTGAAGGTGTAGTCGATCATGCTGCTATCCTCCCGCCGTTAGGCGTTCTTGATCCCACGCAGGCGGGCGGCGGCCTTCGGATGGAAGACGCCCATGCCGCAAACCCACTCGATCAGGGTTTCGTACTTGGTTCGATTCAGGCCCAGGTCCACCACATCCATGTCCCCAGCCTGAAGACCGGAAACCCATTCAGCCGCGCCGAAGCGAACGGCGTAAATGCTGGTGGTCACGCTCTTGTCCCCGTTGTCCAGGTCCGGTTCCGAGAAGCCCAGGATCTCGTTGCCGTCCTTGTCCTGCTCGATCACGGCAATGGGGACGCCGCCGTAACTGGACAACTGACGCCCGAAAGCATCGGAAACGGTTTCCGTGGCCTGACCGGCTGCGCGAATCAGGGCATTGACCTTGCGGCGCATGGTCTTGTTCATGAAGAGCACGTCCGGGCCGCCCTGAACCGCGTCCATCATTTCGTCCAGCTTGGTCAGGGTCAGGGTGTCGCCGCCGTCACTGGACCCCATATCGACCACCTGATTGCCCGTCAGGCGGGTTTCCAGGCCGTCGAACTCGTTCACATCGTCCTCGGAGTCGCCCTTGAAGAACTTCTTCGTGAACTCCAGGGCAACGGCCTTGGCCTTCATGCCGTCATAGGTGGCGCGAAGGTTGTTCACGTTGCCCTGCGTCTTCACCAGGGCGCGATCCACGGCGGACAGGCCGCCCAGGACGTACAGACGCTCGGTCTGAGGATTCACCACTCCAGTGGATTCCGTGTAGCTTTCGTTGATGCCACGGAACGCAACACCGGGCAGGGTCTCTTCCTGGTTGTAGACGTAGGCTTGCCCGTTCACAGGGAAGAAAGGCAGCCGTTCCAGGACCGGGGAAGTCCGGGGGAAGATTTCGATTACGCCGCGCATCAGCGGGTTCTGGACCAGCTTTGCGGCTTCAAGAAGGGTAATGCTCATGATAATGTCCTTTTACTTGGCTTGGCCGTACCCCTGCGCCATGATCTGCGTGGGGTTCATGCCATCAAAGTCAGTGGGCGGCTTGCCGCCCGGCCTCTTGCTGTCCGGCCCGCTCGGCTGTTGATTCCCTCCGAAGAGACCCTTCTTCATCGCGGCTCGAAGCCATTTGATCTTCTGCGCCGGGGGAAGGTCGGGAACTACGTCCCGCATGTCCTCGGGAACCTCTTCGATCAATTCCCCGGCAATCTCATCCAGGGCCAATTCTGCCGCCTTGCGCTGGTTCACCACCTGGTCAAAACGACTTTTTGGAATCATGTGTTCGCGGTTGTCGGGCGCGTTCCCGTTGCCTTGGGCCTGCTGCTGTTCGCCGCTGTCGGGGGCGTTGCCGCTCTGTTCGTCGCTCATGCTTTCCCCTTTTTCGCCGGGTAGGCGCTAAATAGTGTTCTCCTGGAACTCCCGCTGCTCCTCTTGGATTTCCACCAGACGGGCTTTCGCCTCTTCGCGGGATAGGTCCGGATTCCGTTCCATGATGATGTCCACGGGACTGATGACGCCCATCGCAAGCAGGGAATCCCATACGGACGCCTGCTTGTCCGGGTCCACGGATGGCTTCGGGTCGTAGAAGTCCACCACCAGCTCCGCCTTCTCGCTCAACTGCCGGGCCGGGTTGTGGTGATTCCAGACCTTCCGCACCAGCCGGAAAAGACGCCGCTCGTAACCCCTGAACAGGTCCACGTCATCCCGGCGCATCTCTTCCAATTCACGGTTGCCCGCGATCCTGGCCACGCCGCTTTCATCCGTGGGGTCCGTGGTCAAACTCGATGCAGGAAGCCCGTTCGAGACCGCCGCCTGCTTCAAGAGAAATTCTAGGGCGACCAGGGCGTCATTCACAGGCGCGTTCGTCTTGGCAAAGCCCAGTTCCCCGCCCTCGGGCAGGTTGAAGAAGGTGCCGGGGTCAACGCTCGAAAGCTCCCCCTTCATGCCCTTGACGTAGCCCACGCCGAAGCCTTGCATCCGCAGGATGTAAAGAAGGTCCGTCAGCTTCTCGTTGAATGCCTCCTGGATGACCACCAGGTCTTCCCCGCCGGGCGTCCAAAAAGTATCCGTGGGAATACGGTTCCACACCGCACAGAACGGTATGACCCCATAAGGATTCGACTCTTCGTGGATGACGTTTCCCCTGTAGTCCAGGCGCTTGAAAGCCTCGGGCGTCCAATGCCCATAGGTCACTTCGTCCTTGCGCCCGCTGTCCGGGTAGTGCGTCACCATCACGGAAAGGATGTCTTCCGGGGTCTCCCCGCACGTCACGTCCAGCACGTCAGGGCAAATCACGTCCAGGTCCAATGCGTTATTGCGCCAAACGGGCCGCACCATGACCACGCCCAGGAGCTTTGCGTACCTGTTGGCGAGTTTCATCTTCACCCCAAGCGAACAGGCGCGGATGATCTCCTGGAAGATGTCCTGGTCCCGCTGCGTTCCATCGTCCACTGTCCGGCGGGCGTCCTGGACGTAGACCATCGCAAGTTGATTGATGATCTTCCGCACCAGATTCACGAAGCACGGGGTCATGTTCTCCGGTTTGGCAAAATGCCGAGCCAACTGCTCCCGGATGTAGTCCGCCTGGAAGTCGTGATAATAGTCCAGCCGCTTGGCCGCGTTCGCTTTCCGATCCCGGTTCGCATCCAGCATCGCCGCCTGATAGGTAGCCCGAACTATATTTTCAGCTTGAGAAAAAATCATTTTTATGCTCCATGTTTACATATAACGCCTTGGAATACTTATGTAAATATTAACGGTCGTTAACCGCCGTTAAATTGCGCGGTATGACCTCACGCCGGAGACATTGACCATCGCTGTGAAGAACTCGGGAAGGGTCAATTCGGATTCCACGCGGACGGCTCGATGTTGCAGGTACATGACCTCGCATCGCTTGTGCGCCTCGCATCGCTCGGAACACGGCAGGATCAAGTCACCATCCCGCAGGTAGCAGAAGGACGCATGGCTGGACCGGCTGTCGCAAATGATGTCCGGCAACTCGTACACGGCCAGTTCTCGCGCTCGAAGGCTGTAGACCGCCCACACAAGGGAATAAACGCGGTCGTCGTGCCACTTGTCGCTCCCGAACTTGGGCTTGTCGCCCTTCAACTCATAGACAAAGGTCTCCATCTCCCTGGCGAGGTCTTCTAGGGCATGAGAAAAATGCAAGCGCCCCTCGCGCACGATCCGGTACAGTTCCATAAACGCCGGAACCTGGTTCGTGTTCGTCGCATGGATGATCTCACAGGGAATCTTCTGTTCCATTGCCCAGGTGGCAATATCCTGCGCGTTGTATGCTTCGATGACCACGTTCCCCAGGTCGTACCGCTCCACGTCCCTGGCGATCTCTTTCTTGATGCTGCGCCCAAGGCTGCCCAGGATGGCCTTCTGGTTCAAAACCCAAAAATGCGGCTCCCCTGCGTCAGCGTCCGCCACCTTCGCAACGCTGGTCCATATCGTGGCGTCACCGTGGAGACTCCCGAAGTAGGCTCTGTCCAGACCGCCGCCAGTGGCATACTTCCTGCCTGCCGCGATCCGCTCCACGTCCTCCCCATCCATCGGACACGGGACCACCTCCCGCGCCGCCCTGATGTCTTCCATGACGAACAGGTTGCTTGCCGCCGCGCTGCGCTGGTTCAAGTGTTGCGTCTTAAAAATAGCCGGTAAAAGCTGCTTCTGGCGACTCTTCAGCCATGCCCGGTCAATCCACGGTGGGGACTTCTCCAGGGCCTCTTCCAAGTCCCGGTACTCCACACGCCGGACAAATACCGTGGGGTCTTCGCCTGCGTCCTGAAGCTGTTCCAGCCGGTGCATGGGGCCGCCCACTGCATCCACGGTGCTGTCCACCAGAAGCCAACTTCCTTCCGTGTCGCCCAAGCTGGACGCCAAGACCTGCATAGCTTCGTCGCTGGCCGCTGCGTGAATCTCGGAGACCCAGCCGCATGTGATCTTCTCGCCGTACAGGCCCGCCACGTTGCAGGACACGGCGCTGATGATGTTCTGCAACTTCGGATGCTGGATGTCGTAGGCCCGCAAGTTCTCCCGGCCCACCTGCGAAAGAAGGAACGGCGTGTTCAGGACGATCTTCTTCACCAGCGAGAAACCCACGGAAAGGGTCTGCCGCTCGCTGTTCGCCATGACCTTGATGTTCTCGTTCGGCCCGAAGAGCGTGAACCGCCACGTCACAAGCAGTGCGTTTAGCGTGGTCTTGGAGTGCCGCCGGGGGAAGCTGAAGCAAATGGTCTGGTGAAGCCAGTTGCCTGCATCATCCTGCGCGAGGGCGTCACGGACCGCCTCCACCTGAAAGTCAACGGGCTTGAAGACCTCGAACCCGCCCTTGCGACTTGGTATGCGTGGCTCCACGTCTTTGACCCATTGTAGGAAACCGTCAGCCCCCTTGCGCCAGGATCGGACCTTGGCCGGGGTTACTTGCATGGCCTGACCTTCGCCCACAGACGCCGCCAGAAGCCGACAGAGCGACGATCAAGAGCCGCCTGGAAGTGTTGCCCGGCAATGTAGGTTATCTTGCCTCTCAAGCGACATGGCACACCAATGGAACGAAACTCCTGCTCCATGGCCCGTTTCTCAAACTTCGTCATCCGCAATTCCATGTTCACTCTCCTTCTGCGTTGTCTGTTTCGCAGTCCAGGATGATGTCCGCCACGTCCAGCGATCCCTTGCCGCCGTCCTTCCCCTCCAGCCGAATCAGGGCCTCGACCGCCTTAGTCATGGCCTGCTGGAACTTCGGCAGGTCACGAGTCACTAGGGCCGGGAGTTCACCCTTCTTCGTGACGATCTCGCCCTGCTTGTTCTGGACGTGTTCGAGGATTGCCCGGTTGATGACCGCATAGACCGCCACATCATGTCGCAGGAGGGCCTTGGCAACCGCTGTCGGGTCTTCCCCCAAGGCTTCCTTCACCGCCTGAAACTGCATAGCTGTCCTTGTGCGCTTATCCAGGCTTCCCTCCTGAAGTCCGGCGATGATCTCCTCCACATCACCCTTCGGACGGCGCTTCTTCACCTTTCCCAATGGGGAACGCCATGTTCCGTCAGGGTTCCTCGGGCGAGACCTATGGTCCGCTGGCGTGTTTTGCTTTTGATTGACCATATGATTGACTCCTTATTTTTCGCCTAACTTGTCTTTTATTTTCAAATAGATACAGCAAGCACCTAATGACCACACATCATCGTGCATCTGCTAACCCACTGGAATCACGTTGATTACCCACGAAGACAAAGACACCTTTCTTCATGCGACCTGCCCCATTTTCACGGCTGCCTTGTACCGCTTCTCGATCTCCTGGAGATATTTCTGCAAGAGGCTGAAGGTCATGTACTCTGCGCCCTCTCTGGTTCCTGCGAACACGAAGGGAACTCTGTACCTGGTCATCATGGCGGCGATGGACTGAAGTGCGCTGTGGGGCTTCATATCGCTTCGATAGCGTCCGTCTGCGATGTCCTGAAGGCTGGCCTCGACCACCACGGCGAAGCTGTCGTAACTCCTGCCCTTGGCAAGCTCACGCTGGAATCGCTCACGGTCTTTCCCCATGAGGCAGGAAATCAGGTCGTTGACCTCTTTCCTCTCGACGGCCACACGGTCTTCAAATCCCAGCACCGAATAATCACCGACCGGCAGTCCGGTCTTATCCGTCTGGATGTCGAACCGCTCGAAGGTGAATGGCTTCTGCTCTCGGCTATCAATCAGAATCTTCATTTTGCCTCCGATGTCCGGACACCGGACAACTGGACACCCCTAAAGGGGTGTGTCCGTGTCTGTCCGGTTTGGATGTCATCAGACATGTCCGGACATGTCCGGTTCTTGTCCGTTTGTCCGGTCATCATTTACCCAATAAAAATCATTAGTTGTGTGAACTAAATCAAGATCAAGCAGTCTGCCAGCCGCTCTTTTGAACGCCTTTTGCTTGGAATCGCTGTTTTCTGACTGGCTGATACCGGACAAGCATGATTGCTCCCTCCATTCGTGGATCGGGATGCGGGTCTTGCTTATCTCGATGTTTGGGTTTCCCTTGTTGCGCCGGTTCACGCACTCCACCAGGGCTTCATAAGCGATGCGGGTTGCACCTGATAATTTCGTCGCTTTTCGACCAGGAGCGTCTGCGAGTTGCATCACGCAGGAGGTAAGAGGTTCGCCGTCTTCGTCCGTCCACGGCAGGTCCACCACCTCCGGCTTGAAGTACATCTCTTCCGGCTGCTCATGGTCCTTGCATTTGGTACAGGTGAAAACCCGCGTGTCATCCTGCTTGGTCAGGCGGTATTCCCAATCAAGGGCGGCTCGCAATGCGGATGCACCACGGGCGCGGTTGGAATCTTGAAGCCCGCTGTGATGCACGATCAGGATGCTGCAACCCAGCTCATTCTTCAGGCGGTCCATGTTCTGGACGAACAGGGTCATGTCTTTGGTAGAGTTCTCGTCACCGGCCCCGAAGTTGCGGTTCAGCGTGTCCAACACGATCAACCCCGGCTTGCCGTTGGTCTTCTCCAGCGCCTTGACCGCCTCGATGACGTTCTGTGCGCTTTCCTGGCATGTCCCCTCCATGGCCCCGCTGGACACGAAGAGGGGTATTCTCCTGCCCATGTCCATCGTCCTGGCTAAAAGTCGTCTAGCAAGCCCCTGGCGGCCTTCTCCAGCGATGTAGAAACAGGAGACGTTCTCTTTGACGGGATGCCCATGCCATTCGTCTTCACCGGCAAGAGCGACACACAAGTCGATAGCCAGGAATGACTTCATGCTGGCGGGTTCACCGAACAGTACGGCCAGTGAATTGCGGTCAAGGATTCCCTTGATAAGCCAATCAGCCGAACACTGCTGCATCAGGTCGGACATGCCGATGAAATAAAATGGGGGCGGGGGCGGCGCTTCTTCCTTCACCTGCGAGACGATCCGCTGCAACTCCTCGACGGTCCCTCCCTGGTTCAACCAGTCGGACACGTCGCCCTTCTCGGGTAGGCCGGGGAGTGCCACCACGCGGACACCAGCGACATGGGAAAGCAACTTCTGCTTCACGTCCTCGGCATGACTGCGCCCCGGTTCGTCATTGTCAGGCAGGATGACCACCCGCTTGCCCTTGAGGTAAAGGGAATACTCATCCCGCCACTTGCCCGCGCCCTGCGGGTTGCAGGTGGCCACGATGCCAAGGCCCGCGAGGTTGTCCACGTCCTTCTCGCCTTCCACGATGTAGACCGTTTCGGCGTTGGCGATCTCGTTCAGGTGATAGGGAATGAGGGTCACGCCCTGGACGTTCTGAATCCAGCTTTCCGTCTGGAAGTCGTAGTGCCACTGGCGGAAGGTCTTGTCCTTGCCCGATTCCTCGAATCGTAGAACGCTGAAGCGGTAGTTCCCTTCCTGGCCCAGGTAGTCATACCGGACGGTGCAATTCTCCATGACGGCGCGGGCCTGTTCACGTTTCTTGCTGGCTTTCTCGCCGGTCCCGTTGCCGTTGCTCAAGCCCACCATCTTGCCCAGGGCCTCAAGTGCGGTCTTGAAGTCCATCTGGTGAAGGCGCTGGTACAACGTGAACACGTCTCCGTGTTCGCCGCACCCCTGGCAGTAAAATTGACCGTTCTGGACGTTGGCGTAGAAACTCGGCTGGGAATCATCGTGGAAGGGACACAGAGTCTTGATCTCATCCCCACCTGCGGGACGGAAACCTTGAATCTGCCCCTCGTAGAACGCCCTGAAATCCAGGCGTTCGAGGATGTCTTTCTTGTCGATCATGCAGTCGCCAACCTGAAGAGGTTGTAAATCCGCTGGGTAGCCTCCCGCGAAAGGAGACGGCGGCAATACAACTGCATGAGCATGGCTTTCATTAGACCGCGCATCACGCCGCCTCCGGGGATGTTGCTTCATATCGAGGAAGCGACTCTATCCAGCCGTCAACGTCTGCGAGGTCGAACAGAACCTTCCGACCATGCTTGATCCAGGGAAACGGCAGCGTTCCTCTGCACATCATGACCCTGACACTTCCAGGCGTGGAGTCGATGTACTCGGCCAGCGCGTTGACGCCGACCAGACGCTTGTCCTTCAATCGAGTTCGGACTTTGCCCATGGAAACTCCCTTCCTCGCTTCTCGCGGGGGAGTTGTCCCGGCCATGCTTGACGTGGAGCAGAGAATCCGTAGAAGGTGGGGTTGGTTAGTGGGTCCCACCAAAGCTGTTAGCGCAGCTCGGACTCCGTCCGCCCCCGGTTGTTAGCGCGACCGGGGGTTTCTTTTTACTCCTCAATCCCATGATGCAGATTTCCCGCTGCATCAAAAAAACTTTCCAGATTTCGCCTGATGTCATCCAAGTCGATAATCATGAGATTCGTTGCCCGACCTTGAATCAGTCCATTCACATGGTATCCGCGAAAATAAGCATCACGTTCACCATCATCCCACGTCGCCACCCTCAGAAACATCTTTTCATTTTGACCGAGTGCCCTGCCAGCGGACGCGGTAAGAACTAGGTAACGCTTGTTCGGATCAAAAAATTCAAGATCATTCAAAGCCCGCATAGCGAAATCGTATACAAGGCTATGAACGTGAAAATGGTGTAGCTGTTCACAAACGGCGATCTCGACAAGATTCTTAAAATCAAAAAGCCTTGTCGTTCCTTGTCCGGTAGAATCCTGCCACGGCTTAATGGTGCCCTTTTCGCACAATTTCATAAGCCGCCCCTTCGTGATGGGATGCAGGATGCTGATAACCCCTTTAGCCGTGATCGGTGTGATTTCTCTCATATTAGCCCTCCAATTGTTCTTGGCTTCATGCTGAGACCATAGTCTCAACTTGAGACCATGTCAACAACAAATCATCAATCGTTTTGGACAGCACGACGACACCGAGAAGAGCTTTCACGACATAAACCGGAGACTCACGGCAAAGCCCGAGGGCAAAAGCCCGTCAGGGACGCCGGGAAGTTCATGAAAGGGAAAATGAACTATTCAGCTTTAATATTGAGCAATTTTGTGGGGAAATTAACTGTCTTTGGTTTCATCAAAAAATTGCCTTTAAAATTTGTATCTCCAGCTTTCAACACCCACTGCCCGCCTTGGAAAGCATACATCCCTTTAAGTTCTATAGGACTAATCGGAGAAAAATCAGCACTCGTGTCTGCTTGTACGGCTTGGTCGGCTGTCTTGAATCCATAATGGATTCCTTGAAATTCTGGTCCATCTGCCCTTGGTGACTTGGTGTTATCTTTAAAGAATGTAGACAATACAATTATCAATTTATATGGCGAAACCAGTGAGTCCGTCTTTCTTACATCATATGAAACAGCCCCTCCTTGAAACGTTCTTACACAAAAATACTCATTATATTCAGTGTGATGAAATAAAATATCCAACCCTCTGTCCAATTCGCTTTGCCAAATTGAAACGACAGACTCGGCACTCTCGACCACCTCATCGTCCGTCATCTTCCCGTAGGAGATCGCCGGAAGCAAAAGACAAAAAACAAGCGTCATTGAAATAGCTTTTCTCATGCGCGCACTCCTAAGAAAATGTGTCACACCAGCAAATCGACTATCAAATATTCACTACAAACAAAAGACTCGGAAATAATTTTTCAACCGGGGGTTGATATTTTAGAAACTTAGGTTTATAGAAACCTCATGAACAAGGAAATAGTTACCCTCTCCATCAAGCTGGACAAAGACTTCCACAAAAGGATCAAAGTGCTTTCCGCAGAAAAGGGCATGACGATCAAAGATATGTTTATCGAAGATATGCAGAGACGTATCGCGAAGGAAGAAAAGAAAAAAAGCAAGTAACCAAACAAAGCGGCCCGGCCAGGAGTTCGCACCTCCCAGCCGAGCCTTAACCACAACTTACCCCATGGAGGTAAATCATGGCTGAAACAGTCTATCCCACCGCACCCACCACTGGCAAGGCAACACCTTATCCTTTGAGCAAGGAAGAAAGCGACAAGGTCTTTGCGGTCTTTTGCGTTTTCGACGACGTTCAAAACGGCCTGAAGAAGCTTTCGGAACTACTCGACGGGATGGACGACTACGGCACAGCCGGAATCATCAAGGGATTAGCTGAGTACATGAGGCCCGCCGTGGATGACCTGGATGTCCTAAATTGGAATGTCCGCCGTCATGCCGACAAAAGCAAGAAGGAACAGGTCCATGGATAAGATTATGCTGACGCCGACTGAAAGCCTGACTGAGGCCAGTAAAGAACTCGTTGAAATGTATTCTGCCGTGTTTTTTCTCAAGGGCGCGGTGTCGGATATTGCTGATAATCTCAGCGAAGTAGCAAACGACGATTGCGAACGACTCAATGGCATAGCTCAAGTTTTGAATCTCATCCTCGGACAGATTGAAACGGTTTCCGACTTGGTGAAATCAAGTTACTGATGTACGCACAACACCGGCCCCTGGAAACGGGGGCCGGGATAGGGAGAACATATGCCCCTGCTCATCAAATGTCCGAACTGCAAGCGATTCATATCAGCCGAACGCAAGACCTGCGAGACACAGACCGGCAAAGGTTGCGGCAAGCGCATCCCGGCTGAGAAACGCGTCTATTACGCATACTGGCGCGATCCCGCCGGCAACACGCAGCGGAAGAAAATCGGCCCGTCGAAAGCCGCCGCCGACCACTATCTGCGCGAAATTGAATCCTCCCTGGCCGAAGGCAGATACATTGACCGCAAGCAGGAGAACCGCTCCACCGTGGCGGAACATGTCAAGGACGACTATCTGCCCTTCTGCGAGACGCGGAATCGTGGATGGGGTCTTCGCAACAAAAAATTGCACTGCGGCTATATCTCTGACCGATGGGGAGCAAAACTCCTCCAGGACGTGACGACCGACGATGTAGAGAAGTGGCGACATGAGTATGCCAAATCCAAGAAGCATCACATGTGGAACAGAATCTTCATGACCCTTCGCCACATGTACCGCCGGGCCGTGGAAAAAGAGATTCTGGACAAGCTGCCCTTCATGACCAAGGGGATGCTGTTCAAGGAAGATAACGAACGGGTCCGGTATCTCACTGACTCCGAAGAACAACGCCTGTTCGACGCATGTTCCGACCGCCTGCGCCCGCTAGTGGTGGCGGCCATTCACACCGGACTTCGCAAATCCGACCTTCTCTCCCTCCGGCTGGGCCTAGACGTTGACCTGGATAACAGAACCGTCCAACGCAAACAGAAAAAAACCGGCAGCGGCGTCAGCATCTACATCACAGACACACTGCTTGCAGCCCTGGAAGAGGTTTGCCAGGACAAGGTTGCAGGGGATCGTATTTTTGACATAAGCCTCCAGCAAGTGAAGACCGACTTCACCAAGGCCCTCAAGGATTCCAAAATTGTGGACCCGAACGTGGAGCGCGTCAAAGACTTCCATTTTCACGACCTGCGCCATTGCTTCGCCTGTAAGCTGGTGAACGCAGGCGTCGGTCTTGACCGGGTACGCAAGTACCTCGGACACACATCAATGAAGATGGTGGACCGATATGCCCATCTGGCTCACGAAACGGTGAAGAACGACCTGGCTCTGCTCGACAGGAAACCGGCAGGAAAGGTAATCAAGCTGCCCGTCTCTGCTCAAAAATGAGTCAATCATATAGTCAATCATTTGCCCCATATTACCCCTAATTAATGGTTGTTAATCCCAATGTGGGCAGAGCAAATAAAAGTCTGATAAAACAGTATTATAATCTGATTATTATAGGTTTTACAGGACCTTGCCGACACCCCATTTTTTTGACTGTTAATCACTAGGTTCGCGGTTCAAGTCCGTGCTGGGGAGCCAAGAAAATCAAGGGCTGACAAGGTAATACCTCGTCAGCCCTTTTTCATGCATTCGGAGCGCGCGGCAATGGACCGCACGGCCGCGGACAGCACGGCCGTCCGAAACCCGTCCGGCATATTCGCCTGCGGCCGCGAAAAATCCGAGCTGATCGACGGCATCGACATCCGAACAAAAACGGCCGCCGGTCACGGCGGTGCCGCCGCCAGCCAACCCGCTTTCCCGCGTACTCCGTTCATAAATCATGCTCGATCCCGAAATTCCCTGCGATAAACCTGTTTACTTCGGCCCATTGCGAAACTAGGATTACAATATCCGTATGTTTCCAGGAGCGGGGACGACATGATTTTATCACTCATCGCGAGCTTTGTGGGTGGCCTGGGGCTTTTCCTGCTTGGCATGCGGCTTATGACGGGAGGACTCCGGCACGCGGCCGGCAACGCCTTGCGCGGCTTGCTCGGCCGGTGGACCAGGACTCCGCTGCACGGGATAGCCTCGGGCTTCCTGATCACCTCCCTTGTCCAATCGTCCAGCGCCGTCACCGTGGCCGTCATCGGTTTCGTCAATGCCGGACTCATGACCATGGGCCAGTCCGTGGGCGTCATTTACGGCTCGAACATCGGCACCACGGCCACCAGTTGGATCGTGGCCGCCGTGGGCGTCAACGTGAAAGTCAAGGCCCTGGCCCTGCCGTTCATCGGCGTGGGCGCGCTCCTGCGGCTTACCGGCGGCCAAACCCGGCGCACCCATCTGGGCGACGCCCTGGCCGGATTCGGCATCTTCTTCCTGGGCATCGAAGTCCTCCAATCCGCCTTCCAGAGCCTCGGCACCGCCGTAGACCTGCCCTCCTACGACATCGGCGGCATTCCCGGCATCCTGCTCTTTGTGGCCGTGGGCGCCGTCCTGACCCTGCTCATGCAAAGCTCCAGCGCGGCCATGGCCCTTGTCCTGACCGCGACGATGTCCGGCATCATCTCCCTGGAAAGCGCGGCCGCCGCCGCCATCGGCACCAACATCGGCACCACGTCCACGGCCCTTCTGTCCGTGCTCGGAGCCACGCACAACGCCGTCAAGGTCGCGGTGGCCCACATTCTATTCAACCTGGGCACGGGCTTGGTGGCTCTTGCCGCCATCCGCCCCCTGCTCCTGGCCGTCACCTGGTTGACCGGGCTTCTGGACGGCGGCGACCCGGCCACCTCCATCGCCGTGTTCCACACGCTGTTCAACATCCTCGGGGTGAGCATCTTCCTGCCCTGCACCGGCCGCATGGTCGCTTTCCTGGACCGGCGCATCGGACGCGAAGCCGCCATGCTCGGCAAACCCCGATACATCGACGACAACATCCTGACCACCCCTTCCCTGGCCATGGACGCCCTGTTCATGGAACTTGGCCGAATGGGCGAAATGGTCCGCCTCATGTGCCAAAAGGGACTCAATGCGGACTTCCGCCACAAGGATTTCTACCAAGACAAGGCAACCTTCGAGTCCTTGTCCTCGGCCATCCGAAGCTTCTGCGTAAAAATCCAGCGGTTGGACCTGCCCGAACAGGCCGCCGCCACCCTGCCCGTGGCCCTGCGCGTGAACCAGTATTTTCGCCGCACCGTTGACATAATGACCGAAATGAACAAGCAATTCGATCGACCGGGCATAGGGCTGCCGGAACACACGGCCCGGTTCGTGAAATCCTTCAAGGAGGAAATCCGAGACATCCTCAACGTGGCCCACACGCCGTGCTCGCCCGAATTTTCCGGCCTGCGCGAACGGGTGGACCGCCTGGAGGACACCTACCAGACGCTCAAGGAGGATCTGCTCAAGGACGGCGCGTCCGGCAAGCTCTCCCTGACCGCCATGGTGGCCAACCTCGAATTCCACTCCCGCCTGCGCGCCATGTGCGAAAAGGCGGTCAAGGGCACCACCTTCTGGTCGCTGCTGCGCGACCTGGACCTGACCTGCGCCGCCGCCGACGAGGCCAACGATTACTCATGGAAGCAGGAAGCATAACCTGATACCTTTCCCTCAGGAGTTGAACAATGAAAGATCGACGCACCGCCATCATCCTTTTCGCCACCGCCGTCATGTTTGCCGTCGGGGCCTACCTGCTTTTCAGCCAGTCCGAGGACAAACACCCGGTAATCAGGGAAAAAGTCGTCCAGCCCGCCGAGGCTCCGCCCAAGGCCCCGGACTGGGTCAGCGGCGGCGCGGAAGTCAAGCCCGACTACTCTTCCTCCGACGCCGCGCCCAAGGACGTCACCCCGCCGCCGCCCGAGGAAAAAACGGCCGCCGACTCGGACGGCAAGGTAATGGAAGTCGCCGAGGACAGGGTGGTCACACTGACCTTCATGGAATCCCTGGCCGATTTCCTGCTCGATCGGTTCCGCCCCAAAGGCCCCAAGGGCAAGCCCGAAAGCCTGGCCTCCATCGTGGCCCTGAACAAATATTACGGCCGCGAACTGGACGGGTTCGTCGTTTCCAACAACGACATCCTGACCGCCCGAAAGAGCGTTCTGGACTATGCCTACAACCCGGCCATGCTGGAAACCCTCTACTCCCTGTACGCAGAGCCGTTCATGGTCAACCTCGTGGACACGGCGGCCAACCGGGAACGGGAATACGCGGTGGGCAACGCCAAGGAGCGGCGCACCCTGACCAACGATGAAATCCGGGCCATGCTGCGCCTCAACGGACGGCGCATCGAGCAGGCCGCCGACCTGTTCCGCGCGCTGGGCGAAAATCCGGCCATCACCGAAATGGCCGCCCGCTACCGCCGGTCCGCCAAGGCCGTGGAGCGCGCCAACGTCCAATTGCAGGACGCCATCGCCGCCGAAAAGGACATGGGCGAGGCCGGTGACCGCCTCAAGAGCGCCATCCTTCAGCGGGAACGGAACAAGGCCGAGATCATCTCCGCCCTCAAGCAGGTCTGCCACGCCTGCTCCGAGTCCGAGCTGTTCTATCTCTCCGAATGGTCCTACCGGCGCGTGGTGAACGGTTCGGATGAAACGCTCAAGGCGTTTACCGCCACGGCAATCATTCTCGACGACCTGGCCTCCCGCTTTGGCGAGCAGGCCGACCGCCTTGAATAACCCTTTGTTCGGTGTTGCCGAAAGTCTCCATAATGATTATCGTTAGCGATAAGCAAGAAAAAACCATAAAGGAGACCTCCATGTATTTCAAACAGATCACTACCCCCGGACTCGGTTGCTTCTCCTATGTCATCGGCTGCCCCGCGGCCGGTGAGATGGTCGTCGTGGACCCCAAGCGCGACGTCCAGGACTATCTGGACATCTCCCGCGACGAGGGCATGAAGATCGTCCATATCATCGATACCCACGTCCATGCGGACCACGTGTCCGGCGCGCAGGAACTCAAGTCCTATACAGGGGCCGACATCATGGTCTACGAGACCTCCCCGGTCGGCTACGAATTCACCCCGCTCAAGGAGGGGCAAAAGCTCACCGTGGGCAACGCCGCCCTTGAGGTGCTGCACACCCCAGGCCACACCCCGGACTCCCTGTCCCTGCTGGTGACCGACCTGACGCGCGGCAACGAACCGTGGATGCTGCTCACGGGCGACGTGCTGTTCGTGAACGACATCGGACGGCCCGACCTGGTGGGCGACGCCAAGCTGGACGAGCAGATCCAGAACCTTTGGAACACCCTGTACGTCAAGTTCGCCAAGTTCCCGGACAGCCTGGAGGTCTTCCCGGCCCATGGCGCGGGTTCCCTGTGCGGGCGCGGCATGAGTTCCAAGCCCAGCTCCACCCTCGGGTTCGAGCGGCGGCACAACCCCATGCTGGGGTACGACTCGTACGAAGCCTTCCACCTGGCCATGAGCCGGGAATTCCCGGCCCGGCCCAAGTCCTTCACGCACATCATCTCCACCAATGCAGGCGGCGCGCCCCTGTTGGAACGCTGCCCCCTGGACCTGGCCATGAACCCGTACAAGTTCGAGGAAAAGATGCAGGACGGGGCCGTGGTCATCGACGTCCGCGACGCCGCCGCGTTCGCGGGCTATCACATCCCCGGCTCCCTGAACATCGGCTTCGAGCCGAGTCTGGCCAACTGGGTGGGCATGACCGTGGAGCCGGACGCCGACATCCTCCTGGTGGTCGATTCCAAGGACGATTACGAACGCATGCGGACGGAGCTGCACCGCATCGGCTACGACCGCATCTACGGCTACCTGTCCGGCGGCATCCAGTCATGGGTCTACAGCGGCCGCCCGGTGGATTCCCTGTCCATCGACTCGGCCCAGGATCTCCAGAACCTGCTGTCCGACAGTGCCCCCCTCAGCCTGATCGACGTGCGCACCCCGGCCGAATGGGCCGACGGGAAAATCCCCGGCGCCCGGCATATCCCGCTGGCCGACATCCTGGACGGCCAATTCGATCTCGACGAAAACGCGCACCATGTCCTGTATTGCGCGGCCGGCTACCGCGCCAACATCGCGGCCTCCTACCTGCAAAAGCACGGCTACTGGAACGTCCGCAGCCTGGCTGGCGGCTATCTGGCCTGGAACCGCGCGGGCTACGCCACGGGAAAATAGGACGCGCCCCGACCATGGAAAACAAAGGCTCCGGTCAAACGGGGCCTTTTCAATGGGGAAAATTCTCGGTGACGACCACGGACAGGTCCGGGTTGAACCACATGGCCGCGTCCTGCGGGCAATGCAGGGCAAGGAACCGCCTGCCTTCCTGCGCGCCCATGATGAACAGGGCCGTGGCCAGCCGGTCCGCCTGCTCCGCGCTGGACGCGATCACGGTCACACCCAGGGACTCGTCGGCCGGAGCCATGTCCGACGGGTCGAGAATGTGGTGCCTGACCCCGGACCGGCTGTCCTGCCCGCCCACCACGAACTGCTCGTAGTCACCCGAGCCGCACACACCCTTTTCCCGAACCGAGACCGTCGAATAGACCGACTTGTCGCGCGGATGGCGGATGCCCACGGTCCAGTCCCGGTCGCCGAAGCAATAGAAATCGCCCCCCGCCTCCACAATGCCCGCAATGACGCCCAGGCCGCGCAGCAGGGCCACGGTCGCGTCGATGACCGCCCCCTTGGCCACGCCGCCCAGGTCGAGCGCCATGCCCTCCTTGGACAGCCTGACCCTGCCGGTGGCCTCGTCCATGCGCACCAGCCGATAATCCACCAAATGCCTCTTGGCCTCGAGCAGCGACTTGTCCAGGGCGAAATACAGCGGCGAAGTGGTGGCCGCGCCGATGGTCGGGTCGAATGCCCCGTCCGTCACCGCGCTGAAGTTCAATGTCCGCCGCAGAAGGCCGTAAGCCCGCTTGGAGGGCGTTACCCAGGATCGGCCCGCCGCCCGGTTGATGCGGCCCACCGATCCCTCCTCGTAGCGGAAGTCGTAATCCTGTTGCAGCGTCCGCATGAAGGCCATGGCCTTGCGCGCGGCGTCGTCCGCCGCCTTGGCGCTGGCAGCCTCCAGGGTCAGGTTGACCACCGTGCCCATGGCCACGTCGGTATGGCGGTAAAGACGGTCGTGCCCCGGCCCGCTCTGCCGGGCCAGCAGCCACCCCCCGGCCACCGCCGCCGCGAGCAGCAGGATCAGAAGAGGCGCATTCCACGAACCCCGGCCGTTCTCCCGGCCGCGCCGTGCCCAAAACGACAGACAGACCCAGCCCACAAGACCGGCAAAAATGAACGGCAGGCCCGGATCGCCGGAAAACTGGACGGTTGCCCCACCGACCAGCGGCCCGGCCAGAAAGCCCAGCCCCGTAATCAGATGCGCCAGGCCGAAGGCACGTCCCTGTCCGGACATGGATGCGGACGCCTCGGTCATGGCCTCGGGGATGGACACCCCGGACCCCAGGCCCATGACACCCCCCGCCAGGACGAAATGCCAGGTTTCGGTGCCGAAACCGACCCCCATGAGTCCCGCCCCGCTCGCCAGCATGCCGACCAGGATGGGATCGACTCCGGAACGTTTCCGCAGCCAGCCGTGGATCGGCAGGCCGATGCAGGTGGACAGGCCGATCAGCGAGTACATGACTCCCACGGCCACGCCGCCCGCGCCCAGGCGCAGGGAAAGCAGGACCGGATAAAAGGCCGTCACCAGACCGATGCCGAAGGTCCGTCCGAAAATGGCGATAAGCAGCCCGGCGAACCGCCCGCCTGCGGCCCTTTCCGTACCGGCTTCCTCCCGGCGAGCGTTGGTGGACGCCCCGGCGGGCACCAGGGCGAAGACCACCAGATGGGCCGAAACCATGCCGAGGGCAATGCCCACCAGCACGGGTTCCACGGTCCGGTTCCAGTACAGCACCCCGCCCAGAATCGGCCCGATGAACAGGGCAATATTGGCGACGAGGGGGTGCAGCCGAAACCAGCCGGAACCGGAGCCGGGCTGCGCGCCCAGGACGGCCAGGCCAACCGGGCGGACCAGCCCCGCCACGATGCCGAGCACGAACTGGATGAAAAACAAGGTGGAAACGGACGGGTGCAGGGGCCAGGCCAGCGGCGCGAGCGCGCCCAGGCCGAATCCCCACAGCAGCGGCGCGCGCGGCCCTCCCCTGTCCGACCACCACCCGCCGAGAGGCCCGGCCAGGAGACGGGACAGGAAAAACCCGGCAAACCCGGTGCCCAGCCACAGCGACCCCACGCGGGCGTCCAGGCTGGCCAACGGCACGGCGAACGAAAACACCCCCACCCCCAGAGAGGAAAGGAAGCCGCTGAGCAGGATGGCCCATGCCGCCGGATTGCCGCGTGTTCGTATGGAGTGCGATTTTTCCGTCATCAATGCCGACACTGTGGCCTCAATACGATTTCTTGGCAAGGGGGACACAAACCCGATGATGTGAATAAAATCACAATAAAAACAAGGCAATCACGACTGAAATAATCGGTAAGCGGCAGAGTTTTTACGGGGAACGGAAAGCAAAGGGGTTGACCACAAACGGCAAAACCGCGACAAAAAC
Organism: Desulfovibrionaceae bacterium; assembly: GCA_015709315.1. Taxonomy (GTDB): domain Bacteria; phylum Desulfobacterota; class Desulfovibrionia; order Desulfovibrionales; family Desulfovibrionaceae; genus Pseudodesulfovibrio. Next base: position 132,404 of record JACCQI010000005.1, read on the forward strand.
CTATTAAGAAAGCACGCGCACACGCGCACCAACCGTTGCGGGACGGCCCCCTGCCGAAAGGCGGTTGTCCGGCAAAAATAATACTGGCGCACGATTCCAGAAATTATTGGTTGATACGGATCCAATCAAACCCTTGGAGAGACACATGCCCAAGAAAACGATGAAGACAATGGACGGCAATACCGCTGCCGCGCACGTGGCCTACGCCATGAGCGAGACAGCCGCCATCTATCCCATCACCCCATCAACGCCCATGGGTGAAATCGCCGACGAATGGGCCGCCCAGGGGCGGAAAAACATTTTCGGCCAGACCGTGCAGATTCGCCAGATGCAGTCCGAAGCGGGCGCGGCGGGCGCGGTTCACGGTTCCCTGGCGGGCGGCGCGCTGACCTCCACGTTCACCGCCTCGCAAGGGCTTCTGCTGATGATCCCCAACATGTACAAAATTTCGGGCGAACTGCTGCCCGGCGTATTCCACGTCTCCGCCCGCGCCGTCGCGGGACACGCCCTGTCCATCTTCGGCGACCACCAGGACGTCATGGCCTGCCGCCCCACCGGCTTTTCCATGATCTTCTCCAACTCGGTCCAGGAAGTCATGGACCTGGCCCTGGTTTCCCACCTGGCGGCCATCGAAAGCTCGGTGCCCTTCCTCTCCGTGTTCGACGGCTTCCGCACCTCCCATGAAATCCAGAAGATCGCGGTCATCGACTATGAGGACATGAAGCCGCTGGTCAACATGGAGAAACTGGCCGCGTTCCGTGCCAAGGCCATGAACCCCGAGCACCCGAACATCCGGGGCACGGCCCAGAACCCGGATATCTATTTCCAGGGCCGTGAGACGACCAATACATATTATGATGCGGTCCCCGAGATCGTGCTCGACGCCATGAAGAAGGTCGGCAAGATCACCGGCCGCCGCTACAAGCTGTTCGACTACGTGGGGCACCCCCAGGCGGACCGCGTGATCATCGCCATGGGTTCCGCGTGCGAGGCCATCGAGGAAACGGTCAACTACCTCAACGCCAGCGGCAAGAAGGTCGGCCTGGTCAAGGTCCGCCTCTACCGGCCGTTCTCGGTCAAGCACCTGCTGGCCGCCATTCCCAAGACCGTCAAGAAGATCGCCGTGCTCGACCGCACCAAGGAACCCGGTTCCCTGGGCGATCCGCTCTACCTCGACGTCTGCGCCGCCTACGCGGACAAGAAAAACGCCCCGGTCGTCGTGGGCGGCCGCTACGGGCTGGGTTCCAAGGACTTCACCCCGGCGCAGGCCAAGGCGGTTTTCGACTCCCTGTCCAAGCCCAGGCACGGCTTCACCGTGGGCATCGTGGACGACGTGACGAACACCTCCCTGCCCGATTGCGACTGCGTGGACACCACCCCCGAAGGCACAGTGCAGTGCAAGTTCTGGGGCCTCGGCTCCGACGGCACCGTGGGCGCGAACAAGCAGGCCATCAAGATCATCGGCGACAATACCAAGATGTACGCGCAAGGATACTTCGCCTACGACTCCAAGAAATCCGGCGGCATCACCATCTCCCATCTGCGCTTCGGCAAAAAGCCCATCCAGTCCACCTACCTGGTCAGGGCGGCGGACTACGTGGCCTGCCACAACCCGAGCTACGTCAACGTCTACGACGTGCTGGAAGGCATCAAGGACGGCGGCACCTTCGTGCTCAACTGTCCCTGGACCGCCGAGGAAATGGACGACAGGCTCCCGGCCGCCATGCGGCGTACCATCGCCGAAAAGAACCTCAAGTTCTACACCGTGGACGCGGTGAAGATCGCGGGCGAGGTCGGCCTGGGCGGCCGCATCAACATGGTCATGCAGACCGCCTTCTTCAAGCTGGCCGACGTCATCCCGTTCAAAAAGGCCGTGGACCTGCTCAAGGGCGGCATCGAGGCCGCCTACGGCAAAAAGGGCCGCAAGATCGTCGAGATGAACAACGCGGCCGTTGACAAGGCCGCCGACGCCATCGTGGAGATTCCGGTCCCCGCCGCCTGGAAGAAGCTCAAGGACGACGAACCCAAGGCCGTCAGCGAGCCGCCCTACGTCAAGGACGTCATGCGCCCGATCCTGGCCCAGAAAGGCGATTCCCTGCCGGTTTCCGCTTTCTCCGTCGACGGCACCATGCCCTCGGGCACGGCCAAATTCGAGAAACGCGGCGTGGCCATCATGGTCCCCGAATGGATCAAGGACAACTGCATCCAGTGCAACCAGTGCGCCTTTGTCTGTCCGCACTCCGCCCTGCGCCCGGTGCTGGCCGACGAGACCGAGATGAAGAAGGCGCCCAAGTCCTTCGAGACCCTCCCGGCCACGGGCAAGGACGCCAAGGGCCTGAACTTCCGCCTCCAGGTCAACACCATGGACTGCCTGGGCTGCGGCAACTGCGCCGACATCTGCCCGGCCAAGGAAAAGGCCCTGGTCATGAAGCCCATCGCCACCCAGACCGATGTGCAGGTGCCCAACTTCAACTTCTCCGAAAAGGTCGCCTACAAGGACGTCATGGCCCGCGAGACGCTCAAGGGTTCCCAGTTCCGCAAGTCGCTCATGGAGTTCTCCGGGGCCTGCGCGGGCTGCGGCGAGACCCCGTACGTCAAGGTCATCACCCAGCTCTTCGGCGAGCGCATGATCGTGGCCAACGCCACGGGCTGCTCCTCCATCTGGGGCGCATCCGCGCCGACCACCCCGTACTGCGTCAACAGCGACGGCCACGGTCCGGCCTGGGGCAACTCCCTGTTCGAGGACGCCGCCGAATTCGGCTACGGCATCGAGATGGCCACAGACCAGCGCCGCGCCCACCTGGTGGAGCTGGTCAAGGAAGCCGCCAAGGCCGAAACCGGCGCGCTCAAGACCAAGCTCAACAAGTGGGTCAAGGCCAAGGACGATGCCGAGGAATCCAAGGCGGCGGGCGAGGCCCTGAAAGCGGCCCTCAAGGGCACGCGCAAAAAGCTGCTCAAGGAAATCGCGTCCATGTCCGACCTGTTCACCAAGCCCTCCATCTGGGTCTTCGGCGGCGACGGCTGGGCCTACGACATCGGCTACGGCGGACTGGACCACGTCATTGCCTCGGGCAAGGACATCAACATCCTGGTGCTCGACACCGAGGTGTACTCCAACACCGGCGGCCAGTCCTCCAAGGCCACGCCCATGGGGTCCATCGCCAAGTTCGCGGCGGCGGGCAAGCCGACCGCCAAGAAGGACCTCGGCCGCATGGCCATGACCTACGGCTACGTGTACGTGGCCTCGGTGGCCATGGGCGCCAACAAGCAGCAGTTCCTCAAGGCGATCAAGGAAGCCGAGGCGTATCCCGGCCCATCGCTCATCATCTGCTACGCCCCGTGCATCAATCAGGGCATCAAGAAGGGCATGGGCAAGACCCAGTTCGAGCAGAAACTGGCCGTGGATTCCGGCTACTGGCCGCTCTACCGCTACAACCCCGACCTCGCGGACAAGGGCGAAAACCCGTTCATCCTGGAGTCCAAGGCACCGGACGGCTCCCTGCAGGAGTTCCTGTCCGGCGAGAACCGCTATGCCATGCTGGAACGGTTCTATCCCGAGTTCTCCAAGAAATACCGCGTCAAGATCGAAGAGGACTTCAACAAGCGCTACGAAAACCTCAAGCAGATGGCCGACGACGGCTGCGAAGAAAAAAAGTAGCGGTCGGCAACACGACAACCCAAAAGGCCGGGACAATGTCCCGGCCTTTTTCGTGCCTTTAGAGCATTTCACGATTGAAATAACTCATACCCACAATTCTTAAACCATCC